>NZ_CP023507.1:0-627500 GCF_002386345.1 Streptococcus oralis | reverse complement strand
TACATAATCTGACTTTCAAATAATTGACCAAACAAGATACCAAAGAATAGGATCATGATCAATTTATCAGTATTTTTCTTGGAAACAATCAAATACGTTAAAAAGCGCTTGATGACATAAGCCAGTACAAGAAGGAAGGATACCAAACCTAGAACTCCCGAACTGACAAATATGGTCACAAAAATGTTATGGAAATTCCCACCGATAAGGGAGTTTTGAATCTCAAATTTACTGAAATATTCTGTGTAATAATCTGGAACATTTCGTACACCATAACCAAAAATTGGTTTGGCACTTCCCATCTTGATGGCATTTTTCCAGATATAGGTTCTACCACTTGGTGTTGTTTCGATTAGATGGAGCTCACCGTTTTTCTTAGTGACAGACGAATCTGTCTCAGCATAGGATTGTCCATTGTTTAAATCTAAGACAGTCGCAGTTTCAGATGAGATATAGATTGAAGTTACATAGCTTAATCCAATATTAGTTGCAGTAATCAGCAAACCAGCAACTATAAAAGTGAGGAATCGTTTAACGATACTTCCTCTAGTAGCAAAGAAACTATAGAGTCCAATCATGAGAAGTAAAGAAAGTAAGGCTCCTCGACTTTGCATCGTAGCGAAGTAAACTAATTGAATGACGTTGTTCAGTTTAAGATAAACAGAATATTTACTTCCTTTATGGATCAAATACATAGCCAAAATAATGCTAATGTATGAAAATATCGCACTAGCATTTGGATTGACAATTCCCCACAGACGTCCATTCATGACACCATAGTAATAAGATTGTTCACCAATCTTAAATAGGATAAGGACTCTACTTAACAATAAACCAAACGCAAAAATTGCTGAAGAAAAAGATACAATTTGAACCGTATAGGCAATCCAGTCAAATAATTTTTTAAGTTGCCCTGATTGTAACATGGTAAATAATAAAACATAGGTTACCATGAAGAGAATTTCAATCACATTTCCAATCAGATGTCCAGAGCGATTGAAAACAGCTGATAGCAGATGACTTCCAGCTAAGAGTCCAAATAAGGATAGAAATTTGCGATCTGCTGTGATTTCTTTCCACTTAAACAATAAGGTATAGCAAATATAAAGCACTACAATCGCTGATAATCCCTTGTAGAGGGGATTTGCTATCTTATAAACCAGTGAACTCATACTTAAAATCGAAATGAAAACAAATAGATACGCAATCCATAGTTTTGATTTTTCAAAGTATTCATCCATTTTTGAAAAATTCATTTTCAACTCCTTCTCATGATATTAGTTTTTTAATCCAACAATTTTCTTATATAGCCATGGAGAAATGACAAGTGAAAGGATAGCTACCTTGCGAAAAGTGGTGAAATAAGCATCTTTCCATATTTCGCGTCGGTGCTGAACAATCCAAGTCCTCAGCTCGGCTTTCTCCTTTTGATACTCTTCACGTGAAGTAAAGATAATTTTATCGTAAACTGTGATGTACGACCAACATTCTCTATTTATTAATTCGTATTTTAAATTAGGGAAGGCTTGTGAAACTTGAGCAATTATTTGCTTATAAACTTCTATTGTGTCAAATACATGTCGATTAACAGATGTTGTTGCACTTCCCTCACGATGATCATAATAATAAACAGGTTTGTCAATAAATACGCAACTACATCTTGTCTTTAGTAGCAATTCAGTTAAAAAAAGGGCATCTTCAGCTAGGTGATAGTTTGTATTAAACTTTTCATCCGCAAGTAGGTCTCTCTTAAACAGTTTTGCAACTGGAAAAAATGATGTTCTGGTAGTCATCAGTAGTTCCTTCATGGTTTCTTCTGTTGACCAGAGTTCTGTTTTTCCAGAATGTGAAGGTAGGTCTGTTACAATGCCGTTTTTGATATGGTGCAGAGGAGCAATAACAAAGCCTACATTCACCCCTTCAACTGCACTTGCTAAAGTAGCTAGGTAATCCTGGGTAACGAAATCATCGCTATCAATAAAGGTAACCCAAGAACCCGTCGCTAGCTGAATTCCCATATTTCTAGCATTTGAAACACCAGCATTTTCGATATGATAAACCTTGATATTCTCATACTGAGATGCTAAGTGATCACAGATCTGTCCACTAGAATCAGTAGAACCATCGTTGATTAGGATTAACTCAAAATGGGTATAAGTCTGTTGAAGAATCGACTCCACACATCGCTCCAGATAGGCTTCTACATTGTAGACTGGAACGATAACGCTTATTTTTTCTCCCATCATGCTCCGTATTCTCCCTTGTACTCTGTGTAGCTCTTGTCCATGTCTGCTATAATGGCGTCATGATGCGGTACTTGCTTGTCCGCTGGTGGCGGTGTCATATAATCCCCAAAAGCAGTGCTGAGATAGGCATCGTAGCCAACTGGGATAGGCATCTCTGTTCCTTCAAATGGCAAAAAAAGATTGTCTTCAAAGGATGCGATTGGGTATTTGTTTCGCATGTAGCCGGGACCTGAGCATAATTCCGTAATTCCATCGCTCTCAGCCAGACCATACTTGGTCATTTCTTTTTCAGCTTTTTTCCAAATGCGATAACGTAGAGATTTTGGAGTCAGGCCGAGTAAGATACGACTTCCCCATTTCATGACTGCACCATGCTTTTCTGGGATAATTTGGGCGCAAAAGAGTGAATAAATCAGGGCCCAACGAACCTGTTTCTTACGCTCAGCTGGATTTTTAGGATAATAATCCAATGGTAAAACATCCAAGGCCAAACCGTGTGGCAAATCCAAATCCTTTTGATAAGGCTTGATACAAGTAGTTTCCTTGTCACGAATGGTAATAAAAAGGTTACGGTCTACAAAATCTTTGTTACTCTTTGACAAGAAATAACGCTCGTCTGCATAACGTGGCCACAGTTCTGCTAATTTTTCATAGTCCTTACGTGGCATAAAAAAGTCTAGATCATCATCCCAAGGAATGAAGCCCTTATTACGAAGGGCGCCAATGGCTCCTCCACCACAGAGATAGCACAACAAATCATGTTCTTTACAAAATGCGACGAAATATTCAGCCATTTCCAGACTACGAGCCTGAATCGCTTTCAAATCACTCATGTCTCTCCTCTTCTGTCCAATAACGAGTTATATCGTTTTATTATACCATAAAAAAGCCCTAAAAATCCATCAGATACTAAGAAAAATCAAAGCCTAAACCACTTTTTCACTTGTGATTCAAACTTTGATTTTTTTATAGTATTCTATCTCATTCCCATTTGGGCGAGTTTGGTCTGATATTTATTTTGATCAACTAGAAGTCCTTGTCCACCATAGATATCATAAGCGTCTACCCAGTCACCAAGTTCTGGGACGGTGAGTCTTTCAATGCCATTTTGAGCACCTTCTAGGACAGATAAGCCATTGGTCAACAAGAAGCTATATGGTAGATTTGTTGATGTCATGCCAAAGACTTTTCCAAGTGCCTCTGACCCCGTAAAGAGCTTGGTTGGATCTTTGATTTGCTCAAGAACAGCTGACATGACTTGTTGCTGACGTTTGGTACGGCCATAGTCTCCCTCATCATCATCACGGAAGCGAGCATAGTTCAGCAAGGTGGATCCATTCATCTGCTGTTTTCCAACTTTGATGGTTTGGGTTGGTGACTCAGTCTCTGTTGCATGAAGGTCGTCTCCAACTGTGGCTTCTGTCAAAGGTTGACCATTCAATGTTGAGAATTGAGCATCAATCGTTACTCCGTCAGGGAAGAGGGTATCAATAGCTGTTGCAAAAGCCTGGAAGTCGACCAGGGCATAGTACTTAATATCCAAATCAAAGTTGTCTTTTAGAACCTTGCGGACCATTTCAGCACCTTTTTGCCCTTCTTGTTCCCCAAGTTCGTAGGCAACATTTAGTTTGTTATCCGTCTGTTTCTGGCCATTTACAATCTTACTGTACCCGTCGATATACACTAAGTTGTCACGCATAAAGCTGACTAGTTTAATCTTCTTATCCGATCCACTAACATTCAGCACCATGATCGTGTCAGTACGGGTTTCTGCACTATTTTGACCGATACGGCCATCTGTCCCCATGACTAAAATATTCACACCATCTTTGGTATCCTGACCGTTAAAGACCTCTACTTGAGCTGCCTTGGCGTCAGCTGGCTTATTTGTTGGATTGGCTGCTGACTGGAACCCTCTAAGAAACATGAAAATCATCCCTGCAAGCACACAAGTAATCAACAGCAAGAACCAAGTCAGTATTCGTTTGAAGCGAATTCTTCTCTTTTTCTTTTTGACTTTAGGTTGAGGAGCTACCTTTTCACGTTTCTTAGACCGGCTTCTACTGCCGTAGGTCGGAAGATCAATATCTCTACCCCAAGTTTCTTCTTTTTCTTCTTGGTAGGAAGGGTGAACTTCAGACTTGGGACCTGCCATTTTCTGTTGCAGATAATCAAACTCCCTCCGTTCACGGTCGTTGAGGTAATGAATATTTTTGAAGAGATAGTCATAACGTAACTGCTCGTGATGACTTAAAGGATTTTCTTTGCTCATTGACTCTCCTTTTCTAAATCAGTTATGGTAAAAATCGGGTAGGTCCCCAGAATCTTATGCTGGATTCCAATAGCTTCTAGTTCTTGTCTTGCAAAATGAACCAGTTCTTTGTCACTATAGTCTACATCGATAATGAAAAAGTATTCTCCCAAGGCTGTTTTAAGGGGGCGACTTTCAATCTTTGTTAAGTCAATCCCTCTCCAAGCAAAGGTCGAAAGTGCCTTGTAAAGAGCACCAGGTAGGTTGTCTGGTAAGGTCAAGGCCAAACTCATTTTTTCAGCTTGTGAGTTCAAAGGAATCTTCGGTATCTCTGCCCCTAACACCCAAAAACGTGTGAAATTGGCTTCCATTTCCTGAATATCCTCTGCAATCAATTCCAAGCCATATTCTTCAGCTGAACTTTTAGGAGCAATAGCTGCATAAGGCTGATCTGGATGTTCTGAAATAAAGCGAGCTGCATAGGCGGTACTGGCGGTTACCTCGATTTGAGCCTCTGGATAGTGTTCATCGATGAATTTTTTTCCCTGAGCCAAAGCCTGAGGATGGGAAAAAATCTTCTCAATCTTAGTATGACCAGGAACTGCCATCAACTGCTGGTGAATGGGTTGAACGATTTCTGCCACTGCTTGGATGCGAGCCTGGTGAAAAAGGTAATCCAAACTTTCATGGACACTACCTTCAATGGAGTTTTCAACTGGTACCACCGAATAGTCCACCAAGCCCTGTTCATAGGCCTTGATAACATCTGTGATATTGGCAAAGGCATGCAATTCCTCTTTGGGAAAGGCTGTCTGCACAACATGATGCGAAAAAGATCCCTTGGGACCTAGATAGGCAATTTTCATCTCAGTTCCTCTATAATTTCCTCTGGGCTTAACTTGGTCACATCTAGAATCCGACTGGCTACTTCCTCATACCAAGCTTGTCTTTCATGGAAAATAGCTGCCAGTTCTTCCTTGCTTTTGTTAAGAAAAAGTGGACGCTGATTGTCCTTATCAGCTGCGATACGTTGGTAGAGGGTTTCAAAATCTGCTTTTAGGTAGATGTTATCAGGATTGGTTTTGAGCAAGTCACGATTTCTCTGAGAAATGACAACTCCTCCGCCAGTTGACACAACTCGGTCCGTTTTTAGTAAGTCAGCTAGGACTTCTGACTCTACTTGACGAAAGGCCACTTCTCCTTTTTCAGCGAAGAAATCCGCAATGGACATGCCCAAATGTTCCTCGATTAAGGCATCCATATCGATATAGTCTGGGTCCAATCTTCTAGCGATTGTCGACTTGCCTGCCCCCATAAATCCAAGTAATACCTTAGCCATGAGTCATGCTCTCCAAATCATCAAAGAAGCTAGGATAGCTAGTGTTGATGGCTTCAGCACGGTCAAGTTCCACTTCTCCATCCGCAACCAAGAGAGCTGCAATGGCTGTCATCATGCCAATACGATGGTCACCAAACGTATTGACTCTACCGCCATGAAGGCTTGATTTCCCTTTGATAATCATCCCGTCTGCTGTAGGAGTGATATCCGCCCCCATGCTATTTAAGGCATCTGCCACCACTTGAATGCGGTCGGTTTCCTTGACCTTGAGTTCCTCAGCATCCTTAATGACCGTTACACCTTGGGCTTGGGTCGCTAGAAGGGCAATAATAGGCAATTCATCAATCAAGCGTGGAATCAAGGATCCACCTATCTCCGTTCCTTTCAGGTCTGAAGATTCGACAGTCAGGGTTGCTGATTTAGCGACTGGATCGATTTCAGTTATTTCTAGTTTTCCACCCATGGCGCGAATGACATCAATAATACCAGTACGCGTTTCATTGATGCCCACATTCTGCAGCACCACACGAGAGTTTGGAACAATCAAACCTGCGACCAACCAAAAGGCTGCACTGGAAATATCTCCTGGAACAACTACCTTTTGTCCGATCAGTTTTTGTGGTCCTTGAACTGTGATTTTTTTGCCATCCACACTTAAATGACCACCAAATTGCTGAAGCATATCTTCGGTGTGGTTACGAGTACATTCTTTCTCGATAATAACGGACTCCCCCTGAGCCTGTAAGGCTGCAAATATCAAGGCAGACTTGACTTGAGCAGAGGCAATTGGCAACTCATAGTGAATCGGTGTTAGGTTTTTAGTACCTTTCAAGTGCAGAGGAGGCAAGTCTCGCTCTGTTTGACCAGAAATGCTGACTCCCATTTTTTTCAGTGGAATCGTCACACGATCCATAGGACGTTTGGAAAGACTATCATCTCCAAACATCTCTACTTCAAAGTCTGCACCAGCAAGTACACCTGAGATCAGGCGAATCGAGGTGCCAGAATTCCCCATATCCAAGGCGTTTTGCGGAGCTTTTAAGCCATCCATGCCTACACCTTGAATCGTAATCACACCGTCTTTATCTTCTATCTCAACACCAAGGTCACGAAAAACCTGCATGGTTGAAAGTACATCCTCTCCACGCAGAATATCATAAACTTTAGTTTCTCCCTCAGCCAAACTTCCAAAAATAATCGAACGATGGCTGATAGACTTGTCACCTGGAACCCGAATACTGCCATGTAAGTGGCGAATGTTTGTTTTTAGTTTCATAGTTGACCTCATACTTGCAATACTTTTTCTTATTTTATCACAAAAAAGCCAGAAATTCCTGAAATTTCTGGCTTTTATACAGATAAAATACTATTTCAATAATTCTGAAACAGGTTCAAAGACAATTTTTTCAATGTCTGAAAGGTAAATGGACAATTGTTGCTGTTTGGCAAAGAAATCTGACAAAAGAGCGTTCTCTTGGATTTGTTTGCTGAAAGACTGCATCTTTTCTTGGAAAGAGGCGTCTGGCATTTGTCCCGTTTGCGCCATGACTTGGATTTCTTGCTGGAAAGCGAGGTAGTCTGCAAAAATCTTGCTAGCTTGTTCATCAGCTTGGATGGCATCTTTTGCTGTCTTAACCGCCTTGTATTCTGGTAATTCACGTAACCCGCGGCTAAGTTCGTTTGCACTATCGTAAATATTTGACATGATTTTCTCCTTATTTGATGACGACTGTATAGTCCGTATTTTCTGTAATTAAGCGTTCAGCTCGTTCTAAATCTTGAGCATTTTTAAATGAAATTTGTAGAATCCCATGAACATCTTCACGGTTTTCTTCGTTGATGTGGATATTAACCAAAGAAGTCCCACGAAGTAATTCCAAAATCCGCAAGATAACATCTTCTTCATCGGGAACATCGACATAGAGGTCATAAGAACTGTCCACACCACCACGCTTATGGATTTCCATGGCCTGACGTTGCGCACGCGCTTGGTTGAAAAAGTTCCAGATTTGCTCTTCATCTCCCTTGCTGATGGCTTGTCCGACCTCATCTAGGCGCTCCTTGAAATCCTCAATCCGCTCTAGGATAGTCTCGCGATTGGACAAGAGAATGGAAGTCCACATACCTGGTTCACTCTCTGCAATCCGGGTCATATCTCGAAAACCACCCGCCGCAAAGCGCCTTGCCATTTCATGTTCTTGAGCATAGACAGCTGTTTGCTCCATGAGACCTGATGCCAAGATATGGGGAAAATGGCTAATCTGTGAAGTCACTCGATCGTGCTCCTTGGCATCAATTTCAATGAAACGAGCATGGAGACCAGAAAGTAGGTCCTTCATTTCCTCAAGCGTGTCTGAACTAGTCAAACTAGATGGAGTAAAGATATAGTAGGCATTCTCAAAGAGATTGACATCTGCCGAGGCAGCTCCTGTCTTGTGGCTACCAGCCATGGGATGAGCCCCGACAAAACGAATTGACTTGCTAGCCAAGTATTCCTCAGCAACTTCCACAATGGCAGCCTTGGTAGAGCCCGCATCTGAAATAATGACGCCTTCTTTCAAGTTCAAACCTGCCAACTCCTGAATAAAAGCAATGGTCTGCTTGATCGGCAAGGTCAGAATGATGACATCTGCCAGAGGAGCAAAACTAGCAAAATCATCCGTTCCACGGTCAATTATCCCCCGCTCCAAGGCAATGTCTCTCGAAGTCTGACTGCGATTGTAGCCTAAAATTTCATAATCAGGATGATCGCGTTTGATACCGAGGGCCATCGAAGCACCGATCAAACCAAGACCTGCGATATAGACTGTTTTTGCCATAGGAACTCCTTAATAGTTCTTTGTATACTCACGGTGTTTGGCTACCGCTTCTTTTAATTCTTCTAGATTATCGGAAGAGAATTTTTCAAGAATTTCCTGCGCCAGAACCGTTGCTACAACAGCTTCCATGACTACACCTGCTGCTGGCAGGGCGGTCGGATCACTTCTCTCCACAGTTGCCTTGTAGGGTTCATGCGTCTCGATATCCACACTCATGAGTGGTTTATAAAGAGTAGGAATGGGTTTCATAACTCCACGAACAACAATTGGTTGCCCATTGGTCACACCACCTTCAAAACCACCAAGATTATTGGTACGACGAGTATAACCGTCTTCTTTAGACCAGAGAATTTCATCCATAACTTGGCTGCCTTTGCGGTAACCAGCTTCAAATCCAAGACCAAATTCCACCCCTTTAAAGGCATTGATAGAAACAACTGCTTGTGCCAATCGCGCATCCAATTTTCTGTCCCATTGGACATAGGAACCAAGACCAACTGGAACACCTCCGACGACTGTCTCCACAACCCCACCGATGGTATCACCGTCACGTTTGATTTGGTCAATATAGTCCTTGATTTCTTGTTCTCGCTCTTGGTTGACAATAGAAACTTCAGACTGGGCAGCTCGTTCTTTAATCTCAGCGATTGTAAGATTTTCAGGTACATCGATTTCCTTGCCACCAAATACTACGACATGGTTGGCAATCTCCATATCCAGTTCAGCTAAGAGACGTTTGGCTACTGCCCCAACAGCTACTCGCATGGTGGTTTCACGGGCAGATGACCTCTCCAAGGAATTTCGTAAGTCATCAAAACGGTACTTGATGCCCCCAACCAAATCGGCATGTCCTGGGCGAGGATGAGTGATTTTCCGCTTGCTTTTCAGGCGGTCTTCAATGTCCTCCGCAGACATGATATCCAGCCATTTCTGGTGGTCCTTATTGATGACATCCATGGTAATGGGAGCCCCTGTCGTCTTCCCGTGACGAACGCCCGAAGTAAAGACAACCTGGTCACTCTCAATCTTCATACGACCACCACGACCGTAGCCACCCTGACGGCGTTTCAGATCCTCATTGATATCCTCAGCTGTCAAAGGAAGTCCAGCGGGAATTCCTTCAATAATAGCCGTCAAACGAGGACCGTGTGATTCTCCTGCAGTTAAATATCTCATACGTTCTCCTTATTTTACCAAGTAGTCTTTCATCTCTTCCAGAGAAACTGGGTGAATGGTCGCTGAACCAAGCTCTGGTACCAAGACCAATTTCAAGGTGTTGCCACGTGCCTTCTTGTCATGAGTCAAAGCCTGATAAAGCTTGTCAACATCCCAGTTTTCATAGTCAACAGGTAGTCCAAATTTCTGGCACATCTCTCTAATGGACTGGGTTAGGCCAGCTGGCATGAGGCCTTTTTCCTCAGCAACCTTGGAAATCTGCACCATCCCCATGGCCACGGCCTCACCATGCATGACTTTGCCATAACCGGCCGTTGCTTCAATAGCATGACCAATAGTGTGCCCAAAATTGAGGTAAAGGCGAACACCGTTATCCAACTCATCCTCAACCACCATCTTGCGCTTCACCTGACAAGAATGTTCAATCAAAGTCTCTGCATGTTCCAGAATGCTCTCTACAGAACCATCTAGCTCCATCAAGAGAGCCCACAGTTCTGGATCCTCAATCAAGCCGTACTTGATAACCTCACCCATTCCCTCAATCAACTCTCTTTTCCCGAGTGTTTCAAGGACAAGCGGGTCAATCAGAACCCCATCTGGTTGGGCAAAAGTTCCCACCATATTTTTAGCAAAAAGAGTATTGACACCCGTCTTTCCACCGATAGAAGAATCAACCTGTGCAGTCAAACTAGTCGGAATCTGAACAAAGTGAATGCCTCGCATATAGGTAGAGGCTACGAAACCAGCCAGATCCCCAACGACACCACCACCAAGAGCCACGATCCCATCGCTACGAGTCAGACCTTGCTTGACTAGAAATTCATAGACCTTCTGAACAGTTGTTAAATTCTTTCGTTCTTCGCCTTCTAAAAAGTCAAAAACAGTTACCTGAAAACCAGCATCTTCTAGGCTGAGTTTAACCTTCTCTGCATAGAGAGAAGCTACATGGTTGTCGGTTACGATAACCACTTTTTGTGGTTGCCAGAGTTCTCGCAACCATTGACCAGCCTGAGCCAGACAACCTTTTTCAATCTGAATATCATAAGGATGATGCGGAATATCGATTCTGATTTTCATAGTAGGATCTCCTTTTCACTATTTATATTTTTCTGTTAAGGACTGCCAAATTTCTTCTGTCGGCATTTCTTTACCTGTCCACAGTTGAAAAGCTTCAGCAGCTTGATAGAGCAACATTCCCAGACCATTGACAGCTGGATTGCCCTGGCTTCTAGCCCATTTCAAAAATGGTGTCTCAAAAGGTTGGTAAATGATATCTGCGACCAAGAGAGCCTCTGGCAAATTGATACTTTCTGGAACTGGCGACGACTGGCCATCCATCCCTACACTGGTCGCATTGACGAGCAGGTCCGACTCGGCAATCCTTGATTGCAGTTCAGAAAGATCTTCTAAAGCATACAAGTCCACTTTAAAACCTGTTTGCTCCTGCAACTTGTCTAGGTAAGGTCTTGTTTTTTCCATAGAAGCTGAACGTACAAAGACCGAAATCTGACTGACCCCATCCAAAATAGCTTGTGCCAAGATTGATTTGGCCGCACCACCTGCACCCAGAAGGGTCATTTTCTTATCTGAGATTGTAAAAGAAGGCAAGCTCTTAAAGAATCCCTTGCCATCTGTATTATATCCAATTAAAGTGCCATTATGATTAACAACCGTATTAACCGCCCCAATCAAACGAGCCTCATCACTCAACTCATCCAGATAAGGAATCACTTGCTCCTTGTAAGGCATAGACAGGTTGATGCCAAACATCTGGTAACGGCGAATATTGGCGACTGTTTCTGCCAAATCACCCGCTTCAATCTCCCAAGCTACATAGGCACCATTAATAGCTGTCGCCTCAAAGGCCCTATTGTGGATAAAGGGCGAAATAGAGTGTTTGATGGGATTGGCAACAACTGCAGCTAAACGTGTATAGCCATCAAGCTTCATCCAAAATCTCCCTGATTTTCTTCATGTTTGATAGCGAAATCTGACCTGGGGCACTCGCTTCATCCAGACTAGCAAATGACCAACTCGAACCCGTCACATCTGAAGTAATGCGTGATACCTTGCCCATTTTCCCCATGGAAATGGTCACGTACTCTTGCTCAGGATTGAGTGTTTTAAATCCTCGAGTGTAATTCATCAGGTCTAAAACATCCTGCTCCGTATGAGCCATAACTGATACCTTGACCACTTTCGGAGAGAGACTGGTCAACTCAGACAAAATTTCCATCATGTTTTCAGGTGTCTCCTGGAAATTATGGTAACTCAAAACAAGATTTGGAAAATCCAACATTTCCTCAAAAACGTCCTTGTAGCTGAAATACTCAAAATCTACATAATCCGGCTGATAATGCTGAGTAACTTCCTTAATGATTTGAACATACTCTTCTGAGGAAAGTTCGATTTCTCCTCCCTCAGCGCGGGTCCGAAGGGTAAAGACAAGTTCGCGTCCTGCAAATTTCTCAAAGATAGCGGGTGCTACCTGTAAAATAGCGTCCTTTGTAAGAAAGTCCGCACGCCACTCAATGATATCGGCATCTTCATACCTAGTGGCATCCAGTTCTTGCGCTTCTTCTAAACTTCTTGGCATTACTGAAACGATTAATTTCATCTACTAACCTTCATACTAATCACCTTGAGGTAATTACTGCTTTCATCTTTTTTATTATAGGCAAAGTCTGCTGGAAGTCCGTATTGGTTCAAGACCTGATACCTTCTTCCTGCAAAACCTTTATCAATTTGTTCTGTAAATTTCTGGCGGGAAACATTGGCAGCATTGGTACTGGCAATGATAATCCCTCCCGGATTTAAAATCTCTAGACTCTGGGAAATCAACTTGTGATAGTCCTTAGCTACAGAGAATGTTTGTTTTTTATTGCGGGCAAAGCTTGGCGGATCAAGAACAATCACATCATAGGTCAAGCCTTTTCGCTTGGCATACTTGAAGTACTCAAAGACATCCATAACGATAAAACGATGATTGTCCGTGCTGAGTCCATTTGCCTGAAAATGAGCTTCTGACAGCTCTCTAGACCGTTTGGCCAAGTCGACAGAAGTCGTCTCACTCGCGCCTCCCATAGCTGCAGCAACTGAAAAGGCAGCCGTATAGGAGAACATATTGAGCAAGGATTTGCCCATGGCTAGACCGTCAACCAGACTCCCACGAACCTCATGCTGGTCTAGGAAAATCCCTGTCATCAAGCCATCATTCATAAAGACTTGATAGAGCACGCCATTCTCAAGAACAGTAAAGTAATCTGGCGCTTCCTCACCATAAACATAGGCAGACTCGTAGTCTAGACCTTTAAAACGAATCTTTTCATAAGCCCCCAAGACCTCAGGGAAAACTTCCTTAAAAGCATTTATGATCAGCACACGAATCTGGTAAACAAAGGAATTGTACCAAGAAAAGACAGCATAATCTCCATAGAGATCAACAGTCAGACCACCAAAACCATCCCCCTCTTGGTTAAAAAGGCGAAAGGCAGTGGTCAAGTCATCTTGATAATAAGGCTTTCTAGCTTCCTTGGCCTTACGAAACAGGATTTCAAAAAAGGCTTGATTGAAACGAACCTTTTCCTTGCTGATGAACCAGCCGATTCCTTTATTCTGTTGAGAAAGATAGGCGCTCCCTAAAAACTTCCCGTCTTGACTAAGAACTTCTACTGCCTGATCCGTCAGTTCAATATCTGTTAAATCACTTGCTTCCAAAAGAACTAGACCCTTAGCTAGCTTTTTTTCAACACATCTGCTGACCCTAATTCTATTCATAGCTACTATTATAGCAAATTTTGTGACAATTCTCAAAAAAGAAACCGTTTAACCATATGTACTTTAGTTTACTGAGTGTCATTTTTGTTAAAATAAGTATATGCCATTTACTTTTCCACCAAAACATCCTTTCCCTTATAATGGAAAGAGAGATTCTATTCGCTAAAAATAGACAATTTCAGAAATGAGTATAGAATCTTGCGCAAACGTTTGCCTAGTTCTAAACTTTATGGTAAAATAAAACACAACATTGATAAGCAAGAGGAAAAACAATGCAAAATCAGACACTTATGCAATACTTTGAATGGTATTTGCCTCACGACGGCCAACACTGGACGCGACTGACAAATGACGCAGAGCACCTAGCAAACCTTGGCATCAGCCATGTCTGGATGCCACCTGCCTTCAAGGCAACCAACGAAAAAGATGTCGGCTATGGTGTTTACGATCTTTTTGACCTAGGTGAATTTCACCAAAAAGGGACTGTCCGTACCAAGTATGGGTTTAAAGAAGATTATCTTCAAGCCATTCAAGCCCTAAAGGCGCAGGGAATTCAACCTATGGCCGATGTGGTGCTCAATCACAAGGCTGCTGCCGATCATATGGAAGCCTTTCAGGTTATTGAAGTGGACCCTGAGGACCGTACCGTTCAATTAAGCGAGCCCTTTACTATCAATGGCTGGACTCACTTTACTTTCGATGGTCGCCAAGATACCTACAATGACTTCCACTGGCACTGGTACCACTTTACAGGTACAGACTACGATGCCAAACGCCGTAAGTCTGGTATTTACCTGATCCAGGGGGACAATAAAGGTTGGGCCAACGAGGAATTGGTCGATAACGAAAACGGTAACTACGACTACCTCATGTATGCCGACCTAGACTTTAAGCACCCTGAAGTCATCCAAAACATCTATGACTGGGCTGACTGGTTCATGGAAACGACTGGTGTAGCTGGTTTCCGTTTGGATGCCGTTAAGCACATCGACTCCTTCTTTATGGGCAATTTCATTCGTGATATGAAGGAAAAATACGGTCAAGATTTCTATGTTTTTGGGGAATTTTGGAACCCAGACAAGGAAGACAATCTAGACTATCTCGAGAAAATAGAAGAACGTTTTGACCTTGTCGATGTTCGCCTCCACCAGAACCTCTTTGAAGCTAGCCATGCTGGAGCAAGTTACGACCTTCGTAACATTTTCACAGATAGCTTGGTTGAACTAAAACCCGATAAGGCTGTGACCTTTGTAGACAACCACGATACCCAACGAGGACAGGCCCTCGAATCGACTGTTGAAGAATGGTTTAAACCAGCAGCCTATGCCCTTATTCTATTACGTCAAGATGGGCTTCCATGTATCTTTTACGGAGATTATTATGGCATTTCAGGGCAATTTGCTCAACAAGATTTCAGAGAAGTTCTTGACCGTCTCCTAGCCATCCGAAAAGACTTGGCTTATGGAGAGCAAACAGACTACTTTGACGATGCCAACTGTATCGGTTGGGTTCGTTCAGGCGCTGAAAACCAATCCCCGATCGCTGTCCTTATCTCAAATGACCAAGAAAACAGCAAATCCATGTTTGTCGGTCAAGAATGGGCTGAGCAGACTTTTGTTGATCTCCTTGAAAATCATCCAGCACAAGTTACAATCAATGCTGAAGGGTATGGAGAATTTCCAGTAGCAGCGGGTTCAGTCAGTGTCTGGGCAACAAAATAAACCTATCAGTTACAAGTCAAATCCAAGCGGATTTGGCTTTTTAAGTAGGCAAAAAGACCTACCCAAATGGATAGATCTTTATTGTCTTACAATTTACCTGCTACTGCATCCAAGAGTTCTTGAATTTTCGCTTGGTTGCTTCCTCCTGCCATGGCCATGTCTGGTTTACCACCACCACGTCCATCAACGATTGGAGCCAATTCTTTTACCAAATTACCTGCGTGGATGTCTTTGCTCTTGCTAGCTACAAGAACGTTGACTTTGTCACCGATGGCTGCAACTAGGACAAGCACATCAGAGTAGTCTTTTTGTTTCCAGTTATCCGCAAAGGTACGAAGGGCGCCTGCATCTGATACAGAAACTTGGCTTGCAATGTAACGGTGACCGTTGACTTCCATCACATCCTTGAAGACATCGCCTGCGGCTGCGGCTGCGGCTTTTTCTTTCAATTCTGCATTTTCTTTTTGAAGCTGACGGAGTTGTTCTTGAAGCCCTTCAACCTTATGAGGAACTTCCTTGAGTTGAGGGGCTTTCAAGGTTGATGCGACGGCTTTCAAAGCGTCTTCTTGTTCGCGATAAGCTTCAAAGGCTTCCTTACCAGTTACTGCCAAGATACGGCGAGTTCCTGATCCGATTCCTTCTTCTTTGACAATCTTGAAGAGACCAATCTCAGAAGTGTTGCCAACGTGGGTACCACCACAAAGTTCCACTGAGTAGTCACCAATCGTAACAACACGAACTTCCTTACCGTATTTCTCACCAAAGAGGGCCATAGCTCCCATTTCTTTAGCAGTGTCAATATCTGTCTCAACAGTTTCTACAGCAATTGCTTCCCAGATTTTCTCATTGACTTGCTGTTCAATGGCGCGCAACTCTTCAGGAGTTACAGCTTGGAAGTGAGTGAAGTCAAAGCGAAGGAATTCTACTTCGTTCAGAGATCCTGCTTGTGTCGCATGGTGTCCAAGGATATTGTGAAGGGCCGCATGGAGCAAGTGAGTCGCAGTGTGGTTTTTCATGACACGGTGACGACGATTGCTGTCAATAGCCAAGGTGTATTCTTGGTTCAAAGCAAGAGGAGCAAGAACTTCAACAGTATGAAGAGCTTGGCCATTTGGTGCTTTTTGAACATCTATCACAGTAGCCACGACATTTCCAGCAGCGTCCAAGATTTGACCGTGGTCAGCTACTTGTCCACCCATTTCAGCATAGAATGGAGTTTCCGCAAAGATAAGAGAGGCAGTTCCTTCAGAAACAGCTTCTACTTCTGCATTGTCAGCCACGATAGCCACCAACTTAGAAGGCAATTGGCTGGCATTATAGTTGAAGACACTTTCCACTGTAATGTTTTGGAGGGTTTCATTTTGCATTCCCATTGAGCCACCCTTAACAGCAGACGCACGCGCACGTTCTTGCTGTTCTTTCATGGCTGCTTCAAAACCTTCACGATCGACAGTCATCCCAGCTTCTTCAGCGATTTCTTCTGTCAACTCAACTGGAAATCCATATGTATCGTAGAGTTTGAAGACATCTTGCCCCGCGATAACGTTTTGACCTTTGGCTTTCAAGTCAGCTACGATGGTTTCTGCAAAGTGTTGACCTGAGTGAAGGGTACGGGCAAATGACTCTTCTTCGCTCTTAACGATTTTTTCGATAAAGTCACGTTTTTCAAGCACTTCTGGATAGTAGCTTTCCATGATTTTTCCAACAGTTGGAACGAGTTTGTAAAGGAAAGGCTCGTTGATACCCAATTTTTGACCGTGCATAGAAGCACGACGGAGCAAACGACGAAGAACATAACCACGACCTTCATTTCCAGGAAGGGCACCATCACCGATGGCAAATGAAAGGGAACGGATGTGGTCAGCGATGACCTTGAAGCTCATGTTGTCGCCATCTTGTTCATAAACCTTACCAGACAATTTCTCAACTTCACGAATGATCGGCATGAAGAGGTCAGTTTCAAAGTTGGTCTTAGCCCCTTGGATAACAGCCACCAAACGCTCCAAACCAGCGCCCGTATCAATGTTCTTATGTGGTAATTCCTTGTACTCGCTACGAGGAACAGCAGGATCGGCGTTAAATTGTGACAAAACGATGTTCCAGATTTCGATGTAACGATCGTTTTCGATATCTTCTGCAAGCAGGCGAATACCGATGTTTTCTGGATCAAATGCTTCTCCTCGGTCAAAGAAGATTTCTGTATCAGGTCCAGAAGGCCCCGCACCGATTTCCCAGAAGTTGTCTTCGATTGGAATCAAGTGGCTAGGATCCACTCCTACTTCAATCCAGCGGTTGTAAGAATCTTTATCGTCTGGATAGTAGGTCATGTACAGTTTTTCAGCAGGAAAATCAAACCATTCTGGGCTTGTCAAAAGCTCATAAGCCCAAGTGATGGCTTCGTCACGGAAGTAATCTCCGATAGAGAAGTTCCCCAACATTTCAAACATAGTATGGTGGCGCGCAGTCTTCCCTACGTTTTCAATATCGTTAGTACGGATAGCTTTTTGCGCATTGGTAATACGTGGATTTTCAGGGATAATGGTTCCGTCAAAGTATTTCTTAAGGGTTGCTACCCCAGAGTTAATCCACAAAAGAGTTGGGTCATTTACAGGAACCAAGCTGACTGATGGTTCGACAGAGTGGCCTTTACTTGCCCAGAAATCAAGCCACATTTGGCGAACTTGAGCACTAGATAGTTGTTTCATAATATCTCCTTATTTACTTGTTTAATTTGATTGGCTTTCCAGCATTTCCACATAGTCAATCGCGACACAGAGGGAAATGACCAGGTCTGCATAAGAATCCTCCAGAACCGTTACGGTATAGGTAGAGGTCAGATGGAAGAGTTCCTTCTTAATTTCTGCAATCAGCTGATCGCGATCATCTAGCAATTTGAAATTTAAATCCCAGATATTGCCCTCGATACGAAGCCCGAGATTATCAAACTCATACTTATCTCGAAAGAAAGTCAACTTCTTACGAATGACGAAATTTGAACCGTTTCGTAGCTGAATAGTAAAGCGAGGAAGCAAGGTGAAAAATTCTTTACTGATTTCACTGACCTGCTCACCATAGGCGTCATAGATGGTAAAGGTCTTAGGAATTTGGAAGAAAGATCCCTCCACTTGATAGTTCACTACTCCTCTGTCATCCTTGATATCAAAGCGTTCGCCCCCAAGACGAAACTTTTGTTTCACGAGAAATGTCTTCATAAACACCTCCAAAAATCAAAAGACAAGCTCACATCACGAAGGGCGAAAAACCGCGGTACCACCTTCATTCAATGAACTTGTCATTCTCTTATTCTTATGCAATTGTCTGATTGAGTAGCATGACTTCCTACCTTAGATGGCTCGCAGCACCGCCATTTCTCTGGACTAAGTTGATTGAAAATCAATTCTCAACTTTATTATTATATCGTTTTTTGAGTTCTGCGTCAACTGGAAAAGCTGACAAGAAAGCATATCTCCTACTTCCGATACATTTTAAACTGTAGGAAGAGGTCGCTATATTTTCCTGTCCATTTATGGTCAAATTTCTCATAAACTTCCAGGTGTTTCATGGTATCAGCGTCTGGATAGAAGGATTTGTCCTCACGAGTCTCCTCTGGGAGCATTTCCTTTGCTGGTAGGTTTGGTGTTGAGTAACCTACATACTCCGCATTTTTCAGAGCATTTTCGGGTTTCAACATAAAGTTGATAAAGGCATAGGCGGCATCTTGATTTTTCACGGTTTTTGGAATGACCATGTTATCAAACCAGAGATTGCTGGCCTCAGTCGGAACGACATACTTGAGGTTAGGATTTTTCTCCAACATCTGGCTGGCTTCCCCAGAGAAAGTCACACCGATAGCAGCGTTGTTCTGAATCATGTAACCCTTCATCTCGTCTGCCACAATGGCCTTGATATTTGGAGTCAGTTTGTAGAGCTTGTCTACCGTTTCTTCCAACTGCTGAGGATCCTTAGAGTTAAGACTGTAACCGAGCGAGTTAAGCCCGAGTCCCAGCACCTCACGCGCCCCATCAAAAAGCATGATGGAATCCTTGTATTCTGGTTTCCAGAGGTCATCCCAATGCTCAGGCGCCTCATCTACCTTGGTTTCATTGTAGACGATTCCCAAGGTCCCCCAGAAGTAAGGGATGGAGAATTTATTGCCCGGGTCAAAAGACTGGTTGAGGAACTCAGGTCCGATATTTTCGATTCCTTCAATTTTTGAATAATCAAGCGGAACCAAGAGGTCTTCGTCCTTCATCTTGTTGATCATGTATTCACTCGGGATGGCAATATCGTAGGTCGTTCCACCCTGCTTGATCTTGGTATACATGGCTTCGTTGGAATCAAAGGTCTCATACTGGACTTGGACTCCTGTTTCTTCTGTGAATTTCTCCAAGAGTTCGGGATCGATATAGTCCCCCCAGTTGTAGATAACCAATTTTTGACTATCTCGACTGTTGATTTTACTATCTAGATGATGGGAAATCCCCCACAAGACAAGGATAATTGCTACAATTCCTGCTAAAAATGAATAGAGTTTTTTCATGCTTGCTCCTCCTTCTCACGTGAGATAAAGTAATAACCTACAACTAGGATAATACTAAAGAGAAAGACAAGTGCAGACAGGGCATTGATCTCTAACGAAATCCCCTTACGAGCACGAGAGTAGATCTCAACTGACAGGGTTGAAAAGCCATTTCCCGTCACAAAGAAGGTCACGGCAAAGTCATCTAGCGAATAGGTGAAGGCCATAAAATAACCTGCAATGATAGACGGTGTCAGGTAAGGAAGCATGATTTCCTTAAACATCTGAAATTGACTGGCACCTAAGTCATAGGCCGCATGAATCATGTCATCATTCATCTCCTTGAGACGAGGCAAGACCATCAAGACCACGATAGGGATGGAAAAGGCCACGTGACTAGATAGAACTGTCAGAAATCCAAGTGAAAACTTAAGCTGGGTAAAGAGAATCAAGAAGCTAGCACCAATCATAACATCAGGCGCAACCATGAGGATATTATTGAGTGATAAAAAGGCTTCTTGGTATTTCTTACGAGACTGGTAAATGTAAATAGCACCGAAAGTCCCTATAACAGTCGCAATCAAGGCTGACAGAAAGGCCAAGAAAAAGGTTTGGGTGAGGATCAACATGAGACGACCATCACCAAACATGGTTTTAAAATGGCTCAAGCTAAAACCAGTAAAACTATTCATATCATCCCCTGCATTAAAGGCATAGCCAATCAAGTAAAAGATTGGCAAATATAGGATGATAAAGACAAAGGCTAGGTAGAGATTGGCAAATTTCTTCATCGTTCTCTCCTTTCCTTGGTCACCCACATGGTGATGAACATGGTTAGGATGAGGATCACACCGATGGTAGAACCCATACCGTAGTTGTCATTGGTCAGGAAGTTCTGCTCAATGGCCGTTCCCAGCGTGATAACACGGTTCCCACCAATCAAACGTGTCAGCATGAAGAGACTCAAGCTGGGGATAAAGACAGACTGAACCCCACTTCTCACTCCATTCATAGATAGAGGGAAGATGACATGGCGGAAAGTTTCCCACTTGGTCGCACCGAGGTCGTAGCTGGCATTGATGAGATTGTTATCCATATCATCCAAGACATTGAAAATCGGCAAAATCATAAAGGGAAGCTCGATGTAGCTTGCGACAAAGATGAAGGAGAAATCCGTAAAGAGCAACTGCTGCGAACCGATTCCGATAAATTCCAAAAATTGGTTAATAGAGCCATTTTGACCAAAAATCCCGATAAAGGCATAGGCCTTAAGAAGCAGATTGATCCAGGTTGGCAAGATAATCAGCATGAGCCAGAGTTGACGGTGCTTGAGACGGGTCAAAAAGAGGGCTGTTGGATAGCTGATGAGCAATGTTACTAAGGTCACAATTCCTGCATAGAGGACTGAGTTGAAGCTCATTTTAAGATAGGTCAAGTTTTGTGACGCAAAGTAGGATTTATAGTTTTCTAAGCTAAATTGGCCTTCAATGTTGAAAAAGGATTGACCGAAAATCAAGACCAAGGGTGCGAGAACAAAGAGGACAATCCAAAGCATGTAGGGCACTACAAAGAGTTTAGAGGTTGTTTTCTTCATCTCTTTCCTCCTCGATCGCGTTAATCAGACCTGCTTCTTGCTCTTCGATTTCTACGTACTCCTCGATACGAGCATCGAACTCTTCTTCGGTTTCGTTGAGACGCATGATGTGGATATCTTCTGGTTCAAAGTCCAGACCGATTTCCTCGCCAACAATGGCCTTACGAGTCGAGTGGATCATCCATTCATTTCCGAGCTCGTCATAGGCGATAATCTCGTAATGAACCCCACGGAAAAGCTGGGTATCAACCTTGACTTGGAGCTTGCCTTCTTCAGGAAGGGTAATGCGCAAGTCCTCTGGACGAATGACAACCTCAACTGGCTCATTTGGCTTCATCCCCCCATCGACCGCTTCGAAGCGTTTGCCGTTAAACTCAACCAAGTAGTCTTCAATCATGGTTCCTGGCAAGATATTGGACTCGCCGATAAAGGTGGCAACAAAGTGGTTGATTGGCTCATCATAGATATCTACAGGTGTTCCAGACTGAACAATCTCTCCATCGTTCATAACGAAAATCCAGTCACTCATAGCCAGGGCTTCCTCCTGATCGTGAGTGACAAAGACAAAGGTAATCCCCAATCGTTGCTGCAGTTCACGCAGTTCGTACTGCATGTCCGTTCGCAATTTCAAGTCCAGCGCTGACAAGGGCTCATCCAACAAGACCACACGGGGTTGGTTGATGATGGCACGGGCAATGGCTACACGCTGACGTTGTCCTCCAGAGAGTTTACGGATGGAACGTTTTTCATAACCTTCCAACTGAACCATCTTGAGCACTTCCGCTACACGTTGCTCGATTTCTTTCTTGTCGATTTTACGCAAGCGGAGCGGAAAGGCAACATTTTCAAACACATTCATATGTGGAAACAAGGCATAGGATTGGAAGACCGTATGGACGTCTCGCTTGTTGGTTGGGATGTCGTTAATCCGTACCCCATCCAGTAAAATATCCCCTGTCGTCGCATCTAGTAAACCTGCAATGATGTTCAGGATGGTTGATTTCCCAGAACCAGATGCGCCTAGTAAGGTATAGAACTTTCCCTCTTCCAACTCAAAGTTAATGTCTTTGAGAACCTTGGTGTTGCTGTCTTCAAAAACTTTAGAGACGTTTTTGAATTCAATAATTGGTTTTTTCAATTCCTCTAAATTCCTTCTTCTTCGTAAATTAACAGATCAGGGCTCTGTCAGACCGCTACTACCTCGTGTAGGAGATTGAACTGCCTACATACATCTTCACTAACGATAGGCTTTCACCCCTTTACAATGGTGGTTATAGCAGCAACTTTTCTACCCCAACCTTATTCTTTCTCACCCAAGATACGAACTTCTCGCTCTAAGGTAACACCTGAGTGTTCCTTGACTTTTTCAATAACAGATTGGATCAAGTCCTCGTAGTCTTTCGCTGTTCCGTCAGCAACATTGATCATGAAACCGGCATGCTTTTCAGATACTTCCACACCACCGATACGATAGCCTTTCAAGCCAGCCTCTGAAATCAACTGTCCTGCAAAATGCCCCACTGGTCGCTTAAAGACTGAACCACAAGATGGGTATTCTAATGGTTGTTTGAGTTCACGTAGGTGCGTCAAGCGGTCCATTTCTTGCTTGATAACCTGATGATTCCCTGGAGATAGGGCAAATTTAGCTGACAAGACAATAGCCCCAGAATCCTGAATAGCTGAATGACGGTAACCAAAAGCCAAGTCCTTGACTGACAAGGTCTCGATTTCCCCTTCCTTGGTCAAAATTTGACAAGACTGCAAGATATGAGCAATCTCTCCTCCATAGGCACCCGCATTCATAAAGACAGCTCCTCCGATGCTTCCAGGAATCCCACAAGCAAACTCAAAACCAGTCAAACTATGACGGAGGGCAATACGTGTTGTTTCGATCAAGTTCGCTCCTGCTTCCGCTTCAATGGTATAGCCATCAACTGAAACGTTATTAAGCTTATCGCACAAGATGACAAAACCACGGATTCCACCTTCACGAACGATGATATTACTAGCATTTCCTAGCACCATCCAAGGAATATTCTCTTGATTGGCAAATTGGACGACACGGGCCATCTCATAGCGATTGCGTGGCAAAACTAGATAATCCGCTCGACCTCCTACCTTGGTATAGGTATAGGTCTTCAAAGGTTCCTTAAAACGAATATCGATTCCTTCTAGGATTTCAAGCATTTTTTCTTTTACTGACATGTCACTCTTCCTTTTTCAAAATTCATTCCATTATACCATTTTTAGAGACATTTGACGACCATAAAAAGAGCTTGTTTTATCCTTACATAAAAAAAGAGGTCTCCCCTCTTTTTATGATTTTTTCCAAAATGTAAATTTTGTCAGCCAGATAAAGACTAAAAGTTCTACGAGAAGAACAAACTCAACTAGAAGCGGATTCGCAATCCAGCCCACTTGAGATAGAGCTGGAGCTAAGTCGAACAAGGCATGTAATCCATAGGCAGCAACGAGATAAATCCATTTCTTTTGACGGACACTTTGATAGACCCAGACAGTAAGGCTAATTTGGAGAACCAGAGCAAGGACACGCTCAACTCCTAGTAGATAGATCTGCCATGCTGATAGAGACTGAACTGTTTCTAATGTACTCTTTGTAAGAAGATTCGCCGCATCAGTATTTGATGACTGTACTAGTGAAAAGAGGATCAAAAGGCTAATCAAACTTCCCATTCCGAGGTAGAGCATCTCTAAGCCTCCATGTCCTAAGCCATAAGCCCAAGCATCTCGATCTTCCAACTTTCTCTTTTTCTCCAACCATTTAAAAAAGACAAAACGGGCCGTCTCTTCAAAGAGGGCAGCCATGGCAATCCCATAAAGGACGTATAAGAAAGGCTGCTCCTGCATGAGCGGAATGGTTCCATCTTTTTGCGGATGGAGTACCAGAAGGTGAACCATCTTCTCTAACACTTGAGAAGAAACAAAAAATGCGATTGCCCCCAAGCCCATCACTGCAAGAGAGATTTTAAACCGTTTTTTGGCATACCAAGTTCCACCTACTAGAATGAGAACTAAAGCGATCATGGTGAGGATAATATGTACTGTCATCTTTTTCTCCTATTCTGACTTATCAATATCTTTCTTCATCTCGTCAACATTAAATTTAGCAAATAAATACTGGCGATCTTGGACTGGAAAACGTTGATCCAACTGGTCGACTGCCCCAACCTCGATCATTCCTTCTTTGATAACAAAGTCCATCACATGACCACCAAAGGTCAAATCATCTGAGATAAAATGCAAATGGTAGCCTGCAACACTCACACCATGGAAAATCTCCGGTGTCCAAAATCCAACAATAGTTCCCGATACATTTTCACGGCTATATTCAGGTTGGTGAGTCGCTACATCAGCAAACTTGGTATCAGGTGTGGATTTAGGAATCATCCGCACGTGCATTTGTGAAAATTCGCCATGAATCTTGATGGAACGAAAAAGATTTTCCCCATCATAGTAGGACTCAATTCGCTTTTCCAATTCCTTGTCCGTCATCTCAAAGCGCTGTCGAAAAATCACTTCTGCCTGATGAGGAACCACTGCTGCATAGGGAATAAGGGCATCCGCTGCCACTTCAACGATTTCAGGCGTTTGACCAGATCCCTTGGCTTGATAAGCCTTGCCATCAAGGACAATCAACTCCCCATCAATCGAATCAAGGGTTCCCAAGCCGAGGTCACCATGTTCCAGCAACTCTCCTACTGTCATGGTTCCACCATAGAGACCTGCCATTAGGGCACCTAGAGTATTGTATTGAAATAATTTAACCGGTTCCTGCACTTTTCTATCCATTCTCTTTCTTATCTTCTATTCAATGAATCATCATACTTTCTAAGTATACCACATTTGCTCCTAGTTGTGAAAGGGAGAAATGCTTTTCCCATTGCAAAGGAGGCAAAAAAAAGGTACAATGTAACAAAATCAACGGAGGTCTGGAATGAAGAAAGAAAGTAAATACCAAGCAGTCGTTTCCTTTCTAAAAATGGGGATCGAATCAGGAAAATTTCCAACAGGTAGCCGGCTTCCCTCCATCCGTCAATTGAGCCAAGACTTCCACTGTAGCAAGGACACTATCCAACGAGCCCTGCTGGAATTACGCCATGAACAATACCTCTATGCCAAACCCCAAAGTGGCTACTATGTTCTAGAACAAGGACAGCATCAGGACTTGGAAATCGAAGTCACTGACGAACATGCCAGTGCCTATGACGACTTCCGACTCTGTGTCAACGAAACCCTGATAGGCCGAGAAAACTACCTCTTCAACTACTATGACAACCAAGAAGGCCTTGAGGAACTCAGACAATCTGTCCATCAACTTCTTTTCAACCAAGCCCTCTACTGCAAACCCGACCAACTGGTTCTAACATCTGGTACCCAGCAAGCTCTCTTTATCCTTTCTCAGATTGACTTCCCGAGCAAGGGAGCTGAGATTCTAGTTGAACAGCCGACCTACCATCGGATGAATCGTCTCTTAGTTGCTCAAGGATTAGCCTACCAGACCATTGAACGCCGTATTGATGGCATTGACCTTGAAGAACTGGAAAAACAATTCAAATCCGGGAAAATCAAGTTTTTCTACACCATTCCTCGCTTCCACTATCCTCTTGGCCATTCCTATTCTGATCAGGAAAAGAGGGCTATTCTGGATCTAGCAAACCAGTATGGTGTATATATCGTAGAGGATGATTATCTAGGTGACTTAGACTCTAAAAAGGGACAAACCTTCCACTATCTGGATACTGAGGATCGCGTCATTTATATCAAGTCCTTCTCAACTAGCCTCTTTCCAGCCCTTCGTATCACCGCTCTCATTCTCCCAAATGCCCTAAAAGAGGCCTTTGTTTCCTACAAAAATATCCTGGACTATGACAGCAATCTCATCATGCAAAAGGCTCTTTCTCTTTACATCGATAGCCATTTATTTGAAAAAAATCGACTGGCCAGACTGACCCTTCAAGAGAACTATCAGGCTCAGATAAAGAAAGTTCTTGAAGAAAACACCTGTCCCTTGCCCCACTATCCTCTACACGATGGTCTTTTACTTGATTTGAGACACTATCCTAAAATTGCCAGTTTGAAACACAGCTCGCTCAAATTAGACTTTTTTGAGAAGGCTTATTTGGACGCCTGTCCTTATCAGTTTGCCAAAGTCACTCTTGAAAATCTAGAAGAGCTATTAGAATACATAAAAGCAGAATTGGATTAAAGTCCAACTCTGCTTTTTCTTATTGTTCAACTTCTGTTAGTTTCGCTGCCTTTTCAAGATAGTTTTGATAGGTTCCGTCATCTTTCAGTTTTTGGATAACCTTATCTACTACTGCTTTCAAGTCTGATTGATCCTTCTTGATAGCAACGGCATTGGCTTCGCCATCTTTCATCGTCAAGTTAACAGATGCAACGACAAGGTCTGAGTTTTTACCTGCGTAGCTAAGAGCAACTGGTTCATCCATATGAACAGCATCCACTTTTCCAGCCTGCAACTCATTGACGGCTTCCCCCATATTGGTCAAGGATGTCAATTGGGCATTTGGCAATTGTTCCTTGACCATGGTTTCTGGCACAGTTCCCTTTTGAGCTGCGATATTTGCACTTGCGAGGCTTGAAAGATCCTTGTATTTGTCTAAATCGGCTTTTCTAACCAAGAAGCTCATTTTGTTTTCATAGTAAGGGATAGAAAAGTCAAAGACTTCCTTTCTCTCATCTGTAGCACTAATTCCTGCTATGGCTAAGTCAGCCTTTCCAGTTTGAAGGCTAGTCAAGACATTGTCAAAACTCATACTAGAGATTTCAAGTTTAACCCCAAGCTCGTCTGCAATTGCTTGAGCCATATCAATATCTGCACCAACCACTTGGTTTTTACCATCTACCAAGGCTTGGAATTCAAACGGTGCATAGTCTGGACTGGTCGCAACGACTAGCTTTCCTTTTTGTTTAATAGCTTCCACAGCAGACTGAGAACTACCCGTTCCTGACTGGCAAGCTACCAAAACCATGCTGGCAAGCATGCTACACACAACTAATATCCATTTCTTAAATTTCATAAATAAACGACCTTTCTGTTAATTCTGAATAATTATAACTCTTTTAAAAATAGTTGTCAACCCTTTTAGAGATTTTGATTGTAAAACAATTCTTTTCATAAAAAAAGAAGACTGATTTATTTTAATCAGCCTTTTCTTCTGTATATTTAAACCGTTTCTTATAGTTCGACAATCTTACCTGTTTCAAAGTAAACAACCCATTCACAGATATTTTTTGCGTAGTCTCCAATACGTTCCAAGAAAGAAATGACTTGGAAGTAATCACGGCCTGTAACGATAGCTTCAGGATTTTTCTTAATTTCTTCTGTAGCCAAATCACGGATGCTATCAAAGTAATGGTTGATTTTTTCATCCATAGCCGCTACTTCGTAGGCTTGATCCACAGAACCGTTGAGATAGAGATCTAGAGCCGCTTCAACGAAGTTTTTCACGTCGCGTCCCATCTTTTTGATTTCTTCTTCAACAGAAGGGATACGTTGCTCCCCCTTCATACGAATGGTCGCCTCAGCGATAGACACTGCATGATCTCCCATGCGTTCCACGTCTGACACTGCCTTGAGAACGGTCAAGACGGTACGAAGGTCTTGCGAAACAGGTTGTTGGAGGGCGATCATTTCAAATGATTTCTTTTCCAACTTCACTTCATATTCATTTACTTCTGCATCGTCTTCGATGACTTCTTTTGCCAAATCACGGTCATGCGTAACAAAGGCACGCACTGTACGATTGATCTGCGAGAGCACTTCTTGTCCCATTGCGTAGAACTGGTTGTGCAATTTCTCTAAATCTTCTTCAAATTGAGATCGTAACATCATTCAACTCCTTATCCAAATTTTCCTGTAATATAATCTTCTGTTTCCTTGTTTTGTGGCTCTAGGAACATCTTCTTCGTATCGTTAAACTCGATCAAATCCCCATCTAGGAAAAATCCTGTTTTATCAGAGATACGTGAGGCTTGTTGCATCGAACGCGTTACCAAGAGCATGGTGTATTTATCCTTCAGACCATACAAGGTTTCCTCAATCTTACCTGCAGAAATAGGATCCAAAGCTGATGTTGGTTCATCTAAGAGGATAATTTTCGGACTGGTTGCTAAGACACGAGCAACACAAACACGTTGTTGTTGTCCACCTGAGAGACCAATGGCCGAATCATGCAAACGATCCTTTACTTCATCCCAGATAGAAGCACGTTGCAAGGCCTTTTCTACTGCTTCATCCAAAACATGTTTATCCTTAACCCCATTGATACGCAGCCCATAGACAACATTTTCGTAGATAGACATAGGGAAGGGATTAGGCTGTTGAAAGACCATCCCAATTTCCTTACGCAATTCAACCGTATCGGTGCGGGGACTGTAGATATTGTGACCATTATAGACTACTGATCCTGTTGTTGTCACTTCAGGATTTAGATCGCCCATGCGGTTGATGGCTTTGAGTAGGGTGGACTTTCCTGATCCAGAAGGACCAATCAAGGCTGTTATTTCCTTAGGTTGGAAAGAAAGGGAAACACTATTCAAGGCCTTCTTTTTATTGTAATAAACGGACAGGTCTGACACCTGTAAAATCGCTTCTGACATACCGTTTCCTTTCTAACCAAAGTGTCCTGTTACATAGTCATTGGTTGACTGTAACTTAGCATTTTGGAAAATATTGGATGTTTTATCATACTCAATCAAGTCACCCAAGTAGAAAAATCCAGTGTAGTCACTTGCACGCGCAGCCTGTTGCATACTGTGGGTAACGATGATGATGGTAAAGTCCTTCTTCAATTCCAACATGGTTTCTTCCAGTTGGGCTGTCGCAATCGGATCCAAGGCTGAAGCAGGCTCATCCATCAAGAGGATATCTGGCTTGACAGAGATGGCGCGAGCGATACAGAGACGTTGTTGCTGACCTCCAGAAAGCATCAAGGCTGATTTGTGGAGGTCGTCTTTGACCTGATCCCATAGGGCAGCCTGTCTTAGAGAGGTTTCTACAATTTCATCAAGTACTTTCTTGTCCTTAACTCCTGCACGTTCATGAGCAAAAGTGATGTTGCGGTAAATAGACTTGGCAAATGGATTTGGACGTTGGAAGACCATCCCGATATGCTTGCGCATCTCATAGACATTGATTTCTGGACGGTTAACGTCAATCCCTCGGTAGAGGATTTGGCCTGTGACCTTGGCAATATCAATGGTATCATTCATCCGATTGAGACTGCGAAGATAAGTAGATTTCCCTGATCCAGAAGGGCCAATCAAGGCTGTAATTTTATTTTTTTCAAATTGCATATCGATGCCCTTGATGGATTCATTTTTACCATAGTAAACATGTAAATCCTTAGTAGAGAGGGCCACTTTTTCTTCAGGGAAAGTGATGATATGCTTTTCATCCCAGTTATATTTTGACATGGCTTCTCCTTTAGGCAGCGGTTAATTTCTTGTGTAGGTAGCTTCCGAGTTTGCGTGCTCCAAAGTTAAAAATCAAGATAAAGATGAGGAGCACGGCGGCAGAACCAGCAGATACAATGGTAGCATCAGGAATGGTTCCTTCACTGTTGACTTTCCAAATGTGGACCGCCAAGGTTTCTGCTTGTCGGAAGATTGAGATAGGGCTAGTAACACTGAGGATATTCCAGTTAGACCAGTCAAGGGCTGGAGCGGATTGTCCTGCTGTATAGATAAGAGCGGCGGCCTCACCAAAGATACGACCAGATGCCAAGACAACACCCGTTACGATACCTGGAAGGGCTTCTGGAATGACGACATGGACCACAGTCTCCCAACGAGAAATTCCAAGGGCAAGACCAGCCTCACGTTGTGTATGGTGAACGTGTTTTAAACTGTCCTCAACATTTCGTGTCATCTGAGGGAGGTTAAAGACTGTCAAAGCCAAGGCACCTGAAATGATTGAAAATCCATACTCAAACTGGACTACAAAGATCAAGTAACCAAAGAGACCCACAACGACTGATGGTAGAGAAGACAAAATCTCAATACAGGTGCGAATAAAATTGGTCACAGGTCCTTTTTTGGCATACTCAGCGAGGAATACGCCAGCCCCCATAGATAAAGGCACAGAGATAATCAAGGTAATGACCAGAAGGAAGAAGGAATTGTAGAGCTGAATTCCGATACCCCCACCTGCTTGATAAGAGGAAGATTTCCCTGTCAAGAAGGACCAAGAGATATGCGGTAACCCTCTCACCAAGATATAGAGAATCAAGGATGCCAAGATGGCAACGATGATACCCGCGATGGTATAGAGGACAGCTGTTGCAAGTTTATCTAATTTCTTAGCGTGCATAGTTTTTCTTTCCTCTTTCTTTCGTAATCAATTTAATCACACTGTTAAAGGCCAAACTCATCAAGAGCAATACCAACGCCAGTGACCAGAGAACGTTATTATCAACCGTTCCCATGACGGTATTTCCTATACCCATAGTCAATACAGATGTCAAGGTCGCAGCTGGTGTTGTTAACGAGGTTGGGATAACTGCTGAGTTTCCGACAACCATCTGAATAGCAAGGGCTTCACCGAAGGCACGCGCCATCCCAAAGACCACTGCAGTGAAAATACCTGAACGTGCTGCTTTCAAGGTCACACGCCAGATGGTTTGCCAACGAGTGGCTCCCATAGCTAAACTGGCTTCACGGTAATGACGAGGAACAGCACGCAAGCTGTCTGTTGTCATAAAGGTTACAGTTGGAAGGATCATGACAAAGAGAACGAAAATCCCTGACAAGATCCCAAAACCAGTTCCACCAAAGACGCTACGGACAAAAGGCACCACAACTTGCAAACCGATAAATCCATAGACGACTGAAGGAATCCCGACGAGGAGTTCAATGGCTGGTTGCAAGATTTTTGCACCCTTTGGTGAGACTTCTGTCATAAAGACTGCAGCACCAATAGCGAAGGGAGTTGCGATGAGGGCTGATAAAATCGTCACAATAAAGGAACCCAAAATCATTGGAAGGGCACCAAATTGTTTCCCTGAAGGATTCCAAGTTTGTCCAAAAAGGAAATCAAAGATGTTGACCCCATTGACAAAGAAGGTCGATAAGCCTTTTTGGGCCACAAAAATCAAAATCATGGCCACAATGATAACAATCAAAGAAAGGCAGGTGAAGGTCAAACCTTTACCGAACTTCTCAAGGCGAGAGTTCTTTGAAGGAGAGAGTAATTTTTTAGATAATTCTTCTTGATTCATTATTGACCTCCTTCTACTGCTGTAACGGTACCTGAAGCATCCTTTTGGACTTTCATTTCATTGATAGAGATATAGCCCATTCCCTTAACAATCCCATTTTGGGCTTCATCTGAGAGGACGAAATTCAGGAATTCAGCAGCTAACTCATTTGGCTGACCAAGTGTGTACATATGTTCATAAGACCACAAAGGCCAATTGTTGGTCGTTACATTCTCAGATGTAGGTTCATACCCATTCAGTTTCATGCTTTTCACGGAGTCATCTACATAGGCAAAAGCCAGGTAAGAAATGGCTCCAGGCGTTTGGGATACAATCGACTTGACCATCCCGTTAGAATCCTGTTCTTGGCTCTGCATTGCCGCTTGGCCATTCATAATCACCGTATCAAACGTCGCTCGTGAACCAGAACTTGCTGCTCGGTTGATGATTGAAATGGCCAGGTCTTTGCCCCCAACTTCTTTCCAGTTGGTCACTTCACCTGTAAAGATTTTGCGAAGTTGCTCGGTTGTAAGATTTTCAACATCCACTTCCTTGTTTACAATCACTGCAAGACCAGCCACTGCAACCTTGTGGTCTACCAGAGCTGAAGCATCGATTCCTTCTTTTTCCTCTGCAAAGACGTCAGAGTTCCCGATGTCAACTGCTCCAGACTGGACTTGGGATAGTCCTGTGCCCGATCCACCACCTTGAACATTGACTGTTTTTCCGATGTTTCTAGAACCAAATTCATCTGCTGCTGCTTCGACAAGAGGTTGAAGAGCTGTTGAACCAACGGCTGTCATGGATTCTCCACGATCAATCCAGCTAGCACATCCTGCTAGAGAACCTGCCATCAAAAGAGCTGCAAGAGACATGACGAGCTTTTTTCTTTTTTTCACTGTTATTCTCCTTGAACATAATGATAAATGTTCTGATTTCTTCCGTTTGTCCTGATCATCCAATTATCATCAATGATTGTCCCGCTTTATTTTATCTAGACATTCTTAGGAGCGGACAATTCCATCGTATAATATAAGTAATAATGAAAGACTATCAGAAAAAACTCATACTTCCACTATAACATAGAATAGGCTCTTTGACTAGCTTTTTCACCTGAATCTGAGTCCTTTTGGATAATAATTTTTTAAAACATTTCCCGTTACCTTGGCAAAGCCTAATCCGTTTCCTTGAACCACAACTTGGTACCATCCATTTGGTCGAGCTTCAGACAATTGAACAGTCTCGCCAGCCACATATTTTACAAAGTCCTCATCATTGATTTCAACACTTTGTTTTACTTGACTTGGTTTCAAGGCTAATCCCAGAGCAAAACTTGGTTCGAAGCGTTTCTTCTTAAAAGTACCCAGATGAAGTCCATTTCGGGCAATTTTGAGTTTCCCTAGATCAGGTAGCATCTCTGGCAAGAGATAAAGTTGGTCTCCAAAAGTTTGTAGAAGGCCAGTTAGTGTCACTTTGAGATGTTTTTGGGCAAATTCCCGCCACAAGGCCAGCTGTTCACGACTAAGATTGGTCTTGCTGGCTTTGAATTTGGCTGCTGGATTTTCTCCCTTGAATTGCAAATGGGCAACAAACTGACCTTCTCCCTTAAAATGATGAGGGTACATCCGAGCCGTTTCAGGAAGATTAATACCTGCTACCATACCGTTCACATGCTCGACTGGAAGCAGTTCAAAATCATAAGTATCCAGCAACCAGTGGACGATTTCTTCATTTTCCTCTGGTGCCCAAGTACAGGTCGAGTAGACCAGACGGCCACCCTCAGCAAGCATGGTGACTGCATCTTCTAAAATCTTTCTTTGGAGACTGGCACATTGATTCGGATAGTCGATGTTCCAATAATCCATGGCATCTGGTTGTTTACGGAACATCCCTTCACCCGAGCAAGGAGCATCAAGGACAATCACATCAAAGTATCCTTTAAAGACCTTGGCTAAGCGATCCGCAGACTCATTGGTCACGACTACGTTTGTAGCTCCAAACCGTTCCATATTTTCCACTAAAATCTTAGCTCGCTTGCTTGAAATTTCGTTGGAGACAAGGACTCCTTGATTAGCCAGATAAGCTGCTAGTTGAGTGGATTTTCCACCTGGTGCTGCCGCCAAGTCCAAAACCTTCATACCGGGAAGGGGTTGAGCTACCTGGGCCACCATTTGGGCTGCAGGCTCTTGCGAATAAACGAAACCTGTCACGTGCTCTGGTGACTTCCCAGAAACCTTACCATAATACCCCCAAGGTGTATTGGGAATAGCATCAGCAAACGATAACTGACTTTCTTTTAAGGGATTGACCCGAAAAGCCGAAACCGCTTCTTGTTTAAAAGAGGCAAGAAAGTCTCTTGCCTCATCTTCTAGTATCGCTTCATATTTTTCAACAAATCCTTCTGGAAATTGCATTTAGTTTTCTTTCCTTTCGTAGATATAAGACTGAATCTCTTCTTGCATCTCGATTGGCACCATCATGACAGGCTGACGCGTTTTAAAATCAGCGGGCTCACCCGATACCGTAAGAAGGCGATAACCCAGACTTTCCCCTAAGATACTGGCCGCAGCGTAATCCCATGGCTGCAGGTAGGTAATATAAGTCAAAAGACGACCCGATAAAACCTTGGCAAAACTAATGGCCGCACTGCCATATACACGGACACCCAACGCTGCTCGCCCCAAATCCGCCAAGCCCCACTCATTGCTCTCAAACATACCTGAGTTGCCGGCAACTAAAAATTCTTGAAGAGGTTTCTTTTTAAAAGGCGGTAAGGGATCATTATTGCGGCAAGGAGGAAAGGCACCACCACCATGGTAACAATCACCTTTCATGACATCATAAATAATACCAAATTTGCCCACACCATCCTCAAAATAAGCCAACATCACGGCAAAATCTTCCTGCTGGGCGACAAAGTTATTGGTACCGTCAATGGGATCAATCACCCAAACAGGACCTTGACCGACTGCAGCACGTAAACAGCCCTCTTCCGCGCAAATCAAATCCTCAGGATAGGAGGACTTGATCCGATCAACCAAGAGTTCCTGGACCTCCTTGTCCAAACGTGTCACTAAGTCTGTAGGCGAAGACTTGCGCTCGACCTGCAAATCTTCTTGCATGTGGGCCAAAATGTAATCTGCAGCTTCTTGCACAATCTGTTTGGCAAATTCAAATTTAGTTTCCAAGAGAAATCTTCCCTTCTCTTTTTTCTTTTGCTAATTGAACCGCATGATAGCAGGAATAACCGCTAACCGTCTCAAATTCGCGACCTAAACGTTTTTCTTCACTTTTTCTCGGGACAACAGACTTAAATTCCTTATAGGAATCTAACAGTTTTTTTGCTTCTACCTTATCTTCATAAGCAGCTTCAACATCATTAAAAAAAGAAAGCACTGAAGCAAGTTCTTCAGTGCTCCACGACAAATCTAGTGGGTAACTATACTGTTTGTTCATCTATCCTATACCAGCTCTCAATGTTGCTTCTTTCAATTCTTGTTTACGGTAACTACGAGGGAGAAAAGCACGAATCTCATCTTCATTAAAACCGATCTGCATGCGTTTTGTATCTATAATAATTGGGCGACGCAAAAGACTAGGATATTGCTCAATCAACTGAAGCAACTCCGATACTGAGATACTCTCTACATCAATATCCAATTTTTGAAAAATTTTTGAACGAGTTGAAATGATGTCATCAGTACCATTTTCGGTCAAGGAAAGAATATGTTGTAATTCTTTTCTTGTTAAAGGACTAGTCATAATATTATGCTCTTGAAAGGGCACTTTATGCGTCTCTAACCAAGCCTTTGCCTTACGACATGATGTACAACTCGGTGATAAAAATAGTGTAATCATGCTTTTCTCTTCTTTTATCTATACTTGCTATTTCTATTATACAAAAAAATAAAGCGCTTGACTAGGTATTTTTAGAAAAAAAGCCTATTTTTTCATAGAAAATAGACTGTTTTCTGCAAAAATCTCCTGCTTTGCAAGTTTATCTTTAGGATAACCTAATAATAAATAGGGAGTAGAGCAACTTCTCTCGTTTTTTATTAAAAATACAGAACTTTTTCCACTATTTCCTTGAAGCTTTAACAAAAAGGAAACCAAACATTCCTTCATACAAAGCAAAGAAAAGTAAAAAGGCATGGAGGAAGAAAGTCTCTGGCAAAATCCAAATAACGGGATCCTTTGCTGGATCAAAAAGCCAGGTATCGTCTCCCACAAAGAGAATCTGATGGAAAAGAGTAAAGAATTGCTCAAAACCAATCAACACTCCTACAAGGCCAATGATTAGAGGCAATAGTACTAGAGCTAGGATACTTTTACGATATAGGGGCAAAAAGCCTTTTTTTACAATCTTTCTAACAAAGAAATAGAAACTTGGAAGTGTCACTAGGGCAACTAGCTGAACCAAGTGGAAGAGATTCTTCACCACCGCAAAGTGATGTAGACCTGCCGCTGATGAACGAAAATCTGGCATCTCTAAGACCTGACTAAAGGGATTAGTCAGGTAATTCATCAAGATATGAAAATTGTACTGAATGGTTTCTGGCTTTAGATAGACTCGATCCTCTAAGTTCAGCCACTGAATCTCCATGGGATAGAAAACCCATGCCAGATAAATCGTCAGTAGGATAGACAGGGAGAGGAGAAAGAGCATACTTCCCCAAAAGGTTAGTTTAGTTTTCATCAAAATTCCACTCCGCAAGGCTAGACACCACATGAGTTGGTGCAATTGGTAGGTCAGCCACTTCTTCTGCCTTGGTAAAACCTGTCGTCACCAAGAGAGTTGGAATGCCATTGTCAATTCCTGCTCGGATATCTGTCAGGTAGTTATCCCCGACCATGAGCAATTCTTCTCTTTTCAAGCCCAAGTGCTCAACTGCCTTGTCCATGATAATCGCATTTGGTTTCCCGATATAAACTGGTTTGACCCGTGTTGCTACCTCAAGAAGTGTAATTAGTGAACCAGCACCAGGCAAAAGACCACGTTCCGTCGGGATATTGAGGTCTGGATTGGTTCCGATAAAGTGAGCACCCTTTTGGATAGCTAGGGTTGCTGTGGCAAATTTTTCATAGTCAACTTGCCAGTCCAGTCCAACGACCACATAGGCAGGATTTTCCTTGTCTTCCGCATAACCTGCAGCCTGGATAGCATCCTTGAGTCCTGCTTCTCCGATGACATAGACTGTCTTTTCCAATTCCAAGTCATTCATATAGTCGATGGTTGCCAAGGTTGCCGTGTAGACAGTTGATAAAGGCGTGTTGATATTAAAATTCTTAGCCAACATCTCTTGAACACTCTCAGGAGTTCGGGTTGTATTGTTGGTCACAAAGAGGTAGGGAATTTCTCTTTTTTGTAACTCATGGACAAAAGCCTCTCCTGTCGGAATTCGGTCTTTCCCCTTGTAAATAGTTCCATCTAAATCAATTAAATAACCTTTATAAGCCATATCGCCCTTTCTAATTCGCTTCAATTTCTTGCCAAGTAATCATAGCTTGGGCATTAATCTCGCCATCACTGATAATCTCATGCTTGCTTTCTAGTCCCTTGAGTTCATAAGCTGAAGCAATCATGCCACCTGGTCGCACTTCTTTGACATATTTGAGATTGATTTTCTTTGGAATATACTTGGTCAAAAAGTCTGCTCCCATGACTTCAAAAATCCAATCCAGATATTTGCTATTATTGACATGACCATTCATATCCAAGTCGTAAAAACGAACATGGTAGTCTTTACTGATCGGATCTTCTAGATTTGCATACTTTGGTCCGCGGATGAGTTTTTTATCAAACTCAGACTGGTAAGGCGCAACAATCTCCGGTTCGACAGCATGGACTTTACGACTGTCTCTGTCCATGAGAACAAAGGTTGCTACCATGCGAATGATTTCTTGACCTGCTTCATCATAGATAGTGAAACGGCGGTAGCAAAAAAGACGATTGTAAGTCAATGCTTCTGTTTCAATCGTAATCTCTTCAGCAAAGCGAGGCAAGCGAACCACGTCAATCGCATAATCTGTAATAATCCAGACCAGATTGTAACGTTCTAGCACATCTTTGTCACTAACTCCCAGTTCAATCGACTGCATACCTGATACTTGCAAGGACAGCAAAATCACATCTGGAAGTTTGATATGACCGTTCATGTCCGCCATATCAAAAGGAATTTTCATTTTCATTTGATAAGTTAAGCCCATTGTTCTACTCCAAAATAAATCGTTCTGCTACAGTGTCTCCCAAGAAGAGACCTCTCTTTGTCATTCGGACACGATCACTGTCGATTTTCATGAGTCCTTGCTGAACCAAGTCTCTGATGATTTCACCATAAAGTTCATCAAAGGACCGTTCAAATTTTTCCTCAAATCGTGTCATGGAAACCCCGGATTTTTTCCGGAGGCCTAGGAACATTTCTTCTTCCATCTGCTCCCTTTGACTCAGGTGTTCTTCTGTAATCCGAGCATTTCCTGCCTCTACCGCATTGAGATAGTGGCGGATAGGACCGTGGTTTTTATAACGCACCCCGTCCACATAACCCGAAGCACCCGCACCGATACCATAATACTCGGCATTGTCCCAGTACATGAGATTGTGGCGACTTTCAAATCCGGGTTTAGAGAAATTGGAAATCTCATAATGCTCAAAGCCAGCTCGCTCCAGTTCTGCGATGATGTACTCAAACATCTCCGCTTCTAACTCTTCCTTAGGTAGGGGCAACTTCCCTCGTCGCATGCGGTTCATAAAGACCGTATGATTCTCCAAAATCAAGCTATAAAGGCTCATATGAGGAATATCAAGCGAGATAGCCTTAGCTACATTTTCCTTGACCTGAGCCATAGTTTGACCTGGAAGAGCGTAGATTAGGTCGATGGAGATATTGTCAAAACCAGCCAATTTAAGACGGTCGATATTTTCATAAATATCCTTCTCCAAATGACTGCGCCCAATCTTTTTCAGCATTTTGTCATCAAAAGTCTGCACACCTAAGGAAACACGATTGACTGGCGACTGTTTCAAAACCGCAATCTTATCCGCGTCCAAGTCTCCTGGGTTGGCCTCAATAGTCAACTCTTCCAAGACAGACAAGTCTAGATTTTTAGTCAGGCCAGCCAGTAGCACTTCTAATTGAGGAGCGGACAAAGCCGTTGGCGTCCCACCTCCAATGTAGAGAGTTCGTAACTTTTGGATATCATAAGAACGAAACTCCTCTAGCAGATGCTCTAGGTAACTATCTACTGGTTGATTCTTGATAAATACTTTTGAAAAGTCGCAATAATAACAAATCTGTGTGCAAAATGGAATATGCACGTAGGCGGACGTTGGTTTTTTCTGCATAGTATTTATTATACCACAAAGACAGGCTTGCAGATAAAAATCACCATCTCCCAAAACCAGAGATGGTGATACCTTATACTTCAGTAATATCGATGATGATTTCTTCTTGGTCTTCAGCAACGTCTGGAGTTGTTGACTGTTCTTGCCACTGCTCCTTGAGATTGTTAAAGCTTTCCTTTGACGCTTCTGTCGCTTGTCGAGCACAGTTTTTAGCTTGGTCAAGGACACTATCAAAAGTGATTTCACCAGATTCTACTTGTTCCTTTGTTTTCAGCACAAAGTCAGTTGCCTGTTCCTTCACTTCTGTTAGTTTTTCACAAACCTGCTCTCTAGCATATTCTGGATCTTCTCTCAAATCATCTAGAAAATCCTGAGCTTGACTACAAACTTGCTTACCCTTGTCACTGGTTAAGAACAAAGCAAGAGCAGCACCTGAAACTGTTCCTAAAAGGATAGAGGATAGTTTTCCCATAAGATTTCTCCTTTTTTATTTTTTGAAAAATTTACTTGCGACACGAAGAGCGGACAAGCCTGCACCTGTTTTGATGGTCTTTGAACCAGCAGATGAAGCTTTTTTGCCTAAAACACGCGCATGTTGGTTGAGATCAGATACTGACTCTGACAAGTCTGCCACCGCCGTAAAGAGTGGATCAATCGTCGCAACTTTGATATTGATATCGTCTGCTAACACATTGACCTTAACCAACAATTCATTGGTCTGATGCAAGGTAACGTTCACATCTGAGCTTAGCGTTTTGATGGTTTTCTCTGTTTCATCAATCATACGACCTGCTTTTTGAATCGTGATTGTCAAATAGACTAAACAGACAATCAAAGCAATCGCAACAAGTATATATGCAACTTCTAACATTTATTTTTCCTCCTCTGTATGATAGAAAGGTGCTTTCTTTCGATTTTGATAAAGTATGATAAAAATACCGAGTCCGATAAGGATAACTGATAACCATTGGGAAACTCGCAGACCAAAGAACATGAGGCTGTCTGTCCGCATTCCTTCGATAATCATACGACCAAAACCATACCAAATCAAGTAGAAAGCAGTGATATGACCACGTCTGATTCCCTTCAATTTTCGTCTAAAAATCAGAATCAAAGCAAATCCAATCAGATTCCAAACCGACTCATATAAGAAGGTCGGCTGACGGTAGCTACCATCAATGTACATCTGGTCACGAATGAAGCCCGGCAAATAATCCAAACTATCTACTGCTGCACCGTAGGCTTCTTGGTTAAAGAAGTTCCCCCAGCGCCCTAAACTCTGGGCAACCATGACGCTCGGTGCTGCAATATCTAAGAAATCCCAAGTATTAATCAGCTTTCTATCTGCAAAGATATAAAGGACAATAGCCCCTGCTATCAAACCTCCATAAATGGCCAAACCACCATTCCAAATGGCGATGATTTCACCTGGATTTTGCAGATAATAATCTAAGCGAAAGAGCACGTAGTATAGTCTAGCACCTAAAATAGCTACCGGAAAAGCAATCAGGATAAAATCCAAAATATCATCTGATAGAATTTTCTTTTTAGGAGCTTCTTTCATAGCAAGATAGACTGCCAGAACCAGACCAGCTACAATACACAAAGCATACCAACGAATAGCAAAGGGGCCAATTTCAAATGCGACTGGATTAATCATGTTTCACCTCATTTTGAGCGATTAGATTTGTCAAGCGTTCTTCAAATAAACGTGTCGCATCAAAGCCCATTTCTTTAGCGCGGTAGTTCATGGCAGCCGCCTCAATAACAACGGAGATATTGCGTCCTGTTTTTACTGGGATGCGGATACGCGGAATCGTTACACCAGAAACTTCGAGTTCTTCGGCATTGTTTCCAAGACGATCAAAGGTCTTATGTGTATCATAATTTTCCAAATAAACTGCTAGCTGAACTTGTGAAGAATCTTTTACAGCACTCGCACCATAAAGACTCATGATATCGATAATCCCAACTCCACGAATCTCAAGCAAATGCTTCAAGATTTCAGCAGGTTCGCCCCAAAGAGTCATCTCATCCTTAGAATAAATATCTACACGATCGTCTGCTACTAGACGGTGTCCACGCTTCACAAGCTCAAGACCTGTCTCACTCTTACCGATACCGCTATCTCCTTGGATCAAGACACCCATGCCATAGATATCCATCAAGACACCATGCACGCTAGTACGTTTAGCCAAACGGGAATCAAGGTAGCTAGAAAGTTCTCCAGATAAACGACTGGTTGCTGTTCGACTGGTTAAAATCGCAATCTTGCATTCTCTAGCAGCCCTCAACATTTCCTCTGGCACTACCAGACCACGAGCCACGATAACAGCAGGTGTTTCAGGTAGAAACATTTTCTTCAAAACTTGATAACGGTTCTGGGCAGGCATGGCAACTAAATAGGACCACTCCTTCATCCCTAACAGCTGAATCCGTTCTGGTGTATAGTAATCAAAATAGCCCGTCATTTCAAGACCAGGTCTCATAATGTCCGCAGTATTGATTTCTTTTTCAAGTAATTCGCCTTCACCATAGACAATATCTAGTCTGAGTTTTTCAATGACATCTCTTACTAAAACCGACATAATTTCCTCCTTCAATCGAGTTCTCCCTACTATTATATCAGATTGTAGTTGGAAGTTTCCTTTTTTTGCAGGATTTACAGTATTTATTTGATGTTTCTTGGGGAAAGATTTGGCTAGGAAGTCTTTTCGTACTCCTTCAAATTAACCGAGACAAATCTACTGCAAATCGGTCAACATCTATCACCAAATCCCTTCCAGATTTTGCTAAGTAAATCCTTGGAAGACCTTTTGTTAATATTCTATTTGCATCAGCCATATCTTGAGGATAGGTATAGAACTGTTGACCTTTTGGGAACTGATTTTGGACTTGCCATTCTTCAAACTCCTTCAAAAAAGTCTTATGAGATGGCATACTGACTTCTTCGAACAAGGAATGGTCAAAAAATCGTACCAAACGATATAGACCATGAATCTCATCCGCAAAGCACTTATCAATCTTTTCATAGGGGTAACCTCGCCTCTGATAAGCTTGACATAAGTTTTGTAAGGACTCACTTAATGCAACTGCATCTTTTCTTGCTAAACTTATAAAATACCGAACAGAAAATTCTTCCATACCAGTTCGTTTTTTCTTCTCTAAAAACTGTTGTGCACGCAAGAGAGACTCGGATAATCTTTCTTCATCTTGATAATAAAGAGCGTATAAAAGATTCATCACATTTTCTGGATAATAGGTTCCTTTCAACAAGGGTAAATCTTTGGGGATGAATGATGGAATGACTGAAAAATCGTTACAAGCAAAAGAGGTAATCAAGCCTTTCAAAATTCCATCTGTATAAATGGTTCCACTTGCCAACAAACCGCCTCTCAGCAGCTCGGTTCTTCCTGTTTGCCATAGCGCATTGTTTAACTGTGTATAATCCCCACCTAAAAACGCAGCATAATAAGCAAAATATTTAATATCATCTAGCAATAAGCTACTGTACAATTTAACCCTTAAAACCTTGTCAGACAATACTTTTGAATCGGTTAAATACTTTTCAAAAATTCTTTGGTTTGACTCTTCAAATTCCTTCCAATCTATCGGATCAGCACAATAACCCCAATCTTCCAAGTGATTTTCACGCATCTTTTGATATTCTTTTATATACTCTTTCATAAGAATTTGTTCCTCTAAATACTATGCAAAAAAAGACTAGACAAGTCTAGCCTTTCATTTCAAATTAGAATTTTTTACGTTTACGAGCTGCTTCTGATTTACGTTTACGTTTTACAGAAGGTTTTTCATAGAATTCACGTTTGCGTGTTTCTTGAAGAGTACCAGCTTTAGTAACCGCACGTTTGAAACGACGAAGTGCATCGTCAAGAGATTCATTCTTACGTACTACTGTTTTAGACATTTTTTTCACTCCCTTCAAGTTCAAGATCTATTCCATTTTACACGCAAAATGAATATTTGTCAAGGGAAAACTGACATAAACTTATATTATCTTCCCTTTTCTTTTTAAAAGGGACAACGTATTAGAATAGATGTCATAATAGCGAAAAAAATTATTTTAATCCTGTTCAGAAACAACTTTTATTTCTTTATCATTTACAATAACAGCTTGTGAATTGTTCATTCGCATTAAGTCGAGCTGATTTTTATAGGTTTCAAAGGTCTTCTTGCTACTATCAGTAAAAGGCTCCTCACCATAATGTGGAAGGATGTAAAACTCCACTTCATTCAATCCCGTTGTATCCGATAACTCTTTCGCTACCGTCTTGTCATCCATGAGCTTATTGTAGTCAACATCCTTGGCGGTAATGATAGCCCCTGCTGATTCTCCCACATAGATCAGCCCATCTCTTATTTGTTCTTTGATAAGAGATAGGAGTTGCTTTTTCTTTAATTCTTGTAATAAATAAAAGGTATTCCCACCAGAGATATAAAGAATCTTGCTTTGGAAAATCTTTGCCTGTGCAGTTTCTCGATCACAAGAAGCAATATCTAGAACCTCTATCTCAAATCCTAAATCTTTGAATGTTTGCTGAGCCTCATCGATATAGGCAGTATAATCCTCTTTGTTCCCAGCGGTAGGAATAAATAAAACCTTGTTTTCTAGATTCTTTTCCTTTGCATAATCGCTAAAAAGCTTTTTGACTCCAGCAAAGTATGAACATAAAAATAATTGTTTCATGACTGTCCCTCCATTAATGTTTAACAATTTTATAAAGAAGCCACGATTCCTTTCTTTGACTAGTTACGAGCTCAAACCCTATTAACAATAAGAATCGTCTAAATACTTCTTCGCTTTGCACCTCTGGTAAAAAGTAAGATAACTTGTTATACTCACAAGCTAGTAAGAGTATCCCGTCTGATTTGAGTATCCTTCAAAGTTCCATAAAAGAAGCCTCTAGGTCCTGCCAATGAAAATGAGTTTGAAAGGCTGTGATTAAATCAAAACTTCGAGCCCCCTCTGAATAACTTTATTATACCACTTTAGCAGGATAGTGAACAATTGAGGCAAAATAATTAGACGATTTTCAAATCAATTACCAAAAAGAGAGAACCAATTGGTTCTCTCTTTCTGTTAGACTGACATCTTCTTAGATAGCAATGAATGTAATCATTTCAATCAAGTATCTAAAACAACTTACTAGATGACTTTCACCACTAATTATTCTTCCTCAGATTTTTTTCTTTGAGCTAGAGAAATTAATCCCATACCTGATAAAGCAGCCAATAGACCAGCTGTCAAGTGAGATGTCTCCTCAGAACCCGTATTTGGAAGAGTTTTAGTAGTTCTTTCTTCTGTAATACCTTGTTGTTCTGGATTTTCAATCACAGGAAGTTCTACTACTGTTGGAATATAGAATCCTGAAATGATATTTCCATTACGGTCTTTACGGATCACTTTCACACCTTTGGCTTGTCCTACAAAGTCTGCCTCAGGGGTAAAGGTGACGGTGCCATCTGGTGAGATTACATAAGTTCCTTCACCTGGAACGACTTTTTCAGTTGTTCCATCTTCAAAGGTTGGCGGAACTGTCAGATCGACATCACCTGTAAAGTTTGGTTTACCAGTCTGAGTTTGACCTTTAAGACCTTCTGATGTCGCATCACTCACTTGTGTTTGTCCAAGGACAGTTGGTGTGTAATGAGCAGTAACTACATTTCCATACATATCCAAACGTTTCACAACCAATCCTTTAGCTGTCCCAACAAAGTCTGGTTCTGGAGTAAAGGTAATCTTACCATCTTTATCAATTGTATAGCTTCCTTCACCCGGAACAACCATAGTCGTGCTACCATCCTCAAAGGTTGGTGGTACAGTCGGATCGATATGCCCTTCAAACACTGATGTTGCCACTTGTGGTTGGCCTTTTGCTCCTGTAGAAGCCGTATCATGACCAGTAGATGGATCCACAACTGTTGGGCGATAGCTTGCAGTAACTGGAGTACCATTCTTATCCTTGCGGACAATCGTTACGCCTGTTCCTTTTCCTACAAAATTAGCTTCTGGAGTGAAGGTGACGATGCCATCTGGTGAGATTGCATAAGTCCCTTCACCTGGAATCACTTTTTCAGTTGATCCATCTTCAAATGTCGCCGCCACAGTTTCATCGATTGGAACAAGCGGATTACCACCTTCAAATGTTGGCGTACCTGTTTGAACAAGACCCTTAATATTAACTGAAGAAGTATCTTTACCAGTTGGAGTCACCTTAGTAAACTCTGGACTGTAGGTCGCAGTAACTGGAGTGCCATTCTTATCCACACGTTTCACTGTAACTGGATCTGGGTTTCCAACAAACTGCTTGTCTGGAGTGAAGGTCACTGTACCGTCTGGTGCAATCGTGTAAGTTCCTTGACCTGGAATAGCTTTCCCTTTGCTTCCATCTTCGAAGGTTGGCTCTACTGTTTCATCGATTGGAACCAGTGGATCACCACCTTGGAAAGTTGGGGTGCCTGTTTGAGGGACACCTTGAGGACCTGTGCTCGTTGCGTTAGTGCTGGTTGGAACTACTTCTTTCACAACCGCTTGGTACTTGACAGTAACAGGAGTTCCGTTGGCATCCACACGAGTCAATTCAAGCTCTGGTGTTTCACCCTTGAACTGTTTATCAGGAGTGAAGGTCACCTTACCGTCTGCATCCACTTCGAATTTACCAACATTTGGTACTTCTTTCACAGTTGTACCATTGTCAAATAGTGGAGTTGAATCAGCTGGGAATGGAACTGAGTCATGACCTGGAGTGAAGGTCACTTTACCTTCTTGGACCTGACCTTGCAGACCCTCTGTCTTATCACCTGAACCAGTCGGAGTTACCTTAGTAAACTCTGGGCTGTATGTCGCAGTAACTGGGGTGCCATTCTTATCTACACGTTTGACTGTAACTGGATCTGGGTTTCCAACAAACTGCTTGTCTGGTGTGAAGGTTACAGTTCCGTCTGGTGCAATCGTGTAAGTTCCTTGGCCTGGAATAGATTTCTCTTTGCTTCCATCTTCGAAAGTTGGCTCTACTGTTTCATCAATTGGAACCAGTGGATCGCCACCTTGGAAAGTTGGAGTACCAGTTTGTGGGACACCTTGAGGACCTGTGCTGGTTGCACCGGTTCCTGTAGGAGTCACCTTAGTAAACTCTGGACTGTAGGTCGCAGTGACTGGGGTGCCGTTCTTATCTACACGTTTGACTGTAACTGGATCTGGGTTTCCAACAAACTGTTTATCTGGAGTGAAGGTCACTGTACCGTCTGGTGCAATCGTGTAAGTTCCTTGACCTGGAATAGATTTCTCTTTGCTTCCATCTTCGAAAGTTGGCTCTACTGTTTCATCGATTGGAACCAGTGGATCACCACCTTGGAAGGTTGGAGTACCAGTTTGTGGAAGTCCTTGAGGACCTGTGCTCGTTGCGCCAGTTCCTGTTGGGGTCACTTTCGTAAACTCTGGGCTGTAAGTCGCAGTAACTGGAGTGCCATTCTTATCCACACGTTTCACTGTAACTGGATCTGGGTTTCCAACAAACTGTTTGTCTGGAGTGAAAGTTACAGTTCCATCTGGTGCAATCGTGTAAGTTCCTTGACCTGGAATAGATTTCTCTTTGCTTCCATCTTCGAAGGTTGGCTCTACTGTTTCATCGATTGGAACCAGTGGATTACCGCCTTGGAAGGTTGGAGTGCCCGTTTGTGGAACACCTTGAGGGCCTGTGCTAGTTGCGCCGGTTCCTGTAGGTGTTACTTCTTTCACCACTGCTTGGTACTTGACTGTAACAGGAGTGCCATTGGCATCCACACGAGTCAATTCAAGCTCTGGTGTTTCACCCTTGAATTGTTTATCAGGAGTGAAGGTCACCTTACCGTCTGCATCCACTTCGAACTTACCAACATTTGGCACTTCTTTCACAGTTGTACCATTGTCAAATAGTGGAGTTGAATCAGCTGGGAATGGAACTGAGTCATGGCCTGGAGTGAAGGTCACTTTACCTTCTTGGACTTGACCTTGAAGTCCTTCTGTCTTATCACCTGTTCCTGTTGGGGTCACTTTCGTAAACTCTGGACTGTAGGTCGCAGTAACTGGAGTGCCATTCTTATCAACACGTTTGACTGTGACTGGATCTGGGTTTCCAACAAACTGTTTGTCTGGAGTGAAAGTTACAGTTCCATCTGGCGCAATTGTGTAAGTTCCTTGACCTGGAATAGATTTCTCTTTGCTTCCATCTTCGAAAGTTGGCTCAACTGTTTCATCAATTGGAACCAGTGGATCACCACCAGCAAACGTTGGAGTACCCGTTTGTGGAACACCCTGAGGACCTGTGCTGGTTGCGCCAGTTCCTGTAGGAGTGACCTTAGTCACGGTTGGTGTATATGTCGCAGTAACCTCTGTACCGTTCTTATCTACACGTTTCACTGTGACTGGAGTTGGTGTGCCAACATATTGTTTTTCTGGTGTAAAAGTAATAGAGCCATCTGGATTGATGCTGTATTCACCTACACCTGGAACTGTTTTCGTTGACTGTCCATCTTCGAAAGTCATTGGTTTCGTATCATCAATTGGAACCAATGGATTACCTTCTGTGAAGGTTGGGGTACCTTTTTGCGGTTGACCTTGGATACCATTTGAAGTGGCGTCTGTTGAAGTTGGTGTTACTTCTTTCACTACCGCTTGGTACTTGACAGTAACAGGAGTTCCGTTGGCATCCACACGAGTCAATTCAAGCTCTGGTGTTTCACCCTTGAACTGTTTATCAGGAGTGAAGGTCACCTTACCGTCTGCATCCACTTCGAATTTACCAACATTTGGTACTTCTTTCACAGTTGTACCATTGTCAAATAGTGGAGTTGAATCAGCTGGGAATGGAACTGAGTCATGACCTGGAGTGAAGGTCACTTTACCTTCTTGGACCTGACCTTGCAGACCCTCTGTCTTATCACCTGAACCAGTCGGAGTTACCTTAGTAAACTCTGGGCTGTATGTCGCAGTAACTGGGGTGCCATTCTTATCTACACGTTTGACTGTAACTGGATCTGGGTTTCCAACAAACTGCTTGTCTGGTGTGAAGGTTACAGTTCCGTCTGGTGCAATCGTGTAAGTTCCTTGGCCTGGAATAGATTTCTCTTTGCTTCCATCTTCGAAGGTTGGCTCTACTGTTTCATCAATTGGAACCAGTGGATCGCCACCTTGGAAAGTTGGAGTACCAGTTTGTGGGACACCTTGAGGACCTGTGCTGGTTGCACCGGTTCCTGTAGGAGTCACCTTAGTAAACTCTGGACTGTAGGTCGCAGTAACTGGAGTGCCATTCTTATCCACACGTTTCACTGTAACTGGATCTGGGTTCCCAACAAACTGCTTGTCTGGAGTGAAGGTTACAGTTCCGTCTGGTGCAATCGTGTAGGTTCCTTGGCCTGGAATAGATTTCTCTTTGCTTCCATCTTCGAAAGTTGGCTCTACTGTTTCATCAATTGGAACCAGTGGATCGCCACCTTGGAAGGTTGGGGTACCTGTTTGTGGAACACCTTGAGGACCTGTGCTGGTTGCGTTAGTGCTAGTTGGGGTTACCTTAGTCACTGTTGGAGTATAAGTCGCAGTAACCTCTGTACCGTTCTTATCTACACGTTTGACTGTGACTGGAGTTGGTGTACCAACATATTGTTTTTCTGGAGTAAAGGTGATAGAACCATCTGGATTGATGCTGTATTCACCCACACCTGGAACTGTTTTCGTTGACTGTCCATCTTCGAAAGTCATTGGTTTCGTATCATCAATTGGAACCAATGGATTACCTTCTGTGAAGGTTGGGGTACCTTTTTGCGGTTGACCTTGGATACCTGTGCTGGTTGCGCCAGTTCCTGTAGGAGTGACCTTAGTCACTGTTGGTGTATATGTCGCAGTAACCTCTGTACCGTTCTTATCTACACGTTTCACTGTGACTGGAGTTGGTGTGCCAACATATTGTTTTTCTGGTGTAAAGGTAATAGAGCCATCTGGATTGATGCTGTATTCACCTACACCTGGAACTGTTTTCGTTGACTGTCCATCTTCGAAAGTCATTGGTTTCGTATCATCAATTGGAACCAATGGATTACCTTCTGTGAAGGTTGGGGTACCTTTTTGCGGTTGACCTTGGATACCATTTGAAGTGGCGTCTGTTGAAGTTGGTGTTACCTTAGTCACTGTTGGAGTATAAGTCGCAGTGACTTCTGTACCGTTCTTATCCACGCGTTTAACCATTACTGGATCTGGTGTGCCAACGTACTTCTTATCTGGCGTAAAGGTGATAGAACCATCAGAATTGATGCTGTATTCACCTACACCCGGAACGGTCTTCGTTGACTGACCATCTTCGAAAGTCATTGGTTTTGTATCATCCAGTGGAACAGCTGGATCGCCTGCTGTAAAGGTTGGCTTACCACTTTGTGGCTGTCCTTGCAGACCAGTTGATGTATCATTTGTACTTGTTGGAGTGACTTTAGTCACTGTAGGTTGATATACTGCTTCGGCAGTAGAACCATTCTTATCTGTCACACGGAGGGTTGCAGGAGTTGGCGTTCCATAGAAATCAGGTGCTGGTTGGAAGCTAATATCCCCATTCGGTTGAACAGTATAAGTTCCTTGAAGTTTACCGCTAGCATCATGTACTGGTAAGCTGTTACCTTGTTGAACTTGTCCATCAACCACAAACTGTGGACCTTCTGGTGCAAATGGTACAGTCTCATTTTGTCCATTGATAGTTGCTTGACCAGGAGTAAAGGTAAGGTGGCTATCTTGTTTTTGACCCTGGAGTCCAGTAGTCTCTGCTCCTTGCCCTGTTGGAGTTGCAGCCTTAACATCCGCTTGATAGGTAGCTGTTACTTCTGTTCCGTTCTTATCTACACGCTTAACAGTTTCTGCAGTTGGACGTCCAGAGTAGCCAGGAACTGGTTGGAAAGTAACGCGACCTGTACTATCCACCTTATAAGTTCCAACGCCAGGAACCTCTTTCGTTGGCTGACCGTTGTCAAAAGTTGGTGCAATTGATTCATCAATTGGAATACGGTTATCACCTGGAGTGAAGACCAAGTTCCCAGATTGCTCTGCACCTTGAATACCTTCAGAACTTGCGTTTTGGGATGTTGGAACAACTCGGGTAACAGTTGGTTGATAAGTGGCAAAGTGATCATTACCACTTGCATCATTTACTTTTAATTTAATCGGATCAACAGTTCCTACAAATGATTTATTTGGGGTAAAGGTTACTCGACCCGTAGTTGGATCTAGGTTAAAGGTACCAACTTCTTTACCACCTGATGTTGCAGGAATACTAGTTCCTGAGATAGGTTCTCCGTTTCCATCCAAGAAAGTAGCAGGATTACTTGCAGATGGTTGAACCGGTGTGTTAGCTGGATTCCCATCAGTAAATAAAATATCTTTTACTTGCGGTAAACCTTGAGCATCAGTTGAACGATGTTCAGTAAAATCAACTACAGTAGGAACATAACGAGCATCCATAGAATTTAGAGGTTGGTTGACAACAGGCTCTGAATTATTTTTTGCAGTCCATTCTGTGCTTGCACCATTGCTATCAAAGCGACGGATGTTAATACCTGATGTAGTCCCAACGTATCCAGCTTTCGGAACGAAGACAACATCAACATTGTCACCATTTGGCGTCACCTTGTAACGTCCTTCTGCTGTTGTATACCAACCTTCTGCATCTGCTGTTAATTCACGTCCGTTATTATCTAAAACGACAGGCGCCTTATTAGTATCAATGGTTGTTCTAGCATTCTCGTCCTCTTTAGAATAACCACGAGGTGTGAAGGCTAAGCTTGTTTGTTGTTGTTGATCGCGTAAGCCCTTTGTTTCCTTCTTCTCACCTTTTGGTGGATAAGTAAGGTTAACTTGTAAGTCTTCAACTTCACCACTAAAGGCTGTGCCAGTCGGTTTCTCGATATCACCTTGGTTCAAAGCAATACGAACACGCATTCCTAGCTTCTTAACGTTATCATCGTTCATAGGTGGGTGATTTCTAAAAGTAACGGTATAGTCGCCTTCATTTGTTACTTCTGTAAAATCACTAGCTTCATTCTCATCAAATTTACCGTTATTATTGAAATCAATCCAAGCTCGAACATAAGCTTTTTCATTTCCATTAGCTGAAGCATGGAAACGAAGCGAATAATCACCATCACGAAGACGATCTGCTTGGAATAACTCATGAGTCTTACCAACTAAGTCTGCTGGTAAAAGCTGATCAATCCCTTCATCAGCATGATCTGTACTATCATCATGGGTCCAATCATTACCTGACGTAGTATCAATATCAGCAGGTTTTCGACCAAGGTAAGGTTGTGGATTTTGTGCTCCCGTAGCAGCATTGTAACCAGAAATAGTGTGAACTGCATTTCCATAACTTTCAGGAGCATCTCCAGTATCTACAACCATGAAACCAATCATAGCAGCTTGCTGACCAGAAGATGCAATATAAATTCCAACTTCTGATGCTTCACGAGTCATCACAATTGGCACAGTATGGTCTTTAGAAGTGTTTGGACCAAATACTTGTGAGCCTAAGCCACCTGTTCTTTGATCAGGATTTGTAAATTTTGTCCAGTCAATCGTTGGAATCGTTGCATTGTCACCAATATACTGACCAAGTCGATTAGGATTCATTGGTGCGTAGGTATCTGTAATCACTTTACCTTGTGGTGACACACGTTTCCATTCAGCTAAATGTTCCCATCCTTTACCATTGGTCGTAAAGATAGCATATTCACCTGGGTTTGCTTCTTCTCCATCCGCCATAACCACTGTAGCCTTAACAGGCTTGTTTAGATATGTTGCTTCAACCTTAAACTTCACTCCATAACTTGCACCATTCTTAGGAACCTGCAATTGGGTTCTACGTCCATTAGTATCAATTCCCTGCTCACGAAGAGATGTCCATTGGTTCATAGGAGCACCAATGATTTTTGGTCGTGCAGAGTCGCCCTCTTTAACTTGGCGATTATAGTCTGCAGGCACATATCTAAACCAGGTGTTTTTAGCATCAGGATCATAACTATTTTCATAAGAAGTTCCTGCTACACGATCACGATAAATCTCAGTTGAGTGGAAAGGTTTTAGTTCCGTAACTGTTAATTTAACGACATATCCTGGAGAAATTTCCTTCTCATAAACACTACCTACTTTAAGAGAACCGTCAGTATCAAGTCCTTTAAATGCCTGACTATCACCAAAATCTAACCAGTTAATTTGCTTAACTAGATCCGCAGGGCGTTTCTTTTCGGAATCTGCTAAAGTTGGTTTTTCAATTGTGTTGTTAGGATCTCCATCACGTAAACCAGTAGGTGTAGCATCTCGACGTGCTCGGCGAGAACGTGTAGGTTGCGTAGCCTCCCTAGTCTCTACTGGTTGTTCTACAGCTCTTGAAGCACTTACAGTTTCTGAGCTAGCTTCAGTTGAAGCTGAATTGGCACTCTCTGCAGGCTTCATTTCTGTAGGAGCAACTGGCTTCTCAACTGAAGGTTGAGGCGATTCAGAAACAACTGGCTGTTCATTCTTTGGTTTCTCAATAGACTCTGAAGCTGAGTTTGCAGGTTTACTATTTTCAGCGGATTGAGGAGCCTCAGTAGCTGAAGCAACTAAAGTAGTTGCAGGTTTTGGTGATGTCTCAGAGTTTGCTGGTGCTGTAGAAGTTGCTGATGGTTCAGCAAGATCCGTTCGAGAAATCTCATTTTGGACACCAGAAGCGCTTGTTTCATCAGCGCTAACCTGAGACGTCACTCCCAATAGAACCAAGGTAGACAAGAGTACAGAACAAACACCCACGTTTAGTTTCCGAATAGAAAACTTACGAAGATGTGGATTAAATAATTCTTTTCCCATTAGAATCTCCTAAAATTATTTTTTAAGATATTATACATTATTTTTAATGATTTAGCTACTAAATTATCCTAGAATAATAACTTTTTTTCTATTAAATAAGCAAAGCTTTTAAATATTATTATATTGAGCGTTCTTTATGTTTGTTTTTAGGAATATTTATATTAATGTTTTATCTCTCAAATAAATTATTTTACAAACTAAATTAACCTTTCTTAGAATATAATAAAAAATTCCTGCTATTTATAAAGCATCAAAGAACCACTCACTCCAAAGAGCAAGTGGTTCTTATACTTTTTATTTTTCAAGCAAGCTGAGCGCTTCAGCATCCGCAATAATCGTCACATCAGGGTGATTTTGCAGACTACTTGCTGGTAGACTCTCAGTCACTGGTCCAGACACTGTTCCGGCAATAGCTTCTGCTTTTGATTCACCGTAAGCAAAGAGAATAATTGACTTGGCATCCAAGATGTTTTTAATCCCCATTGAGATAGCTTGGGTTGGAACGTCTTCAATCTTGTCAAAGAAGCGAGCATTGGCTTCGATAGTAGACTGGTCCAGCTCTACAAGGTGTGTTTGACTGTCAAATGGAGTACCAGGTTCATTAAATCCGATATGTCCATTGCGACCGATTCCCAAGATTTGCAAATCAACAGGATGGTCAGCCAAAATTTGGTTGTAGCGTTCAACTTCTTCTTCAGCATTATCCTTAACACCACGTGGCAAGAAGCTTTCCTTAAATGGTTTTTGGTTAAACAGGTTTTCTTGCATGAAGTAACGGTAAGATTGTGGATTGTCCCCATCAAGCCCTACATACTCATCAAGGTTCACACTGGTTAGATTTGAAAAATCAAGGTCACTCTCAACGATTTCTTTGTAAAACTCAAGTGGACTACTTCCTGTCGCAAGTCCCAATGTTTGAGCGCCATTGGCTAATTTTTCCTTCAAAATCTCAAAAGCAACTTTTCCACCTTCGACTTGGTTTTCAACTTTAATAACTTTCATCTTTTCATCCTCCGTTTTAATCTATATTTATTATATGGTATAGACCAATTTTTGTCAAGTGAAAACGATTTAATTTCTAAAAAAAGAGCGTCCAAACTTGAAACGTGTTATAATGGATAGGATTAGAACTTAGAAAGAATGAACAGATATATGAATACAGCTGATTTTGATTTCCACTTGCCTGAGGAATTGATTGCCCAAACACCCCTTGAAAAGCGAGATGCCTCCAAACTCCTCATCGTCAATCGTGAGACGAGAGAAATGCAGGATAAACACTTCCACTCTATTATCGACATGCTGGAACCAGGTGATGCCCTTGTCATGAACGATACTCGCGTTCTCCCTGCCCGCCTCTATGGTCAAAAGGAAGAAACTGGAGGCCATGTGGAGCTTCTCCTACTCAAAAATACCAGTGGAGATGAGTGGGAGGTTCTCGCCAAACCTGCCAAACGCCTCAAGGTCGGGACTCGTGTCAACTTTGGTGATGGTCGCCTCAGCGCTGTCGTTACGGAAGAATTGACCCACGGGGGCCGCTTTGTCCGCTTTGAATACCAAGGAATTTTCCTAGAAGTTTTGGAAAGTCTGGGTGAAATGCCACTACCGCCCTACATCCACGAAAAACTAGATGACCGTGAACGTTATCAAACGGTCTACGCCAAAGAAAGTGGCTCTGCTGCTGCACCAACTGCTGGACTGCACTTTACCAAAGAACTGCTAGCAGAAATCCAAGCCAAAGGTGTTCATCTAGTCTATCTCACTCTCCATGTCGGACTCGGAACCTTTAGACCCGTTTCTGTAGACAATCTAGACGAACATGAAATGCACTCCGAATTCTACCAGCTTTCTGAGGAAGCAGCTGCCACCCTTCGCTCTGTCAAGGAAAAGGGAGGTCGCGTCATCGCTGTCGGAACCACTTCGATCCGCACACTGGAAACCATCGGTTCCAAGTTTAATGGGCAAATCCAAGCAGATTCTGGCTGGACCAATATCTTTATCAAACCAGGCTACGACTGGAAGGTTGTGGATGCTTTTTCAACCAACTTCCACCTTCCCAAGTCAACTCTTGTTATGCTAGTTTCTGCCTTTGCTGGTCGTGACTTAGTCCTAGATGCCTATCACCATGCCATCCAAAAACACTACCGCTTCTTCAGTTTTGGAGATGCCATGTTTATCTATTAAGAAAATCCCTATTAGGAAACCTAATAGGGATTTTTCTAATTATTCTATACCAAACTTTGGATCTTTCAAACTCTGAACACTGGCATTGATAACTGCTCCGATAATCAAAATCTTTGCAATGAGAATAAACCAGAACATCATGACTACCACGATAATGGAACTGAAAAATCGGACATCAACCAGATGATTAACATAACTATTGACGTAGACAGAAAAGATATTCAATAAAAAGATAAGAGTTAGCAAGACAAAGACACTTCCTGGTAAAACATAGCGGATTCGTGGTGCTTTTACTTTTGGAAGGAAGTAATAAATCATGACTAGAATGGCAAAGATCAAGGCATAGACCAGAGGGCCTGTAAAGTCTTGCAGGTAAGAAAATAGCGGACTGTCTGATTGCCAGTAAGTTTTGAGGAGGTTAAGCAACATACGACCAAACATACTCAAAAACAAGGCAAAGGCAAAAAGGATCTGCAAGCCAAAACTAACAAGTAGACTCATCAACTGATGGGAGATAATGCCTCGACTCTTGGTCACTCCATAGGCTTTGTTAAAGGCTTTTTGGAGGAAATCCATTGATTTCGAAAAAGTCCAGAGGGCAGATAAAACAGCAAAACTCAGCAAACCAGTCGATGGTTGAGTCAGAACTTCTCGGACAATCTTGGCGACCACATCATACACCGTATCAGGCAAAAATTCCTTGATCGTCAGTAAGAAATTTGAGACCGGAATCTGAAAATAAGGCAAAATATTGACCATTATCATTAGCAAAGGAAAGATTGAAATCAACCAATAGTAGGCAACCGCAACACTGGTCAACTCGCTATCAGATGCTTGATAATAATGCAAAAAAGCTTTCAATAAGGGCCTGTCCATCAGCTCTTTCCACCACTTTTTCATGTTTCATCCTCCGTCATTTTCTTCATCATCTAAGTTCTTCTTATTAAATCTAGCATATCATAAGGTAAGGTATTCGCAGCCTCTTTCAGAGAATAATTTTCTAAATTATTCACATTTTGTCGTAGTTTTTTGGCATACTTGGCTGTTATCAGTTTAGCTTCTTCGTATTCAAAGATTGCCTTACGTTCGAGATAGTAGCCTCGCAGCATTTCTTCGATATTGTTTGGCTTGATGCGATTGATAACCCGCTCAACAAAAGCACCGCTTCCGATAATGGCCGTCTCGCGTAGACGAGACTCTTGCATAAAGCTAATCAGAGAACTCTTGTAAACCCCTTTTAGGTTTTCCAAACTCTCGATAATCAGCTCTGTATTTTCCAAATACAACTCTGAAATCTGATCATAGTCAACTGCTAATAGTTTACGAGATTCTTCATTCATCCAACTACGAAAAGTTTTGCCAAAGGTAAACATTTCATGGAGTAGAAAGCGCAGTATCCGTAAGGAAACTAGGAAATAATAAGTCACTCTAGAAGCGAAGTTCCGATTGATACTCTGCTCCATGTTTTTTAGGTAACGTTGGTAAACTCGATAGCCACGCTCACTGATTCTATTTTCTTCGTAGGCTTGCTCTAAACCATCACTCTCAATACTTAAGATAAGAAGTTTGAGGGACTCCCAGTCCTCCTGGACTCTCTTATTTTCCAGACTAAGGATGAGGTTTTCAATTCGACCATGATAATTATCAATAGCTGCATAAAGAGGAAGTTTGTTCTTGTGATGGTCCAGTTCTTTTTCTAATTCTGCAGCTACATCATTCAAAATCGCAATATGCATCAAATGATCCTTGCTTTCCTCTTGTTCCTCAGATAAGTGAGGGAGGACCAGTAAACCTGTTAGAAAGCTTAATAGTGTAACGCCTGCTACGAGAAAGAGCAACAGAGGATACTCCTGCTCCAAATGACTTGGTATGAGGAGAATAGTCGCGATAGATACTGTCCCTTTGACACCAGAGAAGGTCAAAAGAAGCATATCTTTCGTGTACTTATGAATTTTTTTCTTAAGTCGACGTGTCCTCACAAAGTAAAAACCAGCAATCATGACAAAGCGGATCGCAAAGAGTAAGAAGGTCAGAACGACAACTGAAAGCAGTAAAAGAAGGGGATTGTAGAGAGAATTAGACAAGATCGGCTCTGCTATCAACTCTAATTCCATTCCCAAGAGAACAAAGACTGATCCATTTAGCATAAAGGTCACGGTGTGCCAAACGGTCTCCGTCACGGTGTCTACCTGAGCCTCAAGGAGCGTAATTTTCTTAAAGCGACTGGCCTTCAAAATACCTGCAACCACTACTGCGATGATCCCTGAAACATGAAACTCTTCTGCGATGAAAAAGGTCATGAGCGGCAAACTTAGCTCTAGCAATAGTTCACTGGCTATATCTATCGCTCGTACACTCAGTAAAAAGCTATGCAAAAAACGATTGACCATAGCCGTCACAAAACCGACTACAAAACCACCAAGTATAGAAAGTGCTAGGGAAGTTCCAGCTTGGCTGAAAGAAAACGTTCCTGTTGTCCAAGCAGCAAGAGCCATCTGAAAGGCAACCAAACCCGAAGCGTCATTTAAGAGCCCTTCCCCTTTTAGGATATTGGAAACCCGTTTGGGAAAACGAAAACGTTCAGAAAGAGATGCAAAGGCAACCAAATCTGTTGGCCCAAGTGCCGCTCCAACTGCTAAACAGGCAGCCAAAGGAAGAGTCATCCAAAGAAAGTGAGCCATGCCCCCCAAGCTTAAGGTCGAGATAAAAATCACAGGAAAGATCAGAAAGACAACAATCCGCCAGTGCTTCAAAATGGACGTAATATCTGCTTCTTCTGCCTCCCGGAAGAGTAAGGGACCAATAACCATGGCCAGAAACAGCTCTGTATTGAGATGAAAGTCCGCATCGGGAACAAATAAACCAATCCCAATCCCCAAAAGAATTTGTACAAGAGGAAGGGGCAAAAAAGGGAGAATTTTATTGGTCGTAGTTGAAATGATTAAGACAAATAAAAATAGAATCAAGTAAATGAGTAATTCCACACAATTCCTCCTTAATCTTTTTTACAACAAGATTCAAAAATCTCCTTTTGCTCTTGGATTTTCTGATCAATCTTAGAACAGTCTTTGTGCTCAATTTTTTTCTGGCATCGTTCCATTTCAAGAGTCACTAATTTTTTCTTAATTTTAAGCATTTTCTTGCTCATATGTGCTTCGTCGAGCACCCCGACTGCTCGCTCGTGATGCGTTGACTCGACAAAATTTTGGCGCATTGCCTCAAGCTTCTCACGAAGGTATTGTTTATCCATGTCTATACCTTTCTAATTTTTCAATCATAACTAAAAACGGTGGATTATTAACTTGGTTGAGAGTCCGATAAATGGCAGCTGTATACTCTTGTTGGTTCAACTGGCTAACAAAATCCAATACAGCATCCCTCTCGGTGTCTCCTCCTTCATGACCATAGTAAATCATGATTGCAATCCGTCCCCCTTTGACAAGCAAGTGACACAGCTTTTCTAAGGCTTCGATAGTAGTCTGAGGTTGGGTGATGACGGATTTGTCAGCAGAAGGTAAATAACCAAGATTAAAAATCCCTGCCTTAGCTTCTGTCACAAACTGGTCTAGTGTCTCATGACCTTTCAAGATTAACTGGGCATTTTTCATTCCAGCCTGATCCAAACGCTCTTGCGTCTTCTCCAAAGCCTGCTCCTGAATATCAAAGGCATAGACTTGCTTGGCTAGCTTGGCTAGAAAAAGGGTATCATGGCCATTACCCATGGTCGCATCCACAACAATATCCTCTTTTGTCACGACTTCAGCTAAAAAATCATGCGCCATCTCAAGTGGTCTTTTCATTTTTAAACTCCTGTTTTACAGCCTTGCATCCTTGCACACTTCCACGACGGCGCATCTCAGTTTCAATAGCATTTAGCACTTCCCATTTATTGAGGCTCCACATAGGACCAATCAACATATCTCTCGGTGCATCTCCTGTAATTCGATGGATGACGATATGCTTGGGAATGATTTCCAACTGGTCACAAATGACCTTGACATACTCGTCCTGACTCATCAGTTGCAAACGTCCTTCGTGGTAATCTCGCTGCATCCGTGTATTGGTCATGAGGTGAAGCAAGTGCAGTTTAATTCCTTGAATATCATTGTCCGTAACACAGCGACGGACATTTTCAACCATCATCTCATGGGTTTCACCGGGCAAACCATTGATCAAATGGGAAACAATCTCAATCTTGGGATACTTTCTCAAGCGTTTTACTGTTTCCACATACAATTCATAAGAATGGGCACGGTTAATCAGGTCAGAGGTTGCTTCAAAGGTAGTCTGTAAGCCCAATTCAACTGTCACGTGCATACGTTCCGATAACTCAGCCAAATATTCGATGGTTTCGTCTGGCAGACAGTCTGGCCGTGTTCCGATATTGATACCTACTACACCTGGCTCGTTGATAGCCTGCTCATATCGTTCCCGAATCACTTCCACCTTTTCATGGGTGTTGGTAAAGTTTTGAAAATAAACCAGATACTTTTTAACTTCTGGCCACTTGCGGTGCATAAAGTCAATTTCCTTATAAAATTGCTCACGGATAGGGGCATCCGGTGCCACGATGGCATCTCCAGAACCTGAAACCGTACAAAAAGTACAACCACCATGGGCTACAGTTCCATCCCGATTTGGACAGTCAAATCCCGCATCAATAGGAACTTTGAAAGTCTTTTCTCCGAAAAGTTTTCGATAATAATCATTCAAGGTATTATAAGATTTCATAACTTTCATTATAACAAAAAACACCTACAATCTCAAAAGCCTGACTTTCCTACAAATTCCCTTGTTTCTCATTTCCTTTAGCGTTTTTTTATGATACAATATGGGTATGATTTTAATGAAAATAGCATCTATTTTATTATTGATATTAACCTTGGTGGTTTGCTTTATTGTCACCAAGCTTTTCGGACTTAGGAAAATAGGATTTAATTTCGCGGATCTAGCTTTTCCACTTTTGGTATTTGAGTACTATCTGATCACTGCTAAAGCCTTTACCCACAACTTTCTACCGCGACTCGGTGTTGCTCTTTCTCTCCTAGCAATCCTCCTTGTAGTCTTTTTCCTTGTCAAAAAACGAAGTTTTTATTACCCTAAATTCATCAAATTCTTCTGGAGAGCTGGTTTTCTCCTTACCTTAATCATCTACATAGCTATGATTGTCGAATTGATGATGCTCCCATAAAAAACATTCCCTCAGACAGCTGTCTAAGGGAATGTTTTTATCTTCATACTTACTTTCTAAGCTCTACCAAGATACTTTTTCTTATTTCCTAAATGTTAAGGCGTAGAATTTTTCATCCCAAAGAAGTTTCATTTCCTTTTCCTTAACTTCACTTGGAACAGCATTCTCAATTTCACTCAAATCAACAGTAGCGTCTTTAAAATAATCCTTACTAAAATGATTTTTCTTATATTGCTGATCCACATAGTCAGCCGTCTCATCTGCAATTAAAATCTTAGTCCCTGGCTTCGCCACTCGTAGCATTTCCTGCATAGCCTTGGCCTTATCATTGAAAAAATTGATTCCGCCAATATGGTAGACAATGTCAAAACTATTATCCGCAAAGGGGAGATCCTCCGCGCAAGCATGGAAAAGTTGCAGATTGGTCTTTTTAGCGCAAGATTTCTGGCATTTTTTTAGCATACTGATAGAAATATCTACCCCTACAAAGTCTAAACTTTTCAGGTCAATTGTCTCAGGAATATAACGGAGGTCTTGGCCAGTCCCGATAGAGACATAAAGAACAGATAAATTATCCTTCCATTCTATTTCCTCCATCAGATCCTTTCTCAACTTATCAATTGCCTTGCCGTGGAGAAGTGGTCCTATCCATTTCTCACTCATATCATACCAGCGAGCCATACGGTTGTACATGGTCATGTATTTAGCATTATCTCCAGATAAATAATCTGGATTAAGAGACAGATAGATAGTCCCATCTTTTTGAAAATTTTCCACCTCCAAACCTGACTTCAATTTATCTTGTAATCTTGTTTCAATCATATGCAACATCTCCTTTTTTATTTGTCACCTATTATAGAGGATTTCGTAGCGAAAACAATAGCTTTTCAGTAAGTGGCAACTATCCACTTGTATCCGGTAGTAGAACCAGGGTCAGTTACAAAAAAACAAGTGCCAATTTCCATTGACACTTGTTTCTACTTTTAAACTGTGTTGCAAAATTTCGTGAAAGATACCGTTTAAAAAACTTAATCTTCTTTTTTGCGTCTTGCCAAGAATCCTGTTCCCAATCCAAGTAGGGCGATTCCAGCTACTAGAGCCACTTGGTTAGACTCGCTTCCTGTATTAGGCAATTCCCCACCTTTTTTAGGCTTACCTGGTTCATTTGGTTTGCCAGGTGTTGGTTTTTCAGGAGTGTGCGTATTTGTAATGTTGTAACCTTCTACTGAAGCAGTATAACCATCTGGAACATTCACTTCTTCAACAGTGTAGGCAATCTCCTTACCTTCTTGATAACGATCAAGACCTGTAAACTCATAAGTCCAGCCACTTGTTTCTGACACTGTAGCTGTCTGACCAGTTTCCTTACCATCTGCAAGAAGTTTTACGGTGATAGATGCTGGACGGATGCCATCTTTGTTATCTTCATCTTTCCAGATTTTATGACCTTTTACAGCTGTTTTTTCTGGAGTATGTTCGTTGGTAATGGTGTACTTACCATCCTTGTCTGTAGTGATGGTTGCTTTGTATTCTGTCATAGCAGTTTCTTTGACAGTGTACTTGATTTCCTTACCATTCTCATACTTAGGAAGTTTTTTAGATTCGAACTTCCAGCCAGTTTTTTCTGAAACTTCAATTTCTTGAACAACCTTGTCGCCGTTAAGAATTTGAACTTTCACAGATGTTGTACGTTTACCGTCTTGGTTGTTGTTATCTTTCCACACCTTAGTTCCTGAAAGAACTACTGTTTCTACGTCATGAGTGTTAGTCACCACTTGACCAGTTACAGAGGCTTTATAGCCAGCTGGTACATCTACTTCATCGATAGAGTAAGTAATTTCTTTACCAGCTTCGTATTGTGGAAGATTTGTGAATGATGCTACCCAAGTGTTAGCGTCTGTCTTATCCTTAGCTGTCAAGGTTAATTTCTTACCTTCAACGGCTACTGGATCAGCATCTCCTACTTTTTTGTAAAGTTGAACCGCTACGGACTCAGGACGTTTACCATCTTGGTTGTTCGCATCGTTCCATACTTTTGTTACCTTGTAGTCAATTTCTTTAGGAGCATATTTGTTTGTGATGGTAAAGTCTGTAATAGTCGCTTCGTATTCTGCTACGGCTTCTTCTGTTACAGTGTATTTGATTTCTTTACCAGCTTTATATTTTGCTAATTTCGTGAATTCGACAGTCCAAGTTCCGTCTGCGGCTGCTTGAACTTCTTTCGAATCAACTTGCTGACCGTCTGCTAAAAGATTGATTGTAATCTTGGTTGGACGTTTGCCGTCTTGGTTGTTCGCGTCATCCCAGTTCTTAGTTGCTTTTACAACAACTGTTTCTGGTAAATAGCTATTTGTGATAGTGAATCCTGATGCAGCATCACCAGTAACTTCAGAAGTGTAACCAGGAACAGTTACTTCTACTACCGTGTACTGGATAGGTGTGCCACCTTTATCAGCATCAAGGTCTTTGAAGCTTCCAGCCCAACCATTTGCTTCAGTCAATTCAAGTGTTTTACCAGTATCTTGACCATCTGCAAGCAATTTAACTGTGACAGAAGATGGGCGTTTGCCATCTTGGTTGTTCTCGTCCTTCCATACTTTCTTAACAGAAACTTCCGTTTTTGCTGGAGTGTAAGTGTTCTCGAAAGCTTTTTCATCATCGTAAGAAACAGTTGCTTCAAGTGCGCCTTTACCCTTGTCCGCTACAGTAACTGTAGCCGTAACAGTTTTAGTATCGTACTTGATGCTTGTATCACTGCCAGCTTTTTCAGCAATTTTAAAGGTATAAGTTCCTGCTTTGTCGAATTCCAATTCTGAGAAAGCAATGTTTCCGTCTTTGTCATTCTTCACAGTTTCTTTCACCTTACCATCTTGGTCTGTTAAAGTGAATTCAAACTCTTCAGCCTTTAACTCACGTCCTGTAAGTTTTTTATTAGCTTTAATCTTAACTTTAGCTTTGCTACGTTTATTTGTAACTGTTTTGATAGCTCCGTCTTGTCCAACAGTCATCTCAAATGGAGTAGGATTTAACTCATATCCCTCAGGAGCCTGAACCTCAGTTACTGTAAAGTTCCCTTTCTTGATATCACTTTCTGAGTAAATAGATGATTCAGCAATTCCGTCATCATTTGTCGTTACAATTTCCTCTTTAGCCGTAGCTCCTGCCGGAGGAGTAATCTTGAATTTTGCTCCTTTTAGACGGTCATGAGTCAGCTCATCGACCTTGTAAAGAATGATACGGTAACCAGTTTCTAACTGAATTGTACCGCCTGAAGCAACTACTGAGTTTCCGATTTGCTTAACGACTGTCTTATTACTATAGTCGTCATATGTAAGAATCTGGTCATCACCCTTCATTTCAGCATTATTCTGAACTTTTGTTCCATCAGCTGGAGCACTTGTTTTATAATTAATTCGAAATGCTGCAGGTTTCCCGTTCTTAGCAACAATTGAAGAAGCATTGTTAATTGTTAAAGTAAAATCGGTATATGACTCATTCCAACTAACTTGGTAATCTTTACCAGCTTCTAAGACCACCTCATCTTTAAAGTAATAAGATTTATCGTACCAACCTGCCGTAACTTTAAATGTTTCTGGAATCATCTGCATCGGTGAGGCATTAGGATCAACCCAGTCATGAATTTCAATTTTGTTATAGGCAGCTTGTTTCGGATTAGCTCGGACATACCAACTGTGTAAATATTGTCCACTCTTATTTAGAGCACTAGATGTCCAATCCTCTTTATAAATCAAACCATGATACTTACTAAAATTCGCACGTCCAATACCTTCAGAATAATCAGATGCTTCGCCTCTTTTTACCTTAATCTGGTGTGTAATTTCATTTATGGTTTCCGTTTTATCAAATCGAAGCGTCTCATTGCTTAGTTCATTTTTAGAACTAAAACCAACAAAGAATGTCCCTTTGACATTTTGAACTTGATAGCCACCTTTTTTCTCAAGGTAAGCTTTCAGATTCTTTAATGTAATAGTTACCTTACCACCATTATTATCCCCATTTGATACAATTTGAGTTTCCCCGATAACGAGATCTGTTTCTTTGTCTTTCAAGTCAAAACTCTCATTTCTCACGGTTAACGGACTTGGGACTGTAAATGTAAAGGTATCACCGTCCTCCAATTTGCCATCATAGGCACTCAAATCATACTCCACAGAGAACTTATAGTTTGAGTAGTCATGGTGCTCTGGAGAAAGGTTATAAATTCCATTTTCATCCGGACTTATAAATTTACCATTATCAACTTCCCAAATTCCGATATTACTGATAACATTCTTTAGCTCCTTCGCTTCTGCTGAATTGGGAGCAAGGATTATCCCTAGAACACATGCCAGAGAAGTTAGGATGGATAACCAAAATTTCTTGTTCTTCATTTTCTTCCTTTCTAAATAACCGAAAACATAAAACGACCAACTATGATTGTTAAAACTCAACAACATCTCCTTTCAAATTCATTAAAATGGATGAGGCGCATTGATGAAACTACATCACATTTACAGACGTTCTTACAGTATGCAATTGCAATTATTTATCATATTGGTTCTGTTTTTAATATAGAAACCTCCTTTAATTTTATTATAAAACAAAATTAACTTTTTTTGTAATAATATAAGGTTATTACCCTTTATAAAATATTGACACTGTGTAAAATTTTAACTTATATTTTTATTTTATCAACATAAAGCTTTCTCTCAAGAGACAGAACGCCTACAAAACTAGCTTACATTTATAAGAAGCACTTAAAATTAACATATGAAAACATTGCATTTATTTATAAGTTTGAATTATCTTAATATTTATTCCAACTACTTTATATAATTGCTAATCAAGTAGAATTATATAATATCCAACATTCTTTCTGAATATAATATAAATTTGGGATTTTTATTTGTCTTGAATTGAATACAAAAAGACCAGGTTTCCCTGGTCTTTCTGAGATACATTTAGAAGAAATACTGATTCATTCTAGTCTTCTTTTTTACCTTTAGTGGCCACTAGACCTGCACTCAAGCCAAGAAGAGCTAAACCTGCTGCTAGAGCTGCTTGACTTTCTGCACTTCCTGTATTTGGTAACTGTTCTTCTTGAACATGACTAGCTTCACTTGAAACAATTTTTTTTGTATCTGCTTTTTCTGATACTTGTGGTTTTGTAGATTCTTGAGGTACTGGTTTAGTTGTTTCACTAGCCGTACCAACTTCTACAATGCGATCTTGAGCCATGACTTTATCATAGCTTTCTTTTTCAGTTCGCTTGCCATTTTCAACCTCGATCAAGTGAACACGGATACCTTGTCTTCCTTCTTGAAGGATGCGAGTTTGACCTGCTGGAAGTTTGTCATTCTTTTGTTCCTGAACTTTGAAATCAATGATTTCTTCTTCTGAGATAAGCTCTGGAAGATTAAGAACGAGGTTCTTCACTTCATCTTCTGGAAGAGAAGTTCCTGGTTTAGTACCAACTTCTACAATACGATCTTGAGCAACGACTTTATCGTAAGTTTCTTTAAGCTGACGTTTTCCATTTTCCACTTCAATCAAGTGAAGACGGACACCTTTTTGACCTTCTTGGACAACACGAGTTTCTCCTAGGTACAACTTATCAGTCTTACGCTCCTGAATCTTGAAGTCGATGGTTTCTTCTTCGACTACAAGTTCTGGTCTGTTAAGGACTAGGTTCTTCACTTCATCTTCTGGAAGAGCGGTTCCTGGTTTTGTTCCAACCAAGACGATGCGGTCTGTCGGAGCCTCTACCACTTCGCGAAGTTTTTCTTCCTTAGTGCCGTCAGGATTCATCGATGTGAAGATACGTTCTTTACCAACTTTTCCTTCTTGTTCTACACGAGTTTCTCCTAGATACAGCGTTGAATCCTTTTTCTCAACTGTCTTGTAGGCCAAATCGTTTTCAACAAATTCGAGTTTTGGAAGTTCTTCTTGTACAGCAGCAACTGTCTTCTCAGAAACTGGTTTTTCCTTGGTAAACTGGATACGGTATTCCTTGACTTGTTTTCCACTTTCTGAAACAAGACGAACAAGTACTGGAAGGCTATCGTCTCCGCTATCTACAACTGTTGAAGCTACTTGATTACTTTCTTCGACTGAGATTTTTGGACGTTGACCTTTATAGGTGATTTGGTAGTCTTGACGATCTTCAGCGAAATCAGGAAGTTCTTTTCCATCTACAAGAATCTTCGATTGAGTGCTTTCTTGAGGCAATTCGCTTGGAGCAAGGAAGGTCATCTCAATTATCGCAACACCCTTCTTATCCGCTTTGCGCTCCATACGCCATCTCATGGCTTTGGCTTTGACAGCTTTAAAGGTAACGTTAATTTCATCACCGGCTTCAATGTCTTTATCCGCACGATAAGGAACAGCTTCCCAATTTTCTGGATTGTTGAATGGATGGTCTGCGTCGTAGGCTTGGTAGTTTGAATAGTAGGTTGGCACTTCAAACTCTGGACCGACATAGCGTTCTAAAACGAGTTTAGATGGTGCATCCGTACCACTATCTGCAAAGAAGTGAAGTTTGGCTTGCGCAACAGTCCGTTCTACAATCTTACCATTTTCACGGAAGATCACACCCGCTGATACTTCTGGATTAGAAGATGGTGTTGGAGACCAGTTTGTCCAACGACGATTTTCAGAATGATCTCTATCATTGATATAGTCAACACGGTCATGAGAACTGTCGTCAATATCATTAGTTGCTGAGGCAAAGGCGCGGTTACTATTTTCATCATACTCTGGGTTATTTGAGAGAGCTTCGCCAAGTTTGTCTGTCACTCGTACAGTGAACTCAGCAACAAGATCACTACCTAGGATACGACCTCGAACAGTAAATTGACCTGCTTTTGTCAGATTTTCTGCTGGAACTTCTTCCCATTCAACTGCCAAGTCTTTTGTTTCGTAACCGTCTTTACCTGTGAAGTAAACCGGAACCTTAGTTGGCAATTCAAGTGGTTGTCCTACTTGTAGCAAGCGAGCTTGTTTGACCGCAGCAACTGGTTTACGAGAGAGCAAGTCTTTATTGCTTGTAAAGTGTAGACGGTATTCTCCTAAGATGTCACCATTTTCAGCTTTCGCGATGACACGAACTGGCTCACCTTCACGAACGCTTGGAACAACCGTCGCAAGACCATTGTTGCTAACACTTGCTGTTACTGCAGGAACTTTTCCATCTACAGACTCAAGATAGTAGTCTGTCAAATCAGGGTTGAAGTTTGCTAAGTCTTTACCGTCAACTTGGATTCTCGTTTGTCCTTGTTTGGCTGCCGCAACCTGTTTCGCAAAGATTTGTACCTCTGTGATAGATGTTCCTTTCTTGCTATCAAGTCGAACCATACGAATGCGAACCGCATAGGTCTCAACTTTATCAAAACTGAAATGATTCATTTCTCCAGCTTTTAATTGAGCTGGTGCTTTGAGATTGCTTACCTCTTTCCAGTTTGCAGGATCGTTAAATACATGGTTTTCCTCACCTACAAAGCTAGGGTTTTTAGGAGCTGTTGGGACAGTCTTACCAACATAATACTCAATCACATAGGTCTTCGGTACACCGACTCCGTGGTCTTCGTGGAATCCGACACTAAGATTATCAATTGAACGCTTGCTCAAGATACCTGAATCTCCGAATAGGACACCGACTGAAGCTTCTGGATTAGTACGATTCCAGTTTGTCCAACGGTTGGCTGGTCGGTCATTAAAGGAAATCAATTTATCGTTGACATTTGAAACAGGATCGCTTGGATTTGAGTCTGAAGCAAAGGCCAGTGGCAATTCTGAACCGGTCCATTGGTCAGAAATATTTGCTCCTTGCTCAGTTTGAGCAGACACACGAACATGAAGTTTGGTAGTTAATTGCGTACCTTCTAGGCGACCATTAACTGTAAAGACACCTTCCTTGGCGTATTGCTCTGAACGAATCGTATCCCAAGTAACCTTAGCTGATGAAACGTGACCATTTGAATCGTAGGTACGAACACTTTCTGGTAATTGTGGCGCTTCTGCAATTGGTGTTGTCACACTAACTTCTTCAACCGAAACAATACCTTCTACAGAGACTTTAGCACGCGCTTCAAGGTCAATTCCTTCAACTTTACCTAGTACTTCAAATGTTTGATAGGAGTCAAGTTTTTCTTTCGGAATAGCTTGCCAAGTGACTTTATGAGTTTTAGGGAAACCTTTGTCATACTCAACCGTTACTGTTGTTGGAAGAGTAGGTTCTTGATGCAAGTCTGTCACTACATTTACTGGACGGATAGATTGCGCAACCTTCTTCTCAGTATTGGCCTGGATCGTAAGATCGATTTGACCTCTAGCCCCCTCATATTCTGCTTTCAGAGTGACTGCTCCTGGCTTATGTAACTCAAGCATTCCTTTACGAACCGCGACTTCCCCTTCACCACTTGTAGAGAAGGTTACTTTATCAGCTGGTAAAACTGCTTGTGTTCCGTCTTGATAGTGAGCGTGTACAGACAATTTCACTGTTTGGTCTTCTTTAAGACCGTCAGCTTGCTCTACTTGTAGGCTCAAGTGGTCAATTTTCGGTGCTTCTTCAAGGAATTGAATTGCATAGGTTTGAAGAGGTCCACCATTTTTTGGTTGAACATAGATGCTTGCACGCATGCCGTTTGCTGCACTTGCTTGGACTACAGTAACATCCGCATTTTCAGCACTTGCTACAACTTCTGGCAAGGATGCACCGTAAGCAAGAGTTCGATATTGCATTGGATTTTGGCTAGTAAGACCAGCGACAGACTCGCCACCTACAGTTACAGTTGGTACTGCAGGTGCCACAGGATTACCTTCTTCTACTACAAGGGTAGCGTGAATAGTCTCACCACCCAGTTGACCAGTCATTTGAATACGTGATCCTGCAACTGACAGTTTAGCTTTATCTGCTTCCGAAATCTCCCACTTATCAACTTCGTATTCTTGTACGCTTCCATCCGTAACAGCAATAGAAACGTATTTATCAACAGCGCTCAAGTCTGTTCCTGGAGCAACACGCTTAACAGTTGGAAGCTCATTTGCGATTGCTAGAATTTCGACACGGGCCTCAACTTCGCGTCCGTCTGCCATACCTTTAACAGTCACAACTCCTGCTTGGCTCACATCAACTGAAGACCAAGTGACTGGACGTTTTTCACGACTGCCATCACTGTAGATAAAACCGACTGTCTTCGGCATTTTTGGCTCTTTCTCAATAACAGTACGTACTTTTGGTACTTCTGTACCTAAAACAGTTTTTTCTTGTCCTTCTTTCTTACCTGTAAAGACAGTGACTTGGTCCGATTTCAAGAGATCAGAGTGGGCAGTAAGGGTGAATTTACCTGCTTGCTCAGTTGATTTAACAATGGCAACCCCTTTACCGTTAAAGGCTCTGCGGATCCAAGAACCATCAGGTTGTGCCTTGTAGCGTTCACGACTGGCTTGTTCCCCATTATCAACACCAACCAGTTGACCTTGTCCATGCAATTGGAAACGAACCAAATTATTGGCAGTTGGTACCACATTTCCTTCACTGTCTACGATTTCATAGTAGATGTAAGTCAAGTCTTTTCCATCTGCAGCGATTGCGTGTTCTTCCTTGACGAGGCGAACTCCTGCAGGTTGGCCTGCAGTCGTAATCTTATCACGTGCAATTTCGTTTCCAGCTTCATCGCGAGCTACAGCTTCCAAAGTACCTGGTTGATAAGCAACCTTCCACTCAAGATAGAGTTCCTTAGCATTGGCACCTTCTTGGTAGGTACGGCCATCACTGGTTTGTTTCTTGTTGAACTTCTTAACTCCAAGAGATTGACCATTTAAGAACAATTCTACGCTTGCAGCGTTTGAGTAGGCACGAACTGGAATTTTTCCGTCTGAATCTTCAACTTTCGATGCCAATTCTCTATTTTCCCAGTTCCAGTGAGGAAGAAGGTGCACCATCGGTTTCTTCTTGGCAGAAACCCATTGGCTTTGGTAGAGATAAAAGTCATGTTTTGGAATACCGGCTGTATCTACGATACCAAAGTAAGAGCTCTTAACGGGAGTTTGGTTTTGGTTGTGCCATGGTGTAGGTTCACCGATATAGTCCGTACCTGTCCAGATAAACTGTCCAGCATAGCCAGCGTTGTCACGGTCAAATGTCCATGAATCTGTTGCCGTTTTACCCCAGCCAACTCGGTCATTACCATAGTCAGACTGTTCGTAATGGCGCTCAGGTCCGTTACTATGTTTCAATTCCTGTTCAGGGCGATAGTAACTTCCACGTGTACGGGTAGCTGAAGATGTTTCCGAACCGTAAATCAACCAGTTTGGATGTTTCGCACGAAGTTTCTTGTAGTTGTCTTCTGAATAGTTGAAACCAACTGCATCCAGTTCATTAGCAATTTTCTCATGATCACCGCTACCATCACCAAAGCGGAACTTATCTGCTCCCATGGTAACATAACGTGTAGTATCAACATCTTTAATCACTTTTACTAAGCGTTTAACCGTTGCAAGAGAGTGAGCATTACCATTGGCTTCACCGATTTCGTTTCCGATAGACCACATGAAGACAGCTGGGTTGTTTTTATCTCTTTCGACCATGGTACGAAGATCATAGTCAGACCATTTTTCACCTTTTCTAGCTTCTGGGTGAGTAGCGTCTTTTTCAAAGAAACGTCCGTAGTCATAAGGTTTCTTACCACCATACCAAGTATCAAAGGCCTCTTCCTGAACGAGCAAACCAAGTTCTGCTGCGATTTGCAAGGTCTGTGGACTTGCAGGGTTATGAGTTGTACGGATGGCGTTAACGCCCATCTCCTTCATTTGTTTGAGACGACGGTATTCTGCCTTATAGTTTTCTTCTGCTCCAAGCGCTCCGTGGTCATGGTGTAAGGAAACACCATGGAATTTAATGCGTTCACCATTCAAAGAGAATCCTTCATTTGGAGTCCAATGATAGTAACGGTAACCAAACAGATCCTTCTTAGCATCCACCAATTGACCATCACGGTAAACACGCGTAATCAATTCGTACAAGGCAGGTTTGTCATTTAAAACGGTCCAGAGTTTTGGTTGTTCAACTTCTAAAATAGCATCAAGACTTGTTGACTCATGTGCTTTCAAGGTACGACTCGCTGTACGAACCAAGCCTGTTACAGCCTGACCACCACGTTCAACGATTTGATACTCTGCCACCAGTTCATGGTCTTTATCGTCTGTATTGACGATTTTGCTGGCCACATGCGTTTCAACCTTGCCATGTTGCTGTTGTTCTAGCTTTGGTGTTAAGATGGTTGTCCCATTCTTCTCAACATGAACTTTATCTGTCATTTGCAAGGTCACATCACGGTAGATACCGCTACCAGAGTACCAGCGGCTACTTGGTTGTTTGTTAACCGCATGGACAGCAATCACATTCTCACGACCATCTTTGTGGAGGTATTTAGTAATATCGTAAGAGAACTGGTTATAACCATTTGGATAATGTCCCACTAACTGGCCATTGACATAGACTTGAGAATCCATGTAGACCCCATCAAAGGTCAAACGAACATTCTTCTTGAGATCTTTTTCATCAAGTTTAAAGGTCTTACGATACCAAGCTTCACCACCATTGAGCTGTCCACCTTCGTTTTGGGCAGGTGATTGATGGTCAAAATCGTTAAAGATACTCCAGTCGTGTGGGAGATCCAATTTTTGCCATGACGAAACATCTGCATCTGGTTTCACAGCTTCTTTGGAGTTTGCATTGAGTTTAAAGTGCCAATTTTGATTAAAATTCACTTTTCTGTCTTCAATCATTTGATTTACTTCTTCATTTGTCGCAGCCTTCAAATCTTCCTTAACAGGTTTTTCTTGACTTGAAGCTTGAGATTCTACCTTTGGTGCTGTTTCTTCAGGTTTTAGAGATGCTTTCTCCTCTTTTGGAACTACAGGTTCCTCTTCTTTCACCTCTGGTTTGCTTGCTTCAATGGGAGCAGCTTGACTTTGGTCGACACTTGCAGCATCCTTGTGCTCTGCTACAGTTTGATCTCCTTTTTCCTCCACTGCCGGACTTTCCTCTTTTGCTTGTTCCACAGTGTGGGCGATAGAAGTTTCATCCGCGAAAACTGGTGATTCTCCAATGACACTTCCTCCAAATAGAACCGCACAGGTTCCAATCATGACAGAGCAAGCGCCTACGGCAAACTTACGAATGCTGTAGACTCTTTTACGATTCCAATGGCCTTTTTCCATAAAATCCTCCTTTAGTAACCGCTTCCATTTCATTGTAAGCGTATTACTTTTCCATAGTCTTTTACCCTTATTTTATAAAATAATATAGGAAATTTCAATACCCTAAACACAAAAAATCATATTTTTGATTGTTTTTTCTAAAATTTGTAGAAAATTCATTAAATGTGAATATAGATTTAGAACAAAAAACAAACATTTCTTGTCATGCAGTAGAATATTATAAAAAAGTCTCACCTGCCAACTTATCTGCTAGCTTAGGGAAAAGAGTATAAAATTTATGGGCTAAATGGAGCAAGATTGGAAGATTTAGTTCCCGTTTGTTTTTTCCTATGGTTTTGACAATCTTTCTAGCTACTGCATCTGGCTCGAGAAGGAAGCGGTCAACTGATTTGAGGTAGCTCCCATCTGACGTCAAATGAGGATTTCCATTAGCAAAGCGTTCTGGGAAAATCTGATACCACACGGTATTTGAAATCCAACTAGGAACCTGACATCCATCAATTTCGTGAACATAAGGAAGTTTAAAGCCATTTCCTTCAGCATCCAAGTTTTCTTGAGTATGTTCCTTATCTACATAAAAATACCCTTACCCTCTTTATCAAGGAGTTCAAAGAGATACTGAATGCGTAAAAAACCAACAGAGACCGTAACCTGCCAATAATCAAGTAAGGTGTCTGAAGTTACTTTGGTCATTTCTTTCTTAGCTTCATACTTATCCTCAATGAAAATAAAGGGATCTCCATAGTGTAAGATAACCTTCTGGACATCATTTATCTTGGTTCTAATTCGGATATGTAGCTGATCTTCCTTGTAAAGATATGCATACTCTGATTCTGGTCTATGATAAATAGCTGTTAATTCCATCATTTGTCTCCTAAATAATCTATCATCAACAAAAACGCAAACGTTTTCATAATTAACAGAACTAGTATACTATTTTAGCTGTTTATTTGCAAATTTTATACCAGTTTTACGATAGATATATAAGATGGACAAGGGTAAAATTGAGTAGACTCTTTTTGAGCTTTAAAAAGAGAGTTTCCATGAACTGAAAAACTCTCTCATCATTACGAATCAGATGATTAAAATAAAAGCTATCTGATATCTTTAATCTTCTAAAATGAAAATTTCTTCAACATGTAGTCGTAGCAACCTTGCAATTTTCATTGCTAGTTCAAGTGTAGGATTGTACTTGTCATTCTCTATAGCAATTATGGTTTGTCGACTAACGCCTAATATTCTTGCCATATCTTCCTGACGTAGTCCCTCAGACTTTCTTAACTGTTTGATGTTATTTTTCATACAGCATTAGTCTTTCTGAAAAAAATAAACGCCAACAGCCAATACTACGATAACAGTGACAACTGCTAGAATGACTCCTTGAACAAGTTTATTTGGTTCTTTATACTCTTCATCACCAGCAATCATATTGCGTTTTATTGCGGTTTGAGCAAATCCTTGCACACTTACAGATAAGATCAAAATTAAGCAAGGAAGCATTTCAAGTTTGCCACCAACAACAAGTGCTTGATAGATATTAAATCCTGTCCATGCACATAAACCCAAAAGCGCTGTTTTATAGCCCCACTCCTCAGAACGCAACTGAATATCTCTGTCCATTTCATCCATCTTTTTCATGGCTTTGTTCCTCCAAATTTTTGTAATAATGTCAAGAGCTCTTTACATTTCTTATTATACTCTAAATCGATAAAATGTCAAGATATTTTAACATTTTTACTTTTTTTATTTTCTTCATCTATTCTAAGAATATTCCTAACTCCAATTTACAGTCTAATCAATCTGACAAAGGGCAAGTTCTTTTAATCCTATTTTATCTTGACTTCATAAGCTTCGGCTATAGATATACTTTCAGTTATGTTAGACTCGAAGTTTATCCTCTCTTTTCTGCTTTCTTATCTCTATTTATACCTTAAATGGGCTTAATCGTTATAAACTGCCTGTTTATCATGTGGTATTTTTCTACAAATTAGCAACCGAAAAAAATAAAAAGCCATTCCTCAAGGGAACAGCCTTTTCACTTATAATTAAAGGTTTCCCCAGCCAACTTATCTGCTAACTTGGGAAAGAGGGTATAAAACTTATGGGCTAGATTCAGTAAGAGCGGAAGATTGATTTCACGTTTGTTTTTGCCTATGGTCTTAACAATCTTTTGCGCGACAGCATCTGGTTCCAATAGAAAACGGTCGACCGATTTGAGGTAGGTCCCATCTGGGTCTGCCTGGTCAAAAAATCCTGTACGGATAGGTCCTGGATTAACAGTTGTCACATAGACACCATAGGGCATGAGCTCAAGGCGAAGAGCATTTGAAAAACCAATGGCCGCAAACTTGGTCGCAGAATATAGACTAGACTTGCCAGTCGCTATCAATCCTGCCATGCTGACGATATTGATGATATGACCTTTTCGACTTTCCTTCATGCGCTCCGCAAAGCGACGAGACAGATTCATCAGGGCAAAGGTATTGACCTCAAACATCTGGTGAATGTCTTGATCAGAGATCTTGTTGAAATCTTCAAAAATTCCATAGCCAGCATTGTTAATCAAGACATCAATCTTGCCATAACGGAGATAGAGGTCAGCTACTAGTGCTTCCAGGGCTGAGTCATCAGTAATATCGATTTCAATTAATTCCACATGAGGATGATTTCCATATAGTTGGGCTAGTTTTTCCTTGTTTCTACCTAGCAAGATGAGTTGGTCATTTGGCAAGAGTTTGACCATTTCTTGGGCTAAGCCACCGCTTGCTCCAGTGATGATGATGGTGCGCATACTTATCCTTTCTCAATCTTCTAAATTTCCACTTCTTCCAAGTCTTTGACCACATGGACATTTTCAAAAACAGTTGCCGCATCTTTCTTGAGCTGACTGATATCTTTTGAGAGGAAACGAGCACTGATATGATTGAGCAAGAGGCGTTTAGCACCGGCTTCTGCTGCTACTTGTGCTGCCTGCATATTGGTTGAGTGACCGTGGTTGCGGGCAATTTTTTCATCTCCCTTGCCATAAGTCGACTCATGGACAAGGACATCAGCGTTAACAGCTAGACGCACACTGGCATTAGCTTTTCGGGTGTCACCCAGAATAGTAATAATCTTACCAGGTCGTGGTGCTGAGATATAGTCTGCTGCCTTGATTTCAGTTCCGTCTTCTAGAACAACGTCCTGACCGTTTTTGATTTTTCCAAAAAGCGGGCCAAATGGAACACCAGCAGCCTTAAGTCTTTCAGCATCCAAGGTACCTTCTAAGTCCTTTTGCATGACACGATAGCCAACACAGAAAATAGTGTGGTCCAGCTCCTCTGCATACACCGTGAATTTATCGGTCTCAAGGATTTTCCCTAGAGAATCTTGGTCAAACTCATGAAAATGAATGCGATAAGGCAGACGAGAACCCGACACACGTAGACTGGTTAAGACAAATGACTTGATCCCTTGTGGTCCATAAATGTCCAAATCTGTCTGCTCCTCATTAGCCTGAAAAGCACGGCTAGAGAGAAATCCTGGCAATCCAAAGATGTGATCTCCGTGCAAGTGAGTGATAAAGATTTTGCTGACCTTACGTGGTCGAATTGTGGTTTCCAGAATACGATTTTGCATTCCTTCTCCACAGTCAAAGAGCCAGACTTCGTTAATCTCGTCCAAGAGTTTCAATGCTAGACTTGAAACGTTGCGAGCTTTAGAGGGCTGACCGGCCCCTGTTCCTAAAAATTGAATATCCATTCGATACTTTCTAATTAATCAATATATAACATAGCTGTGCGATTTTCCGATCGGAAATAGCGACTGCCAGAAAAAGCAACAGCTTCTTGCAATAAATCCTCTTGGCTGTAGCCCTTGAGACGTTTGCGACCATCAGCAAAACTTTCCAAGTCTGTCAATGCTGTGAGATTCTCCACACTAACAACTTCTTCATCTCCGACAGCCTTCATGTAAATATTACCAGACTCTTCAAAGACGAGTTGATGGGGGAAAATTTGCGCAATCTCAAAGAGCAAGTCATCCGAGATTACCTCTTCATTTTCAGAGAAGATTCGCCCCAGGCCCTTACTCTCATAGCAAAATCCAAAAGATTTGCCAGATAAATTAAGACGAATAAAAGGCTTATTTTCAAAGGTGAAACTTGGCTCAGCATTGTAGAGGTTCAGTTCATGACTGAGTTCTGCAAAATAATCCGTCGCAGCTTGAGGGCTCTTTTTCTGGTAGAGTTCTGCAAAGTAGGCATTAACGACACTCGGAGGAGGTGTGATGAGAGCCAACTGCTCTTGCTCTGTTTTGCCAGCTAGAAGCTGATCTAGATAGACCCTATCCAGACTTGTATAGCCCCCATACTTTAGAGCCAAGGTTTTAATATCAGTCATAAAATTCCTCTAACCTCCATTTATTTTTCTCGGAAATGTAGCCTGTAATCACTTCACCGTCATCTTGATAGTCGCGCTCTTCCAGAATCGCTACACTTTCTAGATCATGTATCTTGTAGGATTTTGAAAAAGGCACGCGTAGGGTAAAGACTTCAAAAATATCCTTGAGCTTCTCCAAAAACAATGCTTGCAAGTTCTCACGACTATCCTCAGACTTAGCAGAAATTAGGGCATAAGGCGTTTGAGTAGGCGTGAAATCCTCTACCAAATCCGCTTTATTGTAAAGGGTCAGGCAAGGAATATCCTCCATATCCAAGTCTTTCATGATAGAAAGAACCGTTTTTTCATGCTCCTCGTGATAAGGATTGCTGGCATCAATGACATGAACCAGAAGGTCCACATGCTTGCTTTCTTCCAAAGTCGACTTAAAACTGGACACCAATTCTGTTGGCAAATCTTGGATAAAGCCAACCGTATCAGTCAAGGTAACCTGAAGATTGCCCCCTAGATGGATGCTCTTTGTCGTCGCATCCAGAGTCGCAAATAGCTCGTCTGCTTCGTACTGGATCTTACTGGTCAAGGTGTTCATGATGGTTGATTTCCCAGCATTGGTGTAACCAATCAAACCAATCTTAAAGGTACTTGACTCCAAGCGTTTTTCTCTGACTGTCGCCCGATTTTTCTCAACCACCTTGAGCTGGCGCTCGATATCTGTGATTTGATTACGAACACTACGACGGTTCAGTTCCAGCTGACTTTCACCAGGTCCACGGGAACCAATTCCCCCCGCCTGACGGCTGAGCATAATCCCCTGACCAACCAAGCGAGGCAAGAGATACTTGAGCTGGGCCAAATGAACTTGGAGTTTTCCTTCATGGCTTCGAGCCCGCATGGCAAAGATATCCAGAATCAACTGCATACGGTCAATGACCTTGACACCGAGAATTTCTTCTAGATTGACATTTTGCCGTGGAGTCAAGCGATTATTGACGATGACAGTAGTAATTTCTTCTGCATCCACCATCCGCGCAATCTCTTCCAACTTACCAGAACCGACAAAGGTCTTGGAGTCATACTTTTCCCGTTTTTGCCTGTAGCTATCCACAACGACGGCTCCAGCTGTCTTGGCTAGACTGGCCAATTCTTCCATGGAGAGGTCAAAATTGTCCATGCCCTGCAATTCCACACCGATGAGTAGGACACGTTCCTCTTTTTTCTCCGTTTCAATCATTTAAAAACTCCTCAATCTGGCTTAAAATGCGGTTTTGAACTCCAGGCTCTCCTATCTGATAAAAGGTCACCTGCATACGATTACGGAACCAGGTCAGCTGACGCTTGGCAAAACGGCGGGTCGCCTGCTTGAGACTCTCGCTCGCTTCCTCAAGAGTTTGCTCCCCACGGAAATAAGGAAAGAGTTCCTTGTAGCCAATGCCTTTGGCAGCCTGCGCATCTGGATAATGGTCAAAGAGCCACTTGGCCTCATCCAAAAGACCAGCCTCAAACATCAGATCTACTCGGCGATTGATACGATCATAAAGCTGACTGCGTTCATCATTCAAGCAGATAATCAAAGGTTCATAAGGACTTTCCTGATTTTCCAAATCCTGACCAAAATGGGCAATTTCCAAGGTGCGCATGGCACGACGACGATTAAACTGAGGAATATCAAGACCTGCTTGCTCCACAAGATTGGCTAATTCTTCATCTGATAAAGGCTCTAAACTAGCTCGATAGGCTAAAATCTCCTCATGAGGTGTTTCCCCACCTAGATGGTAGCCTTCCAGCAAGCTCTGGACATAAAGCCCTGTCCCACCAGCAATAATGGCTAGCTTGCCACGGCTTTGAATATCCTCAATAGCCTTCTTAGCCTCTGAAACAAAATCAAAAGCCGAGTAAGACTCGGTCACCTCTCTGACATCAATCAAATGATGAGGAACAGCTACTTGCTCCTCTGGGCTAGCCTTGGCTGTTCCAATATCCAACCCTCTGTATACTTGCTGACTGTCACCACTGACCACCTCTCCACCAAAGCGCTTGGCCACTTTAATAGCAAGGGCTGTCTTCCCAACAGCAGTCGGTCCAACAATCACAATTATTTTTGTTTTCATCTTTTTTCCTTGAAAAATTTCCATTTTTTCGTTACTATTATTATATCACAAAAAGGTCAGTCAGAAAAATGCTACCTCTTGAGGAGCCAGGCTGATCGGGAAGATAAAGGAGGAAGACTCATGGCTAAAGGATTCGCTAAAGGTCTTGTAACAGGTGTCGCAGGAACTGTCGCTGCCGTTGCAGGTGCAGTATACGCAATTAAAAAGAAAGTGATTGAGCCAGAAGAGCAAAAAGCAGCTTTCATCGAAGAAAACCGCAAAAAAGCAGCTCGCCGTCGCGTATCACATTAAGCAACAAAAGAAGTTGAGATTTCTCAACTTCTTTTTATTTTCTTAAATAGCCAAATCAAACTTCAGTTGTGGCTTAACCGGATCATAGTCAACCAACTCAAAGTCTTCCGCTTTGATATCAAAGAAATTGGTCCCATCAGGAACATTTAAAACCAAGCGTGGTTGGCAGTTTGACGGCTCACGACGGAGCAATTCCTCTGCTTGTTCAAACTGATTATCATAGATATGAAGGTTGTTGATGAAGTAGAAGAACTTCCCAACCTTCCAGCCGAAATGCTTGGCAATCATCATCTGCAAGGCCACGTACTGCATAGCATTGATGTGGTGGGCCACCAGCATATCATTCGAACGCTGGGTCAAGGTCGCATCCAGATAGATGTCCCCATCAACCCGACGGACATCAAACATGGTCTGAAAGGCGCATGGAAGGAGGCCGTCTGTCTCCTCAAATGCTTGGTAATCCCAGAGTGAGATGATATTGCGACGGTTCCAAGGATTGGCTTCTAACTGCTTGAGAATCTTGTTGATGATGTCGTGTTTCTTAACGACTGCCCCATAGCGTTCACCGATGGTTCCCGTATCTCCCACTTCCCAGTCATTCCAGTAGTGAACATTGTACTTGTCATTGAGAACATCTAAGCTATTAGACTGATCTTGGTAGATCCAGAGTACTTCCTTGATGGCGGATTTGATAGCAATCGGGCGCAAGGTTGTGATGGGAAATTCCCCCTTAGACAAATCATACTCGGCAAAGGCACCCGTTACGTACTTGGAATTGGCAACTGTCCCATCCTTGTACTTGGGACGAGCCTGCTCAGAAAAGACACCGTCTTTGAGGATTCGTTCAATATTCTCTTTAAAAATCGTATCTGCTTTTGTCATTTACTCTCACCTCATTTATTGTCCTAACTAGTATAACATAAAAAATCTTTTCTACATACTCAGATAATCGATAGCCCTTTTATATTTTTCTAATCGTTCCAAATCATTGTCAGTGACAGACCTCAGTCTAGATAAATCTGAATTATGCTTCAAATCTGCCAATTTGACAACGCGTGCTAGGGGATTAGATTTCACATTTTCTAGATATGTTTGATAGTCTTGCCCCTTTTTCTTTGACAAAATCTGAACGGCAGCAACTACTGTTTCTGGTAAACCAGCTAATAATAGTTCTTCAGCTGTAAAAGGACTGTCCTCTATAACATCATGTAGCAGAGCCACTGCTTTTTCCTCTTCGGTATCAACTTGACTTGCTACATAAATTGGATGTTCTATATAATCTACCCCTGCCTTATCAAATTGCCCATTATGAGCTTCCGTCGCGATAGACAATGCTAATTCAAGCATGGGTTGTTTTGATGTGTTCATCTAGCGATTCCTTCCCAAAATTAAAACCTATTTCGTTTTATTCGACTTTTAAAAAAGAGCTTGATGGATAACCAAGCTCTATTATCAATCTATCTTATTGCAATACAAGTGATGCTGCTCCGATAACTCCAGCGTCATTTCCTAGAGTTGCAAGAGCTAATTTTGTTGATGTACGTACTTGTGGGAAGGTGTTTTCGTCGTAGACTTTTTGAACACCTTGTAGAAGGAATTCTCCCGCAGCTGACACCCCACCACCGATAACGATTGTTGATGGGTTTAGGATTGAACCGATGTTGGCACACGCGATTCCCAAGTAACGTGAGAAGTTACGGTAAACGATCAAGGCAAGGTCGTCCCCTTCTTTTGCAAGGTCAAAAACAGTTTTGGCTGTTACTTCTTCACCGTCGTCGATCAAGCGTTTCAAGGCCGCACCGCCTTCGTATTCATCAGCATAACGACGAGTCAAGTTGACAATCCCTGTTGCTGAAGCAACTGTCTCAAGACAGCCTTTTTTACCACAGGTACATGCGATTGGTTGGTCAAAGTCAACAGTGATGTGACCAAGCTCTCCTGCCGCACCAGCGACACCGTGAAGCAATTTGCCTTCTGCAACGATACCGCCACCAACACCTGTACCAAGTGTCATAAAGACAACGTCTGGTTGGTTTTCACCAGCACCCATCCAGCGCTCACCAAGAGCAGCTACGTTGGCATCATTATCGATGAAGAATGGAATACCCAAGGCTTTTTCAATCTTTTCTTTAATTGGTTGAAGGGTTTTCCAGTTGAGGTTGTAGGCACCGATAACAGTTCCTTTTTCACGGTCAACCACACCAGGTGATCCCATCCCAATCCCTCGGAAGTCTGTGGCTGACAATCCAAGCAAGTCCAAACGATGTTGAATAGACTCAATCATATCATCTACAATATGGCTTCCTTCGTCCAAAATATTGGTCTTGATAGACCATTTTTCTTGGATTTCTCCCTCTTGAGTTAAAATTGCAAACTTGACAGAAGTTCCACCAAGGTCAATCCCAATAATCTTTTGACTCATATTATTCTCCTTTTTAATTGAAAATGCTTACAGACATAGTATAACAAAATCGTCCATTTTGTGCAAAGGTTTGCATTAACTTCCTAGAAATTATTCTGATTTATGGTTTCCAAAGACCAGAACCATCTACGTAGTATCTGCCACCATCAACTCGCTCATTCTTTGCCATTTTACCATCTGATTTCAAATAGTAATTTCCTTGCCAAGTATTACGAGCGTATGAACCATCTGATTTCAAGTAGTACCAAGATTGATAAGAAGAGTCATATATCCACTCACCTTGTGCCATTTTACCGTTCGCTTTGAGATAAAAAGCGCCTTGCCAAGCATTTTGGGCATAGGATCCATCTGATTTCAAATAATACCAAGCTTGGTATGATGAATCATAAATCCATTCACTTTGAGCCATCTTTCCGTTTGCTTTAAGGTAGTAACTTCCTATCCATGTGTTTCGTGCATACGAACCATCCGATTTGAGATAATACCATCCCTTGTAATATGAGTCATATATCCACTCACTCTGAGCCATTGTTCCATCTGATTTGAGATAGTAATCTCCTTTCCAAGAATTGGTTACTAGATTACCATTGTCAGAATAATAATACCAATATCCGTCCTGCTTAACCCATCCACTAGAAGAAACTCTATTTTGTGGACTAGACTGGCGTGGTTTAAAGACTCCCCGAGGTGCATTTGCACGTTCACAAGCTATCCCATCACCATCTTTGTCTAGTCTTGAAGAATATCCAGGCTCTCCTCTATGGATATCAGAATAACCATTTTCCCATGCTTCTTTACAACTAGAAAAATGAATATTTTCTTCTGCACTAACCAGTTGAGCAAACAAACCTAAAATTGGAAAAACAGTAAGAATCACTTTCAGCAAAATTGTTTTTTTCATCATTTCCTCCTAATAAAATGACATCGTTTTCTTTTTATTTTATCAAACTTAATTCAACAATTCAACATATCCATTATATTTTTTAATTTATGAAATTTATTTAGAATTCACTTCCAACTCATACAATCCTCTCACTGCGTTACAGCCATAGACAGCTTCCGCTTGGTCCAAGTCTGGCACAGTCAAGACTTTTTCCTCTACTTGTCCTGTTTCCAGCAAATGCTGACGGTAAATTCCTGGCAAAATTCCAAGTCTGATAGGCGGTGTGTAGAGTTTACCATTAATTTTTAAGACCAGATTTCCAATAGAGGTTTCAAGCAATTCTCCTGCTGCATTATGGTAAATGATTTCCTGTTTACCTAGGCTTAAGTGTGGTCTGTGAGTTGTTTTAAAGTAGGTAAATGATTGATTCAAATCTGCTTCTTGCAGACAAAGTTTGGTTTTGCAGAAACTTGGACTGAGGGGTGTTAAGATTTGGCGACTGAGTTCTATCTCTCCAGATTTGCTGAGACTAATTCGCAAGCGGTAGTCTTGATTTGCATCACAAGCTTGACACTCTTCCTCTATCTTTTGTCTCAGGTCTTCTGGGTCAAAAGGATTGGCAAAATATCGACTAGCCTTTGTCAGTCTTTCCAGATGTTGTTCTTCAAACAGCAGTTGTTTTTTGCTGATTTTCCCAGTTGTAATCAATTGGAATCGTGCTTGTTTACGATAGAGAATAGCCGCCTTTTGATGAACCTCTCGGTATTCAGATTCCCAAGTACTATCCCAAGTAATCCCTCCGCCAACTCCATAAATGGCTTTCCCTTGATGCAGTTGAATAGTCCGAATGGCGACATTGAAAATTCGTCGCCCATTTGGAAGCAAGAGACCAATCGTTCCGCAGTAGACTCCGCGTGGTTGAGGCTCCAAGTCCTTGATGATTTCCATGGTTGCAATTTTCGGTGCTCCCGTTATGGAACCACATGGAAAGAGCGAACGGAAGATTTCAACTAGGTCCACATCCGGTCGTAACTGACTCTTAATGGTCGAAGTCATTTGCCAAACGGTCGAATACTGCTCCACCTGACACAGACGCTCCACATGCTCACTTCCAACTTCAGAAATACGGTTCATATCGTTTCGCAAGAGGTCTACAATCATCATATTTTCAGAGCGATTTTTAGGATCCTGCTCCAACCAGCTAGCCTGGGCAAGGTCTTCTTGGTCAGTCACTCCACGCTGAGTCGTTCCCTTCATTGGTCGCGTTGTCAACTCACGGTCATTTTGCTCAAAAAAGAGCTCTGGGCTCATGGAAATCACTGCCATCTCATCATGTTCAACATAGGCATTGTAGCCCGCCTCCTGCTCTACCACCATACGATTGTAAATGGCAAAAGGATTGACACTCAAGTCTTGCTTGAGTTGGACAGTGTAATTTACCTGGTAGGTGTCCCCCTGACGCAAATGATGGTGAATCTGGGAAATAGCTTTTTCATAGTCCTCTGCAGATGTTTGTTCACGCCACTTTGAAGGCAAATCTACTTCCTCATAAGTCAGAGGAATAGGGGATGTTTCCACCCTATCGTGAACGGTAAAGTAAAGCAAATATTCGCCCAGTAGAGGAAGTTTGTGAACTGCTAGTTTTTTCTCAAAAGCAGGTGCAGCCTCATAGCTGACATAGCCCACGACATAATAACCTTGCTCTTGGTAGCTTTCCACTTGTGCCAGCAAGTCTGCCACTTCTGATAAATCTCTCGTTTTTAACTCTTTGATAGGCTGAGTGAAGGTGTATCTCTCCCCCAAAGCTCTAAAATCAATCACTGTTTTTCTATGCATATCTTAAGTATAGCACAAAAGAAATAAACCCTCAGCTACAAAACTAATCAATATAACTTCCTTTTGATGAATTTTAACTCTATGTAGTTGCTTAATATAAAATTTCTCCTAGTAGTTATTACCACTAGGAGAAATTTTTGCTAAATATTACTTGCTAGTTCACTAGAAGAAAAAGTCAATTTACGAATATAGCTATTAAATCCTAATTAGACTTCATCATCTTCTTTTCGACGATGACTTAGAAGAGCTAACCCCAGAATAGCGCTAGTTGCTGCTACTACCATTGTACTTAGCGATTCTGCTGTTCCTGTATTCGGAAGTTTTTTAGTCTTCAGGGTATCTTCTACTGCTTTCTTGGCTTCCGGTTTACTTTGCGCAGTTGGGTTGACTGAGGCAATGCTGGTTATTCCATCAGTCTTGGCTTGATCGACTTCTACATTTGTGGTCGCAGCGTCAATTGCTTGTTTCGCTGTATCTGCTTTCGCATTGGCATCTGCCTTCGCTGCAGCTTTCTCTTCATCCGTCAAATCGGTACGTGAATCAATGGCTGATTCCTTAGCTTTCAGCGCATCATCGATCGCTTGCTTGGCTGCTGGCTTACTTTGCGAGGTTGGGTTGACTCCGTTAACTTCAGTTGTCCCAGCAGTCTTGGCTTGCGATACTGCTTCATCTGTGGTCGCAGCGTCAATGTTCTTCTTAGCTTCATCAGCTTTCGCCTTGGCATCTGCCTTCGCAACAGCTTTCTCTTCATCCGTCAAATCAGTACGTGAATCAATGGCTGCTTCCTTAGTTTTCAGCGCATCATCGATCGCTTGCTTGGCTGCTGGCTTCGCTACTGGCTGCGGATTGACTGAATTGACTTCAGTTGTTCCAGTTGACTTAGCTTGATCGACTTCTGCATTTGTGGTCGCAGCGTCAATGTTCTTCTTAGCTTCATCGGACTTAGCTTTGGCATCGGCCTTCGCAACAGCTTTCTCTTCATCCGTCAAATCGGTACGTGAATCAATGGCTGCTTCCTTAGCTTTCAGCGCATCATCGATCGCTTGCTTGGCTGCTGGCTTCGCTACTGGCTGCGGATTGACTGAATTGACTTCAGTTGTTCCAGTTGACTTAGCTTGATCGACTTCTGCATCTGTGGTCGCAGCGTCAATGTTCTTCTTAGCTTCATCAGCTTTCGCCTTGGCATCTGCCTTCGCAACAGCTTTCTCTTCATCCGTCAAATCAGTACGTGAATCAATGGCTGCTTCCTTAGCTTTCAGGGCTTCATCAATCGCTTGCTTGGCTGCTGGCTTGCTTTGAGCGGTTAGCTCAACTCCGTTGACTTCAGTTATTCCATCAGTCTTAGCTTGCGATACTGCTTCATCTGTGGTCGCAGTATCAATGTTCTTCTTGGCTTCATCGGCCTTAGCTTTGGCATCGGCTTTCGCTATAGCCTTCTCCTCGTCCGTCAAATCGGTACGTGAATCAATGGCTGCTTCCTTAGCTTTAAGGGCTTCTTCAATCGCTTGCTTAGCTACTGGCTTCGCTACTGGCTGCGGATTGACTCCATTGACCTCAGTTATTCCATCAGTCTTAACTTGGTCGACTTCTGCATTTGTGGTCGCAGCGTCGATGTTCTTCTTAGCCTCATCGGCCTTAGCCTGGGCATCTGCCTTCGCTGCAGCTTTCTCTTCATCCGTCAAATCGGTGCGTGAATCAATGGCTGCTTCCTTAGTTTTCAGCGCATCATCGATTGCTTGCTTGGCTGCTGGCTTCGCTACTGCTTGCGGATTGACTGCGTTGACTTCAGTTGTTCCAGTTGACTTAGCCTGGTCGACTTCTGCATTTGTGGTCGCAGCGTCGATGTTCTTCTTAGCCTCATCGGCCTTAGCCTGGGCATCTGCTTTCGCTGCAGCTTTCTCTTCATCCGTCAAATCGGTGCGTGAATCAATGGCTGCTTCCTTAGTTTTCAGCGCATCATCGATTGCTTGCTTGGCTGCTGGCTTCGCTACTGCTTGCGGATTGACTGCGTTGACTTCAGTTGTTCCAGTTGACTTAGCCTGGTCGACTTCTGCATTTGTGGTCGCAGCGTCAATGTTCTTCTTAGCCTCATCGGACTTAGCCTGGGCATCTGCTTTCGCAACAGCTTTCTCCTCATCCGTCAAATCAGTACGTGAATCAATCGCTGCTTCCTTAGTTTTCAGCGCATCATCGATTGCTTGCTTGGCTGCTGGCTTCGCTACTGCTTGCGGATTGACTGCGTTGACTTCAGTTGTTCCAGTTGACTTAGCCTGGTCGACTTCTGCATTTGTGGTCGCAGCGTCAATGTTCTTCTTAGCCTCATCGGCCTTAGCCTGGGCATCTGCTTTCGCTGCAGCTTTCTCTTCATCCGTCAAATCGGTGCGTGAATCAATGGCTGCTTCCTTAGCTTTAAGGGCTTCTTCAATCGCTTGCTTAGCTACTGGCTTCGCTACTGCTTGCGGATTAATTGAAGTTATTTCAGTTGTTCCAGCAGTTTTAGCTTTCGATACTGCTTCATCTGTTGTTGCAGCGTCGATGTTCTTCTTAGCTTCATCTGCTTTCGCTTTGGCATCGGCTTTCGCTGCAGCTTTCTCTTCATCCGTCAAATCGGTGCGTGAATCAATCGCTGCTTCCTTAGCTTTCAGCGCATCATCGATTGCTTGCTTAGCTGATGGCTTACTTTGCGCGGTTGGGTTGACTCCGTTAACTTCAGTTGTCCCAGCAGTTTTAGCTTGCGATACTGCTTCATCTGTGGTCGCAGCGTCAATTGCTTGTTTCGCTGTATCTGCTTTCGCATTGGCATCTGCCTTCGCTGCAGCTTTCTCTTCATCCGTCAAATCGGTACGTGAATCAATGGCTGATTCCTTAGCTTTCAGCGCATCATCGATCGCTTGCTTGGCTGCTGGCTTACTTTGCGCGGTTGGGTTGACTCCGTTAACTTCAGTTGTCCCAGCAGTCTTGGCTTGCGATACTGCTTCATCTGTGGTCGCAGCGTCAATGTTCTTCTTAGCTTCATCAGCTTTCGCCTTGGCATCTGCCTTCGCAACAGCTTTCTCTTCATCCGTCAAATCAGTACGTGAATCAATGGCTGCTTCCTTAGCTTTCAGCGCATCATCAATCGCTTGCTTAGCTGCTGGCTTACTTTGCGCAGTTGGGTTGACTGAGGCAATGCTGTTTATTCCATCAGTCTTGGCTTGCGATACTGCTTCATCTGTTGTTGCATTATCGATGTTCTTCTTAGCTTTATCGGCCTTAGCTTTGGCATCAGCCTTCGCTGCATCTTTCTCCTCATCCGTCAAATCGGTGCGTGAATCAATTTCTGCTTCCTTAGCTTTAAGGGCTTCTTCAATCGCTTGCTTAGCTACTGGCTTGCTTTGAGCGATTGGATTGACTGCGTTGACTTCAGTTGTTCCAGTTGACTTAGCTTGATTGACTTCTGCATCTGTGGTCGCAGCGTCAATGTTCTTCTTAGCTTCATCCGCTTTCGCTTTGGCATCAGCCTTCGCAACAGCTTTCTCCTCGTCCGTCAAATCGGTGCGTGAATCAATCGCTGCTTCCTTGGCGTTCAGGGCATCATCGATCGCTTGCTTGGCTGCTGGCTTACTTTGCGCGGTTGGGTTTACTGAGTTGACCTCAGTTGTTCCAGCAGTCTTGGCTTGCGATACTGCTTCATCTGTCGTTGCGTTGTCGATGTTCTTCTTAGCTTCATCGGCTTTAGCCTTGGCATCTGCCTTCGCAACAGCTTTCTCTTCATCCGTCAAATCAGTACGTGAATCAATTTCTGTTTCCTTAGCTTTCAGGGCATCATCGATCGCTTGCTTGGCTGCTGGCTTGCTTTGCGCGGTTGGATTTACTGAGTTGACCTCAGTTGTTCCAGCAGTTTTAGATTGCGATACTGCTTCATCTGTTGTTGCATTATCAATGTTCTTCTTAGCCTCATCGGACTTAGCTTTGGCATCGGCTTTCGCAACAGCTTTCTCTTCATCCGTCAAATCGGTGCGTGAATCAATGACTGCTTCCTTAGCTTTAAGGGCATCATCAATAGCTTGCTTGGCTGCTGGCTTACTTTGCGCAGTTGGGTTTACTGAGTTGACCTCAGTTGTTCCATCATTCTTGGCTTGATCAACTTCTGAGTTTGTCGTCGCAGCGTCGATGTTCTTCTTGGCTTCATCTGCTTTCGCTTTGGCATCGGATTTCGCAACAGCTTTCTCTTCATCCGTCAAATCAGTACGTGAATCAATGGCTGCTTCCTTAGCTTTCAGCGCATCATCAATCGCTTGCTTAGCTGCTGGCTTACTTTGCGCAGTTGGGTTGACTGAGGCAATGCTGTTTATTCCATCAGTCTTGGCTTGCGATACTGCTTCATCTGTTGTTGCATTATCGATGTTCTTCTTAGCTTTATCGGACTTAGCTTTGGCATCGGCTTTCGCAACAGCTTTCTCTTCATCCGTCAAATCGGTGCGTGAATCAATGGCTGCTTCCTTAGCTTTAAGGGCATCATCAATCGCTTGCTTGGCTGCTGGCTTACTTTGCGCAGTTGGACTGACTCCGTTAACTTCAGTAGTTCCAGTTGACTTAGCCTGGTCGACCTCTGCATTTGTGGTCGCAGCGTCAATGTTCTTCTTGGCTTCATCAGCTTTCGCCTTGGCATCTGCTTTCGCTGCAGCTTTCTCCTCGTCCGTCAAATCGGTACGTGAATCAATGACTGCTTCCTTAGTTTTAAGGGCATCATCGATCGCTTGCTTAGCTGCTGGCTTACTTTGCGCGGTTGGGTTTACTGAGTTGACTTCAGTTGTTCCAGCAGTTTTAGATTGCGATACTGCTTCATCTGTGGTCGCGTTGTCGATGTTTCTCTTAGCCTCATCGGACTTAGCTTTGGCATCTGCCTTCGCTGCAGTTTTCTCTTCGTCCGTCAAATCGGTACGTGAATCAATTTCTGTTTCCTTAGCTTTCAGGGCGTCATCGATCGCTTGCTTGGCTGCTGGCTTACTTTGCGCAGTTGGGTTTACTGAGTTGACCTCAGTTGTTCCAGCAGTCTTGGATTGCGATACTGCTTCATCTGTCGTCGCAGTATCAATGTTCTTCTTAGCCTCATCAGCTTTCGCCTTGGCATCTGCCTTCGCAACAGCTTTCTCTTCATCCGTCAAATCAGTACGTGAATCAATGGCTGCTTCCTTAGTTTTCAGCGCATCATCGATTGCTTGCTTGGCTGCTGGCTTGCTTTGCGCGGTTGGGTTTACTGAGTTGACCTCAGTTGTTCCAGTTGACTTAGCCTGGTCGACTTCTGCATCTGTGGTCGCAGTATCAATGTTCTTCTTAACCTCATAGGCCTTAGCTTTGGCATCGGCTTTCGCTGCAGCTTTCTCCTCATCTGTCAAATCGGTACGTGAATCAATGGTTGCTTCCTTTGCTTTCAGCGCATCATCGATTGCTTGCTTAGCTGCTGGCTTCGATACTGCTTGCGGATTGACTGAATTGACTTCAGTTGTTCCAGTTGACTTAGCCTGTTCGACCTCTGCATTTGTGGTCGCAGTATCAATGTTCTTCTTGGCTTCATCAGCTTTCGCCTTGGCATCTGCTTTCGCTACAGTTTTCTCTTCGTCCGTCAAATCGGTACGTGAATCAATGGCTGCTTCCTTAGTTTTCAGGGCATCTTCAATCGCTTGCTTGGCTGCTGGCTTACTTTGCGCGGTTGGATTGACTGCGTTGACCCCAGTTGTTCCAGTTGACTTAGCTTGATCGACTTCTGCATCTGTGGTCGCAGCGTCAATGTTCTTCTTAGCTTCATCAGCTTTCGTCTTGGCATCATCTTTCGCTGCAGCTTTCTCCTCGTCCGTCAAATCGGTACGTGAATCAATTTCTGCTTCCTTAGCTTTCAGGGCATCATCGATTGCTTGCTTGGCTGCTGGTTTACTTTGCGCGGTTGGATTGACTCCGTTAACTTCAGTTGTTCCAGTTGACTTAGCTTGGTTAACTTCTGCATTTGTGGTCGCAGCGTCAATGTTCTTCTTAGCTTCATCGGACTTAGCTTTGGCATCGGCCTTCGCAACAGCTTTCTCTTCATCCGTCAAATCGGTACGTGAATCAATGGATGCTTCCTTAGTTTTCAGCGCATCATCAATCGCTTGCTTGGCTGCTGGCTTGCTTTGAGCGGTTGGATTGACTCCATTGACCTCAGTTGTTCCAGCAGTCTTGGCTTGCGAAACTGCTTCATCTGATGTTGCATTATCGATGTTCTTCTTAGCTTCATCGGCCTTAGCCTTGGCATCTGCCTTCGCTGCAGCTTTCTCTTCATCCGTCAAATCAGTACGTGAATCAATGGCTGCTTCCTTAGCTTTCAGCGCATCATCAATCGATTGCTTAGCTGCTGGCTTGCTTTGCGCAGTTGGGCTAACTGAGGCAATGCTCGTTGTTCCATCAGTCTTGGCTTGATCAACTTCTGAGTTTGTCGTCGCAACGTCGATGTTCTTCTTAGTTTCATCAGCTTTCGCCTTGGCATCGGCTTTCGCTGCAGCTTTCTCCTCGTCCGTCAAATCGGTGCGTGAATCAATGGCTGATTCCTTAGCTTTCAGCGCATCATCGATCGCTTGCTTGGCTGCTGGCTTGCTTTGCGCAGTTGGGTTTACTGAGTTGACCTCAGTTGTTCCATCATTCTTGGCTTGATCAACTTCTGAGTTTGTCGTCGCGTTGTCGATTGCTTGTTTCGCTGTATCTGCTTTCGCCTTGGCATCGGCTTTCGCTATAGCCTTCTCCTCGTCCGTCAAATCGGTACGTGAATCAATGGATGCTTCCTTAGTTTTCAGCGCATCATCGATTGCTTGCTTGGCTGCTGGCTTACTTTGAGCGGTTGGGTTTACTGAGTTGACCTCAGTTGTTCCAGCAGTCTTGGCTTGATCAACTTCTGAGTTTGTCGTCGCGTTGTCAATGTTCTTCTTAGCTTCATCAGCTTTCGCCTTGGCATCTGCCTTCGCAACAGCTTTCTCTTCATCCGTCAAATCGGTGCGAGAATCAATGGCTGCTTCCTTAGTTTTCAGGGCCTGCTCAATAGAAGTTTTGGCTTCATTCTTTTTCTGACCTGCTTGAGGATTGACACTTTCTATATCAATAATCCCACTTGTTTTAGCACTCTCTACTGTAGCATTTGTTGTCGCGTTGTCGATGTTCTTCTTAGCTTCATCAGCTTTCGCCTTGGCATCTGCTTTCGCTGCAGCTTTCTCCTCGTCCGTCAAATCGGTGCGTAAATCAATGGCTGCTTCCTTAGATTTCAGGGCGTCATCGATAGCTGCTTTTGCGGCAGCTTTCTTTATTGTTATAGGATTGTCCTTACTGATTGCTAAAAGCCCTTCTCCTTTTGCAAAATCTAATGCCTCTTTTGTTCTAATATTCACATCACCAATTGCTGTTAAAGCTTTTTCTTTATCAGCGTTCACCTTTGCAATTGCTTCTGCCTTCTCTTCAGCAGTTGCAAGTAGATTTGAATTAATTTCTACAATCTTGCTTTCTGCAGCGTCATTAATAGCATCGATGGCTGGCTGTTTGTTTAAAGTTATGAATTCTGATAAAGATCTTGTATCAATTGAACCATCTTTATAAGTTACAACTAGATTTCCATTTAAATCTTTGGCAATAGTATCGATTCGCGCTTCTTGATTTTCAACTATTTTTCCACTCTTACTAATCAGATTTGCATCATCGTTAGTTTGAGAGTATTCAATTTTTACTTTTTCTTTTATTTTTTCAAATTCTTCAGTTGTGATGTTATTAGGATCTACTACACTTACCTTATTTTCAGGAGCCTGTATGTCATATTTTGAAGTTTGATTTTTAACCACAAACTCCACATATCCTGCTGTTTTTTGACGCTCTGCTACATTTGTAGTTTCCTCAATTCTACCGTTGTATGGTGCACTCTCTCCGTTGTTATAATCATTCGCTACAATGATACTTGTCCATTTTTGACCAGGTTTTGCATTAGTAATCCCAGTCATTTTAATACTAGCGCTTCTCTTGTCATCTGAAACCGAGCCTTCTCCACTCGTTAGGGCACTTTCAGTGATTTTCCCAACTGTATAACCATAGGCATCTAGATTACCTTCGGTGGAATCACCAGCACCTCGAAGTTTCATATCTTTAATTTTAGATTCATCTTTAGCAGTAAAGGTTAAATCAGTTTCTTCACTAGAGTATACATAGATAGTCCTGTTTTGCTCGTTAGAATATGGTACTTGTACAGTTGGGGGTATATTCTCCCTCAAAACCTCACCTACAGGTCTTGTTCTTGTAGATCCATCAGTAAAGGTTACCACAATGTTATTTCCTACAACATCAATTGATTGAATGATTTCATCAGGATTCTCTACTAAAGTTCCACGTTTATTCACTAATCTCGCATCTTCATTAGCTGTTGAATATTCTATCTGAATACCATTCTTGATTTTCTCTCTATCTTCAGCAGTTGGATTTGTTAGGCTACTTACTGTTATCAATTCATCTGCAGGCTGAGCTCGCAAAGCGTACTTCTTTGACTGAGATTTCAATACAAGATAGAAATAAGCGGGATCAGACATGTCTTGCCCTTTTTTCAGATTTTCTCTACCTTTATCATCAACTACCTGTAAATAACGAGTTCCAATATTCAAGTTTTGATCTTCTCGTTTGGTATAACCGCTATTATTTTTCAACACATCATTGGGACGCCCTTTAATGACAATTTTAGCTGGATTTTTCTTTGTAGCAGGTGTTGTTAAAGTTGGGTTTTCTGCTCGGTTTATTACGGTAGCAGTAAATCCATATTCAATATCAAGATCATTTTCCGTATCTGGAACATTATTAAACTTCTGTCTAGAACCCTTTTTAATTGTTGCATAGCGGATTTTTCCACTTTCAGAGTAAACTGGGATTTCTAATGTGAAGTTCTCTTCATTATAGATGTAAATTTTCTTCTCTGATGGAATCGAAAAGGTAAAATCTACTTTAGGATCTTCATTTACAGCTGCTCGGAATCCAGTATTACTATCCACTGAGCTACTCTTACGAAGAACAGTTGACTCCGTTTTGTCATCCTGAATAGGCTCTGTATTTTTCTCCGAATTTTCAGTTTCTTTTTCCACGTTCTCTGTTTTTTGAGTCACAGTATCTTGTCTATTCGTGGTATCTTCTGAAATTTCTTTTTTTTCAACTACTTTATTTCTCAGCTTAGAGTTCACTGCAGTCACTAATTTTTGGTAGGCTCTATTCAATTCTTCTTGGTTTAGTGCACTGTTTAAACTAGCTTTTGCTGAAGCTAATTCAGTTGATAAATTAGCTAAGCTTTCTTCTGTTTTTATTGAATATACACCACTAGTAATGTTTGTTTCAATTTCTAAAATATAGTTTGCAAGTAAACTTTTATCTAATTCAGGTTGACTATCCTTCGCGTTACTCTGATCAGTACTGATCTTTTCACCATCTTGCATTAGTTCAACCTTATTAGCTGACTCTTCAGAAATTTTCAATTGATCAGCAGAAACAGCACCAGTTCCTAAAAACATTAATAGTGTTGCAACTGCCACACTTGCAGCACCAAAACTATATTTTCGAATTGAAAAGCGCATAACCTTTTCTTTATCCTGTTTTTTAAGGTTTTTATTAATAATCTCTTTTTTCATCAATACTCCTTTAACTACCACTATCAATATAAAAATATATAGATTTTTATATATAATTATAAAGTATTATACCACTCATTCTATAATTTTTAAGTTCTTTTTGCAAGTTGTGGAAGATACTTTTATTTGTAAAAACTTAGTATTATTCTGAAAAAGTAGCTTCTTGAATTCAAAAAAATGGAGAGGACATTTTGTCCTCTCCATTCTCTATATATCACTCAGCCTATTTGTCTAAAAAGATTACTTAAAGATAGAAGTTTTAAAGCTATCCGTCTGTTGTAAAAGTTTCTTGAATAGTTTTTCTTTTAGTGCAATTGTATTATCAAACTTAACAGAGCCGTTCTTCAAACTGATTCTATCTCTTTCAACAGCAGCAGAAAACGCTTGTTTTAAATCTTCGTAAGAATTATAGGTTGTGCCGTCGATTTCAACTGACTGAATTCCATTTTTCGCTTTTGTTACAACTTCATTGAAATATGCTTTCTTCCAATCTTCCAAAGTACTAAATTTATTATCAGACAGTTTCTTAATAATATAATCATCACCTAGAGTGGATTTACCTTCTTTTCTAGATTCATCCTTATATTTATTTGATGCATAACCTAGGAAACCTTTTTCATAACCATAGTAACCCCAAATTCTAAAGGTGTTGTGCTTAAAGGACATCGCTCCAGGAGCACCCTCACTTGTATTTCCACCATAGATACCAGTCATCATAGGAACAGTAACATAAGCAGAATCAAAATCGGAAGGATTATAAACTCTATTACCCGGACCACGGTTCGTCATGAAATTATTGGTTACCAAGTCATCTACTGTATGTAAAGGAATAGCTTTCTCTTCGTCGCTTAAAGGTCGAACCTTATCAAATTGATTCTTAGTGTTATTCCCCCTGTATTGTCTATCTACCTTCTTGAACCAAGCATTATTTAATTCTTGACTAGCTTTATTGAGGACAGCTTCTCCTTCCAGGTAATCTAGGAGCATGAGCGTATCATTGTACCCTTTCATATAACGATCAATCTCATCTCTAGACTTAAGATCATTTGGATTCGTATTATACCACTGATTTCCATCATTCAAACGTTCATAGGCCATATTGATACCTAAAGCTTTATATTCCCCGTTTGGATTCGATACTGAAGGAGTTTGTAGCATTCCTTGAGCAAATGCTTCAAGATCTGTTCCTTCGCGATGTCTTGAACCGCCTAGATAAACCATACGATCATTAACGTGAGTTGTTTCGTGCGTGAAGGCAGATACTCCAAAATCACTAATCATATCCGTTACCATAAAGAAGACTGAATCATCTTTATATGGATTAGCATAAACTCGAGCTACAGCTCCCATATTCCAGTTCGTATCATGATAGGTACCAGTTGGTCCAAATACTTCACGTACTGGTGCAACATCTTTACCTTTGTTAGTATGACCATAACGATCCGTACTGATTCCTTTGTAGTTCTGGTTATCTCGAACAGGAGTTGGGACCATATTGTTACTCTTCAATAATTGGTTACGTACTTTATCTAAAGACAAACGAGACCAGAAATCTAGATAATTTTGTTGTTCCTTAGCAACTTTATCAATTTCAGCCTTAAAGGCATTTCTTTCTGCATCAGTATTCTTACCATATTTCTCAAAAGAACTATAAGCCATGGTATTGTATGTTGAAATCAAGATCATATGGGCATCTTTTAAGTTCAAAAGTGGCAAGATCATTTTACCATGCATATCATTATTTAATCCTTCGTATGCTCTATGTTTCTTACCAACAAACTCAGGATTCGTTGTTTTAGGTTCAACGATGTAAACATTATCTTTAGTTGATTTTATGAACCAATCATTCAGATCTCTATCACTTGTAAAGAGTTCCATATTGTATTTTAAAAACTCATGAAGATTACCCTTACCTGTTGAACCTGAAATTACTTCACGGTAGGCATCGTGAGTGCGATCACCTTTTATATTATTTTCCTTAGAACCGATATTGATAATCCTATCTAGGACATCAACATTTTTACCATAGAAATCTGGTTTGAATAACATAATCTCTTTGATGTTAAAATCTTCAAATTTAATTCCATAGTATCGATTGAGATAGGACAAACCAAGAAGTAGAGCAGCCTTATTATCATCTATTTTCTTAATCAAAGCACGTTTTGCAACTTCATCAGTATTTAGCTGATGATCTTGGTTGTGAACAAGTTTCGTAATAAATTTACCAAGATTCTCTTTTACGAACTTGAAACTCTCTTCCAGATAAAGATTCTTAATGGCATTTACTTTTCCGTCACCAAGTCTATTTAAATGTTTATAAATGGTATCAGACTGTAACTCAACTGGACTTAATTTTTCTAGAATTGATTGGATTAAATCACTTCTATCCTTATCAACGATATTTGGAGTATAAACTATTTCACCAAGTTCTACAATATTGTACTCTTTAACTTGTTTCACTTTAGAGCTATCTTTAGCAACAACAAGTAATTCTTCTTTCGTTCCGTCAGCATAGTGAATCAAAATCTTATCAATATCAGATAAATCTGTTACAAACTGTCCATTTTTCAAACCTGTAACAGAAAGAACTTCTTTCATAACCAAGTTTGAACTAGCTTCCAATTTATTGGCCTGATTGACAATCCACTCTTTATTATAGAAAGGTTGTAATTTTTCGATATTACGATAAGCAAGTTCACGGTCAATTCTGTAATCTTGAATATCTTTATAGGTCTCATCTAATGATTTTGTATTGTTGAGAGTGTCCTCAATTAGAGGTTTAATTTCAAACTTATCAGCAGTGATTCCCATTGCATCAATCTTGGTATTAGCTTCTTCGAGACTAATTTCTCTAATTCTATGTGAACGAGAATATTTGAACGAATGTTTACCTGCACTAACATCTTTTACAACAAAGTTTCTTTCAAGAGCATTATTCGTGAAGTATCCCCCATCGTAATCAATATCACCGGAACCATAGAATTCTTCACCGTTCTCAACTTTCATCATTGAAACATTATTTTCAAGTTTGCCCCATACCCAGTTCTTACTGATGAAACCTCCAACATCTACAGGTGATTTAACTTTAATTGTTCCTTTAGCGACTGAATTTCGTACAGTCCCATATTTACCGATGCCATTAGGGTCCGAACTATTGTCAACAGTAGACGCAAGACCAGCAGCCCGAGCCTTAGTTGCTGTAATATCAGCTTCTACATATGTTTTATTCGCATGGCCTTTCCAAATCTCACCCACAATACCAGCAAGATTCCATCCTTTATCCCCAACACCATCAATTTTACCAATGAAAGCAACATTATTAACTTTAGCGCCCTCGCCATCTAATTTATTAACCACACCAGCAATATCATTTTTCGCAATAATATGGCCTGTAACTTTGACATTTTCGATTACAGCATTTTTAACAATTCTTGCAACGGGTGCAATATTTTCTGCCCAAGGCATATTAATATTCACATTGCCAAGGTTGATATTCTTCACAGAAGCATTTTCAATACGCTCAAACAATGGTCGAGCGATATTATGAATGGTATACTGTTTTCCATCAACACTTGTTAAATGACCATTAAATACACCTGGTACATATTGTTTATTTGGAGTTGGAACATTTGCTGCGTTCAAATCTGCACCAAGCTTAAACGTCCCCTTACGATTAGCTTGCATTGCTTTTACCAATTCATTGAAATCGTAGTAGACATTCTCTTCGTGAGATTTTGGCTTGGCAAAATAATGAACATATTCTTCACTGAGTTCATTACCATTAGTATGCTGAACTAGATCCGGAGCTTTAGCAGTGACCTTGTATAGTGTTTTTCCATCGACAGTAACTTCTTCGATTTTATCCACAGCAAGACGGGTCACCTTATTATCATGCGTAGCGATTTTTAGATAGTATGGTTTTACATCAGTTGGAACAGAAGTTAAGAAGCTACTATCCGTTTCAACACCATCAGTATCAACACTTATTAAGCTTGTTTCTTTAATATTTTTGACTTCAACTTTTTTGAGGTCAATTCTTAGTGGTTCTTCCCTTAGAACTTCTTCTTCATCACCTTCACCACGGTCATAAACCATCTTGGTTTCGAGTTTATAATCCTTGTAGTACTGCAAATCTGTCAGGCTAGCTGTTAAGTTGTCTGGTGAAATAGTCAATGTTTTGACAATTTCATCACCCTTTTTAAGAGTTAGGGTAATGGATTTTATAGTTGCCTTACTTGGGTTTTCCAAATTGTAACGAATTTGAGATGTTCGTTTTAAATCTTTAACATCGATAAGCGACAAACTTAAAATTGGTTTTTCAAAGTTTTTAGTTCCTAATTTAACGATACGGTCTTGATCTAACTCCAAAACCTGTTCGACAACTTTCGGTGCTTCTTCAGTCTTCAGTCCTTTAATTGTCTTATAAGTTTTTATAATCTTTTTCTGTCCGTCTTTTCCTTCTTTGACAGTAACTCTTTCACCTTTTTTCAGTTGATCATCTTCTTCAACCTTTTCCTTAAACGGAATCTTTTCAAGACTTTCTTCTACCAGAGTTCCTTCAATTGGTTTCGTACCACGACTTATTTTTTTAATGACTGGTTCTTTGATGACAATGGTTGTTGTATTTAAAACTTGATCAGTCTCAATACCGTCGAGAGTCTTATAAGTCGTTTTGGTAATTTGACTACCCTTTTCTCCATCTTGAATGACAGTTTCTTCATCCGTATATTTGGTTGGATCTTCGATAATTTCTGTCTTATAGTCAATCTCCGTAGTAGTTTCTTTCGTAACCGCGCCCTCAGTTACTTTATATTCAGGTAACTTTTCTTGAACTAACGACTCACCTTCTTTACCTGGCTCCTGAGTACCTTTAGCTTCAATCTTGCCTGTATATTCTGACTGTGGTTCTTGAACTAAAGACTCGCCCTCTTTGCCTAACTCCTGAGTACCTTTAGCTTCAATCTTGCCTGTATATTCTGACTGTGGCTCTTTAACTAAGGACTCGCCCTCTTTGCCTGGCTCCTGAGTACCTTTAGCTTCAATCTTGCCTGTATATTCTGACTGTGGCTCTTGAACTAAGGACTCTCCCTCTTTGCCTGGTTCCTGAGTGCCTTTAGCTTCAATCTTGCCTGTATATTCCGCCTGTGGTTCTTGAACTAAGGATTCTCCCTCTTTGCCTGGCTCCTGAGTACCTTTAGCTTCAATCTTGCCTGTATATTCTGACTGTGGCTCTTGAACTAAGGACTCTCCCTCTTTGCCTGGTTCCTGAGTACCTTTAGCTTCAATCTTGCCTGTATATTCTGACTGTGGCTCTTGAACTAAGGACTCTCCCTCTTTGCCTGGTTCCTGAGTGCCTTTAGCTTCAATCTTGCCTGTATATTCCGTCTGTGGTTCTTCAACTACCGACTCACCTTTTTTACTGCTTGTATTGGTACTAGATTTTGATTCTTTAAAGTAACCAACATACTCATATCCTTCAATATGAATAACACCTTTAGCCAAACCTTCATGGGTAGATGCAGAAATAGTTTGGTTATACGAAAGTAACTCTTTATTTTCAAATGTAAAGGCAGTAAAAGGTACAAAATTGCTGACGCCGATAGAGCTAATTAACAGAATACCAAGTACTTTACTACGGTGTTTCTTGGAAACTAATAAAACCGCTAGTGAGGCTGTTGCCAACCCAAGACCTGCCAAAGCAAGCTCCTTACTTCCTGTGTATGGAAGTTGTTGACTGTTAGTCTCCTTCTTGCGATAAACTACATAAATAATATCTTCATCTTGAAATTCTGTAGGAACCTCATGGTGAATCAAGGCTTTTTCAGACTCGGTCAATTCCTGCTCCGCCAGATAACGGTAATGCACACTATGAACACCACCAATTTCATTGGCTTGCACCTTATCTACTAAAAGGGTACTGGCACCAAAAAGGAAGGCCCCGATAGCTACAGGACCTACCCCAACAGTGAGCTTACGAATCGAATATTTGGTAATTTTTTCTAGTTGTTGTTTTGTCTTTTTCATTCTCACGACTTTCTGATAGAATCTTGTGGATACTGCGCACGCGCACCTCCGATTAATTTTGGACGACTAGCTAGAGCCGTTACATGGGCATGCCCAATTTCTCTCAAAAGAGGGCGAATCGGAACCTGAACATGCTTGACATGCATGCCAATCGCAGTATCTCCGATATCCAATCCAGCATGGGCCTTGATAAATTCAACCTCAACTGGATCCCGCATAAACTTGAAGGCTGCCAACTGACCCGAACCTCCTGCATGAAGTGTAGGAAGGACACTGACGATTTCAAGACCAAACTGCTCTGCCACCTGACGTTCAACAACGAGGGCTCGATTGACATGTTCACAACCTTGAACGGCTAGATGAATTCCTTTTTCCTCTAGGATAGCTAGGATGGTCTTCACAATGATCTCCCCAATTTCTTGACTGGATTCCTTGCCAATCTGACCACCTATCACCTCACTAGAAGAAAGGCCCAAAACAAAGATAGTTCCTTGCTTCAAATTAGCCTTGTCTATTACATCTTCTACAATCTGGCTTGTTGCTCTTTGAATGTCTTTTTCCTTCATACTTGATACCTCTTTTGTCACTATCTATCATATCTTTTTTTACTGATTTTATCAAGGCCAACTAATCATTCTGATTTTTAAAAGTAAAACTCCCAGAATAGACTGGGAGTTAGCTAATTGCTATTTTATTAATGTATATTTCAACTGTCGTCCCTTTTTCGGGTGCAGAATTGATCTTCATCTGGTAATTGTCTCCAAAATGAAGTTTGAGTCGTTGGTCGACATTTTGAAGGCCAACTCCCCCACGTTTGAGCTGACTTTGACTACTATCGCCAGCAGCTTGGAAACCAACACCATCATCCTCAATGCGGATGACAAGCCCTGTATCCTGTTTCTGAACAGAAACTTTAATATGTCCCTGTCCTTCCTTCTCCTTAATACCATGGTAAAGAGCGTTTTCTACAAGAGGTTGCAAAACCAGTTTAGGCAAGACTAAATTATCAAAGTCAGGTTCTTCAGCAATCTCATACTCCAGCTTATCACCATAGCGTTGTTTCTGGATAAAGAGGTACTGGCGGACATGATTGATTTCATCAGAAAGAGAAATCAAATCCTTGCCTTGATTGAGCGCCAAGCGGAAATAGGTTGCCAAAGACTTGGTCACCTGAACCACTCGCTGACTATCCTGAAATTCAGCCATCCAGATGATAGTATCCAAAGTATTGTAGAGGAAATGGGGGTTAATCTGGCTTGACAAGGCTTGAAGTTCATACTGCCGGGTCGCTTCTTCCTGTCTGCGCACATCTGCCATCAGCTGATCAATCTGATCCAGCATGGCATTGAACTGGCGAGTCACTTCTCTCAGTTCATAGGCACCAGCTTCCTTAGCACGAAGATTTTGTGTACCAGAAGCAATTTCCAGCATGGTTTCTCTCAAATCCTTCAAAGGGGCAATCCAGCGTTTGAGACTGAACCACACCAAGCAGAGACAGGCAAGAAGAGATAAGGCACTAGCACCAAGCAAGGTCCACATGAGTTGACTCCGAACCTGGTCTAACTTCTCCAACGAAGACACGCCTATCACCGTCCAATCAGTTCCTGCAATCTTTTCCTGACTGACGTAGGATTGATGGTCTAGCGTATAGCCCTGCCCCGTCTCGATGTAGGGTTTCATGGCCTCCATTTCACTCGCTGAGCTATAGACAGTACGTTTAGGATGGTAGACAAATTCATGGTTTTCATTGATGATAAAGGCAAAGCCCTGCTGGCCCAACTGAAGTTGGTTGAGATAGGATTCCAGAGTTTCGTAGGAAATATCCAAACGAAGCACACCAAGATTGGCTCCCTTTTCATCAACAAGTTCCTGAGTAACAGAAATGACCCATTGACTATCTGATTTACGAGCTGGGGTTAAAACTGGCTTAGCTCCCTGATGAATAGCCTTTTGGTACCAATCCTCAGCCATCATATCTGAGGAGGTTTTCATCTGCACACTGTCATCTGTAGAAATAACCTGACCGGATTTGGTGACCAGTACCACCGTTTTCAAGTCCTGGTCTGACTTTAAGATAGTCAAAAACAGATCTCGGATTCCCTTGACCTGGTCTTGGTTAGGATTCTCAGCATAGGCTAAGACATCCTTCTGCTGGGTCAAACTGGTAGAGGTGGTTTCTAATTTTTTGATATAAGACTGAATAAAGTGGCTAGTTTGGCTAATGGTCGTTTGGCTATTACCCTCAATAGTAGCCTCAATAGCTGATGAACTAGATTGATAGTAGAAAGTCCCAACCAGAGCTAGGAGAATGAGAAAGACCAGAAAGATGGAAATAACCATTCTGACTAGGAGAGAAGAACGCTTCATTGACCTTCCCCCTTCTTAAACTGACGAGGGGTCACACCTGCAATCTGTTTAAAGCGTTGGGTAAAGTAGTTCATATCTTCAAAACCAACCTTTTCGGCTATCTCATAAATCTTTAAATCTGAGGTCAGAAGCAAGAGCTTGGCTTGTTTGACACGCTCTCTCACCAGGTAATCCTGAAAAGGTAGGCCCAACTCTTTCTTAATCAAGGAACTCAAATAAGTCGGACTAAAACCTAGGTCACTGGCCAAAGACTTCAAACTAAACTGACTGTCAGCTAGATGAGACTGGATCTTCTGAGCAATATTTCCCTCAAACTTATCGGTTAATAAATCTTGTAACTGCTCTTCCTTTTCTTCCTTGTCTAGTTTTTGCTTGATTTTCCCCAACATTTCCTCAATATCCTGACGAGAAAAGGGCTTGAGCAGGTAGTCATCCACACCTAGTTTGACAGCAGACAAGGCATAATCAAAATCACCGTAACCTGTCAAAAAGACCAAATGAACTTGTGGATAGGTTTCTCGTACCAGACTGGCCAACTGGATGCCATTTAGCTGAGGCATGTTGATATCGGTTAAAATGATGTCTGGCACCTGCTTTTGAATCAAGTCCCAAGCCTGTCTTCCATTTTCAGCCTGACCGATGATCTCCATATCGTAGGCTGCTACATTGACCAGCTTGGTCAAGCCTTGTCTTACTAGATATTCATCCTCTACGATTAAGATTGTGTAGGTCATGCTCTGCTCCTTTGTCACTTACTAGTATCAGTATAGCAAAATTCTCCACTAACTGCTTAGGAAAGACTTCTTAATCGACATAATCTAGTAAATAGGCATAGCCTTTTTCTTCCATTTGGTCTTTGGGAATAAATCGGATAGAAAGACTATTGATACAGTAGCGCAAGCCACCCTTGTCCTTAGGCCCATCTGTAAAGACATGGCCAAGGTGAGAATCTCCAACTCGACTTCTCACTTCCATGCGCGTCATATTGTAAGACTTATCTTCCTTGTAAGTGACAACATCTGGACTAATTGGTTGGGTGAAACTAGGCCAGCCACAACCAGACTCAAACTTGTCTTTTGATGAAAAGAGGGGTTCGCCAGTTGCCACATCCACATAGATACCAGATTCGAATTTATCCCAGTAGCGGTTTGAAAAAGCTCGTTCTGTTTGATTTTTCTGGGTAACTGCATACTCCTCAGGTGACAAGGTCTTTTTCAATTCCTCATCGCTTGGTTTAGGATATTTGCTGGCATCGATGACGGGATAGGCAGCCTGATTGACATTGATATGACAGTAGCCATTTGGATTTTTCTTGAGGTAGTCTTGGTGATAATCCTCCGCCACCACAAAATTCTTCAAGTTTTCCTTTTCAACTGCCAGAGGTTGGTCGTATTTCTTAGCAACTTCATCAAAGACTTGGTTGATTACTTCCAAATCCTTTTCATCTGTGTAATAAACGCCGGTACGATACTGGGTCCCCACATCATTTCCTTGTTTATTTTTGCTGGTTGGATTGATAATGCGGAAGTAATGAAGCAGGATTTCCTTGAGGGAAATTTGATTAGCGTCGTAGGTGACATGGACGGTTTCCGCATGACCTGTTTGGTTAATCAATTCGTACTTGGTTGTTTCCCCTCTACCATTTGCATAGCCTGAAACGGCATCGGTTACTCCAGGCACGCGTGAGAAGTATTCCTCCACTCCCCAGAAACATCCCCCAGCTAGATAAATTTCGTGCAAGTCTGCATCCTTACTCACTTCAGTTTTTTTCACTGTTTTTCCTCCTTGGCTAACGGATGCTTTCTCAATTTGCGAGCTGTCTGTCTGCCCTGCATTTCGCATCAATAGAAAATAGAAACCGGTTAGGACTAGGAGAATGACCCCTGCCAAGACAAACAATTTTACTTTATCATTCATAGCCTTTCTCTACCCCATTTCTTTCAATTCTTTCAAAATCATATCCTTATCCATAAAACCTGGTTGCGTTTTGACCAGCTTGCCTTCCTTGTCTATAAAGGCTTGAGTCGGGTAAGAACGGACACCATAACTTTCCAAGAGTTTACCTGATGGATCAATTAGAACTGGGAAATTTTTATAATCCAAGCCCTTGTACCAATTCTTAAAGTCCGCTTCTGCTTGTTCACCTTTGTGTCCAGGAGAGACCACTGTCAAAACTACATAGTCATCACCAGCATCCTTAGCGATTTCATCCGTATCTGGAAGGCTGGCTAGACAGATGGAACACCAAGAAGCCCAGAATTTAAGATAGACTTTCTTGCCCTTGTAATCAGATAAACGATAGGTCTTACCATCTACTCCCATCAGTTCAAAATCAGCAACCGCCTGACCTTTAGTCGCAGTTTGCGAACTGACTTGTTCTGTTTTGGATTGCTCCTTCATAGTAGACTCGTCTGACATGTTTTTAGCCGAACAGGCTGCCAAGCAACAAATTGAGCCTACTCCAAGGAGACATGTTTGCCATTTTTTCATTTCTTTTTCCTCTCTATTCAAATAATGTAGTCAAAATGGAAGCATTTCCCAAAAGCACCAAGATTCCCATCAGGATAATGAGGAAACCACCCACTTTTTTGAGGATTCCGAGATAAGGATGGAGTTTTCGGAAATGTTTCAAAACATAGCTGGAGGCGAGAGCTAGAACTAAAAATGGTAGCGCCAATCCCAGCGTATAGACTAACATGAGACCAGCTCCCTGCCAAGCTCTTGAACCGCCTGAAGCCGCCAAAGCCAAAACAGAGCCCAAAACCGGCCCTACACACGGTGTCCAAGCAAAACTAAAGGTCAACCCCAGTAAAAATGCCTGACTATAGCCATTAGCATTTTGACCCTGTCTCTTTAATTGTAGCCTTCTTTCCTTGTAGAGTCCCTGCAAATGTAAAACATCCATCTGGTGCAAGCCCAAGAGAATGATAGTCGCACCCGTCACATACTGAAACCAAGAAGCATACAGCAAATTGCCTAAAAAACCAGCTCCATAACCCAGTAAGATAAAAACAAAGGAAATCCCCGCTATAAAGGCCAGAGTTCGCAATAAACTTACAACTGAGATTGAAAATTTTCCGCTAGAAGCCTGAGCATCATTCTTTTCATCCAATAAGACCCCTGCATAGACTGGCAACAAGGGTAAAATACAAGGAGAAAAGAAGGAAAGAATTCCAGCAAGAAAAACACTAATAAAAAAGATTACATTGTCCATTGCCTTCCTCCATTCTTTGATTTGATAGGTCTATTATATCCCCAAAACTCCAGAAAAAACAGGGACAATGATAGGGAAAAATAGGAATTTAATCAGTTTATTTAGAAATCTGGCACAAAAAAAGCCAGACAAGGTCTGACTTTGGTAGAAACAGAAAAGAGAATCACCTGTCCTCCCTACTTATCTGGTAATAAATAAGGTCCGCAACGTAGTCTTTTCTCTCCACACCATTGGCAATGGTTTTTAGATAAGACATTCCCGCTTTTTCCATAACACGGCCTGAAGCTAGATTGAGACTAGCGTAACGAGCTCTGACTTTTTGAAAGCCTGCTTGAGTAAAACAAAAATCTAACACAGCTTTCAAGGCCTCTGTCATCATACCTCGGCCCCAAAAGTTTTTTCCTAAAACACACCCAATTTCACAAGAAGAATCGTTCTTATCCATTGCAACGATGCTAATATCTCCTATCGCTTGCTCTGGGTTTTCTTTGAGACAAATGGCCCATTTGTAATAGTTGGGATTAGTATAGGATGCAACCCAATTTCGAATCGAGTTCCGAGTCACCTCGACATCAGGATGAGGATCCCAGGTGACATAGGCCAGATTCTCAGCAGATGAAGACCAATTTTGAAACATAGCTTCTGCATCACTCTCCACAAATCTTCTCAAGATCAAACGTTCTGTCTGTAATATTTGCGTACCGATTGCTTTCATGATGTTACCTCACTTTCTATCCTTGGAATTAGGTTTATACTTCCATTGCTCTGCCTTACTTCTCTATTCAAGACTAGAAGCGAAGAAGGTCCCCTCGGACCTTCCTCGTTTTCTCATTTCTAGGCTCAGGGTAAAAAGACTATACTCAGTAACAGCTAGGAAACAAGTGTTTTATCTAGTCCCATGACGCAGTCGCTGTCTGGTTTGAAATGCGCTTTACCAAGCTTTTTCAAACCTAGTCATCGTTGCGGGGGTGAGACAAGGAAAATCGAACTCTTCGAGTTACCAAATCTGCCTCGCTTTCTCATTTCTAGACTCGGGCTAAAAAAGTTCCCCGGACCTTCCTCGCTTTCTCGTTTCCAGGCTCGGGGTAAAAACCTCCACTGGAGGTTTTTACTCCCAAAAGTCATCAAATACGGTGATTGGTAGGTGACGTTTGTGTTGGCCTTTGTGCCACCAGTTTTCGATAGTTGCTTGGGCTTCTGGGCTGATGGTTTTACCTTCGAGGTAGTCATCAATTTCATTGTATGTGACTCCCAAGGCTACTTCGTCTGCAATACCTGGTTTTTCTTCTTCCAAATCTGCTGTTGGGATTTTTTCATAAAGGGCTGGGTCTGCACCAAGTTCCTTCAAGAGTTGTTTTCCTTGGCGTTTATTGAGGCGGTAAAGAGGGAGAATGTCTGCACCACCATCACCAAACTTGGTAAAAAAGCCTGTGATATTTTCCGCAGCATGGTCTGTTCCAATGACGGCTCCGCTATGGGCACCCGCAAGGGCATAATGGGCAATCATACGACTACGAGCCTTAATATTGCCCTTGTTGAAGTCTGAAACAGGACTTCCTGTCGCTTCAACTGCTGCTGTCATAGCATCAGCTGATTCCTTGATATTTACAACTAGACTGACATCTGGCTGGATGAAAGCAAGAGCTTTTTGAGCATCTGCCTCATCTGCCTGCACGCCATATGGCAGGCGGACAGCAATAAATTGGTAGCTGTCATCTCCTGTCTCTGCTCGCATTTCTTCCATAGCTAATTGCGCCAAGCGCCCTGCCAAGGTTGAGTCTTGTCCTCCAGAAATCCCTAGTACAAAGGTTTTAAGGAAGGGGTGTTTTTTCAAGTATCTTTTTAAGAAGTCAATCGAACGACGAATTTCTTCCTGGGCATCAATCACTTGTTTGACGCCCAGTTGCTGGATAATGGTCTCTTGCAAACTCATTCTTCTTCTCCTTCACCAAGGGCTTCCTTGCGCATCTTGTCAATCAAGTCCATCTTATCTTGCCAAATATCACGCGCCAAATCTACTGGATAGTGCTGTGGATTGAGTACCCGTTTGTACTCATCCCAAAGCTTGTCAAATTCCTTGCGAGCATAGGCCTGAATTTCTGTTAAACTAGGCAAGTTGTAAACTAATGTTCCTGCTTTGAAAATATCCACCAAGAGAGGAACAGCATCAAAGTTTCGAACGGTCTTTTTGATGTAGGTATAGGTCGGATGAAACATCTTGATTTCTGTCATGCCGCTCACATCCACACCATCATAAGTAATGTAGTCACCTTCTGACTTGCCTTTTTCACGACTGGTAATGCGCCATACTTGCTTCTTACCTGGTGTCGATACTTTTTCAGCATTGCTTGAAAGCTTGATGGTATTGCGCATCTGACCATTCTCATCTTCGATAGCCACAATCTTATATACTGCTCCAAGAGCTGGCTGGTCATAGGCTGTAATCAGCTTGGTACCCACCCCCCAAACGTCAATCTTAGCGTGTTGCATTTTGAGGTTAAGGATAGTATTTTCATCGAGGTCATTGGAAGCGTAAATTTTGGCATCTGGATATCCAGCCTCATCTAACTGTTGGCGAACTTTCTTGGAAATATAGGCTATATCCCCTGAGTCGATACGAACGCCTTTAAAATTGATCTTATCACCTAACTCACGCGCCACCTGAATAGCAGCCGGCACACCGATACGCAAAGTGTCATAAGTATCTACTAGAAAGACACAGTCTCGATGGGTTGACGCATAGGCCTTAAAGGCCTTATAGTCGTTTCCATAAACCTGTACCAAGGCATGAGCATGAGTCCCCAATACTGGAATACCAAAGAGCTTCCCTGCTCGCACATTGCTAGTCCCGTTGGCCCCACCAATCACGGCTGCGCGTGTTCCCCAGATAGCTGCATCCATTTCTTGCGCACGACGTGTCCCGAATTCCATCAAAGGCTCATCTTCAATGACTGAACGAATACGTGCTGCCTTGGTCGCTATCAAGGTTTGAAAGTTAACGATGTTTAAAAGAGCCGTTTCGACCAATTGGCATTGGGCTAGAGGTCCTTCCACCTGCACAATCGGCTCATTAGCAAAAACCAAGTCCCCTTCTTGGGCAGAACGAACCGTCAACTCCAACTTAAGATTGCGGAGGTAGTCTAAGAATGCCCCATGATAGCCAAGCGACTCCAAGTAGGCAATATCGCTATCTGAAAAGCGCAAGTCTTTAAGATAATGTACAATTCTTTCCAAACCAGCAAAAACTGCATAGCCGTTCTGAAAAGGTTGCTGACGGAAATAAACTTCAAAGACCGCCTTCTTATTGTGAATTCCTTGGTCAAAGTAAACTTGCATCATGTTAATCTGGTACAAGTCCGTGTGCAATGTCAAACTATCATCTGGATACATCTGTTTTCCTTCTTCCTACTTTACAAAGGTATGAACGTATTCTACAACTTTCACACCATCCGATAAATTAGTACTATTATAACACATTTTACTGAGATTGATAAAAAGCTAACAAGCTATTCTCCATTCTCCAGTTCATCCATATCTTGCTCAAACTTTTTTTGAGCCCATTCGCCATAACTTTTAAGCCCAAGATTGCCGATAAAAACCCAAGGAAGGTAAATCAGATAAGTAATAACCCAAGCAGACAAATATTTAAGGTTCAGAGGATTGTGCTGATAAATTTCGATATTGAATTGATAATTCTGCAACATCAAAAGAGTCGTAATAGCGAGAGTTACCAGCAAACACCCTCCAATCGTAAAATGAAAACGACTATAGTAGTTCACACCCAAATCTCGAGCACGGCCGAAAAAGTAAGAAGTTCCAATAATGATAATGATGAGAATCATTATCGGATTAAAAAGACTTGGTGCTAATACTGTAATCATATAAGATAAAAGCAAGAAAGCTATAGAGATATAGAAACTTTCAGCCCCCGCTTTATTCATCAGTTGTTCTTCTCTTTCGTCTAGTAATTGATAATAAAAAAATCTATTTTTCATCTTCTTCCTCCCAAAATAATTGATCTAAAGTTTTGCCTAAGCATCTGCAAATGGACTGGCAAAGGGAGAGACTAGGATTGTATTTCCCTGCTTCTATCAAGCCTATAGTCTGCCTAGTAACACCCACAGCCTCTGCCAAATCCCCTTGTGTTAAATCACGCTCCACCCGAGCTAATTTTAATTTTAAGTTTTTAGCCACTAGCGTCCTCCTTCAACATTTTAAAAAGTTGCGCTTCTTTTAAAAACATTATACCATATATCTAACTTAATGCAATATATAAATGTCATTTTGTAAGATTTCATTAACAAAAAACTCTCTATCATCTTACATGATAAAGAGTATTCGTTCTTTTTTGATACTTAGCTAAGTTCCTCTCCAAAAGAAAGAAGTCTAGGTCACAAATCCTTTTGGTAATAGTATCTTTGTCCTGTGTAGGGATAATCTTGCAAGGTAAAGACTTCCTTGTAGCCATGGCTTATATAAAAATCTGGCGCTTGAAACTGGTAAGTATTCACGAAAGAAAAACGACAGTTTCGATTCTTGGCTTCATTTTCTGCTCGCTGCAATAGTTTCGAACCGATTCCTTGTCCCCGTAATTCCTCTCTCACAAACAAATATTCGATTTCCAGCCAATTTCCGAAAGTCTCAGCTACTAAGCCCGCCATGAGATTGCCCTTTTCATCTTCGAGATAAAGATTCAGTGGCTCGCTCTCAGCCTCTTCTCTTTTGGAACGATTATAAGCACGAATCAAATCCCCTATTTCCTGCGCTTTATGCGACTCCTTATTTTCCAATCTAACGTGCATCCAAACCTCCTAATAAACTACCACAGCTTGATTATAGTCTTATTTCGATGGACTGTCAAACTAGAAAAACTCACCAAACAGAGTTGATGAGTTCATGATTTATTTTCTAAATTTCCACTGACTATAAATCCCAAAAACAAGGATCCAGATGGCAGAACCAACTGCCCCCATGAAGGTAGACTCTTGCAAAAAGAGAGTCACGAAAACAAAGACAAAAAAGAGAATGGTTAGGGGATTAAGCAAGCGATACTGAGGCATAAGGTAGCCATCAGCCATGAAGTCTTGTGACTTGCGGTATTTGAGATGAGCCACCATAATCAAGATATAAATCGCGATGTAAACACCTGATGAGGATGCGGTGATCAAAGCAAAGGCATCTGAAACACCTGGTAGCACGTTGATAAAGGCAGCCAGAGCAATCAAGATCGCTGAGGCGATGATGGCATTTTGAGGTACATTGTGGCGAGAAAGGGTATCGACCTTGATGGCCTTTAAGAAACGATTTGGCGAATCATGGGCAATCTGATATAAGTGTCTCCCTGTTGAGTAGAGAGTTGAGTTAAGAGCAGACGCCGCTGATGTCAAGACAACAAAGTTGATTAGAGCCGCCGCCCACTTGATCCCCGCCAGTTCAAAGACCGTTACAAATGGAGAATCTGAAGAATTAAGATAAGACCAAGGAATAATGGCCATAATCGCAATGAGAGCTCCCCCGTAGAAGAAGATAATTCTGAGAGGAATTTCCTTAACAGCTTTGGGCAAGACCTGACGAGGGTTCTTTGTTTCAGAAGTTGTTACCCCGATAAACTCAATCATCAGATAGGCAAAAAATACCATTTGAAAGGCCATGACAAAGTTCATAACTCCGTTTGGAAAAAGAGAGAACTGGTCGCTGATATTTGCCAAGCTTGCAACACCATGCGGTGTCTTAAAGCCTGTCAAAACCATAAATACCCCAGTGGCAATCATGGCTAAAATCGCCACAATCTTGACCATAGCAAACCAAAACTCGACTTCTCCAAAGAGCTTAACCGCAATCAGATTGACCAAAGCCAAAATCGTTAAAAAGACAAGCTGAATCATCCAGCTAGGCCAGGTAGGGAACCAGAAGCGGACATAGTCTGAGATGGCAGTGATTTCTGCCATACCGATAAAGACAACTGACAACCAATAAGACCAAACTGAGAAATATCCCCAGCCTTTCCCCAAATGACGGGTGATAAAGTTGATAAAGGTATGTTGTTCTGGATCCTGATACAGCATCTCCCCAACAGCCCTCATCATCAAAAACATAAAGGCTCCAGTAATCATGTAAATCAGGATGATAGAAGGTCCTGTAAGGCTGATAGAGCGACCAGCACCTAGGAAAAGTCCGGTTCCGATTGTTCCCGCAATGGCCATCACCTGAACATGGCGATTGGTTAAACCACGCTCCATTTTATTTTTCTTCTTATTTGAACTCATATAGTCTCCTATTTATCCAAAAAACCAAAAAGGAGTTGAGCAAGGTAAAACCTTCACTACTCCTTTTTCATCCTATTTAGGCTGTTTTCTCAACCTTTAAGATTTTGACATCATAGCTACCAACCGGTGTTTCAATCGTTGCAGTATCGCCAGTCTTCTTGCCAATTAGAGCACGGCCAATCGGACTTTCATTTGAGACTTTACCAGCAAAAGCATCTGCACCTGCAGAACCGACGATGATGTAGACCTCTTCTTCGTCTTCACCGAATTCTTGGATTGTTACTGTTTTACCGATTGCTACCTCATCTTGGGCAACTGCATCGCTATTAACAATTTCAGCATAGCGAATCTTTGTTTCTAGACTTGAAATTTGACCTTCAACAAAAGCTTGTTCATCTTTCGCCGCTTCATACTCACTATTTTCTGAAAGGTCTCCATAGGAACGAGCAATCTTGATACGCTCTACGACTTCGGGACGTCGGACGAGTTTCAACTCCTCTAATTCTTTTTCTAGTTTTTCCTTTTCTTCAAGGGTCATTGGGTAAGTTTTTTCTGCCATTTTTTTAACTTTCTTTTCTATTTACTTTTTTAAAACAAAATTATGTGGAAAACCACATAATTTTAGTTTGAACTACTTGCTTGAGGTAACTTGCTATTGATATGCTCTGCAACGTTTTGATCATGTTCTTCTTTTGTTGTTGCAAAGTATACTTTACCATCTTCAACATTGGCTACAAAGTACAAGTACTCACTCTTTGTCTGGTTTACACTTGCTTCAATCGCATCCGAACTTGGGCTATCAACCGGTCCAGGCATGAGGCCAAGATTTGTATAGACATTATATGGTGAATCAATCGTTGTATCAATTCCAGCGTCATCTGCTAAACTAATCTTTTGACCAAGTTTTCCTTGAGCATATAGGATAGCGATATTACTTTGAAGTGGCATACCAACATTCAAGCGGTTATAGAAGACACCTGCGATCTTCTTGCGGTCTTCGGTCTTAGCACCTTCTTTTTCGACAAGAGAAGCAATGCTGAGCAATTCATTAACTGTCAGATTCTTTTCTTTGATCGTAGCGTAATATGGTGACATAGCCTTATCCATAGCAGCCACCATCTCATCAATCAAACTTTCAACAGTTGTACCGTCTTTGATCGTATAGGTAGCTGGGAAAAGGTAACCTTCAAGACGATAACGAACGCCACTGTCTTTTGTTGGAAGACTTCCAAGTAGGTTTGGATACTTGGCTACTAATTGTGAGATAAAGGTCTCATCTTGAGCTTTTGCCAAGAAAGCATCCGCAGTAAGAGGTTCTTTAAATTCACCTTGAAGTTGTCCTACTGTTTGAGCGATTTGCTCTAATGTATAGCCTTCTGGAATTGTCAAGTTTGCAAGAACAGGTGCCTGAGCTTCAGGAGTCCCACCTTTTTCCAATTCTTGAATCAACTCATCCGTACTCATACTCTTCTTCAAGTTGTAATAACCTGACTTCAAGTTAGCATGGCTATAATATTTAGCATAAAGACTAAAGATAAGGCCATGTTTAACCAAACCAGATTTTTCCAAGGTGCTTCCAATTTCTTGAACATTTGCACCGTCTGGGATTTGAACCGTTACGTAGTCTTTAGAGCTCGCATCCACAGGTTTCAAGGAATCTTGAACGTAACCATAACCAAAGTAACCACCAACTGCAACGAGTACTAGGAGAACTAGAACTGTTACTAGGCAACCTTTAGCTTTTGATTTTTTCTTTTTCTTAGTTGGTGTTGCACCTTGACGACGACTACGACGTGGAGCATCAGCTAATCCACTGCTAGATTCTGTAGAAACAGGCTCAACTCTTTCAGGCATTCCTGGGGTGATTTCCTCTTTCTTGTCTTCTGTTTTATAGGTTACGGCAACCTTAGTCGGAGTATCGTTAAATTCTTTTTCTTCGGGTTTAAGCTCAACTGGTTCTACCTTAGGTTGAACAGGTTCCACTACAGGTTCTTCAGCCAGATGAATCGGCTCTACTAGAGGTTCTTCAGATTCTACAACTTCAATCTTGTCAATGATTGGCTGTCTAATCTCTTTCTCTTCTTGGTCATCCGTTTCATCAGTTCTAGCACTTGAAAGTGGAGGAACACTTGGTGCATTTTTTAGGATTTTATCGACAACAGATAGGGAATCAGCCATCAACTCTTCTGTTGACGTTTCTGGTTCAAGATCTGAAGGAGTTGCTGAACTAGCTGGAGATGATGAAGCCGTCAGATTTGGAATCTCTACTTCTTTCTCTCTTTTATCTTGTTCTTTTACTCTTTCTAAATCACGTAGAATCTGCTCTTTAAAGCTTAATTTTTCTTCTTCTCTTGATTTTTCAGTCAAAAGCATTACCTCCTTGTTGACAATCCATAATATTATATCTTAAAAGTCGTAAAAAAGCAACCAACTAGGGCATTCCCTAGCTAGTTTTCTTTATTTTCAGGCTGCCAAACCATATCATACCAGGTTTCCCCAGCAAAGCTTGACTGGGATAATCCTTCATTAACAAAGCCATGTTTTTCGTAATAGGCGATAAGATAATCATGACACGTCAGATTAATGCCCTCTCGTTCATGTTCTAAAGCGACCTCTTTCAGAGTCTTTAATAGTCTTTTCCCAACTCCCAAAGCTTGTGCTTCCTTAGCAATAGATAGGCAAGTCACAGAAATATAACCTCCAGGTTGATGGCTATAGTCTTTTATTTCTTCTGTAAAGGACTGATCATGTAGATGGCGGTGTGGGACGACTGGACCTTCGATATAACCAAGAATACGCCCCTCCTTTTCAGCTACCAGAAAACTGGTCTGAATTTCCCGCAAATGCGCCTCAAAGACGGAACGAGGAATGGCCTCTTCAAGGGAGAAATTCTCTAGCTCTATCTCTATAATCCGATCTAAATCTGAAAATCTTGCTTGTCTGATTTTCATATTTCCTCCTGATAAAAGGGATTTGCCCATATCAGATACCATTCAGAACCACTGCAATAATGACTATCGGTCACTTCTTCTTCAACAAAGCCATTCATTTCAAAATATGATAGTAGTTCATCAGGACTCTGCAAAAGAATACCTTGGTGATTTAGTTCGACTGTCACCTGTTTCAAGGCCGCAAGAAGAAGAGTTCCCAGTCCCTGTCCCCAATGGTCAGGATGAATAGTCAATGATTTTATTTCTATCCATTTGGGATGAATAGACTGAGCTTCTCCTAAAATATAGCCTAAGAGCTGATTTTCATCCCCAGCTACAAGAAAGGTACCCGCAGTCTTGCGGATACTCTCTTCTAAAGATTGGCGGCTAAATACCTCTTCTAACGAAGGATTGGCTTCTTCAATCGCCAACATTTCGTCTAAATCTGATAAGGTGGCTTGCCTTATAGTGATTGGAATTTCCATCTGTTTCCCTTATTGGACGTTGCTTGTCAAATTAGACAAGAGACGTTCAAATGAATATTCATAGGTTTGGATGTCTCCTGCACCCATAAAGACGTAAACAGCATTATCATGGTCTAAGAGAGGAGATACATTCTCAACAGTGATAACCTGGTGTTTCTTGTTGATTTTATTGGCTAAGTCTTCTACTTTGACATCACCATGGTCCACTTCACGGGCCGATCCATAGATTTGCGCTAGGTAGACGGCGTCTGCTTGATTCAATGCATGGGCAAATTCGTCCAACAAGGCGATGGTTCTAGTAAAGGTATGCGGTTGGAAGATTGCTACGATTTCCTTACTTGGGTATTTTTGACGAGCTGCATCCAAGGTTGCAATGATTTCTGTTGGATGGTGGGCAAAGTCATCAATGATCACTGTATCATTGACGATTTTTTCAGTGAAACGACGCTTAACACCTGCAAAAGTTTTTAAGTGTTCACGGACCAAGTTCAAATCAAAACCAGCTGTGTAAAGAAGACCAATAACAGCTGTCGCATTCATGATATTGTGACGACCAAAGGTTGGAATGTGGAATTGACCCAACTCTTGACCACGGAAATGAACGGTGAAGGTCGAACCAGTCGTAGAACGAAGAAGATCGCTAGCTACAAAGTCATTGCCCTCAGCTTCAAACCCATAGTAATAGATTGGCGCATTGGCTGTGATCTTACGCAACTCAGCATCCTCACCGTATACAAACAAACCTTTGGTAATTTGTTTGGCATAGTCGTTAAAGGCATTGAAAACATCCTCTAGACTTGTAAAGTAGTCTGGATGGTCAAAGTCAATGTTGGTGATGATAGAGTATTCTGGGTGATAAGGCATGAAATGGCGCTCATATTCGTCTGATTCAAAGACAAAATATTTGGCATTGGCTGAACCACGACCTGTCCCGTCACCAATCAAGAAGCTGGTGTCTGTGATGTGAGACAAGACGTGTGACAGCATACCTGTTGTTGAAGTTTTTCCATGAGCTCCTGCCACTCCCATGCTGACAAAGTCGCGCATAAAACTACCTAGGAATTCGTGGTAACGTTTGTAGCTGATACCATTTTGGTCCGCATAGGCAATTTCAACGTTGTTATCTGGACGGAAGGCATTTCCCGCGATAATCTCCACATCACCTTGTAGGTTCTTTTCATCAAAAGGAAGAATCGCAATCCCTGCCTGCTCTAGTCCACGTTGAGTAAAGTAATATTTTTCAACGTCTGAACCTTGAACCTTGTGTCCCATTTGGTGCAACATCAAGGCTAGGGCACTCATCCCTGATCCCTTGATTCCAATAAAATGATATGTTTTTGACATGCTTTTCTCCCCTACTCAGTAATTCTTGTCAGATTCAACTCTTGGGCAACCTGACGTTCCTGTTCTGTTTGCTTATTCTTTTTATTATAGATTTGACTCTTCTTTAGAAAATCGTAGTTGTTCTTTTTAGTTTTTTCCGTTTGGGTTTTCGGAGTTGGATTCGCCACTTGGCCAACCTCCTCAGCTAAGATATAGTGAGACTGGCTCAAGTTTTTACTAAATTTGGCAAACTCACCAGGGTTTTCCTTTTGAAATGGTGCTGTTGGTTGGTTTCCTTGACGAACAAGTGTTAAACCATTGTGTCGTCTAGTATGACTAACATCTTGAGTCAAATACTTGGCTGAGCGTTTCTTCTTCAAGTCCGCACGCGCCTCTTCTCGAGCCAACTCTGCATAAGTCTTTTCAACTTTTTTAGGTTCTGGGCTTGGCTTTGACTCCTTATTAACCACTGGAGAAACTACGGTTTCTTCCTCATTGATAGGAGACCATTCCAAATAGTTCTTATCGCGGTAATCACCTTTGATATTGCTAATAAAGTCTGACTCATCGTACAAGTCCATGACTGGCATTTTGGTCAGCATGATCTCATCATCTGACACCAATGGAAATCGATCTTGTTTCATTTTGTATTTCCTTTCAACACTTCATTATAGCGTATTGTCTTGATTTTTCAAGTGCTGGCTTCAGAAATTCCCAAAATTTCACGAATTTCTGCCAGACTGAGACTCGCACGCGACTCCGTACCATCTAAAACTTGGGAAACCAAATGTTTCTTTTGTTCTTGAAGTTCTTGGATCTTTTCTTCAATGGTCCCCTTGGTAATCAAACGATAGACCTCGACCATCTGCTCCTGCCCCATGCGGTGGGCTCGTCCGATAGCCTGGGCTTCGACAGCGGGATTCCACCAAAGGTCAACCAAAATAACCGTATCAGCTCCCGTTAGATTGAGACCAACACCACCCGCCTTAAGGGAGATGAGAAAGGCATCTCTCTCCCCTTGGTTAAAGGCCTTGGTCATCTCCTGTCTGTCATGAGCAGGAGTTGAACCTGTGATTTTGAAGGAGGTCAAGCCCAAGTCTGGGAGTTCTTTCTCGATTTTTTCCAACATTCCTTTGAACTGGGAGAAAATCAAGACCCGATGCCCACCATCAGCCACTTGTAGCAATAAATCTCGGAGACTATCCAATTTACCACTAGCTCCCTGATAATCGTCCATGAAGAGAGCTGGCGTATCGCAGATTTGACGCAAACGCATGAGTCCAGATAAGATTTCTACCCGACTTCTCTGGAATTCTTGATCTGTCACTTGCGCTAGGCGGTCTCGCATCTGTTGCAACTGGGCTAGATAGATAGCCTTCTGTTGGTCTTCCAGTTCATTTTTATAGACGACTTCAATCAGATCAGGTAGTTCTGTAAGAACTTCTTCTTTCTTACGCCTCATGACGAAAGGCTTGATAAACTGCGCGACTCGGTCAGCCGGTAATTTCATAAACTCTTTCTTGTTCGGCAAGAGCCCAGGTAGCACAATTTGAAAGATAGACCACAACTCTCCTAAATGGTTTTCGATGGGCGTACCTGACAAAGCAAAAACTGCCGGCACCACAAACTGGCGCAAACTCTGAGCAATCTTGGTTTGGGCATTTTTCATGACCTGGGCTTCATCTAAGAAGAGAAAATCAAAAGCCATCTCTTGATAAAGCTCGCTGTCTTGACGAAAGGTGGCATAGCTAGTCACATAGATTTGGTGATTTTCAGAAAGAATTGCTTCTCGATTCGCTTTCAAACCATGAACGACAGCCAAATCCAACTGTGGGGCAAATTTCCTGAATTCATCTGCCCAATTGTAGATCAAACCTGACGGAGCCAAAATCAAGACCCGACTATCTTCTGTCACCTGACTGGTCAAAAAAGCGATGGTTTGCAGTGTTTTTCCCAGTCCCATATCATCTGCCAGGATGCCACCAAAGCCATAGTGATGAAGCATCTGGAGCCAACGGACTCCCTTTTCCTGATAGTCTCTCAAACTCGCCTGCACCCGTATATCTCCCAAAGGAAAATCCTCTGGATGGGTCAAATCATGAGCTAAATGCTGAAATTCTTCCGAGAAAGAGATCCGATCTCGACCTTCAAAAAGCTGAGAAAGGCTATAAGCCAGAGATTTTCGCGCTTGGAAAGAACCATCTTTTAGCTCAACCCCCAGTTCCTGCAAATTTTGACGAATCTGCTTGGTTTCCTCATCAAAAAAGTACACTTGGTCAGAAGAACTGATATAGAAATCCTGATTACTGGTCAGGGCTTTAAGAGCTTGATCAATCTCTTCTTGGGCAATCCCTTGGAAATCAAATTGGATTTCCAACAATCCTCCCTTGGACTCAATCTGAACCTGAGGAGCTTGGACACTGTAGAGCTGATTGATTTCATCAGACAAGAAAACTTGACCCAATTTCTCAAAAGCTGGAATCGTATGGTGAAAGAAAGAATAAACTGCCTCTGGCTTCAAAGCCTGTCTCCAAGACTGAAAATCAGCCTCAAAACCAGCCCCTAAACAGACTTGAAATAGTTGGTCTTCCAAGACGGCATCGCTTGAAAATAGTAATTGTTCCAGCTGTTGACGACTAGTCACCTTAACATCTCCATAGTCAAACTGGATATCCAAACGGATGCGGCCGTCATCCTCCCTATCAAAGTAAAAGATTGGTGAAAAGGGTCTGATTTGCAAGCGCTCAGGAGCAGAAACTGTGCCCAGCTGTCCAAACAAAGTCAGACAGGCAGCCAGACGGTCGCGATCACTGTTGTCAAACTGGAGGCATTTTCTCCCTCTCTCCTCCTGAGGAAGCTCCTTGATTTCCTTTAGGAGGCTGATTTGTTTAGGATTTAAGAGATAAAGATTCCCCTTACGAAAGAGAACTGCCCCTCCATAGAATACGTTGACTCGCTCACTTTCAGAAATCTCCATTTCAAAATAATCGGGATACTCCTGCACTGAAAAAGAGAACAGTTCTGCATCGGGATCTAAATCATGAAAGAGAAGATTTTCATAACTAGTAATCTGGTGCTCAAAATGAAAATCTTCCAAGTTCATCAATAACCCCACTCCCTGCTCAAAAAAGGTCAGAGGGAAAAAGAGGTGACGACCTTGATTAGGGAAAAAGAGCTCTTGACTCAGTCCCTCCTCAATCAAGCCACATAAAAAAGTAAGAACATCTTGACTAGCTGTATCAAAAGACTCCCAAGACAAGTCATTTTCATAGTATTTCCCAATCATGTATGGCTTTCGATGGACTAAGACCTTCAAAAAGAGAGGGATGTCACGAATGACATAATATTTTTGACTATCAACTAAACCGATTCGGAGAGTCCAAAGGAGGCGATTGGTTCCAGCTTCTACCTGGCCTTGAGCCGACAAAGTGTAGATTTTCTCTCTCTTCTGAGGTTGGATCCGCTCCAAAAAACTACCACCAAAACCAACCTTGGTTTCGACCTCTTCTTGCTCTTCATGTCCTTTTTCTAAGGATTGTAAAATCACCTGGCCTTCTTCGTCGTTCTTCAGATAATGCTCGAGCGCTGCGAGGTGAACACAGTAACCTCTTTTTTGGAAAAAATCGCAAGCACAAAAAACCAGATCATCCTCTAAACTGTAGCGCAAGTCTTCTCCCGCCACACGAGTATAGAGGCGATTCCCTTTTTCCTTGATAATCTCAATGTTGCCTGTTTCATAGAGTACAACCCCCTCCATGCGCAACTTTCCCGGAATCAATTTAGCCATAGTTACCCCTTTATCTTATCTTTTCATTATACCACATTTTCCCCTACGAAAATAGCCTTCTAGGAAGACTTTTCTCCTAGAAGGCTCGATTTTTAAAGTGTAGCAAAAGTGGTCACGATGCGTTGGCAAACCTCTTCCAGTACTGACTTCGGCATAGCCACATTGAGGCGGGCATGAAGAGTTCCCTCCTCTCCAAAGTCCAAACCTCGATTCAAGATAACCTTGGCTTCATTCTTCAAAAGCTCTTGCAAGCGGTCATCCGTTAGGTCATAGGCTGAAAAATCAAGCCAGATCAAGTAAGTTCCTTGCGGTTTCATGACCTTAATCTTGGTTTCGTTGCCCAAAACATCCACTACATAGTTAATGTGGTCCTCGATGACTTCTTTTAACTCTCCTAACCAGTCCTTACCATAACGGTAGGCAGCTTCTGTCGCCAAATACCCCAAGCCTGAGATTTCATGTTGGTTATTGGCCAACTGGCGTTTTTGGAAAGCCAGACGAAACTTTGGATTTTCAATAACTGCATAGGAATTCTTGGTCCCAGCAATATTAAAGGTCTTAGTGGCACTGCTCAAGATAAGGGCGAAGTCTTTAAAGTCTGGATCAATGGTATTAAAAGACTGGTGTTTGTGACCAAAGAGAGCCAAATCTTGGTGAATCTCATCTGAAACCAACAAAACACCATGTTTTTGGCAGAGATGCCCAATCTTTTCTAACACTTCCTTTTCCCAAACACGTCCACCAGGATTGTGGGGATTGCAAAGGATATAAAGCTTCACATCCTCTTCCACCAATTCCTTCTCCAACTGGTCAAAGTCAATCTCAAACAACCCATCCTTTTCCACCAAAGAATTGGTAATCAATCTGCGATTGTTCAGTTTGACACTGCGGGCAAAAGGAGGATAGACCGGTGTGTTAATCAGAACAGCCTCTCCCTCTTTTGTAAAGGCTTGAATGGCTGTTGAGATGGCCGGTACCACTCCCTCAATGAAGACGAGAGCTTCCTTGTCAAAGTGATATCCGTGTTGACTGGCTTCCCAGTCCTGAACCGACTCAATCAAAGCATCGCTAGCATAGGTATAGCCATAGACCAACTGATCTGCGTAGGCTTGTACAGCTCGTCGAACCTCAGGCAAAACCACAAAGTCCATATCCGCTATCCAGGCTGGTAGAATTTCTCGATCAGCTTCTGCTTCTTTCCATTTATAGGTATGGTGCCCAAAACGATTAGGCAGGCTTGTAAAATCATATTTCCCCATATCTATCTTATCCTTCCAAAGCTTGGCGCAAGTCCGCAATCAAATCTCTAGCATCTTCAATCCCGATTGACAAGCGCAAGAGGTCATCTGTTAAGCCATAGGAATGGCGCACTTCTGCTGGAATATCCGCATGGGTTTGAGTTGTCGGATAGGTGATCAAACTCTCTACTCCACCCAAACTTTCCGCAAATGAAAAGACCTTGAGGCTATTTAAAATATGAGGAATACGTTTTTCATCCACTACTTTAAAGGAAATCATACCCCCACGTCCTGTATAGAGCACTTCCTTGACAGCAGGTGAATCCTTCAAAAAGGCAACCACTTCTTGGGCATTGGCTGTAGAACGCTCCATACGAAGAGGCAGAGTTTTAAGACCACGAATCAACTGATAACTATCAAATGGTGATAAGACCGCACCAGTCGTATTCAAATTGTAGAACAGTTGCTCATATAGTTCTAAACTATTAGTCACAACCACCCCAGCCAAGACATCATTGTGCCCTGCTAGATACTTGGTTGCTGAATGAAGAACGATATCCGCACCATCTTCAATCGGACGTTGGTAAATCGGACTGTAGAAGGTATTGTCCACCACTACCTTGGCACCCTTGGCATGAGCTAGTTTGGCTAGTTTGGCAATATCAAATTCCAACATCAAGGGATTAGTTGGTGTTTCAATATAGAGAACATCCACATCTTTCTCCAACTCAGCAATCAACTCTGCTTCAGTATTGGCATAGGTAAAATGGAAACGACCTTCCTGCTCCACTTGGTTGAACCAACGGAAAGAACCACCATAAAGATCTCGCACTGCCAAGACTTTACTTCCTACTGGAAAGACACTAAAGGCCAGTACAATCGCAGCCATACCTGAGCTCGTTGCTAGGGCATAGTCCGCTGATTCAATAGCCGCCAAAACCTCCTCCGCCTTACTACGAGTTGGGTTTTTAGTACGGGTATAGTCAAATCCCGTAGACTGACCGAACTCTGGATGCTGATAAGTGGTTGAAAAATGAAGCGGTGTTACCAAGGCACCTGTAGCCTCATCTGACTTGATACCAGCCTGGGCCAAAATTGTGTTGATGTGTAGTTCTTTGCTCATACAATACCTCCAAATCTATAGTAACTATTGTACCACTTATTTTTACTAACTCATTTTCTTGTTTTCAAGAGCTAGTTATAGTTTCAAACTATATAAAAACGATAGTTCCTTGAGAAACTATCGTTTTTCCTGTTGAATAGACTGGTTATTTAACGTGTTTTGCCAGTTCTTCTTGGGCTTTTTTATTTGATTCTTCTTTTTCTTTTAGCCATTTTTCTTTAGCTTTTTCATACTCATCAGCCGTTACAGTCTTATCTTGTAACTTGAGATACTTGTATGATTCGACACCCTTATTTCCAGCTTGTGAGAATGGTGATGAGAATGGAACTGTCTTTCTCAAGGTCGGTGTTCCACCCTGAGAAACGTTTGGAATTGCAAGGGCGCTATCAACGAGCCAAGCTTGAATTTCAGCATATTTTTCATAACGTTTTGCTGGATCTTGCTCCTTGTTCGCTTCTTCTAACATTTGAGTGTAAGTATCCAGACCAACTGCCTTAGCCTTGTCATTGACCTCACCTGGTTCTAGACCAATGTTTTGCAACATACCACCGTTATTGACATTTAAGATATCAAGATAACTTGATGGATCCAAGTAGTCCGCACTCCAACCGCCATTATAGATATCAAAGTCTTTTTGAGCTGCTGTTTGAGCGAGGTAGCTAGAGTTGTCAAAGTCATCTGTTGATAGCTGTTGGATATCGATAACCACATTCTCAGCTCCTAGAACAGATTCGATGGATTGTTTCAAAGAACTTGCTTCAAGTACACCTTTTTTAGCTGATTGGTCTACAGATACATCCAAGTGGATTGGGAATTGCACACCCTTAGCTTCCAATTCTTTCTTAGCTTCTGCAAATTTAGCTTTAGCCTTGTCAGGATTGTAGTATGGATCTTGTGCATCTGCAAAGTTGATTCCTTGCCATTCTTGGCCATATTTGACCATCTTTTCTGAAACAACATCGCCAAAGTCTTTTCCGTTGATACTTACAAATGTTGGAGGTACAACCAAGTTACGAATAATCTTTGTTGCTCCGTCCTCCCCTTGAGATTGTGCTCCATAGGCTGTACGGTTATAAGCATAGTTGAAGGCTTGACGGAAGTTTTTATTCAGAACTGCTTCTTGGGTTGATTTCTTTTCGATATCAGAGGACTTAGACGTGAAGTTATAAGATTTTCTGTCCAAGTTGAAGTTCAAGTAATAAGAAGTTGCATTTTGCATACTATAGATGATGTTATCCTTGTTCTTCTCTTTAATGCCTTCAAAGCTTGAGCTATTTGGATAGAGACGCGCATAGCTGTATACTCCTTCTACAAAGTTACGTGCTAGGGCATCTTGGTCACTACCATCATAATAGGCCAATTTCACATCATCCACAAAGACATTTTTTTCATCCCAGTAGTTAGGATTTTTCTTGAATTCGATAACAGATTTTGAAACAAACGATTTCATCAAGAAAGGTCCATTGTACAAAATACTAGAAGGGTCTACCTTACCAAAGTCATCCCCTTTTGATTTTAAGAAATCTGCATTGACAGGGAAGAGAATGGTTGAAGTTGTTTTAGAATTCCAATAAGATTCTGGACGTGTCAAAGTGTACTGAACTGTTTGGTCGTCAATCGCCTTAACACCGACAGTTGAAAAGTCAGTTGTTTTCCCGTTGATATAGTCATCCAAACCTGCTACAGAGTCTTGAACAAGGTACAAGGCTTCGGATTTTTTATCAGCAGCATATTTCAAACCTGTCACAAAGTCTTGGGCCGTTACAGGGGCGTATTCTTCACCCTCATAAGTATACCATTTTGCATCCTTACGCAATTTGTAAGTATAGGTCAAACCGTCCTGAGAAACAGTCCAATCCTCTGCCAATGATGGAACATAGTTACCGTATTGGTCATTTTCCATCAACCCATCCACCAAATTGGTCACGATGTCATTGGTTGTTGCACGGTTTTCTGCAAGATAGTTCAAACTAGATGGATCGCTCGAATAAACATAGTTGTATGTTTTAGTAGCGCTACTTGAATTTCCACATGCGCTCAGTAGAATACCTGCGCTTAAAACGACACTTGCAAGTGTCAGATACTTGGCCTTAGACTTTTTCATTTCCAGAACCTCCTATTTAAAAGTTTTGTCTTATTATACAGCTTTGGTTTTATTTAGTCAAGTAATTTCTAAAGAAAAACTTAAAAAAGCATATTTTTTGCTCTTGATTTTAGAAAAAGTTCTCTTTTTTTAAGAAAAATGTAGTATAAAAACCTTTCTGTTAAAGAAAGGTTAAATTCATTACTTTTATTTATAAATCTTTTTACGATATTTTCAATCGTGTACGTAGTCGGTCTGCTTGAGCTTTGCCGATTATCTTGTCCAGAAGTCGTGTCCGTAGGCTCATCAAACCATAAAGACCTCCTCCAAGCCCTCCGATGAGAGCCACATAAAGGAAACTCCAAAAACGTCCACTTGGTTGGAAGACAAAACCGAGTAGCCACTGCAAGAAGCCAACTAGGATAAACATGACAAGGGTCAAGATGGTAATCAAAATGGTTCGCTTCAAGATTATCTTTCGACGAGCACCCGTTACCTGGCAGATGTCACGGTACATCAGGACATTCGGAATAATCAAACCGATAGTCGTTGAAATCAAGGGACCATAGCTATGGAAAATAGCAATGGTTGGCAATTGCAAGACAATCTTAGCAATGGAACCATAGATGAAGTATAGAACTGCCTTGCGGTTTCGGAACATGGCCTGAAGCATAGGAGACAAGACCATATACAAGCCTAGGATAGTAGACTGCAAAACTGCAAAGACAAACAAGCCCATGGCCAGACTATCTGGCTTACCGTAAAAGACTGTATAAAGAGGCTCCCCTACCATGACCACTCCAACCGTTGCCGGTAGTAGAAATAAGAAGAGCATGGTGAGGCTATCTTGGACTAGGCGAGCCGCAGCTGGCAAGTCACCTTTTACATAGTTTTCCGTCAAAAGCGGCAAGCCGACACTCCCAATTGAAACTCCCACAGAGATTAAAATCATGGTAATTTTATTAGGATTGGCAGAGAAATAAGAAAACATGACAACCAAGTCTTCATTGCTGTAGTTAGTAAACCACTTCATACTATTGATAAAGCTCATCTGGTCTAAAATCTGGAAGAGCTGGATGGCTGATCCTGTCAGGATAAAGGGAATGGCTTCCTTGATCGTATCGACTAAGAGTCGCTTACTATTGATTTTATCCCGTGTTTCAAAGACTCTTTTAAGCAAACCTTCTTGGGCAAGGAAGTAGATCAAAACTGCAAAACTTGCCACCATCCCCACAAAGGCTGCAAAGGTCGATTGGGTAACTGCTGCTAGGTAGTCACCAGAACCCATCTTCATAATGAAGAAGGTTGCCATCAACATCCAGATAACACGAATCACCTGCTCAGCGATTTGACTCATAGCATAGGGTTTGAGGTTATTCATCCCTTGGAAGAAGCCTCGAATGACACTCATAGATGGGAAAATCAAGACCGCCCAAGCCAAGCTCTGCATGATGGGAATCAGGTCTTTCCCCACACCTGACAAATCTGCTAACCAGGGAGAAAAGAGATACAAGACCAAAGCAAAGACTAAGCCCAAGCCCGTCATAAAGCTTAGGAAACTCCGAATCAAGGCAAAGCTATGCTCTTCTTCTCGCATGGTATTGTACTTAGCCACTTGTTTGGCGACCGCAACTGGGATACCCGCTGTCGAAATCAGCAAGAACCAGGCGTAAATATTGTAGCCCATGGTAAAGAGACCATTGGCCTTGGCAGCATAGGTCCCCATCCAGATATACCAGGGAATAATGTAGATAGCACCAAGGAGGCGACTAATAAAGTTACTAGCTGTTAGCCAAGCAGTCCCTCGCAACATCTGGGCTTGCTGGTGATTGTTTTCGTTAGACATAGCTTCCTCATTCAATTTTGATAACTAGGAAAAGTTCCTTATCTTCCATTATAAACTTTTCCTTGTTACTTGTAAAATTCGGGCGTGAAGTTTATAATAGAAAGTATGATTAAGATTGAAACCGTATTAGATATTTTAAAGAAAGATGACCTTTTTCGCGAGATTATTGACCAAGGTCATTACCACTACAACTACAGTGAAGTTGTTTTTGACAGCATCAGTTACGACAGTCGAAAAGTAAAAGAAGGGACTCTTTTTTTTGCCAAAGGTGCTGCCTTTAAAAAAGAATACCTCCTATCCGCTATAAGTCAAGGCTTAGCTTGGTATGTCGCAGAAAAGGACTACGAAGTCGGTATCCCCGTCATCATTGTGAACGATATCAAAAAAGCCATGAGTTTGATTGCGATGGAATTTTATGGTAATCCGCAAGAGAAACTCAAAATTCTCGCTTTCACAGGGACAAAAGGAAAGACAACAGCTGCTTACTTTGCTTACCACATCCTATCTCAACGCTACCCAACAGCTCTCTTGTCAACTATGAATACAACTCTGGATGGCAAGACCTTCTTTAAATCTTCCTTCTCAACACCTGAAAATATCGATCTTTTCGACATGATGGCTCAGGCTGTTAAGAATGGAAGAACCCATCTTGTAATGGAAGTCTCTAGCCAAGCCTATCTTGTTCATCGAGTCTATGGCCTGACCTTTGATGTAGGTGTCTTTCTTAACATCACTCCTGACCATATCGGTCCGATTGAGCATCCTAGCTTTGAAGACTACTTCTACCACAAACGTCTCTTGATGAAAAATAGCCGAGCAGTTGTCATTAATAGCGACATGGACCACTTTTCTGTATTGAAAGAACAAGTGGAAGATCAAGAACATGACTTCTATGGTAGCCAGTCAAGTAACCAAATCGAGAACTCCAAAGCCTTTAGCTTTTCAGCTACAGGTAAACTCGCTGGTGATTATGATATCCAACTCATCGGCCACTTTAACCAAGAAAATGCAGTTGCTGCAGGACTTGCCTGTCTTCGTCTAGGTGCCAGTCTAGAGGACATCAAAAAAGGGATCGCTGCAACCCGCGTTCCTGGACGTATGGAAGTTCTCACTCAGAAAAATGGAGCCAAGGTCTTCATCGACTATGCCCACAATGGTGATAGTCTGAAAAAACTGATTTCTGTTGTTGAAACTCATCAAACTGGAAAGATTGCCCTGGTTCTGGGTTCGACTGGAAACAAGGGTGAAAGTCGTCGCAAAGACTTTGGACTACTCCTCAATCAACATCCTGAGATTCAAGTCTTTCTAACTGCGGATGACCCCAACTATGAAGATCCAATGGCCATTGCAGATGAAATCAGCAGCTATATCAGTCATCCTGTTGAAAAGATTGCCGATCGTGAAGAAGCCATCAAGGCAGCTATGGCCATCACAAATCAAGAACTTGATGCCGTGATTATTGCTGGTAAGGGAGCTGATTGCTACCAGATCGTCCAAGGAAAGAAAGAAGACTATCCTGGAGACGCAGCTATCGCAGAACGTTATCTATAAAAAAATCAAGGGAATATTTCCCTTGATTTTTTTAGTCTTCTTTCTTAAATGAATTTTTAAGACCTTCAACGGCACCTTCTACAGCGCCTTTAGCATCTTCAACTACTTCTTTTGCTTTGGCAACTGTTTTTTCTACGGTGCCTTCTGCTTCTGTCTTGCTATCGCCAGTAACTTTACCAAATCCTTCTTTGATAGCACCAGTTGCTTGATCCAATTTATTTTCAAGTGACATAGCTCTGTCTCCTTTGCTTTTAATACGATAATCGTTATCGCTTACATTCAGTTTATGCTTATTCTTTAGTAAAGTCAAACAATCTGCTCAAAATGAAGCAATTAAAGTAAATAGAAAGTCAACCGTTCCTTGTCAAAATCAACAGCCAACTCATATTTTCCTTCTTTGTTTTGCACAATATAACCCAAGACGACTAGACTCTCAACAAAGATATCACGGCGTTTCTGCATCAGTTGATCTTTTTTGAGGAATTTTAACAAAAAAGTCGTCATATATTTGAGGGCATACTCAGGGTTAACATCTCCTAAAATATCATAGAGTTTCTGCTGTTTTTCTGTCAAAGGATATTGGTGCTTGACCTTGTAGAAATAGTTGGATAGGGTCATCTTTTCTCTTGCAAAGTCCGTACGTTCGACTAAAATGGCAGCATTGGTTTGATTGCGCAATTCTGTCTCAAAAGTCTTCTCCAACAAGGCTTGATAGACTGGACTGTCCTCTCTGATAAAAATTTCTTGGTCAAGGGTTAGATTGTCTATCGATTCTAGAAAAGAGAGATTGAGAAAATAGCGTTTGTTTTCCCTTCGGATCAAACCTGCCTTAATATACTCTTCCATGAGTTTATCAACTGCTACATCTAGAAACTGAGCCTTGATTTCTCGAAGGATCACATCGTCATGCTGGTCCAGATAGTCCACCAAATCTATAAAAAATGGCTGTCGAGTCAAACGAGATGGGTTAAAAATCTGAATCATGAAGATTCCTTTCTTTACATTCTAATAGAGGGGATGCTGCTAGTTGACTAGGATTGGTCCCTGGTTGATTCAGAGGCGCTGGAAGTTCGAGTTTCCTGTAGTATTCCCTCCAAAAATCACTGATCTCCTGCTCCTCATCCCCAAATTTCATGGGAATAGTTTCAAAAATCGGTAGGATTTCAGCGATATACTGGGAGCAATAAAAGCCAGAACCATCTGGATAAAAAGAGGCATTATAGGGTGCACCCAAATGTTTGCTAGCTCTCTCCTTTACCAAGTCAGCTTCCAGCTCTGGATAGACATAAAGATCGTAAAGATGAGTTGGTTCAAAAAATTCAGCCGGTTCTTGACAAATGACACCAGCTTTCCCACTAGCATGGTAGATGAAACCGTCCAAAAAGATGGCTACATGACTATAGTTCCCAGTAGAAACCTGGATGGCCTGCCCCATATCTGAAAGGTCCTTCACAAAAATCAAATCACCATTTTCTAACATCTTTCTCTCCTAGAAAAAAAGGAGCCGAAACCCCTTTAGCTATATGGAAAACACCGTTTTCTCGTGTCAATCTCCAGTCAAATAATTACCATTTAAATAATTCATTAACTATATTATAAGAATCACTCTAGCTGAAAATAATAAAGTAGCACCAAACTTCCAAAAGACAGAGCTAAGTAGAGGATTCCTATTTGCAATCCATACAAATACCAAAAACCACCACTAACCAAAATAAAAATCGACGTCTCAGCAACAAGGCGATGCCATTTTTTAAAAGCATGTGGAGATTTTGGTGCCATATATCGCGCCCAAAATAAGATTAATAGAACTGCTAGAAGAAAAAATAGGAATTTTTCCAGCCAAGAAATTTGTATCACAGATACGGAGAAAAGACCAAGGATTGCCACAACCTCAACCAAAAAGCGCAGTCCTTCAATCAATCGCATCATGCTATCACCTTCTATAAATAGTCAAATTAACAGTTCCAAATATTCATTAAGAATTACCCATTAAAGCTTTCAGTCAACTGTGGCACCACTTGTTTCTTACGTGAAACAGCACCTGGAAGGAAAGCGTGATTATTTTCAAGTTTGAAATTGAAAGCTGCTTCCACCTTGTCCATGTTTGATCCAAGAGCCAGAATTTCAGAGTTTGAGTTGACGATGTCTGTAATCATCAAGACAAAATCTGAGTAGCCGTTTGCTGCATTAGCCGCTTGCATTGCTGCTTCGATTTCAGCTTGACGTTCCAAGACTTCAGCAATATCAACTGTATTGACTTGGGCAACACGAACCTTATTTCCGTTGAGTTCAAAAGTCTTAGCATCGATGTCAATCAATTCTTCAGCAGATTTGCTGGCCAAGTTAGTACCAGCCTTGAGCATAGCAAGACCGTACTCTTCCAAGTTGACACCTGCTAATTCAGCCAATTCAGGAGCAATGACTTTATCAGATGGGTGAGTTGTTGGTGATTTCAAAAGAAGAGTATCTGAAATCAAACCTGAAAGCATCAAACCTGCGATTTCTTTAGGAACTGCCACACCATGTTCTTTGAACATGCGGTAAACGATAGATGAAGCTGATCCAACTGGTTCCAAGCGCATGTAGAGCGGGCTGGCAGTTTCAAAATTAGCCACACGGTGGTGATCTACAACTCCGTAAACTTCTACTTCAGCAATATCTGACACTGATTGTTGGAATTCATTGTGGTCAGTCAAGATAACTTGCTCTGCACCTTCTGCTTTAGCAGATGTAATGACGCGTGGTGCTTCTACACCAAAATAGTTCAAAACGAAAGCTGTTTCTTCATTAGGAGTTCCAAGTGCTACTGCTTCTGTGTCCAATCCATAAGCCTCTTTTGCAAGATAGGCAAAGGCTACAGATGACCCGATGGCATCTGAGTCTGGATTTTGGTGACCAAATACTAGAATCTTAGACATGATAATACCTCTTTAAATTTATTCATCTTATTGTAGCACTTTTTTCCTCTTTTGACAAAAGTAAGAGGAGCACAAAGACTCCTCGTTAGACATCAATATGGTTGATTAGATTTTTCTCTTGATTTTCAGATAAAAATCGTTCTTTCTGTGGACGTTTCTTTCGTTTGAGGAGAGCTTCGGCAGACATGGCTTCTTCCTTACTGGCAAAACCCTCTACATAGATGAGTTTGACTGGCAAGCGAGCTCGGGTATACTTGGCCCCCTTACCACTATTATGAACGGCAAGGCGCCTCTTCACATCCGTTGTATAGCCCGTATAGTAAGAACCGTCGCGGCACTCCACCACATACATATAGGCATTATGATCCATAGTAAATCTCTTGAATTTCTGGTGTATAGGAACCATCATCATTATGAACAATGAGAGGTGGCAAGACCTTAAAGCCACTGGTCGATCCATCCTTGATAGCTTCGATTAAGAGCATATTGGCCTCCTTCTCACGTTTAGGATAGACAAATTGCAGGCGCTTTGGTGCCAAATTATGGCGTTGAAGCATGTCTAAGATATCCAAGAGCCGATCTGGACGATGAACCATGGCCAAACGACCATTAGACTTGAGAATACTCTGAGCACTACGGCAAATTTCTTTTAGGTTAGTCGTAATTTCGTGTCTGGCCAGAAGGTAGTGTTCACTCTCGTTCAGATTGGAATGCGGATCTACCTTAAAATAAGGCGGATTGCACAAAATCATATCCACCTTACTTCCCTGAATGTGGGCAGGCATATTTTTCAAATCATCACAGATGACCTGCATCTGCTCTTCCAAGCCATTCAACTGAACCGAACGCTCTGCCATATCCGCCAAGCGCTCCTGAATCTCTACAGATATTATCCGCGCCTGAGTACGTGAACTAGCAAAAAGTCCCACTGCACCATTTCCAGCACAAAAGTCCACAATTAAACCCCGTTTAGGGAAGCGAGGAAAGCGTGACAAGAGAACACTATCCACCGAATAGCTAAACACCTCTCTATTTTGAATGATCTTGATATCTGTCGAAAAGAGCTGGTTGATTCGCTCTCCTGGTTTTAATAATTGTTCTTCTTTCATACTTTTATTATAACAAATTATGTTAATATTACAAATGATTTGAATAATCGTATTTATGGCTTCTTCTTTAAATGCTCTAATGCCTCACGCGTCCAAACAGGCATCATTCGGGCAAGAGGAGCAAATCCGTGCTTGATCCGATCATTTGAAAAACGTCTCCGTCTTGGTAATTGATGCTTTTCCTCTTCCAAGGTACGTATGGAAAGACTGGCCTTTCCAGTATATTCGTCAAAATCCACCACCTGAACTTGAACTTCATCGCCAATTTTTAAAATGTCATAGATATTTTCAATAAATCCCGTCCGAATCTCCGAGATGTGAATCAGCCCTGTCACCCCTGTCTCTAACTCGACAAAGGCACCATAGGGCTGAACTCCTGTAATACGCCCAGTTAGCTTATCACCAATTTTCATTCTAGTCCTCAATTTCAATCGTTCCAATTACTACATCTTCAACTGGTTTGTCCATTACACCAGTCTCAACAGCTGCAATGGCATCCAAGACCGCAAACGATTCTGCGTCTACCAACTGCCCGAAAACAGTATGGCGGCGGTCAAGGTGAGGAGTTCCACCTTGTTCTGCATAAATCTCAGCGATTGGTTCAGGCCAGCCACCACGCGCAATCTCTTTCTTAGAGTATGGCAAATGTTGGTTTTGCACGATAAAGAACTGGCTACCATTGGTATTTGGACCCGCATTGGCCATAGAAAGGGCACCACGGATATTATAAAGTTCTTCAGAAAATTCATCTTCAAAAGAGTCACCGTAGATTGATTCTCCCCCCATACCAGTACCAGTTGGATCTCCACCTTGGATCATAAAGTCCTTGATAATGCGATGGAAAATCACACCATCATAGTAACCGTCTTTTGACAGAGCAACAAAGTTGGCTACTGTTTTGGGAGCATGTTTAGGGAAGAGCTTGATACGCAAGTCTCCGTGATTTGTCTTAATGGTCGCAAGAGGACCTTCTACTGTTTCAATTTCTACTTGTGGGAAATGCAATTCTTTTTCTACCATACCAAATCCTTCTAAGGCATCAAAAATGCCATCTTCTTCTACTGTTTTTGTAATATAATCTGCTTTTTCTTTGATTTTTTCATGGGAAACTCCCATAGCAATACTGATTCCAGCATAATCAAAGAGTTCCAAGTCATTGAGCCCATCCCCAAAGACCATAACATTTTCTGGTTTCAAGCCTAGATATTCTACAACCTTAGCAACACCAGTGGCTTTTGAACCTGAAATAGGCACGACATCTGATGAATGTTCATGCCAACGTACCATTCGAAGCTTACCTGAGAGACTATCTGGTAGGTGCAAATCAGCCCCTTTATTCTCAAAGGTCCACATCTGGTATATATCTGCTTTTTCATGGAAGTTAGGATCCACATCCAAGTTTGGATAAATCGGATCAATAGCTTCACTGATCAGTTCTGTTCGCGTGGAGAGTTTGGCGTCATGACTACCAACCAGGCCGTACTCAATTCCCTCTTCCTTCGTCCAAGAGACATACTCCTCAACATCTGACTTGTCAATCTGATGTTGATAAATCACCTGGCCTTTTTTATCTTCAATATAGGCCCCATTTAGGGTTACAAAAAAGTCTGGCTTGAGCTCACGAATCTCTGGAACGACACCGAAAATTCCACGACCAGAGGCAATTCCTGTTAAAATTCCTTTTTCACGCAACTGTTTAAAGACAGTGGTAATTGTAGCTGGAATAAAACCTGTCTTTGACGTACGCAAGGTATCATCGATATCAAAAAAGACGATTTTAATCTTCTTTGCCTTGTATTTTAATTTCGCATCCATCTCTCTACCTCTTTTCCATCACTCCTTCCATTATACCATAAACCTTAGGAAATTCCTTTTTTGAAAAAAAGATGAAAACCTATCAAAAAGAGAGCCAGTTGAACTAGCCCTCACTTTTCATCCTAGAACATCTCTAGAGCAATCATGGTAATCATCGTTGCATCATAGTAGTTGTCCAAAGGTAAATCTTGTGTGAAAATGTATTTATTTTGCTGAAGAAGTTTCAGATAGCCTTCTCCCTTGTCAGACGCATAGGTAATCGGTGCCAAGAAACTACCTGCCTGGTATTGATTGAGGGCCGTTCCGTTCAAGTCATAACCAGCATAAATGCGTTGCTCTTTCATAAAGAAATCCATCATCTTTTGAACGAGTTTTTGGCTTCTTTCATCCTGACTCTGTGACAGGTGATAAGGCAAACGACAAGCGTTATAAGAGTACGCCCCATCATACTGAGATTCGATTGTGTTGGCATCAACAAGACGTGCCCCGGACTTCTCCGCCCAGATAAAGTCTGGCAAGAGACCTGTATCAGAATGGGAACTGATTTGCTCCAATTGCCCAAGCATCTTATCCTTAACATCTAACCACTGTTTGTTTCCAGTCAGGTCATAGAAAGACTGGAAATAGTGAGGAAGAGTATCAGATGTCCGCATCAAGTAATAATAATCGGAATTCTTATTTGCCCAGTTCCCTACTGTTAAAACACCCGTCTCTTTATTGTAATTATATCGAAGTATATCTTCTAAGATTTTTTTAGCTTGTTCTTGGTATTCCTGAGCTTTATCTGGCCACTGCTTAGAAGCTTCAATCAAAGAATAAGCGATGTAGAGATCTCCATCAGTTGCATTTTGCTTTTTGACCGTTTCACTACCATTTTTGATCACTTGTTTCCAAGACATTAACTGCGTTCCCTCTATGCGATGATTTTGATAATAGCGATAGAGGTTATCAAAATCTGCTTGACTTGCTTGTCCTTTTTGGGCTGCTAAAACCGTTATGAGCATACCGTAACTTTGGGCTTCTGATAGAACTATTGTTTCCTCAGAATCATTCGTCGTACGAACATAAGACTGATCGCCTTTTGTAACAAGGAACTGTTGACTCCATTGACTGTAAATTCGATTACGCATCTCGATTTTAGTCCTTCCTCTTGCCAAAAACAAAGTTAAACAAAAGATAGATAGGATGAGCACAAACCAGACATATTTTAATTTATTTGTTTTCATAGAACCTCCTATCCTGCAAACCGTTTGGTTTTAACCCACTTGGTTTCTTTCCGTCGAAGTACCTTATCCAGTATAATAGATGAAATAGAATCAACCGATACGATGATAAAGATCTGAGAATAACTAAAATAAGATGCCAAGGCCAACCAGATTTGTTTAGTCGTCGCTTGTCCAAATTGACTTGCTAATGCCGTCATAATTTGCATCAAATACAGACCAATCATAAGTATCCAGTTGAAGAGCATGAGCTGGGCGATGTAGATATTGTCCGCATCAAAAGCGAATGGAACTCTGACATCTGGTATGAAAAGATTAAGGCAGATAGCTAGCACATTCGCTAGGAAAATCAAATCCGATAGGACAATGGCAAAGTTAAACCAAAAGAAAACACACGAATAGTTAAAGACTTCTAGTTTGACACGCCAGTTTCCTCTGCTAAATAAATGCTTAAAGTTTGAGAGAACAACTTCATAATTTCCTTTCGCCCAACGTTTACGCTGCATATAGTAACTCTTTAAGGTCTCAGGTTCTTGTTGGAAAGCCTCTGAATTATAGGCAAGGGCAATCAATTTACCGCTCTGCATGATTTTGAAGGAAATATCGGTATCCTCGGTTAAGGCACCATTTTTCCAACCACCAATACTCTTTACAAAGTCGGTTTGAATGAGAAAGTTGGTTCCTGGGATACGCCCAATTTTAAAGAGATGCCACATCCCAACGTGGTGCACGCGCTGAGTAACAACGATTTCTTGGTTGATACAACGAGTCAAGAAATTTTGATTGGCATTTCGAGTCTTGTTGCGACCGAAAGATGCCACGTGACGTTCTGGATCCTTCATCACTTCTTTTACAAGGAAATAAAGAGCGTTCTTTTCAGGCATGGCATCCGCATCATAAACACAGATATATTCACCCGTTGCCATCTCCAAAGCATCGTTTAGAACGCCCGCTTTTCCTCCCGTACCAGTACGGTCGATAATAGTAAGATTTCTTCCTGCATATTCAGGCATAGCTTGTACAGACAAACACTCTGCATAGGTATTGTCCGAACAGTTATCCGCAAACAAGAGCAACTCCACACGGTCGTGAGGATAATTCATGTCCAAGATAGCTTTTGTCGTCTGTGCAATAACCACATCCTCATTATGAGCAGGTACAACAATGGTAACCTTCGGATAATAAGGCAAGGGCGAAGTGTCTACACGAAAATCGCTGTGTTTAAACCAAAAGTGAACAGCTGAAAAGAGAATTACCAAGCCCCATGCTAGAGAAATCCAAATTGTAAGCAAGGTAAAAATCATCAGTATTTGACTAATCATGTTTCACCGCCTTAAAATTCTTATTCACCCGATAGTAAAGAATATTATATGCAATAAATAGTATGGCAAAACAAATTCCAAAAAAGAAACTCACTCCCAAAGCAATTCTGAAAAATAGGTCTGTTAGAGTCATTTCCCCTCCTAATATTCTACAATTATATCCGTCTCTAATTGACGTTTCAAATAGCTCACTAAATCAGAGTAATTTTGATACTTACTTTTATTTTGCGAGTCAATCACTAAGTAACCTAATTGAAATTGAATCTCTTGCATTCCATTTTTTCCATGGAAATGCAAAGCCTCTAGATCCTTCACTATATTATTCAAACAAAATTCCTGTAAAGAAATCTGACTATCATGAGATAATATAATAAAATTCCCCTCCGAAAGATAGTAAAGTTTATCATTGTAACTTAGTTTTTGAGCAATTATTTCTTGAATACGAACTAACATGCGATTATATTCTCTCGGATTTATCTGAAAAAATAGGTCCTCATGCGACCAATGAATTAGTACTGACTGTAGCACAGATTCACTTTGTTTATTTATCATAGAATGATAATCTGATTTGGCATCATCTTCTTGATCCTGAACCTTTGAAGCCATTTTTAATAAATAATGTCGAACCTTCATTAGAATACCAAGCAATGTTGGAAAACTGATTAATAAAAGCAGAACTGAAGAATTAGGGATGAAAACTACACCTGCTATTAAAACAATGACTCCCAATCCAAAAGATAAGATAAGTGTCCAAGCAAGGAGTAAATCAGATAAAACTAAAACCGAAAATAAGGCTAAGGCAAAAAACAATAGTTGCTCTAAAATAATAGTTCGAGCATAGAAAAAGCAAAGTACCAACAAAAGAAGCTCACATCCAAGCAAAGTCAGAAACCAGTTTCTAAATCTATACCAATTTTTCATTGTGTCCCTGCTCCTTCTTTAAACTCTGATGCAGATTCACCAAAGCCAAAATAATGTTTAATAGTCTGTACAATTCTTTCTGATGCATTTCCATCTCCATAAGGATTTGGTGCATGAGACATTTGTCTATAGACAGTTTCATCTGTTAAGAGTTTGGTCATCGCTTCTTTCACACAGACTGGATCTGTACCAACTAGCTTCAAAGTACCCGCACGTACTCCTTCTGGACGTTCGGTCGTGTCACGAAGGACAAGGACAGGTTTTCCGAGAGAAGGCGCTTCTTCCTGAACACCGCCAGAGTCGGTCATGATAAAATAGCTTCTTGAAGCCAAATTATGAAAATCAAGTACATCTAGAGGTTCAATCAAGTGAATACGATTGTGCCCAGCCAATATATCGTTTGCTGCTTCTTGAACGACAGGGCTAAGGTGAACAGGATAAACAACTTCAATTTCCTGATGAAGATCAACCATCTCACGTAAAGCTGTAAAGACATTTCTCATTGGTTGACCTTGATTCTCACGACGGTGCATGGTTACCAATACAAGTTTCTTATCTGGGTCCAATTGATCTAGAACTTCATGATAGTAATCCGATTGAACGGTTAGTTTCAAGGCATCAATGGCTGTATTTCCCGTAATGACAATAGCAGACTCAGGGTGATTTTCCTTGAGGAGATTTTCTTTACTCTCACTAGTTGGAGCAAAATAAAGATCCGCAAGGCAGTCAGTCATCTGACGATTCATCTCTTCTGGGAAAGGAGAATACTTATCAAAGGTCCTTAGACCAGCTTCAACATGGCCGATACGCACCTGATTATAGAAAGCAACTAAGCTTGCTGCAAAAGTTGTCGTTGTATCTCCATGAACAAGAATTATATCTGGAAGTTCTTGCTTAACAACTGGATCAAACTTTTCTAAAATTTTTCCAGTAATATCTAAAAGGGATTGATTTTTCCCCATAATATCCAGGTCATAATGTGGCTCGATGCGAAACGTTTCAAGAACTTGATCCAGCATTTGACGGTGCTGAGCTGTCACAACTGTGATCGTCTCAATGCTGTCACTATGTTTTTGCAATTCTAACACTAAAGGGGCCATTTTAATAGCTTCTGGTCGTGTTCCAAAAACAACCATCACTTTCAGTTTCTTCATTATGCTATCCTTCTACTATAATAAAACTTGACACATCAGATTAATCTTTATATCGAATTATTGCGCAAATCAATTAATTTGATTATCTTAATTATTTTACCGTCAATTAATTTATATGTCAAATTTTTCCCAAATTATATTATTGCATTTAATTTAATTTTAACAATTTGTAACCTTTTTGTAACAATATTATTTACAACCTTTAAAAAGCCTTATTTTAGGAAATTTTAAGACTTTTTAAAAGAATCCGTATTTAAAAAAACTAAACCTTATATGTTTTTTTCGATATTTATTTTTAACTTGATAATTCAAACAATCATATTTTACCAATTTGAGGAATAAATCAAACAATTTCAAACAAAAAAATCCCTTTTTCGAATGAAAAAGGGACTATGATTGTTTACTATATTTAAGATTTAAATCTTATAAAATCTGTCTTAAGACAAATTTTTCGACAGATACAAGACCAATTCTCCGATATCTTCACAAACCGCATTCATGGCCGGTTGATGGTTCTGATACCAAACACCCGTCCCATCTGGAATATAGCCTCGTTTGATGTACAATCTCTGGGCAGGTCCATACCCTGAATGGAGCCCAACACCAAGGGTCACCTTATCCGATATGAGCCTAACTCGTTTTTCTGCTTCTTCCAGCAAGAGATTTCCAATACCTTGATTTTGAAAAGGTTCAAAGACATTAAAATCTGAGAGTTCTGGATAGATTTCTGCAAAAGGCCCCTGCTTAGCGCAGGGCAAAATTGAGATATAACCCGCCAAAGCACCCTCAACCTCTGCAACTAAGACTTCTCTCTCCCCACTTTCTTGCTCCTTAAAGTATCGAGTTAAAATCTCCTCTCTACTTGGCCAACCTTGGCTGATAAATCCTCGAGATAGTTCTTTTATGTCAGATTCTTGCATTTTTCTAATTGAACATGTCCTCTTCATAAGTTGCTCCTTTATAGCTTTCTTCTACCATTATAGCACGATAATAAAGATTAAAAGAAAAAACCTAGTAAGACAAAAGAATCTTACTATGTCAACAGGAAATCCTTTCTAACAAAATCCTATAAAAATCTGAAAAAGAGGTCCACCCAGACTGAACTCGCCTTCTCATTTCAAGGCTCGTGAAAAAAAGACCCGTAAGGATCTTATTCGCTTTCTTATTTCCGAGCTCATGAAAAAGAGGTCCACTGGACCTCTTTTTTAATCTTCGTTTACGAAAGGCATCAAAGCCATTACGCGAGCGCGTTTGATAGCTGTTGTTACTTTACGTTGGTTTTTAGCTGAAGTTCCTGTTACACGACGTGGAAGGATTTTCCCACGTTCTGAAACGAAACGGCTAAGAAGTTCAGTATCTTTGTAATCAACATATTCAATTTTGTTTGCTGCGATGTAATCAACTTTTTTACGGCGTTTGAATCCGCCACGACGTTGTTGAGCCATGTTTTTTCTCCTTTATAGTATTAATTGTCCATTAGAATGGTAAATCATCATCTGAAATGTCCAATGGATTGGTTGCTCCGAATGGATTTTCAGAACGTGAAAAGTCTGGTACTGGGTTTGCAGGTGCTGATTGACCAGCAGTTGGTGCAGAATAAGCCCCACCTGTATGTCCTTCGCGCACTCCGCGGCTTTCCAACATTTGGAAATTCTCAGCCACGACTTCTGTTACGTAGACACGTTGTCCTTGCTGGTTATCGTAACTACGAGTCTGGATACGACCTGTGATCCCGATAAGAGAGCCTTTTTTAGCCCAGTTAGCAAGATTTTCAGCCTGTTGGCGCCACATAACGACATTGATAAAATCAGCCTCACGTTCGCCATTTTGACTCTTGAATGTACGGTTTACTGCAAGAGTAAAAGTCGCAACTGCTACATTTGATGGGGTATAACGCAACTCAGCGTCACGAGTCATACGCCCTACAAGTACAACATTGTTAATCATAATCTACCTTCTTACGCGTCAAGTTTGACGATCATGTGACGAAGAATGTCAGCGTTGATTTTTGAAAGACGGTCAAACTCTTTAAGAGCTGCGTCGTCGTTAGCTTCAACGTTAACGATGTGGTAAAGTCCTTCGCGGAAATCTTGGATTTCGTATGCAAGACGACGTTTTTCCCATGATTTTGATTCAACAACAGTTGCACCGTTGTCAGTCAAGATAGAGTCAAAACGTGCTACCAAAGCGTTTTTCGCTTCTTCTTCAATGTTTGGACGAATGATATAAAGAATTTCGTATTTAGCCATTGATATGTTCCTCCTTTTGGTCTAATGACCCCTAGTCTTTGCAAGGGGTAAGTGAGGTTTGCTCACAATTAACTATTATACTAGAAATACTAGTAGATAGCAAGAGAAAAGTGAAAAAAGAAGATGAAAATATCTTCTTTTTACTAGTTTATGGTTTGATACGATGCAACATACGTGGGAATGGAATGGCTTCACGGATGTGTTTGGTTCCAGCTGCGAAGGTTACCATACGCTCGATACCGATACCAAATCCTCCGTGTGGAACTGTACCGTATTTACGAAGGTCAAGATAGAATTCATACTCTGTACGATCCATACCAAGTTCATCCATCTTAGCTACAAGGGCATCGTAGTCTTCCTCACGCATAGAACCACCGATGATTTCTCCGTAACCTTCTGGTGCGAGCAAGTCTGCACAAAGCACGCGCTCTGGATTTCCAGGAACTGGTTTCATGTAGAAGGCCTTGATAGCTGCTGGGTAGTTCATGACAAATGTTGGCACACCAAAGTGGTTTGAAATCCAGGTTTCGTGTGGTGAACCAAAGTCATCGCCATGCTCAAGATGCTCATAGTCAGCATCTTCATCATTCTCATGCTCTTGCAAGAGGTCAATGGCTTGATCGTAAGTGATGCGTTTGAACGGCTCTGCAATGTAGCGTTTCAAGAGATCTGTATCACGTTCCAAGGTTTCCAAGGCTTGAGGCGCACGATCAAGAACACCTTGAAGAAGGGCTTTAACATAAGCTTCTTGCAAGTCAAGTGACTCATCGTGTGTCAAGTAGGAGTACTCCGCATCCATCATCCAGAACTCAGTCAAGTGACGACGCGTTTTTGATTTTTCAGCACGGAATACTGGACCAAAGTCAAATACACGACCAAGAGCCATAGCCCCTGCTTCTAGGTAAAGCTGACCAGATTGACTCAAGTAGGCTGGCGTTCCGAAGTAGTCTGTTTCAAAGAGTTCTGTTGAATCTTCAGCCGCGTTTCCTGAAAGAATTGGGCTATCAAATTTCATGAAGCCGTTCTTGTCGAAAAACTCATAAGTTGCATAGATGATAGCGTTACGGATTTGCATCACTGCTACTTGCTTACGAGAGCGGAGCCACAAGTGACGGTTGTCCATCAAGAAGTCTGTTCCGTGTTCTTTTGGTGTGATTGGGTAGTCTTGAGATTCACCGATCACTTCGATGTCTGTAATATCCAACTCATAGCCAAACTTAGAACGTTCGTCTTCTTTGACAATTCCTGTCACATAAACAGAAGTTTCTTGGCTTAGGCGTTTAATCGTATCAAACTTCTCTAGCCCCACTTCCTCACCGAACTTTTCAATAAAGTTTGGTTTAAAGGCTACACCTTGGAAGAAGGCTGTTCCATCACGCAATTGCAAGAAGGCAATTTTCCCTTTTCCTGATTTGTTGGCAACCCAGGCTCCGATGGTCACTTCTTGACCAACGTAGTCTTTTACATCAATAATTGTTACACGTTTTGTCATAATCTATCTTCCTTTTTTCGTTTAACTTGTCCGAAGACATCATTACCCACTATTTTACCATAAATAGACTGTGATAGCTAGGTTCTACTAGATAAAAATCGCGAGATTTTCGTTACAAAAAATCTTCGCTAAAAAGGCGAAGATTCTAAGTTTTATTTTTCCATAAACTGGTGCAAACGACGAATAGCTTCTTTTAATGTGTCCAAGTCTGTGGCATAGCTGAGACGAACATTTTCTGGTGCTCCAAATCCAGCTCCTGTAATCAAGGCAAGGCCGACTTCTTCGAGAATAGCCGTTGTAAACTCTGTCACATCGGTATAACCCTTCATCTCCATCGCTTTTTTGACATTTGGGAAAAGATAGAAGGCTCCTTGGGGCTTGACAACTTCAAATCCTGGTACTTGGCACAAGAGAGGATAAATGGTATTCAAGCGCTCTTCAAAGGCTTGGCGCATGGTTTCAACAGAGTCTTGCGGTCCAGTCAGCGCCTCAATCGTTGCATATTGAGATACTGCTGTCAGATTTGAAGTCGTTTGTCCTGTTAATTTGCTCATAGCAGCGATAATTTCAGGATTTCCCACAGCATAACCTACCCGCCAACCAGTCATGGCATAGGCCTTAGATACACCGTTAATCACAATGGTTTGCTTGCGAATGGCTTCTGACAAACTAGAAATTGGAACAAATTCGTTCCCGTTATAAACCAGACGTCCATAAATATCATCTGCTAGGATAAGGACATCATGCGCAACAGCCCAATTTCCGATAGCCAAGAGTTCCTCACGAGAGTAGATCATACCAGTCGGATTCGATGGTGAATTGAGAACCAAGACCTTGGTCTTATCTGTACGAGCTACTTCTAACTGCTCTACTGTTACTTTAAAGTGATTGTCTTCCTTGGCCTGGACAAAGACTGGCACACCTTCTGCCATCTTGACCTGGTCTCCATAGCTGACCCAGTATGGTGTAGGAATGATGACCTCATCACCTGGATTGACCACAGCCATAAAGAAGGTGTAGAGAGAGAACTTAGCACCTGTGGCAAAGGTAACCTCATTGGCTGCTACAGAATAGCCATAATAGCGTTCAAAGTAGGTATTAACCGCAGCCTTTAAGTCTGGCAGACCTGAAGCAACTGTATAAAAGGAAGCTCGTCCATCACGAATCGCTTCCACCGCCGCATCCTGAATATTTTCAGGAGTATGAAAATCTGGCTGTCCCAAGGTTAAGAAAAGAACATCTTTTCCTTGAGCTTTTAACGCTTTGGCTCTTGCATCACTAGCTAGAGTGACGCTTTCTTCCATTTCTAGTACACGTTTGGATAGTTTCATATGCCCTCCTTATTGGATCACTGCTCCTGTTTCAAAATCTATCAGATAGTAGTGGTTTCCTGACTTAACTTCCCAAATCGGCTTGTCCTGATAGCGACCAAAAGTGACTTTGTCAATGTCGCTAGCACCTTTTTCCCTCGAAATCGTCGCTGCCTTGTCTTGAGAAATCCCCTTATCAAGCTGATAGACATAAATCTTGTGGTCATTCTTTTCAATCAGTACGGCAATGGCCTCTTGCTTTTTATTATGTCCTAAAACGCTGTAATAACCTTCTAGTCCATTATAAAAATCAACCTGATCTGCCTCTTCCAATTCTGCATACTGCTTGGCTAGTTTTTCTCCCTCAACTCTAGCATCTTGATAGGGTTTCATGCTGAGTGATATCAGATAAAGGAAGGAAGTCGTCATGACTAGTACTACCAGAGCAATGCCGATTCCATACTGTAAAAGTAGCTTGTTTTTTGCTTTTTTCTGTCTTAGTTTCACTCGTCTATTTTACCATCTCTCCTTCTTTATTACAAGTGAAGACGGGAACATTCTAAGAATCTTTTCCTATAAAATGTAAGTTCTTGTTTTTCTCTCTCATTATTGATAAAATAAAGCTTATGAAACAATATTTGAAAGAGAAAATTTCCGATAATCAACTAGACTTAAAAACGGCTATCGTCCTTAATAAAGCCATACGGACTTTTAAACCATATGAAGCCAAGGCTGCTAAAGAACACGGGCTAACACCCACCCAATTTTCAGTTTTGGAAACCCTCTATAGCAAGGGGGAACTGCGCATTCAGGATTTGATTGAAAAAATGCTAGCCACTTCTGGAAACATGACTGTTGTCATTCGAAATATGGTTCGAGATGGATGGATTTCTAGAACTTGCGACCCCAAGGATCGTCGCTCCTTTTTCCTGAAATTAACACCTGCAGGACGCAGAAAAATCGAGGAGGTTCTTCCTGACCATATCGATTCGATTGTAGAAGCACTCAGCATCTTGGAAGATGGCGAAAAGGAAGACTTAATCCAGATTTTAAAAAAATTTAAAAATTTGTGAGCAAAATTATTGCTAATTAGTATCATTTGTTGTAACATGGATGGTAACAAAAGAGTTCGCTCTTTGAATTTTAAACTAAAGGAGACACATCATGTCTAAAAAAGTATTATTTATCGTCGGTTCACTACGCCAAGGTTCTTTCAACCACCAAATGGCCCTCGAAGCTGAAAAAGCACTTGCTGGAAAAGCAGAAGTTAGCTATCTTGATTACTCAGCTGTTCCTCTCTTCAGCCAAGATTTGGAAGTTCCAACTCATCCAGCTGTAGCTGCTGCTCGTGAAGCAGTCCTTGCTGCGGATGCCATCTGGATTTTCTCTCCAGTCTACAACTTCTCTATCCCTGGAACAGTGAAGAACTTGCTTGACTGGCTCTCGCGTGCTCTTGACTTGTCTGATACACGTGGAGCTTCTGCCCTCCAAGACAAGTTTGTTACTGTCTCATCTGTAGCCAATGCCGGTCACGATCAACTCTTTGCTATTTACAAAGACCTCTTGCCATTTATCCGTACACAAGTCGTTGGTGACTTTACAGCTGCTCGTGTCAATGACTCTGCTTGGGCAGATGGAAAATTGGTGTTAGAAGAAGCAACTGCTTCATCACTTGCAAAACAAGCGGACGACCTTCTTGCAGCCATCAACTAATCCAGCAAAAACCAGCTCGAATGAGCTGGTTTTATGCTTGTTTTACAAAGACGAGTTCTAAATCACTTGATAAATCAGGTCGGTAGTCAAAACCTGCAAAACTGAGCTTGCGAGCTTGTTCGACTGTATGGATTTGCCCCTCTATCAAGGCGGTCAAAAAGGCACCACGGGCTTTTTTTGAAATGGTTGAGTGGATTTTCAACTGGCCTGCCTTGTCCTCCATAAATTTGAAGGTCACCATCTTTTCTCTAATTTCCTTCGAAAATACGGTTTCAAACTCTGATGATAGGAGTGAGAATATCAAGTCCTCGTCCTGAAGTGCCTCATCATAGGCTGATTTCCAATGAGTCTTTAGGGTTTTTCTAGCCACTTTTAACTTCATCAAGAAGTCCAAACGGTGAGGAGCCATAGGCGACAAGGCTGGGACAACACCGTATAAAGCCGAGGTAATCAGGACATGATTTTCAAGATAGGTTTGTTCAGCTTCGGTTAACCCATTTCGTTTGATGTGACGATACATGAGACCATCGAAAAGTTTCAAGGCTGGATAATGTTTAGCCCTGTGATCTTTTAAAGCTTGAATATGGCCGTACTCTTCTTCTGCTTTCTCGACAGATACCTTATAAAAAGTCTCTAATTCACTGGCTGAGTAGTGCGCCAGTGAGTCAAGGACTGCCTGACTTTCTTCCCTCAAGGGGAGCGCTTCGATACAAGGATGGTTTGTGTTCATTTCTTTTGCTGTTGGGATTAAAATTTTCATATTGTTAGTGTAGCATATTTTTCAATCACGACCAAGAATTTCATCTTAAAAACCTCGGTTCATACCGAGGTTTCTTTTACTTGACTTTAAAGCTCTTGAGATAGTTATCCTTTCCAACTTGACCTTCAAAAGATTGACCATTTTCGAGGTAAGGAAGGTCGTCTGACACTGAAGCCTTGACCTTATAAATCTTGCCATCAACTTTGAAGAAGTAAACGGTATCCCCCTTGATGACAGCTGATTTAAGATCTGAAACCACTCCCTTGATGTTTTCTACCGTTTCATTATCCAACTCTAGGTCATTTTTATTGGCATATTTGCTGAGGAGTTCATCTACCGTAGCTGCTACGATGACGTTTTGGTACTCCACGGCATCGACCAATGCATATTCCTTGACCAAGCCTGCATTGTCCTTTAAGCCCATGATATAAAGAGGCTTGTCATTGAGATTAACAAGGATAGGGAAGGTAGCCTTGTAGGCCTTCTCTTGCACTGCTCCTTCTGCGGAAGCACGGGCTGATTCTTCAGTTGCTGAAGCTAGATTGTACTTGGTGATTTCACCAGTGCGCATATTTTCAAGGATAAATCCTAGATTACTTTCGTCAGCATTTGCTGAAGTCACTCCCGTGTAGAGATAAATGTCATTTCCGATAGAAAGATAGTTATAGCCCTCTGTCGTTTGGGTAACATTTTTCTTAGAAATCAAGGCATTCCAGAAGCCGTCTTTATACTTGCCGTTGTAGTTGATTTGTTCGATAGTTTCTTCGGCTGGATAGACACGGTCCACCCATTCTGGCACCTCATCCAAGCTGTATTCCTTGGTTTCTCCATTGGTAGCATCTAAGATAATAACAGATGAAGGACGAGGAACTCCTAGACCAAACTGTTTTTGATAAACGGTTGCTACATAGAAGGGATTGCCTTCATCATCCACCTCAAAGGATGGCGTTTTAAAAATCTTGGTTGGGTACTTGATTCGAAGATGACGTTTGACATCACGATTAAAATACTCAGAGTCTGAATACTTCATGGGCGTTTTTAAATCCACTAATTCCGCATTTCCTGTCACCATATCAACCTTGATATACTCACCAATTCCCTTGGACTGATTATTAAACCATTTGATCGGGTCGGCATACTCTAAAGGTGTCACCCGATAGGGCTTTCCATCAACAGTCAGCTGGGTATAAGTATCTGCTGCTACGTACTGGGAGACCTTATCCGTCAGAGAGCCTAGGTAACGGTCACCAATCTTTTCTGCAGTGCTCCGATCTAGGATTGGAACCTTACTGGTATCACTCTTAGGAAAATCTTTAAAATCTTTTTCTGTGATAGACACCACATTAGCATAATTTTTGGCTTGGAAAAAGCTAGAGGTCACTAGGCTTACCAGACCAGCGAGTGCAAAGATGATACCTGCAGTCAGAAACAATCCTCTACTAAGTTTGGTAAAAAGAAATCCTTCTAGATTGAGTTCGTTGGTAACCTTGCCATGGCGTAGGTGAACTGTCTTGACCAAATTGGTACCCTTGCGGAAACTAAACAAAATGCCCATCACCACTAGATGCCCACAGAGAAAGAAGATGAATTCCCAGCTAGTCAGATTGAAGGGTGGTAAAAAGATATACCAGGTCGTCGCGACCAAAACAAGTTCAAAAAGGATGCGTTTCATCTGAGTTCCTCCTAAATAATCCGTCCTTCCAAATGATCCAGTTCATGTTGGCAGATCTGAGCTGGAAAACCTGTTAGCGTAATGGTCTGCTCCTGCCACTTACTATCACGATAGGAAACCGTAATCGTTTCATAACGAGTCGTTGGTCTCACTCCTGTCAAGGATAAACAACCTTCCTCTGTCTCGTAAGGTCCTTTATAGGAAAGGAGAATGGGGTTAAACATAACCATGGGAACTAGACCAAGATTAAAGATAATCACGCGCTTCTGCACACCAATCATATTAGCCGCCAGACCGACACAGGTCTCTAGATTAGCCAGCAGGGTATCCTGCAAATCCTTAGCCAGATAAAGGTCTTCTTGACTTGCAGGTTTCGAGACCTGCGACAAGAATAAGACATCTCGGACAATTCTCTTTTCCATTCTCTTACGCTCCTTACAACTTTACTTTATTATAGCACAAAAGGGGGCAACTTCTAGTCCTTTCCCTCAAATGCAAAAAAAGTCATCCGAAGATGACTTTCTTTTTAAATCGCATTCTTATCAAGACCAAGTTTACGTTGAACAAACTTAACGATTTCGACGATAAGTATCATTGAGAAGCTTCCAGCTAGAACAATACCCCATTGTGACAAGTCCAGTTTGGTAACATGGAAGATACCTTCAAGCGGTTCTACGACGATTGTTGCCATGAGAAGGATGAAGGATACCAAGATGGACCAGTTAAAGGTCTTAGACTTGAATGGGCCAACTGTCAAGATGGATTGGTAAACAGACTTGACATTGTAGGCATGGAATAGTTGAATCAAACCAAGGGTTGCAAAGGCCATAGTAAGGGCATCCGCATGAATGGCATGATTGTCACCCACATGAACTGGGTAAGCAATTGCAAGTCCATAAACACTCATAACAATAGCTGCTTGGAGTACACCTTGATAGATGATAGAACTCAAAACACCACCTGAGAAGAAGCTTGACTTACGTCCACGAGGTTTGTGGGTCATAACACCTGGCTCAGCAGGTTCAACACCAAGAGCGATAGCTGGGAAGGTATCGGTTACCAAGTTGATCCACAAAAGATGAACTGGCTGCAAGACGTCCCAACCAAACAAGGTTGATAAGAAGATAGTTAATACTTCAGCAGTATTGGCAGAAAGTAAGTACTGAATGGTCTTTTGAATATTTGAGAAGACCTTACGTCCTTCTTCAACTGCGACGATAATGGTCGCAAAGTTATCATCCGCAAGAATCATGTCAGAAGCTCCCTTAGAAACCTCTGTACCAGTGATTCCCATACCGATACCGATGTCGGCTGTTTTCAGAGCTGGCGCATCATTAACACCGTCACCTGTCATGGCAACGACCTTACCTTGGTTTTGCCAAGCTTTCACGATACGAACCTTGTGCTCCGGAGATACACGCGCATAAACAGAGTATTGACCAACGACTTTTTCAAATTCTTCATCAGAAAGTTCGTTAAGCTCAGCACCAGTCAAGACACGGTCTTCCGAGTCATTTTCATCGATAATTCCCAAACGTTTGGCAATAGCTTCTGCTGTGTCTTGGTGGTCACCCGTAATCATGATTGGACGGATTCCCGCTTCCTTAGCGACACGAACGGCTTCTGCCGCTTCGGCACGCTCAGGGTCAATCATCCCAATCAAACCAGTAAAGATCAAGTTGTTTTCAAGCTCTTCAGAAGTAAGATTTTCTGGAATACTATCTATAATCTTATAAGCACCTGCAAGGACACGCAAGGCTTGGTGAGCCATTTCCGAGTTGTTTGTATGGATTAATTCAGTGACTTTCTCATCAATCGGAGCAACATCTCCAGCCTTATCACGAGCAACACAACGTTTCAAGAGTTGATCTGGAGCCCCCTTGACTGCCACGAGGAATTTACCATCTGGCAATGGATGAACCGTTGACATGAGTTTACGATCTGAGTCAAACGGTAATTCAGCTACACGAGGATATTTCTCTAAGAACCCTTTAACATCGTAACCCTTGTCCAAGGCATACTGGATGAAGGCTGTTTCCGTTGGATCCCCAATCAGGTTTCCTTCAGCATCAATCTTGGTATCGTTGGCCAAGACAACAGAACGAAGTAGGGGCATGTCCAAGCCAAGTTCAATCTCATCAGCTGAGTCATGTAGGACTGCGTCATAGAAGACTTTCTCGACTGTCATCTTGTTCATGGTAAGTGTACCAGTCTTATCAGAAGCGATGATTTCTGTTGAACCAAGTGTTTCGACTGCTGGCAACTTACGAACGATAGAGTTTCGTTTGGCCAAAACTTGAGTACCAAGGGCAAGAACGATCGTCACGATAGCTGGGAGTCCTTCTGGAACGGCTGCAACAGCAAGCGCAACAGAGGTCATCAACTCACCAAGTGGATTTTTTCCTTGAATGAAGACACCAACAACAAAAGTAACAAGGGCAATGACCAAGATAGCATAGGTCAAAACCTTAGAAAGGTTGTTCAAGTTTTGTTTGAGTGGCGTATCTGTCTCATCCGCATCTTGGAGCATGCCAGCGATATGACCCACTTCAGTATACATACCTGTATTGACAACAACACCAAGACCACGACCGTAGGTCACGTTTGAGTTTTGGAAGGCCATATTGACACGGTCACCAATACCAGCATCTGCAGCGAGTTCTACAGTCAAATCTTTTTCAACTGGAACAGACTCACCTGTCAGAGCTGCTTCTTCGATTTTAAGAGAATTAGCTTCTAGCAAACGTAGGTCTGCTGGCACTACATCACCTGCTTCGAGAGCTACGATATCACCTGGTACCAATTCTTTGGAATCAATCTCAGCCATGTGTCCATCACGAATAACGCGAGCAGCTGGACTAGACATAGATTTGAGGGCTTCGATGGCTTCTTCTGCTTTTCCTTCTTGGTAAACACCAAAGGCAGCGTTGATGATAACCACAGCAAGGATAATGATGGCATCTGCGATATCTTCCCCACCAGAAGTTACGACTGACAAGATAGCCGCAGCAACTAGGATGATAATCATCAAATCCTTAAATTGCTCGATAAATTTGACTAGGAGAGATTTTTTCTCACCCTCTTCCAGTTCATTGCGTCCATATTCAGCTAGGCGTTTCTGTGCTTCGCTAGACGAGAGACCTTGCTCAGTTGCTTCAACCGACTTCAAGACCTCTTCAGGACTTTGAGTATAAAACGCTTGGCGTTTTTGTTCTTTTGACATGTGTCTCCTCCTTGACATTGTGTGCAAAACAAGTTCTCTTTTAGTTTTATGACAAACAAAAAGAGACCTGTTAATCATAACAAGTCTCGCTGTTTAAGATAGTGCCGGAAAACATACTTTTCAGTATACAATTCGGAATGACGACACTATCACAGGTTTCTGCCAGCTACTCCCTTGAGTAGTACTATTATATCAAAATTTGAAAAGTTTTCAAGGGTTAAAATCAGATGAAACACTTTCTGAATCAAAAGTACGTTCACTGATAATATATCTAGGACGACGTTTTGTTTCCAGATAAATTTTTCCAACATACTCACCAATTACACCCAAACTAATCAATTGAACTCCACCAAGTAAGCTAACTATTGCATAGGTGCTCGCCCAGCCAGCCACGACTGTACCAGCAAACTTACTCCATATAACCCAAATAATCAATAGAAAACTAAAGAGTGACGTCAAAACACCAAGACTTGTAATCAACCGAATCGGTTTTATTGATAAACTTGTAATACCATCCATAGCCAAACCAAGCATTTTAGACAGTGGGTAATGGCTCTCACCAGCAATTCGTTCATGTCGCTTATACGATACGTAAGAATATTTAAAGCCAACTAAAGGCATTAAACCACGAAGAAAAAGATTGACCTCAGGGAATTTTTCTAATTCCTTCAAGAATCTTTTAGAAACCAATCGATAGTCAGCATGATTAAAAACGACTTCTGCTCCGAATAGGCGTAAAACTTTATAAAAACCTTCAGCTGTAATTCGTTTAAAAGCAGAGTCCGTATCACGGTTATCACGTACACCGTAGACAATTTCAGAACCGCTTTTATATTCTTCAATCATTTTATCCATACAATTGATATCATCTTGTCCATCGGCATCAATAGTAATGACAATATCAGCAAACTGAATGGCCTCATACATACCTGCAAGTACACTACTTTGATGACCTCTGTTACGACTTTGCGATACACCAACCACAGAAGGGATAGATTTAGCATAACTTTCTATCAGTTCCCAAGTCCGATCCTTACTACCATCGTTTACATACATAATTTTACTATGGCAGTGGATTTCTTCTTTCTTTATTAATTGTTCAATTTTTTCAACAAACATTGGATTAGTATGCGGTAAGACTTGTTCTTCGTTATAACATGGAACAACGATATATAAAATTGGCTTGTGTCTACTCATCTCTTTCTCCTAATCTTTTTATCCCAAAAGGAAAGTTGGTTCCTCTAAACATCCTGACTATCAATTCACAGCCCAAAATTGTTAATATAACTACAAAAACTGTCGTTATATATTGATTAACAAAAATTCCAGTATATTTCGTAGACAATTCTTTAACTAATTTTTCTACTAACACCAGAACTATCGGCGAATGTACTCCATAATAAATCAACGTTTTTTGGCCGATTGATTTCAAAATGGAACTCTCTGGAATTGTTTTAAAAAATATAAGAACACTCCAAATTCCTGAAATAGCTGCCAAGTAAAATAAGAAATGATTCCCAATTTGCTGATAATACAAATCAACAATTTGATAGCCACTCACTCGATAGTTTAGTTTACTGCTATAATTGGTAAGAATAAGTCCAATCGGTAAAAGGTAAATTGAAAAATACTTTTCTAATTGATGTAAATTATTCTTAGTCCATACTCCCAGCAAGATGAAAATCAGAGCAACAGGAACTAAATCAATATTCCAAATTAAATAATACTCCCTCTCATATACCTTCTGTCCGAGATAGACCAAAACCAAGAGAGATAAGATTATTATCACCCACTGGCTCAAATTCCATCTTCTCTTTAAAATAAAGTAACTGAAAACATGAGCCAAAAACATCACATTCAAAAACCATAATTGAAAATAAATATGCAAACGATCTGAAATCAGTAACTGTTTTATAAAATGAAGAATATCAAAACTCAGAACCTGATCAGGGTACATAACAAAAAGTTGAAACAGAAAAACAAAACTATTTAGCAAGAAAAAAGGAATAACTAAACTCTTTACCTTATTTAAACAATAGCCTGAGAAGGTTTCGTATTTTCTAACATTCAAAGTAAAACCAGATAAGAAAAAGAACAACGGTATGTGGAATGAATAGAGAAGCAACTTTGCATTGTTTGGAACGAAGCTACTATGTCCAATGATAACTAATATAATTGCTAAACCTTTAGACATATCTATGTAACCAATTCGGTTCTTCATACTATCCTCCTGTTCCTAATTTTAAACGATAAACGCTCATATCTGAAGTGACAGATTCAACTTCCTCAAAGTAAACATCCTTCTGATAATGTTCTTTCATAATTTTTTTAACACTATCCATATTCCCTGAGGAAGTGGACCAAAAGAAGAGAATATTCTGATTGTTGATTGCAGAAGACAACAGATTTTCAGGTTCTTCAACTCCGTATCGTTTCATTTGTTCATAATAATGAGGAGAAAAAGTTTGCCAATTTCCTAATGTAGTTGTATTTGTCACTAACTGATTGGGTCTTAATTTAAAAGTTGACAATGTAGGCTGTGAAGAAACCAAAGTGCCATATCCACCAAAAACAATAAGTTTATCCGAATTCCTCTGTACAAGATTTTGGTACTCTGAGACTACTGACGATTGAATATAGGGAAACCAATACAGTTCTTGTCCAAGCTGATTTATCCATACTGCTCCTCCTAGTATTCCCATTATTTGTAAGCTAAGGAACACCTTCCTCTTATCAAATAAACATCTTTTTTCATAAAATGATCGAGCATAAAAAATAAATACTAATAAGAAACATACTATTAGAGGGATATATACGCGCTCTACTACCCTCTGTCTAACAAAGAGAGCTCCAATTAAAAGTAAGGGGGAAATCGGTACAAACCATCCGTATAGCTTCTTAGGCTTAAAAATCAAGAACCAACTAATCAGTACTAAAGAGAAGGTTGTCAGTATACTATTCTTAAAAAAATCTGATATCATCTGAGGCAGATTAAACGAGTATTTCTCTGAGAGGGAGCGAACAGATTGAATGTTTGTTAAAAGAGTATTGCTTAAGGCTTTTTTTTCAGCAAATAACCAGTAGGTGGAGACATTCAAATCATTCTCACTTACTCCCAAAGCTTCAAATTCATTCGCATGTCTTTGATAATCAATAGCAGGATAATCTCTCAAATTCGTACTTAGGGCATTCCATGTCAAATACTCCTGTACGTCAGCTTTCCCTAGTGTATATAGTTTATTGGAAGCAAAAATCAGTAAAATGACGCTAAATAATAAAACAACTTCTTTTCTTTTTTTAGAAGATATCCACTCAAAGAGCAGAAAAGGGAATAACAGTAAAATAAAGCTTGATATAATTTGAGGTCGAATGGATAAACCAATGAACAATAGTGATAGTCCTGAAATGTACCTTTTGTCAAATAGTAAAAAAGTTGCTGCTGTAGCTGATAAATATGCGATAACGGAAAAAGAAAAATATTTAATAAGTATCAATTGGGCTAAAAACACAATTGGAAGCAAAAGATACAGTTTTTTCTTATAAAAAAAGATAGCATAGACACCAAAACTAATACAATAAATACTAACTAAAAAGATAAAAAAAATATTCCAATCAGTAAAAATTTTTTGAAGAAAGACCAACCCTGTAGATAATAAAATTCCTACATAGGGTAATAGCATATTATCCCCAGATAATATAGTTTGATTCACCATGATATCATCTACTACAGGATATTCAAAACCTCTCATCGATATATAGAGATAAAAAAATAAAAATGGCAAAAATAAAAAACTTAAGCTAAGTAGCCTACTGACCATATTTTTATTTATCATTACAAGCTCTCTTTCGAATAAATATTACTCTTCAATTCTACCACATTTCCTTATAAAAAACTAGCTTACCTCCAATCTTGTAAGCCTATATCGTTTGAATTTTCCTTTGAAAACCAGTATAATGTAAGAATACTATATGCCTAGAAAGGAAGTCCGATGAACCAATCCATGTCAAATCTCAAATTGGCAGAGCGCGGAGCCATTATCAGCATTTCGACCTACCTCCTCTTGTCTGCTGCAAAATTGGCAACTGGCCACCTCCTGCATTCTTCCAGTTTGGTGGCAGATGGTTTCAACAACGTATCGGACATCATTGGAAACGTTGCTCTCTTGATTGGGATTCGGATGGCCCGCCAACCTGCAGACCGTGACCATCGCTTTGGTCACTGGAAGATTGAAGATTTGGCTAGCTTGATTACTTCCATCATCATGTTCTATGTTGGTTTTGATGTGCTTCGGGACACCATTCAGAAAATCCTTAGTCGGGAACAAACACCTATTGATCCTTTGGGAGCGATTCTAGGAATCATTTCAGCAGCGGTCATGTTTGCTGTTTATCTCTATAACACACGCCTCAGTAAGAAATCCAAATCCAAGGCTCTCAAGGCAGCTGCTAAGGACAATCTTTCCGATGCTGTCACCTCGCTTGGGACGACCATTGCTATCCTAGCCAGCAGTTTCAATTACCCTATCGTGGATAAATTGGTCGCTATCATCATCACCTTCTTTATCTTAAAAACAGCCTATGATATCTTTATCGAGTCTTCCTTCAGTCTTTCAGATGGTTTTGATGACCGTCTGCTAGAGGACTACCAAAAGGCCATCATGGAGATTCCAAAGATTAGTAAGGTCAAGTCCCAAAGAGGGCGTACCTACGGTAGCAATATCTACCTTGATATCACCTTAGAAATGAATCCCGACTTATCAGTCTATGAGAGTCACGAAATTGCGGACCAGGTCGAATCCATGCTGGAAGAGCGTTTTGGAGTCTTTGATACCGATGTCCATATCGAGCCAGCTCCCATACCTGAGGACGAGATTTTAGACAATGTCTATAAAAAACTGCTCATGCGTGAGCAATTGATTGACCAAGGAAATCAGCTAGAAGAACTCCTTGCTGAGGACTTTCTCTATATCCGTCAAGATGGAGAGCAGATGGATAAAGTCGCTTATCAAGCCGAAAAAGAACTTAAAGCTGCTATTAAGGATATTCAAATCACTTCCATTAGTCAGAAAACCAAGCTCATTTGCTATGAGCTAGATAGCATCGTCCATACCAGTATCTGGCGTCGCCATGAGACTTGGCAAAATACTTTCCACCAGGAAACTAAAAAAGAAGACAAACAGTGACCCTATCCAGTGGATAGGGCCTTTTTGATTATTCTACTTTAAGCAAAGACAGACTATGACGGTTTGGAAGATTTGCTTTTCGAAGCTTGTTTTGCCTCTTTTCTTGCTTGACGATTTTGTTCGATACGCCATTCTCTTTCATAGTACTTCATGATCTCATAGACCCTTTCAGGAAAATCTACATCTAGTAGAATGATAGGGATGATCAAATCTGCTGACGGATGAAAAGGGAAACACCTTCTCTTCAGTAGAGCTAGAAGTGATTGGGATTTCACATTTTCCTTGTTTTTAAAATAAACTTCAATCCGATAGGAATTCCTATACTTTCCTCCAATCCGAGAGAAGGAAAATTCCTCTACATCTGCCCAAGCATAGAAATGACTGGGTTTCTTTGGATTCGGTTTGTAGTAAAACCCCTCAACTGTGAATCTCAAATACTCCTTATCCAAGCTTAACAGTCTGTATGTCTGATAAATGACTACTCCAGCACAAAAGAGGACAACTAGCATAAACAAAAGACTTATCGCATGAAGTTTGCTCCCCTTTTCCGAATACGAATAGAGATAAGATAGAGGTAACAAGACGAAAAGACCGAACAAGGTATTCCAAATGATTTTCTTGGGACTACGTTTAATGATTTTTTCTTCCATCATGCCAACTCACTTAGGTATTCATAACGTTCGTATTTTTCAAGAAGTGCTTCGTTTTTCTCGTCTAGCTCTTTCTGAAGCGTCGCCAATTTGCCAAAGTCAGAGCCATTTGCCTGCATTTCTTCTTCAATAGCAGCGATACGATTTTCCAAGGCTTCAATATCGCCTTCAATGCTTGCCCACTCCTGCTTTTCTTGGTAGGTCATGCGTTTCTTGTCTTCACGGACCTTGACCACTTTCTCCTTTTCGGCCTTTTGCACTTGATTGGCCATCTCTGTTTCAAAGGCTTTTTCATCAAGATAGTCGGTGTAATGGCCAAAGAAGGGAAGAATCTTGCCATCCTCAAAAGCGAGAATCTTGGTCGCTACCTTATCCAAGAAATAACGATCGTGGCTAACTGTCAAGACAGGACCTGCAAAGCCCCGCAAGAAATTTTCCAAGACTGTCAAAGTCGCAATATCTAGGTCATTGGTCGGCTCGTCCAAAAGAAGAACATTGGGTTTTTCCAAGAGCAGTTTGAGGAGATAAAGACGCTTTTTCTCTCCACCAGACAATTTCTCAATCAAGGTTCCATGCGTCGAACGTGGGAAGAGGAACTGCTCTAGCAACTCTGCAATGGAAGTCGTAGAACCACCACTGGTCTTAACCTCTTCTGCTACTTCCTGCAGGTAATTGATAACGCGCTTGCTTTCATCTAAACCTTCAATTTGTTGAGAGAAATAGGCAATGCGAACCGTCTCACCGATGATAACTTGACCTTTAGTCGGCTCAAGACTTCCTGCGATGAGGTTTAGAAGAGTTGACTTCCCGACACCATTATCCCCAACGATTCCGATACGGTCTTTAGCTTGCACTAAGAGATTAAAATCTTGCAAAATGGGCTTGTTCTCATAAGCAAAGGAAACATTCTGAAACTCGATGACTTTTTTCCCAATCCGACTTGTTTCAAAGTTCATGGTCAAGTCTGTTTCAGCAACGCCACCTGAAACTTCTTTTTTCAAATCGTAGAAACGATTGATACGGGCCTGTTGCTTGGTCGCACGGGCCTGTGGTTGTCTACGCATCCAGGCTAATTCTTGCTTATAAAGTTGTTCCTTTTTGTGGAGAAGTGCTGCATCACGCTCATCTTGTTCAGCCTTGAGGCGAACATAGTCCTGATAATTTCCCTGATACTCGGTCAAGCCTGCTCGGTCCAACTCGAAAATCCGCGTTGATAGCGCATCTAGGAAATAACGATCGTGGGTGATAAAGAGAACTGTCTTCTTAGAATTCTTCAAAAAAAGAGTCAGCCACTCAATGGTCGCAATGTCCAGGTGGTTGGTCGGCTCGTCCAGAAGCAAGAGGTCGTGGTTTCCTAGGAGAACTTGCGCCAACTGGACCCGTCTTCTGAGACCGCCTGACAATTCACCAACTGGAGTCGACAAGTCCTGAATACCTAGCTTACTGAGGACCGTCTTGACCTGGCTTTCAATTTCCCAGGCTTGGAGAGAATCCATCTCTGCCATGACCCGTTCCAAACGAGCCTGCTTGTCCTCACTGTAATTGAGCATGATTAACTCATACTCACGAATCAACTGGATTTCCTTGAGGTCGCTAGAGAGAACCGTATCCAAGACCGTCTTGCTATCATCAAAATCAGGATCCTGTGTCAAGTAGCCAATCTTATAGTCATTCTTAGCAGAAAAAGGACTGACATCCCCATCAAAGCCAGAAACGCCAGAAAGGACGTCTAAAAGGGTGGTCTTACCCGTCCCATTGACACCTATTAGACCGATTCTATCCAAGTCATGGATGATAAAGGAAATATCCTTAAAAACGGTCTTGTCACCAACGGATTTGCTTAGTTTTTCAACGATAAAATCACTCATTTTTTCTCCCTCAGGTAAGCATGGATAGCTTGACGATCATTTTCCAACTCTCCATCGACAATGGCAAACTCAATCTCTGTTAAAATCTCTCCCAAGTCTGGTCCTGGCTGGTAACCATATTCCTTAATCAAAATTCCACCGTTAATCTGAATTTCTTTCTTGTCATGAATGGTCAAACTATGGTAAGTTTCTTTGATGGTTTGTGGGTTGACTTCTTTCCCTTGGGCCTGACGAAGACTTTCAGCTTGTAGAAGGGAATGCAAGTCAAATCGGTAACAATCGCGCTTGCTCAGCTCACCTTCTTCTCGCAAAGCCAAAATAGTCAGCAAATCCTGAACCTGCTTAGCAAACTGGCGTGAGGTTTTCCAAGCTTTCAAAAATGGCTGTGCATCTTTAATCTCCAAAGCCCACAAGAGAGCTGCCCAGGCTTGTTCGGAAGACTCAAAAGTGAAATCATTCTCCAAATCAAACAGTCTGTTGAGCTTGTCCTGGCTTCCTGCCATATCTGGAAGATAGTCATAAGCTTGACTTTCAATCATGGAAGACAGACCCACTCGCCAAAAAGGTGCCAGCAAGAGTTTATCAAACTCAACGAAGGTGCGCTCTACAGAAATTTTCTCCAAGAGTGGCGTCAAAGCCCTCATCGCCTCAAAAGTTTCTGGCTCAAGTTCAAAACCAAGACTGGCCTGAAAACGAAAACCACGCATTATGCGCAGAGCATCTTCATTGAAACGCTCACTAGCCACCCCAACCGCTCGCAAGACTTGGTTTTCCAAATCTTCTAAACCATGGAACAAGTCAATGATTTCGCCTGTCTCATCCAAGGCGAAGGCATTGACTGTGAAATCACGGCGCTTGAGGTCTTCTTCTAGCGAACGCACAAAGGAAACCGCGCTGGGCCTGCGATAGTCCACATAGACATCCTCGGTCCGAAAGGTGGTTACCTCATACTCTTCATCCCCATCTAAAACCAAGACGGTTCCGTGCTCGATTCCAATATCGGCTGTTCGCGGAAAAATCTGCTTTGTCTCCTCTGGATAGGATGATGTCGCGATATCCACATCGTGGATGGGACGATTGAGGAGGGCATCTCGAACAGAGCCTCCAACAAAATAGGCTTCAAAGCCTGCTTCTTTAATTTTTTCTAATACTGGTAAAGCCTTCTGAAATTCAGAAGGCATTTGCGTTAATCTCATAATAAGTGTTCTAATCCATAGACAAGCTCATGACGCTTGACAACTTCTTTGATTCCCAAATTGACTCCTGTCATGAAGGAGCTGCGATCATAGGAGTCATGACGAAGGATCAATCCTTCTCCCTGATTGCCAAAGATAACTTCTTGATGAGCTACTAAGCCTGGCAAACGAACTGAGTGGATCCGCATGCCATCAAAATCAGCACCACGGGCACCAGCAATCAATTCTTCCTCATCAGGCGCACCTTGTTGGATAGACTCTCGCACTTCCGCCATCAACTCAGCCGTTTTAATGGCTGTTCCGCTCGGAGCATCTTTTTTCTTGTCATGGTGGAGTTCAATAATCTCCACATTTGGGAAATATTTAGCTGCTTGTGCTGCAAATTGCATAAGCAAGACAGCACCCAAGGCAAAGTTTGGAGCAATCAAGCCACCCAAATCTTGTTCACGGGAAAATGCTTTTAGTTCTGCAATTTCGTCACTAGTGAATCCAGTTGTTCCTACGACAGGAGCAAAGCCATTTTCAAGGGCAAAACGCGTATTTTCGTAAGCAACGGCTGGTGTCGTAAAATCCACCCAGACATCCGCTTCAAAACCAGCCAAGTCAGCCTTATCATTAAAGACAGGAATCCCCTGCCACTCTGACTCAGACTCAAAAGGATCCAAAACTGCGACCAAGTCCAAGTCTGGATCAGCCAAGACCATCTGACAAGCAGCTTGGCCCATTTTTCCCTTAAAACCGGCAATAATTACTCGAATACTCATCTCTACTCCTGTCTAAGATACAAAGCCTGTAAGAACACAAAGTGAAAATAGGAGTTCTGATCAAGGAGTGTCTACTCCTTGGAAGAACTATATTTTTCACACAGGGTTCCAGGCGTGTTCAATTATCAAGATACAAAGGACGTTAGCTGCCCATGAAAAATAGGGAATGGCGCTGACTTTCCATGAAAGGCAAGACAGACATCTTTTTTCAAGAGGCAGGTAGGCCGTGTTCAATTGCTAAGATACAAAGTCTGTAAGAACAATTTAGACGATTGGTGTATAGCTCAAGGCGATACTACCTTCTCCAAGGTGGGTCCCAATGACACTACCAAAGGTTTCAATTGGAATTTCAGCAGTCACACCACTCTCCATCAAAAGCTGACGTAAATCCGCTGCCTTTTGAGGAGCGTTCCCATGGATGACTGTTATACGGTAGTCCCCATCTTTTGTCAACTCCTTGATGATTTCCACCAAACGTTTGATTGCTTTCTTTTCTGTACGAACTTTTTCGTAAACTTCAATCACTCCTTGGTCATTAAAGTAAAGAATAGGCTTGATACTGAAGAGATTCCCTAAGATGGCAGCACCATTTGACAAACGTCCTCCCTTAACCAAGTGGTCGAGGTCATCTACTATGATAAAGGCTGAATTATCAGCAATTTGGATAGCCAACTTCTCCTGAATCTGGGCAAAATCATCGCCTTGTTCTGCCCATTCAAAGGCACTCTCTACCATAAATCCGAGAGGGGAACTTGTGATATGGGTATCCGGAAAGGCAATGGTCAAGCCATCATACTCATCCAACATGTATTGGATGTTCTGATAAAAGCCTGAAATTCCTGACGAAAGAAAGAGTCCCAAGACATGGGTATAACCCTCGTCTTTCAAAGAACTAAGAATCTCATCCAATTTGGCAATACTTGGTTGACTAGTTTTAGGCAATTCTGCAGACTGAGCCATTTTTTGATAAAATTCCTCAGCAGTTAGATTGACACCTTCAACATACTCCTCTCCATCGATATTAACAGGAATATCCAAGATAAATAGATTCTCTCTTTGCAGCGTCTTCTCCTCTAAATAGGCTGAAGAATCTGTAATGACAGCTAATTTCATGACTAAAACTCCAAATTGATCCCTGGAAGATCCAAGGCGATTTCTGTTACTTCATACGTCAAACGATTGAGCATGTTCAAACATGGACGTGCCAAGGTTTCGACTTCTTCTTGGTTAAATTCGCTTGGTTCGTTAACAATACGACCTTCCACATGGTTAACTTGAGAAATCGTTCCACTGATGACAAATTTGTCAAAGACAATCATGAAACTCAAGATAACGACTAAAGAAGTCACTTGATTTTCTTGGTCATGTTGGAGCAACTGAAAGTTCACGTCTACCTTGGTTTCAGGAGCTCCATTTTCATTTTCCCATTCAAAGTTACGAGCATCAAAGTGATACTGGCTAACAAATTCTTGTTCTCGTTTAAGATTCATTTTTCTCTCCCATTGCTACAATTTACTATGCAATTGTACCACATTTTTATCATTTCATCTAGTTTTCTAGGCTTTAGTCAATTCCGATTTCATCTTTAACAACAGCAGCAATTGTATCTACGTAGTAGTTAACTTCTTCTGTTGTTGGGGCTTCTGCCATGACGCGCAAGAGGGGTTCTGTTCCACTTGGGCGGACAAGGATACGACCGTTCCCTGCCATTTCTTCTTCCATCTTTTCGATGATTGTTTTGATGGCTGGTACTTCCATAGCCTTTTCTTTCATGGCATTTTCCACTCGGATATTGACCAGTTTTTGTGGGTAAATCGTCACTTCTGATGCCAGTTGAGACAAGCTCTTGCCTGTTTCTTTCATGATTTTAGTCAATTGGACAGCTGATAATTGACCATCACCAGTTGTGTTGTAATCCATTAAGATAACGTGACCAGACTGTTCACCACCAAGGTTGTAGCCTGATTTTCTCATTTCTTCAACGACATAGCGGTCACCAACAGCAGTCACTGCCTTGTTAATGCCAGCACTCTCCAAGGCCTTATGGAAGCCAAGGTTAGACATAACCGTTGTCACAATGGTGTTTTGAGCCAACTGGCCTTTTTCAGAAAGGTATTTACCGATGATATACATGATCTTATCACCATCGACGATGTCACCATTTTCATCAACAGCAATCAAACGGTCACTATCACCGTCAAAGGCCAAACCAATAGCTGACTGGCTTTCTTTGACAACTTCTTGAAGAGCTTCTGGATGTGTAGAACCCACATTCAAGTTGATATTAAGACCATCTGGTGTCTCACCGATAACTGTCAACTGAGCACCAAGATCAGCGAAAATCTGACGGGCACTTGTAGACGCTGCACCGTTCGCTGTGTCCAAGGCCACTTTCATTCCCTCAAGAGGCGTTCCAGTTGAAACAAGGTAGCCTTCATACTTACGCAAACCTTCTGGATAGTCCACCAAGGTTCCTAAACCTTCGGCACTTGGACGAGGAAAAGTGTCTTCGGTAGCATCTAGCAAGGCTTCAATTTCTGCTTCTTTTTCATCATCAAGTTTGAAACCATCCCCACCAAAGAACTTAATCCCATTATCAAGGGCTGGGTTGTGGCTCGCTGAAATCATGACACCCGCACTAGCTCCCTCAGTTTTGACCAAGTAAGCTACTGCTGGTGTTGCAAGGACACCAAGTTTGTAGACGTGAATCCCTACAGAGAGAAGACCTGCCACCAAGGCTGATTCTAACATTTTTCCTGAGATACGTGTATCACGTCCTACAAAGACTTTAGGGGCTTCTGTTTCGTGTTGACTGAGGACATATCCACCAAAACGGCCTAGTTTAAAAGCCAATTCTGGTGTCAGTTCTACGTTTGCTTCTCCACGGACTCCATCGGTCCCAAAATATTTACCCATTTTATTTATCATCCTTTTCTATTATTTATTATTGTTTAGACGAATCTGATTTTGTTTCTGAACTCGTTGAAGACGAACTGCCTTCTGAGGAACTTGTTGACGAGTTACTTGAACTAGACGTTGCTGTTTTTGTTGTAATTTTCATAGTTGTGTCAAACGGCATAATGACGCTTGGTAAGACATTTCCATTTTTATCGACTGCTTGTAGAGGAACAGAGGACGAGTAGTTTCTAGTTATCCGTTCACTCGTCGGTAAGATGGCAATGACACGATCTACTTTGGAGAGGGTTTCCTCATCACTAATAACCGTTACTTTTTCATCTGATACAGTAACTGTATCGATTTTCACGCGAGAATCAATCTGACTAGGGTCAATCTCCGGCACAACAATGACATTGTCTCGTTTTGCTTTTTTACCGACCTTCACTGTTATCTTTTGCGGTGTCGCAACAGCCGTCAAACCGCTCGGAAGATTTTCAATGGTTAGAGGAACTTCGATGGTTCCTACACTGGCATCAGAAAGATCAGCCGTCACCTTAAATTTGCGGGTACTTTCCTGCATCTCACTCGCCAAAGCAACTCTGTTTGACCCTGTTAGAAAGACCGTCACCTCAGATGTAAAACCACTGATAAAATACTGATCACTGTCATACTGAATATCAATTGGGACATTAAGAACTGTGTTTGTATAAGTCTCCGTCCGCACCTGTCTGGCACTGTTGCTATTCTGATAGTTTGTCAATGTTGCATAGATAAAGAGAATGCAGGCGAAAAAGAAGGAAGAAATGATGTATAGACTATTTTTTCTCATGTTTCAATCCTCCTAGCAAGCGCTCTTTCAGACCTTGCTTTTTCTCTGATTTTGGAAGTAAGATTCTTCTTAACTCCGATTCAAACTCTTCCAAGGTTAAATCGTGCTTAAAGACTCCATTATAGGTGATTGAGATTCCACCCGTTTCTTCCGAAACCACAAAGGTAAGAGCATCTGACACTTCCGACAAACCGATTGCCGCTCTGTGACGCGTTCCAAACTCCTTGGAAATCCCGGTATCTTCAGTCAGGGGTAGATAGGCTGAAGTTACAGCAATCCGGTCTTCCTTGATAATAACAGCACCATCATGCAAGGGAGTATTGGGAATGAAAATATTGATAAGCAATTCAGCCGAAATTTTAGCATCTAAAGGGATCCCTGTCGAGATGTATTCCTGCAAGGTTCTCACTCTCTGAACCACTACAAGCGCCCCAATCTTACGAGGACTCATGTATTCAACTGATTTCACAAATGCACGAACCATTTGCTCTTCCGCACTGATAGGGGCATTGGAGAAGAAATCAGTAGCCCGGCCCAATCGCTCCAAACCTGTTCGAATCTCTGGTGAAAAGATAACCACCGCTGCAATCACCCCGTAGGTGATGATCTGATTGATCAACCAGGAAATAGTTGTTAAACCAATCATATTGGAAAGAATCTGGGCTAGAATAAAAACTAAGACTCCACGGACCAATATCATAATCTTGGTGCCTGCAATAGCTTTAGTAAAATGATATAAAATATAAGTCACAATGAGAATATCAATCAGATTGGTGACTATACTCCAAGGACTTGAAAACAAACTCGTCCAGTATTGTAAATTGGATAATTGTTGAAAATTCATCCTTGGCCTCCTCCCTGTCAAAACACTTTACTCATCATTATACCATTTTTTGCCCATTTTTTCCCTATCCTACCTCATTTTAAATTAAGCAAAAATATGATAAAATAAACTGACTAGAAAAACAAAGGAGAAATCATGTCTCAACTCTATGATATTACCATTGTAGGTGGCGGTCCTGTCGGGCTCTTTGCTGCCTTTTACGCCCACCTACGCCAAGCCAAAGTCCAAATCATCGACTCTCTTCCCCAGCTCGGTGGTCAACCAGCCATCCTCTACCCTGAAAAGCAAATCCTTGATGTTCCAGGTTTTCCAAACTTAACCGGAGAAGAGTTGACCAATCGCTTGATTGAACAGCTAAACGGCTTTGATACTCCTATTCATCTCAACGAAACCGTTCTTGAGATTGAAAAACAAGAAGAAGGCTTTGCCATTACAACCTCTAAAGGTAGCCACCTGACTAAAACAGTTATCATTGCCATGGGTGGTGGTGCCTTCAAACCACGTCCGCTCGAATTGGAGAACGTTGAAGACTATGAAAATATCCACTACCACGTTTCCAATATCCAACAATACGCTGGCAAGAAAGTAACCATCCTTGGTGGGGGAGACTCAGCTGTGGACTGGGCTCTAGCTTTTGAAAAGATTGCCCCAACTACCCTTGTTCACCGCAGAGATAATTTCCGCGCCTTGGAACATAGTGTGCAAGCCTTGCAAGAATCATCTGTGACCATCAAGACACCGTTCGTCCCTAGCCAACTCCTTGGAGATGGTAAAACACTCGACAAACTAGAAATCACCAAAGTCAAATCAGATGAAACCGAAACTATCGAAGTAGACCATCTCTTTGTCAACTACGGCTTCAAGTCTTCTGTTGGTAATCTTAAAAATTGGGGTCTGGACCTCAACCGTCACAAGATTATCGTCAATAGCAAGCAAGAGTCTAGCCAAGAGGGTATCTACGCCATTGGGGACTGCTGCTACTATGAAGGTAAGATTGATTTGATTGCGACAGGACTAGGTGAAGCTCCAACTGCTGTTAACAATGCTATCAACTACATTGACCCAGAACAAAAAGTTCAACCCAAACACTCGACCAGTTTATAAGAAAAGAACCACGAATCAACTGATTCGTGGTTTTATAGTTCATCTGCGATCTTGTTTATTTTTCTGAGTCTGTGATTAACACCACTTTTAGTCAGGGGATTGCTCAGGCTATCTGCCAACTGCTGGATAGAGTAGTCTGGGTGCTGGATTCGCAACTGCGCTACCTCTTGCAAATCCACGGGTAAATTTTCCAAACCCATTCTATCTTTGATTTTACTGATATTATTGATGGTCTTCATACTAGCAGAAACCGTTCGAGCGATATTGGCTGTTTCAGCATTATTAGCCCGATTGAGATCGTTACGAGTTTCACGCAAAATCTTGACGCGCTCAAAATTATCACGCGCCTGCATGGCCCCAATCACGATCAAGAAATCCATGATGTCTTCTGCACGCTGAAGATAGGTAACCGCACCTTTCCTGCGCTCAATAACCTTGGCGTCCAGCAAAAACTGCTGGAGGAGAGAGGCCAGTCCTTGGGCATGGTCCAGATAAACAGAACTAATCTCCAACTGGTACTTGCCAGACTCAGGATCTCGGATGCTACCATTTGCTAGAAAGGCCCCACATAAGTAAGCACGACCAGCCTCCTCATCTGCTAAAATATCGGGATCAATACCCGTCTCCAAACCAAAGAAGGAATCCGCAAGCCGCAAATCAGCTAAAATCTCCTGCACCCTCTCATCAGTATAGACCGTGTAGACACGATTCTTGCGAAGATTGCTTCTCTGATGGTGACGAATTTCTGACTTGATCTCATAAAAATGGAGAAAGGACTCATAAAGGTGCCGAGCTAACTTGGCATTTTCGGTCACGACGGACAAGGTCAAGCCCGAACTAGATAGACCGATACTTCCAGACATCTTGATAATGGCCGATAGTTCATAACGACTGAGATGGTGTTGACCAAGAATTTCCTCTTTTACTGCAACTGTGAAACTCATTTTCTCACCTGTATAATACGCATCAATTCGTCTACAATCAAATCGCCATCATGGAAGGCTCCTCCATTTTCCAAACGAAGGAAGTTGGATGAAATCACACGAGGAACCTGCTTGCAAAGACCAGCAAAGTCATGCTCTACCTGAACCAAATACTCATCAAAACGGTTGGTATCCATGTATTCTCTAGGAACCTTTTCGATATTAACCAAGACCGTATCAATAAAAGGCCGACCTAAGTGTCGATGGAGGACTTCCACGTGGTCACTGTCTGAAAAGTACTCTGTTTCCCCACGCTGGGTCATGATATTGCAGACATAGGCAATCTCAGCCTTAGTATCCAAGAGAGCCTGCCCAATCTCCTCAATGACAATATTCGGCAAAATCGATGTAAAGAGGGAACCAGGCCCCAAGACAATCATGTCACTCTCGAGAATGGTATTGACTACTCGACGGCTGGCTTGCGGTGTTTCATCATCCAAGGTATTGGTCACATAGACATGGTCGATCATGCCTGGATGATCTGCAATGTGGCTCTCACCTGCCACCTCAGAACCGTCTTTAAAGACTGCATGCAGTGTCAAAGGCTGATCGCTTGAGGGGTAGATTTTTCCTGTTGTGTGGAAAAAGAGACTTAGCAGCTGCATGGCATTGTAAGTGGACCCTTGCATTTCAGAAAGTCCTGCTATAATGATATTTCCTAGAGGATGACCCGCAAAAGCACCAGCGTCTTCTGAAAAGCGGTACTGAAAAACCTTCTCATAAAACTTAGGCATATCCGACATGGCTACCAGGACATTGCGAAGATCTCCTGGTGGTGTCAGCTGTTGGATATTCTTTCTTAGTTCACCAGAAGAGCCACCATCATCAGCTACCGTTACGATGGCAGCGATATCAACATCCTTTTCTCGCAAGCTTTTCAAAATGACGGGGATACCTGTTCCTCCACCAATTACCGTTATCTTTGGTTTTCTCATGAACGGTTTACCGTTTCCTTTCTTCTGTCTTTGTCACGATGGCTTTCATTGACAGGCCAGTTTTTAGCAAGGTCCTCAGCTATGCGCTTGGCAAAGGCAACACTACGGTGTTGTCCACCTGTACATCCTACTGCAATGGTTAAAACAGACTTGCCTTCTTTTTTGTAACTTGGCAAAATGGGCTCGATCAAGGCGAGTAAGTGCTGATAAAAACTTTCAGACTCTTCATGATTCATCACATAGTCATAAACTGCTTGATCCTCACCTGTCTGATTACGGAGTTCAGGCAGGTAGTATGGATTTGGCAAAAAACGGACATCAAAGACCAGGTCTGCATCGATCGGGATACCATACTTGAATCCAAATGACATGACCTCGATACGGAAAGACTGGGCTTGTTCTTGGTCTGAAAATTGCTCAGCAATGGTTTTACGAAGTTCACGTGGGGTGAGTTCTGTCGTATCCACCACATTTTGGCTCATGTTTTTCAAAGGTGCCAAAAGTTCACGTTCCAGCTTAATGCCATCTAAAATTCGACCATCTGCAGCAAGTGGGTGACTCCGTCTGGTTTCCTTGTAACGGGCTACCAATTCCTTATCTGCTGCGTCTAAAAAGAGGATTTTGAAGTCCAAATCATCTTGGTTTTCCAATTCATCCAAAACAGCCTGAATCTCTGAAAAGAAGGAACGACTACGCATATCGACTACCAAGGCCAGTTTGTGGTCATCGTCCTTGGTCTCTACCAACTGCAAAAACTTTGGCAAGAGGGCTGGCGGCATATTGTCAATGGTAAAATATCCCAAATCTTCGAAGGACTGAATGGCTACCGTTTTCCCTGCGCCACTCATCCCTGTCACAATCACCAGGTGAAGTTGTTTCTTTGTCATCTATCTCTCCTTATATCAAAAAAAGTTTGGCAGAGCCAAACTTCAACTAGCTTATCCAATCTCTGCGATCACTTCAATTTCGACTTTTACATCACGAGGAAGACGTGCAACCTCTACAGCTGAACGAGCTGGGAACTCCTCTTTAAAGGCAGTCTGGTAAACCTCGTTAAAAGGAACAAAGTCATTCATATCGCTCAAGAAGCAAGTTGTTTTAACAACATGGTCAAAGTCTGTTCCTGCTTCTGCCAAAATAGCACCGATATTTTTCAAGACTTGTTCTGTCTGTTCTTGGATTGTTTTTCCTACAATTTCTCCAGTTTCAGGAGATAGGGGAACTTGACCGCTAGCAAACAAAAGATTGCCAACGATTTTCCCTTGAACATAAGGTCCGATTGCTTTTGGAGCTTTGTCTGTATGAATTGTTTTTGCCATTTCTTTCCCTCACAATTTTTCTAATATTGCGTCCCAAGCCTGATCCATCCCTGCCTTGCTGACAGATGAAAAGAGGATGAAGTCGTCACTTGGGTCAAAGTTTAATTTCTTTTTGATTGCTGATTCGTGCTTGTTCCACTTACCACGAGGAATCTTGTCTGCCTTGGTCGCAACGATGATAACTGGAATCTCATAATACTTGAGAAATTCGTACATCTGCACATCATCTGCTGACGGGTCGTGGCGGAGATCCACCAAACTGACGACCGCACGGAGATTTTCCCGAGTCGTTAGGTACTCCTCAATCATGCGCCCCCACTTTTCACGCTCCTTTTTGGAAACGCGGGCATAGCCGTAACCTGGTACATCTACAAAACGCATCTTGTCATCAATGTTGAAGAAGTTGAGTAACTGGGTTTTCCCAGGTTTCCCTGATGTACGGGCAAGATTTTTGCGGTTGAGCATGGTGTTGATAAAGCTGGACTTCCCAACATTGGAGCGCCCTGCAAGGGCAATCTCCGGCAGTTCATCCTGCGGATAGTGGGACTTGTTGGCCGCACTGAGTAAGATTTCAGCATTATGTGTATTGATTTCCATAGTCACCTCTAGGCTGTTTCTAGGATTGGTTTTTCCGTTCCGTCAACAGCTTCTTTGGTGATGCGGACCAATTTCACATTTTCCTGACTTGGCACTTCAAACATAACGTCTAGCATGGTTTCTTCGATGATGGAGCGAAGACCACGCGCACCCGTTTTGCGTTCGATAGCCTTATTGGCAATCTCTTGAAGAGCTTCGTCGTCAAATTCCAACTCGACATCGTCATAAGAAAGCAAGGTTTGGTATTGTTTGACCAAGGCATTTCTTGGCTCTTTCAAGATGCGAACCAAGTCATCGACTGTTAATTGCTCAAGAGCTGCAAAGACTGGCAAACGTCCAATCAACTCAGGAATAATCCCGAATTTTTGAATATCTTCTGCGATGATTTCTTGCATGTAGGAGCTATTTTCGTCAATCGCCTTATTATTTTGACCAAATCCAATAACCTTTTCACCCAAACGTTGTTTGACAATTTCTTCGATGCCATCAAAAGCACCACCCACGATAAAGAGGATATTTTTAGTATCCACCTGAATCATCTCTTGTTGTGGATGTTTGCGTCCTCCTTGAGGCGGTACGCTAGCAACGGTTCCCTCGATAATCTTGAGAAGGGCTTGTTGTACCCCTTCGCCCGAAACGTCACGTGTGATAGACACATTCTCGCTCTTCTTGGCAATTTTGTCAATTTCATCTACGTAGATAATCCCACGTTCTGCACGTTCGATGTTAAAGTCAGCAGCCTGCAAGAGTTTGAGGAGGATATTTTCCACATCCTCACCCACATACCCAGCCTCAGTCAGAGCTGTCGCATCTGCAATAGCAAAAGGCACATTCAAGCTCTTAGCCAAAGTCTGAGCCAAGAAGGTTTTCCCAGAACCAGTTGGGCCAATCATCAAGATGTTTGACTTCTGCAAATCCACATCTTCTGACTCTTCACGCGTATCGTGGAAATTGATGCGTTTGTAGTGGTTGTAAACTGCCACTGCCAAGGCACGTTTGGCACGATCCTGACCAATCACATAGTGGTTTAGGATATTGAGGAGTTCGATTGGTTTTGGTACTTCAGACAAGTCTGCCAAGACTTCCTCAGCCAACTCCTCCCGAATGATTTCCTGGGCCAACTCCACACATTCATTACAGATAAAGGCGTTGTTCCCAGCGATTATTTTCTTTACTTCTTCTTGGCTTTTGCCACAAAATGAGCAATAAACCATCATATCATTTTTCCTATTTGTAGGCATGATTTCCTTCCATTCTAATTTATCATTCTATCTAAAATAAGGTCATATAAAAAGCGTGGACACTGTTGACCAGATTGGTAAAAGCATTCAACCAGAGTAAGGCAGACAGTCCATAGCGCTTCTTACGAAAAGCCTGTGCTCCAGTCAAAATACAGATCACACACAAAAAAGCTGTAAAAAATCCAAATATACTGCGCTCCATTAGACTTCCTTTCTATCTCGGTATTCGATGGTAAAATCATAGTCGTTTTTCTCATCTCGGGTGTAAGATTTGCTTGCGACTGTCTCAAAATGAGACAAGTCAAACTCCTCAGGGAAATAGGTATCTCCCTCTACCTGAGCATGAATCTGTGTCACGATGATTTCATCTAAATATGGCTCAAAAGCCTGAAAAATCTGTTTTCCGCCAATGATATAGAGATTTTTTTCCTGACTCTGATACCACGCTAAAACAGACTCCACATTTTGAAATACGAGCGCCCCATCTATGACTTCTTCGCTATTGCGCGTTAAAATCAGGGTTTGCCGTTTTGGAAGCAGACGACGTCCCATACCATCAAAGGTCACTCGTCCCATCAGTATAGCATGATTTAAAGTTGTTTCCTTAAAATGTTGCAACTCTGCTGGCAAATGCCAAGGGAGACGATCTTCCTTCCCAATCACACCTTTTTCGTCTTGGGCCCAAATGGCTATGATTTTCTTTGTCATGCTTCCGTCCTTTTTATTGATACTACTATTTTATCAAAATTCTCCCAAAAAGGCTGTTTTGAAACGCGTGCAAAAGAGAGAAAAGGAGCAGGCTTCATTTAGCCTGCTCCTCTCGTCCCTAGGACGTATATTTTTTTGCTTCTGATTCAATTTTTTCAACCACTTCTTGGATACTTAGTCCAGTTGTGTCAAGATAAACTGCATCCTCAGCCTGTCTAAGAGGAGAGGTTTCACGATGACTATCCTTGTAGTCACGCGCAGCAATCTCTTCTTTCAGCGTTTCAAGGTCTGTTTCAATCCCTTTAGCAATATTTTCCTTGTAACGACGCTCTGCTCTTTCGTCAACAGAAGCCACTAAGAAAATCTTGAGTTCAGCTTGTGGTAAAACAACTGTCCCGATATCACGCCCATCCATAACGATACCACCTTGCTGAGCAATCTCTTGCTGGAGCGAAACCAGTTTCTCACGCACCTCAGGAATGGCAGCAATGCTTGAAACCTTGTTGGTCACTTCATTTTCACGAATCGGATGAGTAATATCAACATCCCCTACAAAAACAAGTTGCTCACCTGTTTCTGAACGTCCGAAACTAATGGGGTGTTGGTTAAGAAGCTCAAGAAGTTGGTCTACATTTCCTGCATTCAACTGGTGTTTGAGCGCTATATAAGTCGCAGCACGGTACATAGCACCTGTATCGAGATAAGTATAACCAAAATCCTTAGCGACAATCTTTGCGACCGTACTCTTACCACTCGAAGCTGGACCATCGATAGCAATTTGAATTGTCTTCATGACCGACTCCTATCTTGTCTTAATCACATCACCTGGATTGGCAAACCAAGATCCAGATGACATATGAGAAGGATTTAGGGCTTCTAGCTGGGCAATGGAAATCCCTGCACGTTGAGCAAGAGCTGCTTCTCCCTCTCCAGGATGTACTGTAAGTGTTCCTTCACCTTCTGTATGTTCTTCCGAACTGCTCTCTGAAGGTGTTGATTCAGAAGAAGCTGTTTCCTCTACCTTGCTACTTGAAGATGATGATGCTTCTACTTTAGAACTTGAACTTGTAGAAGGAGACGATGCATCATAGAAGTCCTTCAAAGATGAAGTACGATTGCTTCCTCCGGTTGATAGGTAAATCAATACAACTACCATTGCTACAACGATTACAAAGAAGAGGCTAGCTAGAACCGTCAAGACACGATTCGCAACAACACCCTTCCCTTTTTGTTTCCGGTGTCGACGCTCTGATCTTGTTTCTTCCTCATTGTTTTCGTAAATATCTTCTTGCCACGGTTCTTTTTCCATACCTTACTCCTTGTTTTTTTTACATTTTCTTATTACAATATAAATATGAAAGTCACACTTATACCCGAACGGTGCATCGCCTGCGGGCTTTGCCAAACCTATTCTGAACTCTTTGATTACCATGATAATGGAATCGTTCGATTTTACGATGATCCAGTTGAATTGCAAAGAGAAATCGCTGAGACCAGCGATGTTCTGGAGGCCATCAAAAATTGTCCTACACGTGCACTTCTAAAAGATCCATCGTAGGAATCAGGGAATAAATATAATTGATTTTTTCTCATTTTTCCCACACCTACTAGTTTAGCATATTTCTAGGTAAAATTATAGTCTTTTTTGGTTATTTTTTCCTTCAATAATAGAAAGGTCACTTTTTTCTTTGACGAGATAGAGTGGTCTTTTTTTGGTTTCTAGATAAATCTTACTGATATACTTACCGAGAATCCCAATCGTCAGGAGTTGAATCCCTCCAAGAAAGAGAATGACAGCCATCAAAGATGTCCAACCAGATGTGGGATTTCCCAGGATAAGAGTCCGAAACACTACAAAAACAGTCATCACAAAAGAAAGAAAACAAGATAGAAGTCCCGCTACAAAGGCTATACTCAAGGGGAAATCTGAAAAGTTAAGAATTCCTTCAATCGAGTAGAAAAAGAGTTGTCTAAAACTCCAACTGGTCTTGCCAGCCTGTCGTTCAACGTTTGGATAATCAAGATAGTGCGTTTTAAAACCCACCCAGGCAAAGAGTCCTTTAGAAAAACGATTGGATTCGGTCAGGGTTAAGATAGCATCTACCACAGACCGTCTCATCATACGAAAATCACGGACACCTGAGGGTAGAGCCACTGGGCTAATTTTTTGCATGAGGCGGTAAAAGAGGTCTGCACAGAAACTGCGGAAAAAGGGTTCTCCCTCCCGACTAGTTCTCCGTGTCCCAACACAGTCCAAGTCTGCATTTTGGTCTAGTAAGGCTTTCATCTCAAGTAGCATACTAGGAGGATCCTGAAGGTCTGCATCCATCACGACCACCAGGTCTCCAGTTGCATGCTGCAAGCCTGCGTATAAGGCTGCCTCTTTCCCAAAATTTCGTGAGAATGAGACATAACGGACCGCAGGATTTTGCTCCCGATAGGTCTTCAAAAGCTCTAAGGTCCCATCGTTTGAGCCATCGTCTACAAAGACATATTCGACTTCTGCTCCCAAGTCAGGAAGCAGAGCTTCCACAGACTTATAAAAAAGAGGAAGTACTTCCTCTTCGTTTAGACATGGGACAATGATTGAGATCATCATCTTAGTCTTCAAATCCATTTGGATGCTTGCTTTGCCAACGCCATGCGTCTTCACACATTTGGGTGATGTCGAGTTCTGCTTCCCATCCGAGCTCTGCTTTGGCTTTTGCTGGGTCTGAGTAGCAGGCAGCGATATCACCTGGGCGGCGTTCTACGATGCGGTAAGGAATAGGACGTCCCACTGCTTTTTCCATATTTTGGATAATTTCAAGAACGGAGTAACCTTTACCAGTTCCAAGGTTATAAATGTTTAGACCTGAACCTTTTTGGAGTTTTTTCAAAGCTGCAACGTGACCTTTAGCTAAATCGACAACATGGATATAGTCACGAACCCCGGTTCCATCTTCTGTATCGTAATCATCTCCAAACACTTGTACTTGTTCTAGTTTGCCCACTGCTACTTGTGAAACATAAGGCAAGAGATTGTTTGGAATTCCGTTAGGATTTTCTCCCAAGTCACCGCTCTCATGTGCTCCGATTGGGTTAAAGTAACGTAGCAAGACCACATTCCATTCTGAGTCTGCCTTGTAGATATCCGTCAAAATTTCCTCTAACATGAGCTTGGTACGACCGTATGGATTGGTCACTGAAAGTGGGAAATCTTCTAAGATTGGAACAGTGTGAGGATCTCCGTAAACTGTCGCAGAAGAACTGAAGATGATGTTCTTACAGTTATTTTCTTCCATAGCTTTTAGAAGGCTGACAGTTCCAGCGATATTGTTGTCATAGTAGGCAAGAGGGATACGGGTTGATTCGCCAACAGCCTTCAAACCAGCAAAGTGAATCACACCTGTTGGCTCTTCTTGCTTGAAAATATCTCTGAGAGTATCAGTATCACGGATATCTGCCTCATAGAAAGGAATTTCAACTCCTGTGATTCTTTCAACAACTTCTAAACTTTTACGGTTGCTGTTGACAAGGTTATCCACTACAACCACTTGATGACCTGCTTGGATCAATTCAATAACAGTGTGGGTTCCGATAAAACCTGCTCCACCTGTTACCAAAATTTTTTCTTGCATCTTTTTTCCTCGATTCTCGGATTATTTTTTCTTATTTTATCATTTTTGATGGGGAATGTCATTTGACATCCTAAACTACCTGCTAAAATTTCAGTAAAATCTTATTCGCTTTTTACTCGTTTGACATAGTTTGCGATTGGGTAGTTTACTGGGTCCAAGGTCAACTCCTTGTCTTGGACCAGCTGGGCTAGATGATACCCGATGATTGGACCCGTTGTGAGACCTGATGAACCTAGACCACTAGCCGCATAGACACCTGCCAATCCTGGCACTTGTCCAAAAAATGGGGAGAAATCACTGGTGTAGGCACGGATTCCCACACGCTCACCAGATGATTTCGCTTCTGCCAAGGCTGGGTAGTGAGGCAAGGCTGCCTCCTCCATTTGATGGAGCAAGGTTTCATCTACCGTCAAATCAAATCCCATATCATTTTCATGGGTAGCGCCCAAGGACAATTTCCCACCTGCAAAAGGGATCAAATCCCACTCCCCTTCTGGCATGACAACAGGGGAAGATGCTAGGTCTTTGGAGAGCTGATAATCTCGGAGTTGCCCCTTTTGGGGACGAACATCTACTTCATATCCTAAAGGTTCCAAAATGTCCCCCAACCAAGCTCCCGTCGCTAGAATAAGCTGATCAAACACCTCTTCGCCAATCTGATAGCCAGTTGCTAAAGGTGTCAGACTCACTTTTTCTTTGACCAGCTTGACTTGACTGGCTTCTAGCAAACGAGTCACTAATAGGTGGCCATCCACCCGTGCCCCACCAGAAGCATAGAGCAGGCTGTCAAATCCCTGCAAACCAGGGAATAATTCATTTGCAGATGCTTGGTCTAAAATGGCTAATTGACCTATCAAGGGAGATTCTTCCCTACGCTGGAGTGCTAGTTCATAGAGTTCTTCTAACTTGGATTCATCCTTTTTCAAGAGAAAAACTCCCGAACGCTGGTAAAAATCAATTTCCTGACCAGACTTTTCTATATCAGCCAACAAATCCACATAAAAGTCAGCCCCCAAGCGCGCCATCTTATACCAGGCTTTATTGCGACGTTTGGAAAACCAAGGACTGATAATTCCCGCTGCAGCCTTGGTTGCTTGCCCCTTTCCATGGTCAAAAACGGTCACCTCTAGATCACTTTCTTTAGAGAGGTAGTAGGCAGCAGTTGCCCCTACAATCCCTGCTCCAATAATGGCAACTTTTTTCATTGTCTTCACCTTCTAACTAGATATGGTGGAAAGGATTGGTCGATGCTTGACTAGGTACAATATCAATAGTCCAACCCTTTTCTTCCTTCCATTGAGTAAGGAGTGCAGCAATTTTTTCCACAAAAAGCACTTCGATATAGTGGCCCGGGTCCAATGCCAGCAAACCATCAGACAGCATATCCTGAGCTGTGTGATAGTATATATCACCAGTTATATAGACATCTGCTCCCTTTGCTAAAGCATCCTTATAGAAAGATTGACCACTACCACCACAGATGGCTACTCTTGAAATGGGCTTCTGCAAATCACTCTCTTGATAATGAACCATTCGAAGACTATCTAGACCAAAGACTTGCTTGACATGTTGGGCCAATTCCCCAAATGTCTGAGGCTGAATATTCCCAATCCGTCCAATTCCACGTTCTGGACCTGTCTCCTGTAGATAGATCGTTTCCTCAATACCTAACATCTGACAGAACCAGTCATTGAGGCCATTTTCAACGATGTCAATATTGGTATGGCTGACATAAACTGCGATGTCATGCTTGATCAGGTCGATGTAAATCTGATTTTGCGGACGGCTGGCTATCAGATCCTTGATAGGACGGAAAATTGGCGCGTGCTTAACGATAATCAAATCCACACCCTTTTCAATGGCTTCAGCCACCGTTTCTTCACGAATATCGAGAGCTACCATGACACTTTGGATATCCTTATCCAAAGTGCCAATTTGCAGGCCACGACTGTCACCCTCCATTGAAAATTCCTGAGGGCAAAAGGCTTCATAAGCTTGTATTACTTCACTTGCTAGCATGAAAGCACCTCCTTGATGGCTTGAATTTTATCTACTAAAACTTGACGTTCCTCCAGATTTTTTTCTGGGATTTGTTCGAGGGCGAACTCTAGCTTAACCGCTTCTTTTTGCCATTTTTGGACAAAAACTGGGCTGACTTCTTTGGATAAGAAGGGACCAAAGCGGACATCACTTGCTGATAGCTTCATTTGTCCTGATTCCACCACCAAAATCTCGTAGAATTTGCCTGCTTCTTCTAGAATGCTTTCTGCCACAATCTGAAAACCATTGGCTTGCAACCAAATGCGCAAGTCGTCTTCACGATTATTGGGCTGGAGGATTAAACGCTCTACATTAGCTAGCTTTTCCAAACCTTCTTTCAATATGGTAGCAATCAAACGGCCACCCATACCAGCAATGGTGATAACCGATACTTGGTCAGCCTCTTCAAAGGCTGCCAAGCCATTGGCTAAACGGACTTGAATTCTCTCTTTTAGATTGTGACTTTCAACATTTTTAACCGCTGACTGGTAGGGTCCTTCCACCACTTCCCCTGCAATGGCGCTTTTGATTTGGCCTCTCTCAACTAACTCGATGGGCAGATAAGCATGGTCACTTCCCACATCTAGTAAAATAGCTCCCTGCGGTACAAAGGACGCCACCAATTCTAATCTCTTTGAAATCATCTTCTCTCACTTTCCAAAACTCTGTTACCTCTTATTATACCACATTTCATACTCTTCAAAAATCAAATTCAAACCGCGTCAACGTCGCCTTGCCGTACTCAAGTACAGCCTGCGGCTAGTTTCCTAGTTTGCTCTTTGATTTTCATTGAGTATCAGCTAGCAATCTTGCACCTAAAAAGACCGCAATCCACAGATTGCAGTCTTTCTTTATTTTCTGGATTGGTAACGACTAGTTAGAATGAAAATCACGGTAAAGACCAACATCATGGCCCCATAGACAGGTAATGTTTGTCCTGTTAAGGTCGAAATTTCAAGCAACTTTTGGATCTTTGGGAAAAGAGCTGTAGCTAGGAAACCACCTACCGACCAAACAATCAAGAGGACACGCCAGAGGGTGAATGGTATGCAGGCTCTAAATACGGATAAGAAACCGATAGAACCAAGGAGATAATAGAGTAGGGTTGAGATTTCTAACTCAGACCAACCTTGACTCGCTCCAAATAGTTTCACAAAGAGAACGCTGAACACGACCATGAGTGCGCTTGGTAGGGCGCGAAGCATGGATCTTCTGAGGAAGTTTGGTTCAACAGGCTTGATATTTCGCTCAAAAGTCAGAACGAATGGTGGGAACCCTTCGACAAATTGGTCGATCATGGTAATCTGGATCGGAATAAAAGGGAAAATCAAAATCCACTCAGACCGTCCTAATAAAACACTGGCAATACAGATGACTGCAAGCAAGAAGGAATAGATGGTCTTAATCAAGAAAATCGGTGCGATATGGGCAATATTATTGACTACACGACGACCTTCAAAGAGAATCTCAGGAACATCATTAAAGTCTGAGTTCAAGAGAACTAGATTGGCAATCTGACGAGTCGCCGGATCTCCTTCAGCCATAACGATAGAACAATCTGCTTCGCGGAGAGCTAGGATATCATTGACACCATCCCCTGTCATTGCCGTTGTATGCCCTGCTTTTTTCAGAGTTTGGATGATGAGTTTCTTTTGATGAGGAGAAACACGTCCGAAAATAGCTGTCTCTTCAGCCATGGCAACCAATTCCTCATCTGTGATTTTTGAGCAATCTACATAGCTGTGATAGTCTACAAAGCCAGCCTTCTGGGCAATGCTGGATACTGTAACGGGATTGTCGCCAGAGATAATTTTGAGTCCCACTTCCTGAGAACGGAGGTAGTCCAGCGTCTCAGCGGCTCCTTCTCGAATGGGGTCCAAGATCTCCAGCAAGGCCAGGGCCTGAATATCAGATGGTTTCTGTGGTTTGTGATAGTCTAGTTTTTCCTGACTGAGGGCTAAGACCAAGACACGTGACCCTCTCTCTAGGGCCTCTCTGGCTTCAGGGACTTCAGAGTCCAACAACATCTCAGGTGCCCCTAAAAAAACCGTCCCCAGACCTTCTAACTCCATAGCTCCCCACTTACGGTCGCTTGAGAAAGGAAGATTCGAAAGCATAGGATAGGAAACCTGACCTTGGAAACGCTGGCGAATGGCTTGGGCTGTTGGATTTTTATCCTCACTATGAGCGATATAGCTAGTCAAAATGCTGGCAATAGCTTCATTACCATACGTTTCCGTCAGAGGAAGAATCGCCTCCACCTGCATCTTTCCTTGGGTGATGGTGCCCGTCTTGTCCAGACAGAGCATATCCACGCGAGCCAAGGTCTCGACAGAGTACATCTCCTGCACCAAGACCTTTTTCAAGCCCAGCTTGATCACCGCAGTCAAGAGCGAAGTGATGGTCAAGAGGGCGATTCCCTTGGGCAACATACCCAAAAGTGCTGTTGAAGTATTCACTACAGAAGACTTAAGAGGCAAACCTTTTAACATCAAGGCTTCTAACAAGAGAGCTAGACCAAAGGGAATGATAATCTTTCCAGTAAAACCAGCTAGCTTGTCTAGCGATTTCATGATACGGGAGTTAATTGGTTTCACTGTCTTAGCTTCCAGCATGAGTTTGGAAGCATAGTTTTCTGCCCCGACATGGTGAACTTGAGCCAAAACTGCGCCACTGGCTAGGAAACTCCCTGATAAAAGCAAGGCATCCACTTCTTTTTGCACCAAATCACTCTCACCCGTCAACATGGCTTCATTGACTTCCGCAAATCCTTCCAGAACCAGTGCATCACTGGGGATTTGCTCTCCAGCAGACAAACGAATGACATCTCCTAGAACCAACTCTTCTGGATCGAGAGCGACTTCTTGACCATCACGGATGGTTTTGACCTTTTCCTTGGTCATGAGATTGAGCTTGTCCACCATGTGTTTGGCCCGTAGCTCAGTCACAATCCCAGAAAAAGCGTTAAAGCAAATAACGGCAAAGAAAACCAGATTGCTCCAAGCCTGCACAAAGACCAGCGCTAGGGCAATAACAAAGTTTAATGCGTTAAAAAGTGTAAAAACATTTCGTTTGATGATTTGCCAAGTACTGGTACTGGCTGAAGCGGTAAAGTCATTGACCAAACCTTGAGCCTGTCTTTCCTTGACTTCTCTTTGGGTTAATCCCATAATCTTATTTTTATCCATAAATTCTATCATATCATTTTTTTAAAAAGAATTCTAATCCCATCTAAAACTGTTGGCTGATAACTGAAAAAGTTTGCCAGTAGTCTTTTGATAAGGTATAATAATAAAAGCAATACAATCGAAGGAGATCTCATGTTTTATACTTATTTACGTGGACTAGTCATGCTGATCTTGTGGTCCATCAATGGCAATGCCCACTATCACAATACTGATAAAATCCCTAGCCGAGACGAAAACTATATCCTCGTCGCACCTCACCGTACTTGGTGGGATCCTGTTTATATGGCCTTTGCGACCAAGCCAAAACAGTTCATCTTTATGGCCAAAAAAGAGCTGTTTAACAACCGCATCTTTGGCTGGTGGATCCGTATGTGTGGCGCCTTTCCTATCGACCGAGAAAAACCTAATGCCTCTGCCATCAAGTACCCTATCAACGTCCTCAAAAAAAGCGACCGCTCTCTCATCATGTTTCCAAGTGGGAGCCGTCACTCAAACGATGTCAAGGGTGGCGTAGCTCTGATTGCCAAGATGGCTAAGGTCCGTATCATGCCAGTTACCTATACTGGTCCCATGACCTTGAAAGGTTTGGTTAGCCGTGAACGTGTCGATATGAACTTTGGAAACCCTATCGATATCTCAGACATCAAGAAAATGAATGATGAAGGGATTGAAATGGTTGCAGACCGCATCCAAGCTGAATTCCAACGTTTAGACGAAGAAACCAAGCAATGGCACAATGATAAAAAACCAAACCCACTCTGGTGGTTTATCCGCATCCCTGCCCTCATCCTTGCTGTGGTTGTTGGTATCCTAACGATTATCTTTACCTTCATTGCAAGCTTTATCTGGAATCCAGATAAGAAGAGAGAGTCTCTTGGTTAAAAAATACAATTATCCCTTGGCTTTTACCAAGGGATATTTCTTTTATGCAATTTTCCATTTTTGGGCCAACCAGTTGGAAAAGGCTAGAAAGCGCTCAGCCACTTGCTCATGATGCCCATAGGGATCAAAGACAAACTGACCAGTCGGATAACGTTTCTGAAGACTGGTATGGATCTGCTCAGCATAAACTGGTGCTTGAGCCAAGCGATTAGTATGATGTGCTCCTTCTGTTTGACCATTCTGTAAATACAGTAAACAATCTAAGTTTTTCACCCTTTCATCTTTGCAATAAGTCGTAAAATCAGGATACCAAAAGGAACCGCAGATAGAGAAGATACAGGAGACCTTGTCAAAGCTGAATAGACTGTAGACTGCCGCCAGTCCACCTAATGAGTATCCTCCATAGGCAAGGCGATCTTCGTCCAGGCGATAAAGAGACCGCAACTTATCTAAAAGATTTCCAAATAAAAGTTCATGATAGGAATTTGCCTGGCCGCCAAAATCTGGAGTCCCCTCTCTCAGAGCAGCTGCCTCCCAGGGAGTGTAGTCATCTAGGCGATTTTTAGAGGTCAAGCCCACTAAAATCACAGACTCTGAAAGGGAAGATAGGAAATCCAAGTTTCCATCATTCAAGAGAACAGCTGGATAGATTTGGTTGGGATCATAGGCCGAAGGAAGGCTGACCTTGACTTGGATTCCCTCCCAATCAAACTCATTATTTATTGATAAAGTCATTGATTTTCTCAAGGGAATCAATTACTGCTGGACCATAATCCATCAACTCATCGTAAGAAATGGTCATGATTTTTTGATTCTTAATTGCAGGAACATTTTCCAAAACTTCATTTGCCTTCATCAACTCTACTGCGTTGGCATCCAATTTTTTATTACGGTCACTAGTTACATAGATAATCAACTCAGGATCCATAGACACGAGATTTTCCAAGGTTAAGCCTGATGTTCCCGTTGCAACATTTGTATAACCAAGTTGATTCAACAAGCTTTCTTGCAAAGCAGATTTGTATGCACCAAAGGTTTCGTCATTATAAGCAACCATAATCAAAGCCTTTTTCTTTTCACCTTGGCTTGTTGGATTTGCTTTCTTAACAGCGTCAATTTTAGCTTGTAATTGGGCTGCGTATTCATTGGCCTTGTCCTGAACATTGAAAATCATTCCAAGATTTTTGACATCTTCTACAATATTTCCCAAATCTTGCTGAATTGTTGAGAGAGAAGCTTTTTGCGTATAGACTGGGATTTTGTTTTCATTCCAAGTGCTAACTGTCCCCAAGGATTTTTCAGAAAACATCATGTTTCGACCCATCACAGCATCTGGTTCATAAGAAAGGACTGTCTCTTGAGAGACTGTTTTTTTATCGCCAATTTTAGGAATCGTCGCAATCGCGTCCTTGTATTTGTCCGTCACAGCATTGTCAGGGTTGAGCATGCCAGCAATTTTATCCTTCAAGCCTAACTCCAACAAGATTTCAGTGGTTGAAAGATTGTTGGTGATAACTTTTTCAGGTGCCTTGTCAAAGACTTGTTCGACTTCATTCCCCTTAGCATCATAGGTCTTGACCGTGAGTGGATAAGTCGTCTCTGCGCTGGCCTTTTGACTTGTTTCTGTGCTAGACTGTGTGGTAGTTTTTTCTGTAGTAGTATTGCCACAAGCTGCCATGGTTAGGGTAGCTACTGTTACGAGTAAAATGCTTAGTGTTTTTTTCATCTTGTTTTCCTTTTCATTCTTATAAATAGTGAATCATAGCTTGCTGATCCTCGGTCCAAGTAACCTGACTTTGAACTCCGTATACAATTTGCAATGACTCAGGGGTGATGGTCTCCTTTGGAGTCCCTTGGTAAAGGATTTCTCCCTCTTTCATCAGATAGAGATAATCCGAATAGCGACAAGCAAGTTGAATATCATGTAGGACAGCTAAAACATTGACCTTGAGATTCTTCACAATGGCCAACAAGTCTAACTGGTACTTGATATCCAGGTGATTGGTTGGTTCGTCCAGGAGCAAGAGAGTCGGTTCTTGCGCCAAGGCGCGGGCTAATAAGACTCGTTGTTTCTCCCCCCCTGACAGAGACGAATAGAGACGAGTTTTCTTCTCGAGCATATCCACCTTGACGAGAGCATCTTGAACGAGGGCATAATCTCTTTCCTTTTCCTTCTGTAAAAAAGAGAGGTGGGGAGTTCTTCCCAGCAAGACGATTTCCTCAACTGTACAATCAAACTGCAATTGATTAAACTGAGTTACAACTGCCATTTGCTTGGCTGTTTCTTTGAGTGACCAATGCTCCAGCGGCTTTCCATCTAGGCTTATCAAGCCTTTGTCCGCCTTTTCCTGACGATAAAGGAGTTTAAGCAGACTGGTTTTTCCACTTCCATTTGGTCCTAGTATCGTGTGAAATTGATGCCCCTCAACCTTAAGAGAAACTCCTTTGAGGATTTTTTTCTCTCCTAGTTCAAAGTGGACATCCTGACAAATCAAGTCCATATCAGGCCCTCACCTCCCTTCGCCTACCTCCAACAATGTAGATAAAGAAGGGAGCACCTACTAAGGCTGTGAAAATACCAATCGGCAGCTCAGCATTTGGAATAATGACACGAGAGAGTACATCTGCCCAGATGACAAAGAGGGCACCCAGCAAGGTTGCAATGGGAAAAAGCCTCTTGTAATTCGTTCCTACTAACCCTCGAGCTAAGTGAGGAGTAATGAGACCGACAAATCCAATAATCCCACAGGTTGCCACTAAGACTGCTGTTAACACAGCCACCATTGTCACATAAAGATACCAATAAAAGCGTAAGGGAATCCCCAAAGTTAAAGCAGCCTCATCTCCCATCATCATTGCATTGAAAACACGATACTGAGTAGAGAAAAATAGAAACGCTACTCCCACTACTATAGTTGGCAGGACTAAGTCAGACCAAGTGGTCCCGGCAAGCGAGCCCATGGTCCAAAATTTAATGGTCATCACACTGTCCGCATTAGCGCCGACTGAGATAATAAAGTTTGAAAAAGCCAGAAAGAGAGCGTTGACCACCGTTCCTGATAAGATCAGACTAGAAGTCGTCATCCTGCCCTGCATAGAGGCAATAATGAGGACAGCGATTGTTGCCAAAACAGCTCCTAAAAAAGCTCCAAGGCTAATCACCAATTTTAAACCAAGAATGATGCTCAAGGTTGCCCCTAGAGTTGCACCAGCAGAGATTCCTAAGACATAAGGCTCTGCGATGGGGTTGTTCACTGTGGACTGCATCACGCTACCACACATAGAAAGACCAGCTCCTACTATCAGACCTAACAATACTCGGGGGAATCTCATGTTCCATACAATGGCAAGAGTGGACTTGGAAACCTCTCCTATCTCAAGAGGAATCCCCAATCTGCTCAAAATAATTCGATAGGTATCGCCTAGATCAATCGCAACTGATCCCATAGAAACTGCCAGAAAGAGCGAAATTCCTAAAACACTTAGCAAAATACCTAAAAACAACACAAATTGCAAATCTTGTCGGCTTCCAGAAAGTTTGGAAAGCATGAAAACCTCCTTTGATAGCATCTTAAAAATTTAGAAAATTCTCATGAAAAGTATACCATATTTCTATTAGATGAACAAGGATAGAGACATATATAGAAAAAGCCCTCTGAAGTCAGAGAGCTGATTTGAGCTCGGGCTATAATCCTAGTGAAACAAAAAATCTCCCCGAAGGGAGAAAATCTGGTTTATTTTAGCTTACAGTGCTAATGACCGTAACCGAAGATAATACTTGAGTATATTGAGGTAGGGTGACAAAAGTAAAAAAGCTACCCAATTTAGAGTAGCTTCATTATCAAGATATATTCAATTGAACACGGCCTAAGCACTTGGCAAAAAAGATAAAATCTCCTAGAAACTGAAGTTTCTTCGTCAATTTTCCTATTTTTGCTTTGTGCTTTTGACGGCCTTTGTATCTTGAATTAACGACGAAGTCCTAGAGAGTTGATCAACTCACGGTAACGGTTAACGTCGTTTTTACGCAAGTATGCAAGCAAGTTACGACGGCGACCGATTTTCTTCATCAATCCACGGTAAGTAGCGTGGTCTTTTTTGTGTTGTTTGATGTGTTCGTTAAGGTGGTTGATTTCCCAAGTAAGGACAGCAACTTGAACCTCTACTGAACCTGTATCACCTTCGTGACGTGCATATTGTGCGATGATTTCATTTTTTTTCTCTTTTGAGATTGCCATGATGTTTCTCCTTTTTATTTGGCTTCATCCGAGTGACAGGTTGGCATGCCTGCAACCAAGAAGAAGTTATTTGTCTTTACGACAGTTCTTATTCTACCAAGAAGCAGGGACTTTGTCAACTGATTTACTATTTAAAACCGTGAATTACTCTACTGATTTCAGGGCTTCGAGCATATCTACTTTTCTCACAAACAAGTCACTCTTTACTATCATTATAAGGCTTTTTCAACTAGTTGGAAACTAGAAGCAAAAACAAAAAAGCCTAGGAATCCTAGGCTTTCTGTTTATAAATTATTTTCCAAGGTAGTATTCAGAAACTACGTTCAATTTTTCGTCAAATTCGAATACCAATGGTGGGAAGTTAGGGATTTCCACGTCCATGATTTCGTCATCTGACAAGCGTTTGATGTGTTTTACAAGGGCACGGATTGAGTTACCGTGAGCTCCTACGAATACATTTTTACCATCTTTAAGTGCTGGAGCGATTTTGTCTTCCCAGAATGGAAGGGCACGTTCCAAAGTCACTTTCAAGTTTTCAGCATCTGGGATAACTGAGTCGTCAAGTGAAGCGTAACGACGGTCAGTGTGAGCTGAATGCTCATCATCACGGTCCATGTTTGGAGGCAATACATCGTATGAACGACGCCAGATGTGAACTTGCTCATCACCAAATTGTTCCGCAGCTTCAGCTTTGTTTTTACCAGTCAAACCACCGTAGTGACGTTCGTTCAAGCGCCATGATTTTTCAACTGGAACCCACAATTGGTCAGAAGCTTCAAGAGCCAAGTTTGTTGTTTTGATCGCACGTTTCAATACTGAAGTGTAAGCTTGGTCAAATTCGATACCAGCTTCTTTGATCAATTTACCAGCGTCAATCGCTTGTTGTGTACCTTTTTCAGACAAATCAACATCAGCCCAACCAGTGAAAAGGTTAGCTTTGTTCCATTCAGACTCACCGTGGCGAGCAAAAACCAATTTTACCATTAGATGGATTCTCCTTTTATTTTTCGAGGTTTCCCTCGTTTATCTATTCTATTTTACACAATTTTTCACAAAAAAGCTAGTTAAAATCAACTAAAAAGAGAGAACAGTGTCCTCTCATCTAGTTATTATTAATTCGCGATATTCAATCAAGAAACGATTGCAATTATTTGTTATTTAAAGCATCAATTAAACGATCAGTATTCTTAGTTATATTAGTATCATTGTAACGATTATGAATTAGACCTTCAATTGTTTCTTTGCAATTTTCAAGATTAGCTTTTCAAATACTACCACACTGACAAGATGTAATGAAAGATTGTTTCATAATATTCTCCTTTTATTTTTTCAAGTTGTATTACATCATGTTTTCTTATAAAAAAAGCATTTTACTAACATATTCTTTCGCCAGGTAATTCTTTAAATAAAAAAACAACCCTCAAACGGATTGTTTCACTAGACTATCAGACAAGGCCACAGACTTCTTTCAAAAATTTAGAAAAAGAAACAGCGCCTTTAATGATTAGAAATCCTCCTATCCACTCGGTCGCTGAAAGAAATCCCAGCACGCCACCAATGATAAATAAAATAGATGGCAGCATTCGAAGTTGTTGGTCTTCTTCGAAATAGATTAGCATAAAGGTTCCTAATGCAATCATCAAAATCTTAAAAAATGTCAGGAGCAGGGAAAAGGTAACCGTGACGACCAGCATTTTTGAAGGATCTTTATAGATGATGGCCCCAGTATAGGATAGCAAAAATCGTAGAACAGGTCCCAAAAGTAAGGTCACTCCTGCCACCATGCCCAGTCTCCAATTGAGTCGAACCAATCTATCTCTCTCCATAAAAACCTCCTTCTCTCGTAGCTATCATTCTACCATATTTCCCCCAGAAACAAAAGACCTTCTCCGTCACAAACAAATCCCCTACCAGCTTTCAGACAGCCGAACATAAAAAGAGAAGATCTGTCGATCCTCCCTTTTCATTTTCCAACCCTTATTTCTTAAAAATAGAGGTTCTGAAGTCGTTTGTTTGGTCAAGATAGGCCTTAAAGATTGCTCTCTTCAACTTATGAACGGCACTGTCATACTCTGGATTATAGTTGCTCCAACGAGGACTTACAGCATCCTTGAGAACAGCTTGATCCATGAGGGCTTGCAATTCAGTCACACTATTGATGGTCTTGGTCGCATAGCTTGGCCATGGTTTTGTCGGATCTTTAAAGGTCACTTGTTTCAAGTTTTTAAACTGATCCACACGTTCTTTGTACATGGCTTTCTTAAAGGCAGCCCAAGATGCATACTTGCCTTCAAACACCTTGTCCAATACAAGTTCATCTGTCACCAATCCGCGTTCTTTACCATAGAGATTGATAGTTTTACCTTTTTGTTTGGCAGCTTCTTCGTATTGGTTAGAGATATAAGGTACCATTCCATCCTTGAAGCCTTTGGCAGCCAAAAGTTCGTAAGCAATCCTACGCCCCATAAGGTCCCCTGGCGTGCCTTTCTCACTGCTGAGAGCTGAATAGATTGGGGCAAAGAGTTTAATCGTATAGTAGCCATTTCGTTCATAGTCACCAGACTGGTACTCACGAGCTGACAAGATGTTGTGGTCAATCAAACTATCAAAGTTAGTTAGTTTTTGGGCCTCTTCTTCTGTCAATTCTTTGACTACGTTAGTAGCGTATACCTCATTGCCATCTACTGGATCTTTCACATACTTGTTCTCAATTTTTCTGAGAACCGCCATTTTCTGGTAAACATTTAGCTTGTTAACGATTGATTGCCCTTCGAGGTATTCCAGCATGTAGATAAGATCAAACATGTTGTGGACATAGTTCTGAAGATCTGTTGCGTTTTGGAATCTTTCTGTCGGATCCAAGATTTGCAGACGGGAGCCCTCTGTACTATCTGATTTTGAGTGTCTCAAGATAGAATTAATGGTAATGGTTGCGTCACTTGGTTGGTCAGGGGCTTGCAATAAGCCTTTTGCAAAGAACTCTGGGCCCAAGCCACTTCTTCGACCATAGCCGCCAAGATAAATATCCTGATCCGAATCATGGGTCATTTCATGGGTATAAGTAATGGCTCCATCCTTGTCTAGCATACGGTAAGACATATAGTAGACACCATCCCCTGTTGCGTAGGCTCCATGCTGGTTGTGTACTACCTTATTGCCAACTGGTCCAAAGAAATTCTTCATGGCTGGATTGGAGCTATCAAACTTAGCCTCCACTGTAGCTTTTCCTGAGGTTGTGTCATCCCCAAACTTATAAGCATCATAAAGCAAGATGGTACGATAGAGTTTTTCACGTCTCTCATTATCTAAAATACGATACCAATAATCGTAGTGATCACGCTGACGTTTGGCTGTTTCACGCGCATTTTCTTCTACAAAATCATTGAGAGCCTTGCCCGCTTTATGCTCGCTATTGCGGTAGCGATCATAGGCTCCAAATCCAAGGCTGGACATGGTCGAGATGACAAATACTGATTTCTCTGGCAAGGTTAGGAGAGGCAAGACCATATTGCGGTATTTCCATGTGGCACTAGTAATGCGGTCATAGACACCTATAGAATACTTGGTGCCAGCTTGTCCTTGCTTAGTTTTGACTTCTTCAATATTAGATTTTTCTTCGACGATGTAAGCCTTAGTCTCTGATTTAAACCAGTCATTGTTGCTTTTCTCTGGTAAAAAGACCTTTCGGTAATGTTCTAACGTGCTAAATAAATCTGTCGTCCCATGATGACTGGCAAGACTGATACCATAAGTATCGACATTATTCTTAGCTAGAAGATTGTTAAAGCCAGATTTACCCAACTCAATCAGAGTATCTAGTGGTGAAGCATTTCCCTTACCAAAGAAGTCCAGATGGTACAGAACTAGGTCTTTGACATTCACTTGACCATAGCTGAAGTTGTACCAACGCTCCAGATAGGTCAAGCCAAGTAGCAAGGCTTCCTTGTTGTGCTTGATTTTATCTACAAGATAGCCCTTGATGACTGGATTGTCACCGGCAAGTCCAGCATCAGCTGACAAGAGTTTTTTCAAACTGTCTTCCAGATGTTGTTTTGTTTTGGCGAACTGGTCTTCTAGATAAAGCTCAGTTTGCTTGACGTTTGGAGAAATACCGAGCGTCTTTCTGATGGCTTCTGAATGATAGGCAACCTTTTGTAAGTCTGGTAAGACTTGCTTGATGATGGAGGTTTGGTCATACAGGAATTGGTTTGGCGTATAGAGAAGTCCAGTATTTCCTAGACTATATTCTGCTAATTTGGCAAAATCAGCCTGGTACTTGAGATCGAGCTTTTCAGATGAATGGTCCTTGTAGTGAAGCAAGAGTTTGTTTGCAGTCTCTTTGTTAGAAACAATATCTGTGATGACTTGGTTATCCTTCATCATAACTGCTGACAAGAGTTCTTTTTGATATAAGAGACTGTTCTCATTGACCAGATTTCCGTATTTGACGATGGTTGCCTTGTTGTAGAAAGGTAGCAATTTTTCAATGTTCTTATAAGCCAAGGCGCGCTTAGCTTGATAATGAGCCACCTTAGAAAAATCACTGTCTTTTTTGCCACTTGTTGAGAGGGGTTCCACTATTGGTAGAGTTAGAGGATTGATTGCTGCTTTTTTGCTTTCAATCTGGGAAGCATCTAGCATTGTTCCTCTTTCTTCAAAGGATTCCTTGCTGACGACCTCATCCTTGACCAAGGTGACATTGTAGACTCTGTTGGCCTTGCTGCTGAATGTGTCCTTCACCTTCATTCCATTGTAGTGGTAACCGGTAATGGCATTTCCGTTGGTTACATTGACATCACTGAGAACATTGGTCAATCTTCCAGCATGCTTTTCTAGATTAGAAGTTCGATCCCACAAATAGCCTGCTACTCCCGCGACTCTACCAAAGTGCTTGGCATTGTTAATATCGCCTTCAGCATAGCTATCTTGGATCTGTGCATCCTGATCTACTAGACCTGCAAGACCACCCACAGTCTGATCTGAACTATTTGTGTTGGATGAAATGGCCACTGTCGCTTTTGACTTAGTAAGTAAAGCCTTGTCACCTGTCAAATGACCGACCAGACCACCGATATTGTAGGCAGCAGTCGTTTCATAAGTGTTGATAATTCTTCCCTTGAAACTGCTCTCTGTGATACTTGATTGCTCAGCCTTTGCCAGCAAACCACCGATACCACGTTCACCGGCGAGAACACCATCAACGTGAACTTGTTTAATCTTTGTGCCATTCTGGGCTTCATAGGCCAGTGAACCGATAGCATCTTTCCCTGAAATGGAGACATTTTTCAGACTCAATTTTTCTACCGTAGCGCTACTCAAGGTTTCGAACAGTGGTTTTTTCAAGTTGTAAATAGCATACTGCTTGCCATCTTTTTCACCGATCAACTGACCAGTAAAGGCGCCCTTGATGTAGGATTTAGCTTCAGGATCTAACTCCACTTCGTTGGCATTCAAACTAGCTGCTAAATGATAGGTTCCAGAGAGATTCTGGTTGATAGCTTTGACTAGGTTGCTAAAGGAAGTAAAGGTTGTCGTTTCCTCTCTAGCCTTCTTAGCTAGGTAGAAGGTGAAATCGTCGACATATTTATTCTCTAGCTCTTGCTGGAGTTTCTCAGCCTTGGCTGTGATTTTATAAACTGGCTGACCATCTTTCGTTTCAGCCGTTATTGAAGCGACTGGTAGATAGACATCTTTAAACAACGAAGATTTAACCTTGACAAAGTAAGTGTCTGGATTACTTGGAACACCGTCTAAAGAAACGTGTTGTTTGTAAGTACCATTGGTCTGACTATACAACTCCAGATCCGAAACATTTCTTAGCTCAAGCGTCTTCTCTGGGTCTTTTTCTTTTGGTTTTTCTGTCGGAGCTTCCGGTTTTACTTGCTCGGTATTGCCAGTATATTCTGGAAGAGGAGCGACTTGTTCCGGTTCAACGATGGCTCCTGCTTGAGTTCCTGTATATTCTGGTGTTTCAGTTGTCTCTGGGGCTACTATTGCACCAGACTGCTCACCTTTATATTCTGGTAAGGAAGATTGAGTCTCAGGTTCCACAATCGCACCTGCTTGAGTTCCTGTATATTCTGGTGTTTCAGTTGTCTCTGGGGCTACTATTGCACCAGACTGCTCACCTTTATATTCTGGTAAGGAAGATTGAGTCTCAGGTTCCACAATCGCACCTGCTTGCGTATCTGTATATTCTGGTTTTTCGCTGGTCTCTGGGGCTACAATCGCTCCCGCTTGAGTTCCCCTATACTCTGGTGTTGGTGGCACCTCTTCAGGTTCTACGATTGCTCCAGACTGCTCGCCTGTATAGGCTGGTTTCTCAGCTATTTCTGGTTCCACCAAAGCTCCTGACTGGACACCCCCAACCTCTGGCTCAACTTTTTCCGGCTCAACGATGGCACCAGCTTGAGTTCCCTGATACTCAGGTAGTGGAGCGACTTGCTCGGGTTCAACGACTGCTCCTGCTTGGGTGCCTGTATATTCTGGTTTTTCAGCTATCTCTGGGTCTACAACCGCTCCCGCTTGCTCGCCTGTATATTCTGGTAATGGAGCCTGAGTCTCAGGCTCTCCTTTTCTTGTAGACTGAGGTGCTTCACTCGCGGCTACTGCCTTCTTAGTCCCTTTCTCTACTATACGTGGCAAGGCTTCTTCTACTTTGGTTGAGAGAACTTCCCGAGAAATTTCTTGGTTTTCAACAGTGAAAATGCGAACAAGTTCAATCTTCTTCCCAGCACGACCTTCTTGTTTGACATGGATGGTTCCCTCTGTTAGATCTGGATTTTCTTGAACCACTTCTGAAAAGTCTAGTTTGATTTCAATCTCTTGGTCTTTGTATAGGAGCTCTGGTTTGTTCACGCGACCAGCCAAGACTTCATCCTGAGGATCCACACTAGCAAGACCAGACGGATGTTGATTGGATGAATCTTGAGAAGGGATTGGTTTTTCAGCAGGGAGTGTAGGAGATGGAGCTTTCTGCTCATCTCCTGCCTTTTGTCCACCTTCGTTGGTTTGGAAATGAGGTTGAACCGTGTAGTCTAGTTTCTGATCCCTAGCAGCAGTTTCTTGCTGATTAATCTCTTTGTCTTGCTTAATATAGCCTAGATAAGTATAACCTGATAAGGCACGTGGCAAAGGCAGACTATCTCCTTGGGATAATTGGTATTCTTGATTGTACTGGAGCAAAAGTTGATTTTCGATAGCCTGAACTGAAGAAACCAAACCGCTGCCCATCCCTGTTACCAAAATCACATTCAAGAGGGCTTTCTTCTTGCCTTTCTTTTTGGATACAACAAAAATAAGAAGGCCAATTGAAGCTAGAGCTCCACCAGTTAAAACACTAGTAAGGCTATTCTGCCCACCTGTATTGGGCAACTGACCTAGCTGGACTTTCTCATCCATACGGTAGACTAGATAATAAGTGCTCTCACTATCTTCAGCAATCTTCGGAATGTCCTTTACAATCAAGTCTTTCTCTTGACTACTTAGCTCCGTATCCGTCACATACTTGTAGTGAACAGCTACATTTTCTTGGGCAAATACAGTACCACTGCTCGCAATGGACACAAAAAATAGGCTTGAAATCGAAGCTGACACAAGTCCAATTGCTAATTTTCGTAAGGAGAAACGATGCTGCTTCTCTCCAAAAAACTTTTTCATTCTATATCCTCTCAACTTTTCAACCTCTATCAAGAAAATAACTAGTATTATATTTTGATATAGGTATTTTACATCAACCATTATACTATAAAAAGAGTTCCTTGTCTCAAATAAATGCTTTAGATTTTACGATTATTAAAGCTTATTTATCCTGTCAAATCTACCCCTGCTTGGTAACAAAAAAAGAAGGCTAAGCGCCTTCTCTTATTTGAAAATATTCCTAACAAAAAGTTATTATTCTTGAATCTCGAATTTTTTCAAAAGTCCAAAATAGAGGGATCCACCAATGATTGTCAGAATTCCTCCTACCCATCCCAAGAATGGGATCAATCCAACAGAACCACCTACGATAAACAAAACAGACGGTGCAGGGGTCACACGTTCATCGTCCTTGTAATAGACAATAGACACAATTCCTAAAACCAAGACAGCAATTTTTACCAATGCCAAAATGATTGAAAAAATCGTCAATATACCAACTGTTGCATCCGAGTCCTCCGTCGCCGCAGCAGCCCCGACAGCTATCATAAACATAACAAGAGGTGCCAACAGCAAGACGATACCTGAAATAAGACCAAAAATCGCATTTACGCGAGCAAGTGTTTTTGTTTTCATCCGAATCTCCTTAAAAAATTTTTACAACTATCATTTTACCATATTTTCATGAAAAACAAAATAAATTTCAAAACGAGTATACTAGATGGTGAATGATTTCCAATTTCTATACAGACATTTAGAGTAAAAAATAGGTCATGTATCAATTTATTTGTAAATTCATTCGTTTTTGTACTAAGCAAGCCATTCACCTAAAAAAAGAAGATCACTTGGATCTTCTTTTTTCGTGTCTATCTTTCAAAGATAGACTGTCTAAAGTCGTCTGTCTCACGAAGATAAGCGTTGTAAATCTTCTTCTTGAGCAGGTTGACCCAGCTAGCTTCGACACGGCTAGTAGCATTGGTAATGTTGCGCACATCCTCTGCCACGGCTGCGTCCATCAACTGCTGCATCTCTGCATAAGAGCGAATGGTTACTTTCTTGGTACTGTTTGGATTTTTAAGCTCGTACTCAATGGTAATTGGTTTGAGCTTGGTCAGCTGATCAATCCGCTCCTTATACATGGCCTTCTTGAAGGCTGCCCAAGAGGTGTATTCACCTTTAAATACATTTTCCAAGACTTTCTGGTCGGTCACGAGACCGACATCTCTTCCAGACCATCCGTCCCACGTTTTCATCCCTTCATCGAAGGCTTCCTGAGAGTACTGACCAGAAACATAAGGGACAAATCCGTCATGATAGCCCTTGGCTGCCAGTAATTCATAGGCTGTGCGACGGAACATAACGTCACCAGGTGCTCCATTTGGATTGCTCAAGGCTGAGTAAATTGGTGAGAAGAGGCTGAGACTGAGGTAGCCATTTCGACCATATTTTCCGCTTTCCTTGTTCTCCCTACGAGTGATCACATCATTTTCAATCAGGGAGTCAAAGGTCTTCAGCTGCTTGATTTCCTCAGCTGTAAAGCTTCGCGTCTGGTTTCCAGCGTGGGTCTCCTTGCCATACTTATCTGTAATATAGTAATTCTCCATCTTCCTGAACCACTGTAACTTGGCAGCATCACTCTGCTTCAGCATAGAAGTACCTTCTAGATAGTCCAAGGTGTAGATCATGTCAAACATACCATGGACATAGTGTTGCAGGTCTGCTGCATTTTGAACACGTTCCTTGAAATTATAGGTATGCATACGTGTCTTAGAATCCTTGTCCACCTTGAAGAGAGTATTGAGCGTAATAGTTGGTTCATCTGCGCTCGGCGAAGATTGCAAGAGTCCCCGAGCATAGAGTTCCGCACCCAAGCCCTCACGACGGCCATAACCTTCAAAGTAAATTGCACCGTCAGAGTTATGGGTCATCTCATGCGTGTAGACTGAGTTACCATAGTCTTCCAACAATTTAGCAGCATCAAAGTGAGTTACACTACCCGTAGCATAGGCATTATAGCCCTTGCTTGGATACCACTTGCCAGCTGGTCCAAAGAATTCCTGCATAGCCTGTGATTTTTTGTCATTAGCTGGAGCCCAATATCTTTGACCATTCTTGTCAACCAATGAGAATCCATCATAAACCAGAACCGAACGGAAGAGCTTGTCCTTGCTTTCTGGACTGAGAATCTTATACCAGAAATCATAGTGGTCGCGCTGGTATTCAGCTGTTTTTCTCACTCTGTCTTCGACATATTCAACTAGTTCTGCGTCTGTGCGCACTCTGTTATTGGCATCCAGGCGGTAGCGATCATAAGCTCCCATAGAGAGGGTAGACATATTAGAGATAGCATAGACACCTTTCTCCGTCATGGTCAAGAGTGGCAGGAGCATGCCCTTGTGTTCCCAATTATCTGCTGTAATCTTGTCATAAACACCGACAGAGTACTTGCTCTTGCCCTCGGCTGCGTCCTGAAGCTGTCTCGCTTCTGCTACATCGGACTTAGCCTCAACGATGTAGGCTTTTGTATTGGTCTTGAGCCATTCATTATTGGTCTTGTATGGTAAGAAGAGCTGACGGTAGCCTTCAAGGTAATTGAAGAGTCCTCGCTTGCCAGTTGCTTCAGAGAGCGAATTATCATACGCTGTATAGTTGTTCTTAGCCTTGAGATTCTCAAGTCCTGATTTTCCTAAAGCAATGATTGTATCAAGAACCGAAACGTCAATCTTACCGTAGAAATCCATCTTGTAAGCCGACAAGTCCTTAACATTAAAGGTATCATAGTTGATATTGTACCAACGGTTAAGGTAAGTCAGACCCAATAGGAAAGCTTCTTTATCAGCAAGAATCTTCTTAACAAGATAATCCTTAACTACTTCACCTTCAGTATTGATAGCCTTATCCATAGCTAGCACTTTGCGAAGCTCACCTGATAGCTTGCTTTTCACTTGCGTAAATGCAGTGTCTAAGTATAGTTCATCTAAAGAAGTGTCTGCTGCTACCCCGAGAACTGTGCGCATAGCTGGCGAATCAAGAACGACCTTGTTCAGCTCTGGCAACACTTGATTTAGAATGCTAGTATAATCTGATACGAAGGCTTCTGGAGTATAAAGAAGGTCTAATCCCTTCATTCTATACTCAGCAATACCTTGGTTGACGAAATCTCCCTGATAAGATATTTCTAGATAGTCAATGGTATTGTCCATGTAGTGAAGCATCAAACGATTGATTGCTGTTTTATTGCTATGGATATCAGTGATAATCTGGTCACCCTTCATCGGAACAACATCCAGTAGGTACTCCTTATTCAACTTATGCTCTTTCGGAATCTTGTTCGCAAACGAAACAATGGTTTCTTTATTGTAGAAAGGAAGCAGTTTCTCCATATTTGCATAAGAATATCCACGGTCGAATTGAGCATTGTTTACTTCACCATAGTCGACAAAACGCATATTTAGATTCGTGTCATCTAGGCTAGTCGTGATGTTCATAGCAGTCAGTTTTTCTTCCATTTCTTCTTGAGTAATGGTAGAAGTAACAAACTGATCGTTTTTCAAGGTTTCACTCTTGGCAACTTTATAGGCTTGCGTAATGCGGTCGTTTTTGTAGCCCTGATCTCCAGAAATACTGTAAACGTTTGTACCGCTAACATTGCTGATCACATTATCAACTAAACCATTAAAGTAGTTCGAGCCGACCACTCCACCGATTTGACCGTTAGTGGTTGAATTATATACTTTTCCTGTCACATAAGATTTGGTGATTCGAGCATTGTTTTCTAGACGTCCAACCAAACCACCGATACGTTGTTCATTTGATCGAGCTCCACTAATAATCGTTACATCTGCTTTACTTTGGCTAAGAAGAGATTCTCCTCCTTTAAGGCTTGCAACCAAACCACCTACATTATAAGCTTTGATGTGTTGACTGTTAGATAGGATAGTTCCCGTAAAGGAACTATTTGTAATCTTCGTATTGGTTCCATTAACTACTAGACCCGCTACGTTAGAGGCGTTGCCTACTACCGATACTCTCCCCTGAACAGAAACATCTGTGATTCGCGCATTCTCCGCATTGCGTGCCAGCGCAGCTGAGTCATAGGTACCCACGATATTCACATCTTTAAAGTCGATATTTGAAATGGTAGAGCCACTCTTGAGGTTTTCAAATAAAGGCTTGGCTAGATTGTAAATCGCATATTGCTTACCATTTTGACTACCCGTCAGACTGCCGGTGAAGTTTCCTTTGAGGTAGACATAATCCGCAGGAGCTAGGTTGACCTCACTCGCATCCAAATCAGCTCCCAGAACATAATTTCCTGCCATATTTCGCTTCATAGCTTCTACCAATCCTGCAAAGCTAGTGTAGACATTTTGCTGACTTGGGACTGCCTTACTGATATAGAAGTCGTGCCCAGACTTGTAGCCCGCTTCACTTTCTTGGACGAGTTCAGGAAGGGTTACATTAACCTTATAAACTGCCTTGCCATCTTTCTCTACTTCAGAAATGCTGTGAACAGGTAGGAGAATTTCCTTGGATTCGCTTGATTTGATCTTGACGAAGTAGGTAGACAGATCCGTAGGAATAGAGTTCATCGATACAAAGCGCTTGTATTGGTCGTTTTCTTTATGATAAAACTCAACGGAATCAATATCACGGAAGGCAATCTTCTTGTATTCTAGCTCAAAGTTACGACTGTCTGTTTCAAACTCAGTAAAGCTGCCATTATCCAGTTCATAAGTCAACTTGGTTTTTAGAGTGTAGCCTGTGTAGTAGTCTAGGTCGCCAATTTTCAAGCTGCCAGCGAAGTTGGTAATTGGAAGAGTGCGAATCAGCTGGTCTCCCTGATACAATTCTGCAGTCGCTGAACGGAAGGACTGGGTCTGGTCTTCCAATCTATATTGGACCGTCACCGACTTATCATCAGCATTCTCAGTCAGACTTAGAATGGAAACGGTCGGCTTGACTTTAGGCACTCCATTTAGAGCTTCTTTGGCTGCTGTCAGGCTAGCAAGAACTTGGTTGACCTGTACTTGTGTAGCAGTTTGATTGTTCAAAACTTTGTCTGCCTTGGTCAATTCGTCAGTATAAGCTGTCTGCTTTTCTGAATCCGCATTCTTATATTTAACCGAAGTTTTAACCGTTGGATTTAAATCGTACTCAGTCTGAAGAGCTGTTTTAACAACTTCAAGACCACTTAATTGAGCCTTGGCTTGATTGATTTGTTCCACCAGTTGGTTGACTTCTGCTTGGCTGGCTTGGGATTGGCTCAGAATCGCTTGACCAGCCGTCAAAGCAGCATCATAGTTAGCTTGATGACTCTGACTATCGTTGAAATAACGGGCCTGAGCTTTAATCTGATCCGCTTCTGCCAAGAGATTATGCAGTGAAATTAAATCGAACTCCTCTAAAGCATCTGCTTTCGGCGCATCATTTGGCACCATGGTTGGTTTAGCCGTTCCAACTTTGACTATTTGCGTTACAGGAACTAGGGTTTCCTCATTAGACAACTCTTGGCGGTCAACCTCTTGACCGTTAGAACTGTAGACTCGGGTCTTAATGGTACGTTCGCCTTGGACACCCGGAGTTGCAATTTGACGAGCATCACGAACAAGCTCATCCGTTTCTTCTTCACGAATGGTGAAATTGATTTTTTCTACACGAGTTTCATCCGTGTAAGTCAGTGGATATTCTGGCAGAGCGTCTGCTTTTGGCGCTTCGCTTGGTACCATGCTTGGTTTAGCAGTTCCGACTTTGACAATCTGTGTTACGGGAGCCAAGGTTTCTTCATTCGAAAGTTCTTGACGGTCAACCTCTTGACCGTTAGAGCTGTAAACACGAGTCTTGATGGTCCGCTCACCTTGAACACCCGGAGTTGTGATTTGACGAGCATCTCGAACAAGCTCATCGGTTTCTTCTTCACGAATGCTAAAGTTGATTTTCTCTACGCGCGTTTCATCTGTATAAGTCAGTGGATACTCTGGCAGAGCGTCTGCTTTCGGTGCATCGTTCGGTACCATAGTTGGCTTAGCTATGCCGACCTTGACAATTTGCGTTACAGGAGCCAAGGTTTCCTCATTAGACAATTCTTGGCGGTCGACAACTTGACCGTTGGAACTGTAAACACGAGTCTTGATAGTACGTTCGCCTTGGACTCCCGGAGTCGCGATTTGGCGGGCATCTTGGACCAATTCATCCGTTTCTTCTTCACGAATGCTAAAGTTAATTTTCTCAACCCGAGTTTCATCGGTATAAGTCAACGGATATTCTGGCAGAGCGTCTGCTTTCGGTGCTTCGCTCGGTACCATATTTGGTTTAGCAGTTCCTACTTTGACAATTTGCGTTACAGGAGCCAAGGTTTCCTCATTAAACAATTCTTGGCGGTCGACAACTTGACCGTTGGAACTGTAGACACGGGTCTTAATCGTACGTTCACCCTCAACACCTGGTGTTGCAATCTGGCGGGCATCTTGAACAAGCTCATCGGTTTCTTCTTCACGAATGCTAAAGTTGATTTTCTCTACGCGAGTTTCGTCAGTATATGTCAACGGATACTCTGGCAGGGCGTCTGCTTTTGGCGCTTCGTTCGGTACCATGCTTGGTTTAGCTGTGCCGACTTTGACAATTTGCGTTACTGGAGCTAGAGTTTCCTCGTTAGACAACTCTTGGCGGTCGACAACTTGACCGTTGGAACTGTAGACACGGGTCTTAATCGTACGTTCACCTTGGACACCTGGAGTTGCAATCTGACGAGCATCTCGAACAAGCTCATCCGTTTCTTCTTCACGAATTGTGAAGTTAATTTTCTCAACCCGAGTTTCGTCGGTATAAGTTAGTGGATACTCTGGCAGAGCGTCTTCTTTCGGTGCATCGTTTGGTACTACGGTTGGTTTAGCTGTGCCGACTTTGACGATTTGCGTTACCGGAGCCAAGGTTTCCTCATTAGACAATTCTTGGCGGTCAACAACTTGACCATTAGAACTGTAGACACGGGTCTTAATCGTACGTTCACCTTGGACACCCGGAGTTGCGATTTGACGAGCATCTTGAACTAGCTCATCCGTTTCTTCTTCACGAATTGTGAAGTTAATTTTCTCAACCCGAGTTTCGTCGGTATAAGTTAGTGGATACTCTGGCAGAGCGTCTTCTTTCGGTGCATCATTTGGCACCATGGTTGGCTTAGCCGTGCCAACTTTGACCACTTGCGTTACAGGAGCTAGAGTTTCCTCATTGGATAATTCTTGGCGATCAACCTCTTGACCGTTAGAACTGTAGACGCGAGTCTTGATCGTGCGCTCTCCCTCAACACCTGGTGTTGCAATCTGGCGACTACCCTCTGGAATCTCATCTGTATATTGCTCGTCAATAGAAAAATCAATCTTTTCTATTCTAACCTCATCATTTGTAGTCAATTCCAACTCAGAGTTCTCTTGAACAGGCGCTGTTTCTGGACTGGTGCCATATTCTGTCAGTTCTGGAATCTCTTGAACTGGAGGCGTATCAGAACTGGTGCCATACTCTGCTAATTCTGGAACTTCGTGAACTGGCGCTTTATCAGGATTTGTCCCATATTCCGTCAGTTCTGGAGTCTCACGAACCGGAGACGTCTCAGGACTAGTTCCATATTCCGTCAGTTCTGGAACTTCATGAACTGGAGCTGTATCAAGATTTGTGCCATATTCCTTCAATTCTGGAACTTCATGAACTGGAGATGTCTCAGGAGTTGTACCGTACTCTGCTAATTCTGGAACTTCGTGAACTGGAGTTTCTTTTGGTATCGAGTTAGCTGGAGCTGTTCCAACTAAAATAATTTCAGAAACAGGTTCAACCGTCACTTGATCAGAAATCATTTCGCTTTTCACGATTTCTTGATTCTTACGAAAATGACGAGTCACTACTGTACGTTGACCTCGAACACCTGATTGTATGACTTTTGATTGGCCTTGAGCCAATTCATCGGTATATTGGTATTTTGTCTGATAAGGAAGTTCTTGAACTGACTCCTGCTCGCTAATTTTTAGTTCTGGTAAGTCATAAATAGGAGTTGAGCGTGTGAACTCTATCTCCTTAGCAGCTATAGTTTCTCTTTCTTCCTCAGTTAAAGCATCCCCCTTATCTGAAACAATCTCTTTCATATCAAGATTTGTTTCACTTGGCTTAAGTTCACTTCCCTTCTCTTTCTCTAAGTCAAGTGTCAGATTTTCCTTCAGAGCAGAATGAGCTAAATGACTATCATTTTGTTCTTCATTCTTTAAGTAACCGATATAGTCGTAACCGTCAATTTTCAATGGCGCTGGAAGTGCATCTCCAAGACCCAAGTTAAGACTTTGATTATATGCAGCGAGTTCGATATTCGTAACCGCTAAGACTGTTGGAGATAGCAGTATGGATCCCATTCCAGTTACCAACAAGATCGAAGATAAATACCTCTTCCCATTTCTGCCTCTAACAACTACAAGCACTAGTAATGTAAGACCCATCGCTGTAAAAGTGGATTCCCAAAGGCCGGAGTGACCTGTCTTAGGCAATACTCCAGATGAATCCCCTTGAGTAGTCGGACGATAAACTAAATAATAGGTCTCTGAAGCGTCCTCAACATACTTTGGAATCTCCCTGATCAAGGCACTCTTCTCTGCCTCCGTCAATTCAGACTCCACTACGTAGTGGTATTTGACCTGAGCAGACTGCTGACTTTGAATTTCTGCTGCCTTTACAGAAGTCAAGTCCCCAGTTATTTGCCCACTCAAAAAGAAGCTTCCAATCGTCGCCGAAACGAGCCCAACTGACAACTTCCTGAAAGAAAAGCGCTGTCGTTTTTCTCCATAAAACTGATGTTTCATTCTCAAAATTTCCTCTTCAATATGTTATTCAATCCTTTCTATTCTATCTGATTTCACTTGATTATTCAAATTATTTGTCGCAATTTTTAGAAGCAACACAAGCTTTTGAAAAGTATCAAAAAACGACCTCTCTTTTAAAAAAAATCTCAAAAAATCAACTTAAAACTTTCCTTAAAAATGTTGAATTTCTACATCTTTCTCCTAAGCTTTTACCAGCAAAAAAGAGAGAAATGACTTCCTCTCTTTTTCCTTTTCATCTCATCTTAAACTATGAGAAGACATATTTCTAATCTGATTATTTGGCTTCAAATCCTTCTGCAACTGCATCTGCAAAGTTTTCTTCTACGATGCTTGCACAGTGGTCACAGATGACTGCGTGGTAGCTACGTTCTGCAGTAGTTGGATCAATACGACGGCAACGGTCACAGACTTCACCTGCAGCGCGTTTAACTGTAAAGGCTACATTCTCAAAGCTAACGGCGCCTTCTGGAGCTGTACCTTCAGCGATGGTCAATTCTGACACGATCAAAAGTTGAGCCACATTGCTATCTACTGCTCCAAGAAGAGTTTTCACAACTTCGTTTGGATAAACTGTCAAGTGTGCTTCGAGTGATTTCCCGATAACTTTGGCATTACGAGCTTCTTCCAAGGCTTTTTGAGCTTGTCCACGGAAATCCATGAAGGCTACCCAGGTATCTAAGATTTCTTCTTGATTTGCAAATGTCTCTGCTTCTGGCAATTCTGACAATTGAACAAATTCTTCAGCTTCAAACTCAAGATATGACCAGATTTCTTCTGCAGTGTGAGGAAGGATTGGTGTCAAGAGTTTGGTGATTTTGACAAGAATGTCATAGAAGACTGTCTGCATTTGACGGCGTTCGAGTGATTTGGCACCTTCGATGTAAACAACGTCTTTAGCGAAGTCAAGGTAGAAGGCTGACAAGTCAACGTTGATAAAGTTCACCAAGGCCTTGTAAATTGTCAAGAATTCAAAGTTGGCATAAGCATCACGAATGGTCTTGACAAGCTGGTTAAAGCGGATGGTCATGTACTTATCAACCGAACGAAGCTCATCGTAAGCCACTGCGTCTTGAGCTGGGTTAAAGTCAGATGTATTGGCAATCAAGAAGCGAAGTGTGTTACGGATCTTACGGTAAGTTTCAGAGACTTGGCTCAAGATATCCATAGAGATACGTACGTCGTTGCTTGAGTCCACACTTGTTACCCAGAGACGCAAGATTTCCGCACCAAATTGTTTTTCAACATCACTTGGAGCAATGGTATTCCCAAGAGATTTAGACATCTTCTCACCTTTACCATCAAGCGCAAATCCTTGTGACAAGATTTGTTTGTAAGGAGCAACGCCATGGTTGGCAACAGATGTGATAAGTGATGAGTTGAACCAACCACGGTACTGGTCAGAACCTTCAAGGTAAAGATCTGCTGGATATTTGAGTTCTGGACGGTTGACCACTACTCCATTCCATGAGGAACCTGAGTCAAACCATACGTCCATGATATCTGTTTCTTTCTTGAACTCGCCATTTGGTGAACCTGGATGAGTAAATCCTTCTGGCAAGAGGTCCTTAGCATCACGTTCCCACCAGATGATAGAACCATGTTCCTCAAAGAGTTGAGCTACATGTTCAATCGTTTCAGCTGTCATGATAGCTGTACCATCTTCTGCGTAGAAGATTGGAAGCGGAACACCCCAAGCACGTTGACGAGAGATAACCCAGTCACCACGGTCACGAATCATATTGTAAAGACGAACTTTACCCCATTCTGAGTGGAACTTCACTTTTTCAATTTCATCCAAGATTTCTTGGCGGAATTTAGATACAGAGGCAAACCACTGTGGAACAGCACGCCAGATGATTGGTTTCTTGGTACGCCAGTCAAATGGGTATGAGTGAGAAATTTCTTCTTGAGCAAGGAGTAAATCACCCAGTTTTTCGATAACCGTCGGCACAACCTTGTCATAGAACTGACCCGCAAATTCAGGACCAGCATTTTCCATCATAATACCGCGTTCGTTAACTGTTACAGCAACTTCAAGGCCGTTGGCAACACCGACATTGTAGTCGTCCTCACCAAAACCAGGGGCTGTATGGACAATACCAGTACCAGAGTCAGTCGTAACGTGGTCACCAAGGATCACCAACTCATCTACAGCTGTATCCCATGGGTGGACTGTTACGATGTGATTCAATTCTTGACCACGGTAGGTTGCCAAGACTTGCACATCAGCCCAGCCAAATTTCTCAGACAAACTGTTCAACAATTCTGAAGCAACTACAAACTTACGAGATTCACCAGCTGGTTGTACCAATACATAATCAATATCTGCTCCAACTGTCAAACCACGAGATGCTGTGATAGTAAATGGTGTAGTGGTCCATACGACAATATAAGTATCCGTATCTAGAACACCTTTTCCGTCTTTGACGCGGTTAGCATAGTAAAGGGAAGTTGAAAGCAAGTCATGGTACTCAATTTCCGCTTCAGCAAGGGCTGACTCAGAAGACCATGACCAGTAAACAGGCTTGGCACCACGGTAGATATAGCCTTTTTTAGCCATTTCACCAAAGACCCGGATCTGAGCCGCTTCATAGTCCGGAGTCAAGGTCACATAAGGATTTTCCCAGTCACCAGAAACACCCAATCGTTTAAAGTCTTCACGTTGTTTATCAACTTGAGAAAGAGCATACTCGCGACAAAGTTTCAAGTACTCAACCAAGTCCATTTCTTTGCGTTTAACGCCTTGTTTTGCCAAGACTTGCTCGATTGGCAGACCATGTGTATCCCAACCTGGGATGTAAGGTGCATAGAATCCTGACATAGACTTAGAACGAACAATAATATCTTTAGAAATCTTGTTCATGGCATGTCCAACGTGGATATTTCCGTTTGCATACGGAGGTCCATCATGCAAGGTGAAATGTGGTTTTCCTTGGTTCAATTCTTGACGACGTTGGTAAAGTTTTGCTTCTTCCCATTCTTTTTGCCAAACTGGTTCTTTGGTTGGAAGACCAGCACGCATAGGAAAGTCTGTTTTCCCTAGATTGAGGGTTTCTTTAAGTTTCATTGTTACTCCTTTAATTTAAACTGACAAAATAAAAACCACGATTCGCAAAAAGGACGAAAATCGTGGTACCACCTTTGTTCGAAAAAAGACAGGGTCTCTTTTCCTCTTTTCCCGTAACGTAGGGGACGTCTAGTCTTACTGCTTTCAGACTAGATTCGTTGAGAGGATAATCTAACCACTAGGGATTGCAGGACTCTCACCATCTCCCGCTCGCTGAAAATATAGTTGGTTGGATCTTGTTCTCACATTTTTTATAGGATAAGAACAGATTCTTTATTTGCATCGTTCTCAGTTGCTGCAGTAGCTTCTACTTCAACTGACTCTTCATGCTGGTCACTTTCTTCTGTCTGTTGATTTTGTTGAGCTTCAAACTCAGCTAATTCTTTGTTACCAGCCTCGATACGAGCTTGTAATTCAGCAACCTCTTCTGGTGTGAATTGACGAGTCATATCAATAGGCTCTTCCTCTGGTTGTAAAGATACAGTTTCACCAAGAACTTCACCCACCACTTCTTTAAAGGCTTCATCACTTGTCTGAAGGTAAGTAGCTGTTGGGCGAAGAATATCTTCCCAATCAGATGACTCAACAATAGCCAATTGACTTTCAATCGTAGACTTGAGGCGTTGATGGAATACACGGCTCTTGTTCTTCAACTCTTCAGTCTCAACAGCCACTCTCTTCGCATTATCTGTTGCCTGACGGAGAATTTCATTTGCCTTGTATTTCGCTTCTTCAAGCAAACGCTGAGCGTCTTGTTCAGCTTGTTGAATAATATTGTTTGAACGTTCTTGAGCAGCTTGTTTAACACGCTCCGCTGTATCTTGGGCAATCAAAACTGACTGACTCAAGGAATCCTTCATCTCATCAAAGTAAGACAAACGTTCTTCCAAACTCTTGATGTGTGTCTCTTTATCGTGATTGCTACGAACCAAGTCTTCATAGTCACGAACAACGATATCCAGAAATTCATCTACTTCTTCTGGATCAAAACCTCTAAATTTTGTACCAAAGGTTTTATCTTTAATTTCTAATGATGTAATTGGCATACTTTTCCTCACTTACTTAATAATAATTGAATGCTTAATTTTATCTTATCTTTTTTTGTCTGTCCATTGTCTTTGACAATTTTTAGACGACCAAACTTTCTCACACTGATCAAATCTCCAACTGCAACCTGGTAATCACTTTTTTCAACCAGATGATAGTTTACCTGGACAGATTTTTTTCTATCAGTTGACTAGCTTGGTTTCTAGATAATTTCAAGGCACTTGATAAGAGGGCATCCAATCGAAAACTCGAAACTAAAATTTCTCGTTCTCTATAATCAATTTTAGACAAAATCCTATCGGTAAAAGGACGTTCCTCCAGCGATACAGGAAGTCTGCCAATCTTTCTTATTCCATCCTGAAAAAGAGGAATGAAATCACGATTGACAAAAATCTGTGCTCTCTTTTCATCTACCAAGATATCACCAAATAATTTACGGTCAATTCCTAGTTGGTTGATGATTGTTCCCAATATTTTTCCATGACTCAGTTGCTCAAACTTACTCGGATAGCAAATTTCCAACAAGGCCATTTCAAAGTCTGATATCTCCGGTTCAAAGTAATCGGGATAGAGAAGAACACGAACCGACTCTGTCGGAAGAACATCACCACTACTTTGGCAACCCAGTCCATATGTCCCAGCTAGCACCCTCAAAATCTGTTCCTGATGGGGATTGATAAAAGGAGTAAGTACCGGCGCATAGGTATCTTCTACACGCTTGAACCACTCTAATCCCTTATCAATAAAGGGAATATCATCTTGGGAAAAATGCTGATAAATGGCTCGATTTACTGTCATAGTAATAGGACTAGTCGTGTTAAGAGATTTCCAACAAATTGAATCAGAATCAGCGCTGCCCAAACCGTAAAATCAAGACCAGCAAATTGTAGATTGAGCTTACGAAGTGGCTCAATAACTGGGCGAGCAAGTCTGATAACTAGGCGTCCCAGCTGGCTTTCATAGGCATTTGGAAACCATGAAAGAAGAGCAAATGCAACGAGAATGATGGAATAAATGCTAACCGCATTTTGGATTAAACGGATTAAGAAAATCATTATCTTGCTCTATTTCGTTTAATGTCAAAACCAAACTCAGCGCTTTGTGATTCGTCTGGAAGTTTAATATCTTCAATATTCACGACAACGTTGACAGGAGTCAATAGATACATCGTGCTCGCAACTTTTTTCATATTTCCAGCCAAGACATGACGGGCTCCATCTAAGTAATCAAGGCAACGACGGGCTTGAACCTCTGTCATATATTGGAAATCAATCAAAATACTTTCATTTCCAGCCAACAAATCTACAATCTCAGTTGCATCTTCATATTTTCTTGGATAGCGAACGTCAATTGTCACTTTCTCATCTGAACGATGGCTTTGCATTGCCAATTCTTGCTGACGCGCATGAAGACGGGTAATATTTGCATCTTTTGCTGATCCTGACTGAGCAGGTGCTGGTAATTCTTTAGAAGATGAGATGGCTGGGCTAACTGTTTCCTCTTGTTGAGTCTGGTAGTTAGTCGTTTCTTCTCCGTCTTCTGTAAAATAATCTATAAATTTATCGAATCTATCTTTTAAAGACATAGCTCTCTCCTATTTAAAAAATGCTGTACCGATTCGAACAAAGGTTGAGCCGAACTGAATCGCTTCTTTAAAATCACGACTCATTCCCATGCTTAGCTCTGTCATCGGCATATTAGGGATTTGTTTTTCTCTAATTTCTGCTTGCAGAGCCTGCGTATCCTTGAAAATTTCTTTCAATTCATCACTGTCTGCCTCAAAAGGAGCCATGGTCATTAAACCAACATACTCAATCTGATCTAACTTAGCCAATTCTGGCAAAAGTTCTAGCAATTCTTCTTTTGAAAACCCATGCTTGCTTTCTTCCCCAGAAATATTGACCTGCAAGAAACACTTGACAACATGGTCTGTTCTCTTTTGAATTTCCTGGGCTAGCTTTAGGGAGTCTAAAGCATGAAAGTAATCCACAAATGGGATTACTTCTTTCACTTTCCGTCTCTGTAGTGTTCCTATTAAATGCCAAGTAACTGGGTAATCTTTCAAGGCCTGATATTTTTCTAAAAATTTATCGACTCGATTTTCACCTATATGACGGACACCAAGCGGAAGCAAGGCTTCCGCTGTTTGTACATCTACATACTTTGTCACTGCGATTACTGAAACAGCATCTAGAGCACGGTTGGCTTCTTGACTAGCATCAGCTATTTGCTGAAAAACTAATTCAGTATTTTTTTTCAAATTCATTGATTAACGGTTTTTGAAGAATGGAGGTGTATCCAATTCATCTTCATCTTGTGAAACTGGTGTTTCGAAGCGTTCTACCGGTGAAACAACTGGATCTGTTTGGCGAACAATTGACTCACGACGCAAGTCCCAGTCTCCAAAAGCAGACGCTTGGTTTGTTTCAAAACGACGTGGGCTTGATTTAGGCAATTCTGCTGTTTCTTCCAAGTCGAATTGACGGTCAAATGTGTGTGTTTGTGGCGCTTTAGTTGATGGACGTCCAACTGGTTGGTTGTTACGAGCTCCAACTACTTTTTCCACTCGCTCTTGACGAACACCTGTCGCTACAACAGTAACACGGATTTCATCCTTCATGCTTTCGTCAATTGATGTTCCAAGCCAGATGTTTACACCTTGGCCAGCTGCTTGGTTGACAATTTCTGAAGCTTCTTCTGCTTCAATCAAAGTCAAGTCAAGACCACCAGTAACGTTGACGATGACATCTTCAGCACCATCGATAGTTGTTTCAAGAAGTGGAGAGTAAATTGCTTTACGAGCTGCTTCAACAACGCGTTCTTCACCACTACCGATACCGATACCCATAAGGGCATTTCCTTTGTTGGCCATTACAGTTTTCACGTCAGCAAAGTCAAGGTTAATCAATCCTGGGTTCGTGATCAAGTCAGTGATCCCTTGAACACCTTGGCGAAGAACGTTATCTGCTTCGCTAAGAGCTTCAAGAAGTGGCGTTTTCTTATCAACGATTTCAAGCAAGTTGTTGTTAGAGATAATCAACAAAGTATCAACATGCTCGCGAAGTTCGTTGATTCCTTCTACAGCGTACTGGCCACGTTTGCTTCCTTCAAATCCGAAAGGACGTGTCACAACACCAACTGTAAGAGCACCAAGATCTTTAGCGATACGTGCAATAACAGGGGCTGCACCTGTACCAGATCCACCACCCATACCTGCAGTGATAAAGACCATGTCCGCTCCAGTGATAGCTTCCGTCAAAGCTTCTTCACTTTCTTCTGCAGCTTTACGTCCAACTTCTGGACGTCCTCCAGCACCCAAACCACGAGTCAATTTTGGACCAAGTTGGATAACTGTTTCTGCTTTCGTACTGCTAAGGGCTTGTACATCAGTGTTGGCTGCGATAAATTCTACACCAGCAACACCTTCGTCAACCATGCGGTTGATGGCGTTGCCACCACCACCACCGACACCAATTACCTTAATAACTGCGCCTTGAGCTGCTGCTGTATCAAATGAAAATGTCATAATTTCTTATCCTCTTTTATTCATCAAACATGCTTCCGATCAAACCACGGAAACGTTCTGTTAGCTTCGGTTTACTTTGAGAACTTGCTTGGAATTCTTCCTTGGGAGCAACTGGAGTTTCCTGCACAGTTTCAGCTGGAGCTGCTTGTGCTGGACTTGGTTGCGCTACTGGATTCAAACGTTGATTTGGAATGCCAAAGTTGATTGGTTTTTGACGAAGGAATTCATCTCCTTTAACTGCTTTTTGGGCAAGAAGATTGACTTCAGTCAATTTACCAGCAAACTCAGACAAGCTAATCACATGCGCAAATGCAGGGTTGCGAATTCCAACTTGATTTGGTACATAGAGTTTTACGCGAACACCAAATACTTCTTGGGCTAATTCAACAATTCCTGGCAAAATTGCATTTCCACCGATAAGGACGATACCTCCAGGTAAATCTAACAAGTGTCTTCTTTCCAACTCTTGTTTGATTTGGTCAAAGATATGTTTGATGCGTGCTGAGATAATTTCTGCCAAGTAGCTTTCTGTCACTTCAACAGGTTCTACTTCACCAATTACTTCAACTTGGAAAGTTTCGTTACTTGCAAGTGGAACGTAGGCTTCACCATAGTTCAGTTTCAAACTTTCTGCAATTTTTTGAGATGTTTTCAAGACTTTAGAAATGTCTTTAGTAACGTAATCTCCACCTTCTTGGTAGATGTTAGTGAACTGCAATTCTTGGTTGCGGATAGTCGCTACAGTAGTCTGACCTCCACCCATGTCAATGACAGTCGCACCAAATTCACGTTCACCTTCATTGAGAACGGAGTTCACTATTGCCAAAGGTGAAATAATCACATTATCAACATGAATGCCTACACGCTCAACTGTCTTGCGAAGATTGTGTAGAATCGTACGAGGACCTGTGTAAAGCAGACCACGCATTTCCAAGCGGACACCCATCATACCACGAGGGTCACGGATGCCTTGGAATCCATCCACGATGAATTCTTCTGGAATAAAGGTAATCACTTCACGGTCAGGAGTCATGCTCTTTGTCAAAGCTGATTTGACAACATTTTCAACATCTTGATCTGTGATTTCTTTGGTATCTGAAGTTACAGGAATCATTCCTTGTGTTGGTTCAACCTGCAAGAGGTTTGCTGGAAGGCCAACGTTAACAGACTTAATAGAAATACCCGCTTTCTCTTCTGCCTGTGTGATTGCAGATTTAATTGCTGAAGCAGCTGCTTCAATATCAACAATAATTCCGTCTTTGACACCTTTACTTTTGGCATTGCTAACACCAATTACATTTACTTCGCCATCTCTATGCTCAGCTACTAGCACTTTAATCGAGCTAGTTCCGATATCTAAGCCTGTAAAAAAACCATCTCTAGTCATTACATCGCATCCTCTCTGTCTTCCAAGTTTCTCACTTCTATTTAATAACTATGTTTGGGCATAGCTATTCAAAGAATATTATAACACAAAAAATCCAATCGTGCTTAGTTTTTGATAAAAATCCTGCATGTTTTTTGAGAAAATTCTAGAAAAATTCTTCTTCTAAGAGATTTTTTGAAGTTAACGTTCACAATTTCCTTTTTGCTTCTTAAAAACCAAAAAAAGAGAAGATCATTTTAGATCTTCTCTTGAATAAATTCTTCCGATTTTTGTTGTAAAAAATTTTCTACTAATTTCCCTGTTAAGCGAATTGCTATCACGATAACCGTCGAAACAAGGAGATAATTTAAGGGCTGGCCGAAGCTTCCAACAAGTGGTGGTTTGTTTAAAAATCCATAATCTCCACCTACAACTAAGTTGACAACCCATATCAAGCCATTTAAGGCGAAGGTAATCACCACCACATTCTTCAAATCGAGAAGGGAAGGTTGATAGTTTCTAAACAAGTATAGAAGCGCATTTCCTAAAAGTGCAACATGTCCGATAATGAAGGACAAAATGGTCACGTGTGGAAATGGGTAGGGATCAAAGAGAGGGTAAGCCAGTGCTGCTGTTGCTCCAAAAGTTCCTAAAAGAGCAAAGTACTGTTTGTACTTGGATGTTCCTGGAATCAAGAGCATCACAAACATGGCGATACGGCAATGATAGAAGGGTAAACTTTCTGACAGAGGCATGAGATTCCCCCAATACCAGCTATACAGAACAATCAGTTGAACAGACTGAAGAATCTGAATAAAACGCTGGTAAGCAACTTTCTCGCGAAAACGATAAGAAGCATAGAAAGTAAGAGCCAGTAAACATAACAAACCAATGTACCAGTGAAGTTCAAACTGGGGCGGTTCTGATATCTGTGTGGTAAATAATTTATCCCACAAATTCATATTCTATTCCTCGTTCATCTAGCTAGAGGCAGTAAAAAAAATTCACTCCCCCCAGCTTTTAAATTTTTTGAAAAAACTTGATTCTATGCCATGCATAGAATACTTGAGTCTTAAATTCGCAACCTATTATATCATTTGTATTGCAGAAATGCACCTTGTAGATACCCTTTTTTGATTTGTCAACTTCTCTAGCATAAACTAATCAACATATTGGTCTCTTTGTCCTTTATAAACTTGCCAAAGAATCTCCATTTGCTCCTTGGTGATGCGTTTTTCAGATAAAACTGGCAATTGGTCAATGGCAAAAAATTGAAGCTCAGCAATTTCTTGATTCTCTTGAAATTGTCCATCAAGAAGTTGGCATTCAAAGACAAACTTTGCATATTGTTTGCTCTGTAGTTGGAAACGATTGGTATCAAAAACTGCAAGTAACCTTTCAGCTTTTGCTGTAAAACCGGTTTCTTCTTCAATTTCTTTGAGAATATTTTCGGTTGGAGAGTAGCCGACTTCACCAAAACCACCTGGCAAAGCCCAACTATCCTCTCCTTTTCCTCTAACTAAACAGACTTTTTCATCCTCAACAATCCAAGCACGGACGTCCATCAGAGGAGTTGCATAAGCGGAAGTTGGTTTCAAGACTTCTGCAACTTCTTCTGCATCGAGGTCTGATACCTGATTCAACATTTCAGATAACAGGATTCGCAAGTCCTCGTAGCGCTCACGGTCAAACGGATCTTTTGTAAAGGTTAATCCAGTATCCGTAATGGCTAGCATTCTTTGCAGATACTTGGTAAAATCACTTGCATTCATTTTCTAAACTTTCTACCAGCTTGGCTAGATTCATGGAGTTCGATCCTTTGAGCAAAATTTGGTCATTGGCTCCAAGGCTTTCCTTAACCTGCTTGACTAGGTTTTCAAATTGGTCCTCGTCAGCTGTTTTCTTGAAGTAGAAAACGTGACCGATTGGGAACATTTGACTAGCAAGTTGGCTTAATTCGGCAATGTCTTCTCCATAGAAAATAACGGTATCCAGCACATCTGGCGATAGGCTTAAAATCATCTGGTTATGGAGTTGGACTGACTGGTCGCCGAGTTCCTTCATGTCTGCCAAGACAGCGATTTTCTTGCCTCCTTCGTTGGCTGGGATGGCAGAGAATGTCTCCAAAATCAACTTCATAGCAGTTGGATTGGCATTGTATACGTCAGACAGAATATCTGCTCCATTGGCTGCTTTCTTCCACTCAGTACGATTGCGGGTCAATTCTAGGTTCTGGAAGGCCTGATGAATTTGCTCCTCTGGCACTCCTTCTTGTAGAGCCACATAAGCAGCAATCATAGCATTGGTGGCATTGTACTTACCTGTCACTGGCAAATCGAGGGCTTGTTCCAAAAAATTAGCCTTAAAGGTCAGACTATCCTTGCGCTCAATCAAGTCCGTGATTTCTAACTCAGCTCCTGGCCCAAAACGGACCACTTTTTTATCTGTAGGCAAGTAGTCCTCTACAATCGGGTCAGCTGGTGCCAAAAGCAAAGAACCTGGTGCCATACCATCAGCAATTTGCATCTTCCCTTTAGCAATCTCCGAACGGTCTTTGAAAAAGGCCAAATGGGCTTCTCCAACCAAGGTTACAATGGCTGTCTTAGGATGAGCCAATTCAGACAAGAGGTGGATATCCCCCAAGTGATCCTGCCCCATCTCCAAGACCAACTTTTCTGTCTCCTCAGGCATATGGAGAACCGTATAGGGAAGACCAATCTCGTTATTGTAATTGCCTTGTGTCTTGTAGGTTTTGTAGGTTGTTGACAGTAAATGCGCCAACATATCCTTGGTCGTTGTCTTACCATTTGAACCTGTAACTGCAAAGACATCAACAGCTGTCTTTTCAAGATAGTAGGCAGCTAGGGATTGAAAGGCAGTCAAAACGTCATCTACTAGAATGTAGGGATGATTTGCAACCTCTTTCTCAGACAAGGTTACTACTGCACCATTTTCAAAAGCTGTTTCGATAAAGTCGTGACCGTCACGCGCACCTTTAAGTGGCACAAACAAATCTCCCGTCCCAATCAAACGACTGTCAAACTCAGCCTTTTCTAGCTGGATGTCCTCAAAGATGCTGACATCATTTTTAGCTCCAACAGCTTGGGCAACTTCGTGGATCGTTAATTTCATTTCTACTCCTTTAAAAAGGGTTGAAGTCCGAGAACTCTAGTCACCATGCAGTGATAGTTCTGGCTTCTACCCTCTCTTTCATTTTTATAGCAAATGCGCTTCACGCTTGTCAAAACTTTGCTTAGCAAGGTCAACCAAATGCTCGATTAGTTCTGGGTAGCTGATTCCCATATTGTCCCAAAGTAGTGGGTACATAGACCACTGGGTAAAACCTGGCATGGTATTGAGCTCGTTTAGGAAAATCTCGCCCTTATCTGTATAGAAGAAATCACAACGAGACAAACCGAGGCCACCGATTGCACGGAAGGCAGTTTCTGCATTTCGACGCATGATAGCTACCACATCATCACTAATCTTGGCTGGGATGTCCATGGTAATCTTGTTATCGATATATTTGGCATCATAGTCATAAAAGGCAACATCCTTGACCACTTCACCAGGAAGCGTGCTCTTGACATCGTAGTTGCCCAAGAGACCAACCTCGATTTCACGAGCATTCACCCCTTGCTCTACTAAGACACGGCTGTCATATTGAAAGGCAAGCTCCAAAGCTTGGCGTAGTTCCTCATGGTTTTCAGACTTAGAAATACCGACACTTGAACCCATGTTTGACGGCTTCGTGAAGACTGGATAAGTCAATTTTTCTTCAACTTCAGCGATTTTAGCAGTCACATCATCACCTTCGACGATGGCCACATAAGGTACTTGGGCAATCCCGGCAGACTCCAAGACACGCTTAGTCGTAATTTTATCCATGGCAAGGCTGGATGACAAGATGTTACAACCAACGTAAGGCATTTTCAAAACTTCCAAGAATCCTTGAACAGAGCCATCTTCTCCCATCGGACCATGAAGAACCGGAAAGACCACTGCGCCTTCTTCGTAGATGGAACTTGGCGCTATTTTCTTATCCCAATCAATAGTTTCATTGGTCATGAGACAGTCTTCTTGACCTGGAGTCTGGCTAAATTCTTGTGTTTTGATAAAGTCACCTGACTGGCTGATGAAGAAAGTCTTGACTGTGAAACGGTCGTAGTTGACCGCACGCATAACACTTTCAGCTGAAAGGACAGAGACTTCACGCTCTGCACTACGCCCACCATATAAAAGAATAATCGTTTGTTTCATATTGCTTGTCCTAATTCTAATAGAATACTCGTTCTTTAGTATATCATATTTGCTTCTTTTTTTAAACTTGTATATAAAAAAGCCCTCATTTGAGAGCTGAAACTTTACCGATCCACCACTTGAGCTTCAAAGTAAGCTGGTTTGTCGTCTACATTGGTGATGGTGATCGTGTAGGACTTGTTATTGGTTACATAAAAAACATTCTCCCCTTGGTAGCTGACAACAATCCCATTCTTTACCAAATGAATACCTTTTTAATTGTTTGGAAGCTCTTTATCATCATACCTTTTTGGAGCTCTATCTATTCTGCAAAATTTCGTTCTCTTTCCTTTTTCTACGCTGACCCGACCACCTGATAAACTGCAACAATACTATCATACGAAGAATCAAATAGACCAAACGAAGGATTTTCATCTTTCCAAGAGCTGATAAGAAGTTTTTCCTTGCATTCCCCACTTCTTGAACTAACTGTTCAACCGTCTTACCTGTTTCCTCTTCAATAGCAACTGCATTCTTTGAAATCAAATAATATTTTTGTTCTAATCTGCTGATATAGGCTTTGGAAATTGGCTCGTCTAAGAAAAAATATACTCTATCAGCATATTCATCCTGAGACAGCGTATAGTAAACTTCAGCTTCACTCTCCCATTTTTTAGGAAAACTAGTTATTCTAATATTTCCATAGTCTAAATGCATCATTCCATCTAAAACGTCATTAGTCCATTCTTCCGCATAATGGTATAATTTCACTTTCTTATCTACTATTGGCCAAACCATAACATACCGACTATGCATGAATTCCTTAGTTAATGCCGAGTTACTTGCCAAACTGGTCGCACCAATCTCATATACTGACCAAATAAAAACTACGAGCATTAAGACAGCTTGAGTTGGTTTGTTTTTATAATAGTTTTTCATTTTATTTAACATTTTGCTCTCCAACTGCGAGATTAGGTTTATCTAAATCTTTTTTTGACATTTTGACTAGTATTCACCACTAGATACTCTCTTGCATATTCGAAAGAAACAAGCTGATTGTTACTTTCAAAGCAAATAAGTCTCCTTTACCAAACAATTGCAACTACTGAGGCCTAGTTTATGGTTCCTAAATCTACCGATCCACCACTTGAGCTTCAAAGTGTGCCGGTTTGTCGTCTACATTGGTGATGGTAATCGTGTAGGACTTGTTATTGGTTACATTAAATACTTTTTCCCCTTTGTAACTGACAACAATTCCATCCCGTACTAAATTAATGTCCTTTTGATTGTTTGGAAGCTCTTCATCATCATTTTCTGAATGATTTCTTCTAAAAAGTTTTTGTTCTTCAACACCATAAAAAATATCGCTATCCATCTCAAACCAAACTTTTTTACCTGATAATTTAAGCTTATTAGTGTCATTTTTTTTCAAGATTAATTCTAAGTAGTATTCTACATCATGTGTCCGAGGATTTACTGTAAAGTTAGCCGACTCTCCTGGTTGCAGAGTATACTTACCAAGATTTTGTGCCCATAGATTAAAGAAAAAAATGGCCGCCAAAACTACAACAAGTGTTAAACTACAACCTAAATTCCAATTTGATTTTCTCTTCAAGTTCATTTGTAACTCTCCTTATAGTCATTAATTCAGTCTTGAATCATCTTAGCATCTCCTGGATTATCTCCATAATTTCCATTAATAATGTTCTCTAAATATTTCAAAGGATTCTTATCTGACCATCCCTGAGCCACTCCTGCCCCAACTTTCAAATATGCATCACTCGATTCTAAGTAACCTTTACCAACATAGCCAAAGAGATAATTTCCCAAATAATCAGACTTCATCCCTTGTTTCCACTTTCGTCCCCAGAGTGAGAACGGATATTCTTCTCTGTATGTTCGGTTTTTTAAGTCTAGCGGTTTATTAGAATTAACCAAATCTATAAATGTTCCATTGTCTCCAATCTCATTTCCTATAGCAATCGAATTATCGACTCTTCCATTATCACCAGGGCTTTTCCATTTTCCAACTTATCTAAGATTTCTGGTATTCTTTATGCAAATCCTTAGCTTTCTTAGAAGAATCATATTTTGCACTCTCAATCTTCACATCCTTCATCTTCTGCACCCAGCTCATGTCCACACCGTCCGCATAGTAGTTGCCATCACAATTGACGAGGTATGGGGAATTTACACAAATAGATTCCTAGTAATCACTAAAAAAGGAAACTCTGGAAATGAATAGTCCTCACGAAGTATAGAACTAAAAGAAAAAAGGGGAGTGTAAAATTGGTAACTTAAGTTTTACAAAGAAAAGAAGACAAGAATAAAGCTATCAAAGTGAAAAAATAATCATTTTTTCTTCATTTTACTTTTCTAGTTTCCTCTATTCACCTGTCACCTGCGCTTCAAATCTAATGTCTCTGTCTGAAATATTCGTTATTTTTATTTGTTTTGCGTTTGGAATCTCAAATTCCCAAGATTCTTTAGATTGAAGAACTACACCTTTTTCTGATAAATATATACTATTATTTGTATCGTTTTCTTTTATTTTTGTTGGGATATTACTTGACGATGAGTAGATTTCGCTAATTTCTTGCTTCAAAACATCATAGTTAGTCCCTAAAAGGTTTCCTTCTCCCTTCTGCCACCATGAGGTTTTCCCAGATAATTCTAATTTCCCACCAGAAATCTTAGATAGATATAATTTTGGAGTAAATTCCTTTTGTTTTGAGGTCGGAACTTTTAAAACTATGGAATCCCCTGGTTTCAAGGTATAACTCGCATTTTTGAAATACAAAAAAATATAATAGGAAAACACAATCGCTACAATAGCAACTATTCCAGAACATCCTAGATTCCATTTATTAAATTGTTTTCTTTTATTTTTCACGCGTACTTCTCCCCATTCTTCGTCAGAAACTCAGATTGAGACATATCACTAATCTGCTCCAAGATCCTCTCTCCAAATATCCTTGTCGGTCACATCAACCCAATTTTTGGGGCTAAAGCGACTAGAGTAGATGGAGGTCCAGTTTACCGATCCACCACTTGAGCTTCAAAGTGTGCCGGTTTGTCGTCTACATTGGTGATGGTGATCGTGTAGGGAGTTTCTTCCGTCACCCCAAATACTTCCTTTATCTCCCCTTGAACCACTATACCATCACTTTCTAAATAGATACTTTTACTCTTATCATTTGGTAAGTCTTTACGCTCGGTTTTGTCTTTTAAAAAAATTAGCTCCGTTATTGTTTGCTTTTCAACATTATAGACTATATTACTGTCTTTCATTCCCCAACCTTTTCGACCGGACAATTTTAACTTCGCATCATCTAATTTTTTAAAATGTAGTTCCGAATTATACTCTAGCTGATCTGTATTGGGATAAACTCTCAATTGAACACTTTGACCAGGTTGCAGAGTGTAATTACCAGCATTTAAAACCACACAAATAAAAACTGCCGCAAACGAACCATACAACAATCCGATGATCATTCTTGAGAGACTGCTTTTAAAGTGCCGTAAAAGTAGAAATAAAGACACAATAAATAACACGGGTGTTAGCATTTTAGTTTTCCTCTCTCATCACTATTAAAATCCAGAAGAACTGTGGCCTTCAATCCCTCCTTAAAAGAGAGTATATTTTCCAACCCAAAAGAAAGCAGACCAAAGCTATCGAATAGTAGAAAATTTTCTGAAGCAAATGATTTAAAACTATCTTTCTCATCTGATTCACAACTGTATATAACTGATTCATCGCATTGTCCGAGCGTTGTTCCCAAACGGTCACTGAAGAACCTGTGTTACTTTCAATCACAGCTTGATTTTCACTTGCTAATTTCAAATATCTCCCAGCATGATACAACCGCTTTTCCCCATTTAACCAACTAATTTCAACACTCTTGTCTCCTTGTAATCGATTATTGTAACTGATGGATACCGCTTGATTCTCAGAAGAAATCTTACTTTCAATTTGATTATAGTCATCCACCACATAGATAAGGCCGATGTTCTTTCCATTTTCTTTTGAGGGCACTAGATGAATATGCTTATCAAGAGCATGCCAATCCTGATCATTTTTATCTTGAATCAATTTAACCATACTACTATTCACATCCATCTTAGAAAATGAAATATATTGGTAGATCGGCTTAATGATGAACAATACCATATAAAAAAGGAAAAATAGGATAGACTTACTTTTATTTCTCATTTACTGCTCCAAAGTAACTTTTTTTACAAAATATTCTTAAGAACTCTGTCATGGTAAGCTGCCTTTATAAAACTATTACCTCGTCGTTCCGTTTGTTATTCTGTTCTCCATATATCCTTAACTGTCACTTCTCCCCAATTATCTGGGCTAAAACGACTAGCATATATGGAAGTCCAGTCTTTAAGGACTTTGTGACGGAGTATTTCATCTGCTTCTTTGCGAATCTCATCGACAGTCTTTCCATGATCCGCTAGAAAGGCTTCTACTTGAGACTGCTGAAAATATCCTGTACTCTCATCATCATAGTACCACATAAACCGTTCTAATTGCTGATTGTTTACATCGTACTGGTAATCTACATTTATGGTTGTCTCTGTATCTGGCAGTCTCAAACGCATCTCTATCCCAACTTTCGTCATCTCCTGAAATCTAAAATAAAAATAATAACCTAGAGAATGAATAGTGTTTGGTAAATTTACACTTTTATAATCAATAGAATGTTTATATAAATCTTGAGATCCATTATCGATAATTTTTAACCCTTTTAACTTATAAAAAGCTCGTCCTTTCCAGAGAAATGTATAATTGTGATAATCACTTTCTTCGTAGTATATTTCATCAAAAATATTGTGAACTCTCTGATATTTATAGTACTGAAAACCAGAGAAAGATAATAATAGAACCATTAACAACGAAAAAATTACAAATTTTCTCTTCTTCATCTAATCACCTCATCTCTGTCAACTCTTGATTACCTGCTTCAATATTTCGAATGAAATTATAAGTACTTGGGTAATTTTTTTGTAGCTCATCTACGGTATCTTTTTCTAGTAAAGTCCCTCAACACACCCCGTTGTTCATACAGCATTGCGGTGAGCAAGAAGTTACTTTCTCTAACAATCTAACCATACAAGGTTTGATACATCTTTTTCATAAAAGACTCAAGCTCTTTTTGAACAATCTTTAATAGGCGCTCTTCTTCGGATTGAGAGATAGAAACAATCTCTCTTTTCCCGTTACCATTTTGCTGAGAATAGCTAGAATCAATTAAATTTAGATTTTTATCTAAAATAAAAGCTACATGCGTTTGTTTTTCATTAACCTGTGTGATGAAAAATAACTGAAAATCCTTAGCATCCTTTTTGGGAGGACTAACTTTCAAATGTAACTCTCCTTCTATTTCTAATGGATAAATAACTCCATCCAATCGAATAGCTCCGTCAGGAGGAATAGTATAACCTGCCTTGCGGATGTCAGACGCATATTTTTCTGATGACGTCAAGCGATGAAGAACCTCAATTCTTTCATTTTTCTCAAAGGCTTCTTTTAAAGCACTAGATTGTTGGAAATGATTGTAAGTAAAATATAAAGGAATCGCTAATAGGAACAAGGACAATACAATCAACCATTTAAACTGTTTTACTTTGTCTAACATTCGCCTTTCCTCTATCAACACTCTCTTTCAAATAGGTGGGATTATAAATTCTCACTCACCTTCCTCATCGTCATAAACTCGTTCGCCATGGATTTTGATGTATTCTTCATTCCTGCGGTCATCTTCTTCCCAGACTGGGTCTCTCACATCGTCCATAAACGGAATTTCTTCCAAACTCAGCTCATTAGCTTCTTTATAACTCATCGAAAGGATATCCTCATGCCGATTTTTAAATTCCTCCACACTTAACCAGCTCTCTTTATCATCTTCGCTAATCTGACCATCAATAGCAGTCGCAATTTCAATGGCCATAATATACATAGCTCGTTTATCAACAGTGAGAAGGTCAAGGTGGGTAGAAGCTAAACGTAGACAGTCTCCTTTTTCTCGATAGTCTGTTGCTGGATTGTCTTCAAAATCTAATTCAAGATTTTCATATACATGACTCCCAAATTTATTGATAATCCCTTCTTTCAACTGAACATTATTCCATCTGTTATCATGCATCCACTTATTCAATTTCAAGTGAATAGTTGGGTCTGTTTTAAATGGGCGAGTATTCCCAAAATAAGAAATATCTACTGTCTTCCCATCTTTAGTATCAAACCACATTCTCTTCGCTAGTTCTAAGTAATCAAATGGAATTTCTTTGGTATAATCGCCTTTGATGTATAGTCTCACTCGTCGTCCTCATCGTCATAAACACGTTCGCCATGGATTTTGATATATTCTTCACGAAGGCGCTCTTCTTCATCCCACAAAGGTTCCTCTACAGGTTTCAAACTTTTCAGTTCCTCCACGCTGATATCGGTTGCTTGATCGTAACTTAGTGATAAGACATCCTTGTGCAACTCCTTAAAAGTCTCTACATCCATCCAGGTTTGCTTATCATCCTCGCTAATTTTTCCATCAATTGCACCAGCCACCTCGATTGCCATGATATACATAGCACGTTTATCAACCGTTAAAATATCCGTATGTGTTGTAGCAATCCTAAGGTTTACTCCACGTTCTCTCCCATCAGTAATAAAATCATTTTCAAATTCCAATTGAATGTTTTCATCAGAAAACGAATTCCAAGGATTGCTCTTGTCGTATGGTATATGATTCCATCGTTTATCCTTAAATCGCCATTTATCAAATTGAACTCCAAAAAAGAAATCATCCTGTAACATAGCATCATCACCAACATTGGAGAAACTTATTTTCTTGCCATTCCGTTCTTTAAACCACATCTTCCAAACTAGTTCTATAGTAGTAAATGTTATTTTTTTAGCATAATCACCTTTGATGTAAATTCTCACTCGTCGTCCTCATCGTCATAAACACGTTCGCCATGGATTTGGATGTACTCCTCACGCTTCCTATCCAATTCTTCCCAGATGGGATCGTCAATAGCTTTCAAAACCTTTATCTCTTCTAAACTAATATCGACTGCTTCGTCGTAGGTCATATTCAGTAGGTCTTTATGTTTCGTTTTGAATTCTTCAACACTCAGCCAAGTTTCTTTGTCGTCTTCGCTGATTTGACCGTCAATGACAGATGCTACCTCAATCGCCATGATATAGAGCGCTCGCTTGTCAACCGTTAGAATATCCTTATGAGTCGTGATGATTCGAAGATAGTCTCCTTTTTCTCGCCCATCACTTTCATAAGAATCTTCAAAATTTAAATTTAAATTTTCACGCTTAAAAGTCGCCCAAGAGTCTTTTCCTATTCTAAAATCAGCCATTCCCCAACGCTCATCATTTGAAGAAAATTTATCTAGAGTTAAACTCAAATAAAAATTATCATCAAATGCATAAGAAAAACCAACTTTCACTCCCTTACGTTCTTTGAACCACATTTTCCAAGGATATTCCATACAGTTTTGGTATATACTAGTTTCGTAGTTGCCTTTAAGATATAGTTTCACTCGTCGTCCTCATCGTCATAAACACGTTCGCCATGGATTCGGATATACTCCTCGCGCTTCCTATCCAATTCTTCCCAGATGGGATCGTCAATAGCATCAATCGTTTGAATTTCTTCCAAACTCATCTCATTTGCTTCATCAAAGGTTAAAGATAAGATATCTTGGTACTTTTCCTTGAATTCCTCGATTGTCAGCCATGTGTTCTTATCATCTTCACTGATTTGTCCATTAAATATTGTGGCAATCTCAATAGCCATGATATATAACGCTCTTTTATCAAGAGTGAGCAGTTCAAGATGGGTAGAGGCCAAACGTAAACAGTCTCCATTTTCTCGAAAATCTGTTACATAAGCATTCTCAAATTCCAAATTTAGATCTTCATCAATTTGTGAATAAAAACGGTATTTTATTCCTTCTTGTATCGGAACATGCAACCAACGTTCATCACAATCCTGCTTATCTAGTTTTAGATGAATGGCTATATCATTCCTATCTCTGATTTGAAGAAAACCAGAATAGGAGAGTGGGATGCCTTCTCCTTGATAACTTTCAAACCACATCCTCTTCGCTAGTTCTAAATAATCAAATGGAATTTCTTTGGTGTAATCACCTTTAATATATAGTCTCATAAATCTGAGATATCGCCTCCATGTGCTAGTATGTATTCTTTTCGACGATTAGCTTCTTCCTCCCAAAGAGGGTCGTCTACAACATCCATCGTTTGAATTTCTGTCAAACTTAGTTCATTTGCTTCTTCAAAAGTCAGAGATAGAATAGCCTCGTGCTTTTTCCTAAACTCCTCGACTGTTAGCCATGTCTTCTTATTATCCTCGCTAATTTGCCCGTCAATCACCTTTGCAATCTCAAGCGCCATAATATACATAGCCCGTTTATCAACTGTCAAAATTTCTAGATGGGTGGTTAAAATACGGAGATAGTCACCCTTTTCATTATAATCTGTAGCAAATGCATCTTCAAAATTAATTTCAATACATTCTTTAATATGTGAAAAGAGACTTCTTACCCCTTCCTTTAGGGGGATACTAGACCATCTCTTATCAGCAGTGCTTTTCCTCAAGGATAAATTTGAGAAAAAATCTTCTTGTAATGCATCATTGTTCCCAGCATTTGAGTAAGAAATTTGCTCATCTTCTGGAAACCACATTTTGCCAGCTAGTTCCAAATAACCATAAGGTACTCTTTTTGTATAATCGCCTTTTAAGTATAATTTCATTCTTCCTCGTCGTCATAAACTGGCTCGCCATGGATTTTGATATATTCTTCCCACCCTCTGTGTAATTCATCCCAAAGGGGTTCATCAATCGCCTCCATAACCTCTAGTTCTTCCAAACTAATATCGACTGCTTCGTCGTAGGTCAAATTCAGTAGGTCTTTATGTTTCGTTTTGAATTCTTCAATACTCAACCATGTTTCTTTGTCGTCTTCGCTGATTTGACCGTCAATGGCAGATGCCACCTCAATCGCCATGATATAGAGCGCTCGCTTGTCAACCGTTAGAATATCTAGATGAGTGGAAATAATTCGCAAATAATCACCTTTCTCACGTCCATCGCTTTCATAAGAATTTTCTAGATCCAATGTCAAGTTTTCATATTCAAATGTCTTCCAAGGGTTTATATTTGTATTAAAATTTGCACTCTCCCAACGTTCGTCATTATATTTAAATTTATCCAACCGTAAATTCAAATGTAAATCTTCATCCCAAGCATAGGAAAAATCAAGTGGAATTCCTTTTCGCTCTTTGAACCACATTTTTTGAGCTATTTCTTTAAACTCTTCATAAAAATCAGTCTTGGTGTAATCACCTATGATATAAAGTCTCACTCGTCGTCCTCATCGTCATAAATACGTTCGCCATGGATTTTGATATACTCTTCCCGAAGTCGCTCTTCTTCTTCCCATAAAGGATCTCTTACTGGCACCATTGTCTTTAATTCTTCCAAACTAATTTCAACCGCTTCATCATAAGTCAGTGAAAGAACAGCCTTATGATATTCCTTAAATTCTTCTACACTTAGCCAACTTTGCTTGCCGTCTTCGCTAATCTGACCATCAATGGCAGATGCTACTTCAGTTGCCATAATGTATAAAGCACGTTTGTCTACAGTTAAAACATCTGTATGAGATGTGGCGATACGTAGATAATCCCCACGTTCTCTCCACTCTGTAATGAAAGTTTTTTCAAATTCCAATGTTATACTCTCATATTCCAAAGACAACCAAGGATTGCTCGGAATTATAAAAGAAGCTTTATCCCATCTTTCATCAACAGAAGCCCATTTGTGTAACCGAACACCAAAGTATAAATCATCCTGTAGCATGGCATCATCACCAACATTGGAGAAACTTATTTTCTTGCCTTTCCGTTCCTTAAACCACATCTTCCAAACAAGCTCTCTAGTTGTGAAGTCTATTTTTTTCGTATAATCACCTTTGATATAAAGTCTCATAAATCTGAGATATCGCCTCCATGTGCTAGTATATACTCTTTTCGACGAGTGGCTTCTTCCTCCCAAAGAGGGTCGTCTACCACATCCATCGTTTGAATTTCAGTCAAACTTAGTTCATTTGCTTCTTCAAAAGTTAGAGATAGAATATCCTCATGTTTTCTTTTAAACTCCTCGATTGTCAACCAGCTAGCCTTATTATCCTCGCTAATTTGCCCATCAATCACCTTTGCAATTTCAAGCGCCATAATGTACATGGCTCGTTTATCAACTGTTAAAACTTCTAGATGGGTGGTTAAAATACGGAGATAGTCTCCTTTTTCATTGTAGTCTGTAGCGAATGCATCTTCAAACTCTAGGTCAATACATTCGTCAAGATGTGAAAAGAGTCTTCGTACCCCTTCCTTTAAGGGGACACTAGACCATCTCTTATCGGCAGTGCCTTTCCTCAAGGATAAATTTGAGAAAAAATCTTCTTGTAAATCATCATTGTTCCCAGCATTTGAGTAAGAAACTTGCTCATCTTCTGGAAACCACATTTTGCCAGCTAGTTCTAAATAACCATAAGGTACTCTTTTTGTATAATCACCTTTTAAATATAATTTCATTGTTCACTCCTTATTGCGTCAAGTATTTAAAAGCTTTCCACATATTTTTGATAATTTCCTCTTTTGCACCTTGACCAAGTCCTTTTAGTTCAGAACGTTTGTTTACCCAGTCTACAATATCCTGCCTACTTGAAATCCTTGAAACCTCGATATCTATGTCAAGGTCATAACCCGATTTCCCACTCCCCGATTGAACTTGGATTTTCCCACTATCTGGCTCCGCATCAACTCGAATATTATCGACTTTTTTACCTTTAACTCGTCCAGAGACCTTTTTCCCAAAAGACTTACTCGTTGGTTTATTGGCCTGCCAGCTGTCATAGTTACTAGAATAATTAACCTGAATTTCACCATTTAGTAAGGCTGTCTTTGTGATAGCTGATAAGCTGGACACTGCTCCACTAGCTATCAGTACATTCCCATATTGTACCCCTGTTACGGATGCTGCCGTACCAGCTACGATACTTGTCCCTGCTGTTGGTGGACCAGCCATGATACTCAAGACTTCAAGGGCGCCACTCGCAAAGTAAACTCCCAATCCAGAGAAAATTTGAGCTACTCCACTCCAAAATTCGACTGAATTTGCTTCAAAGTTTTGGGCTTTTAGTTCATCAAACTTTTTGTTAACCAAATGAGTATAGTCAGCATCGTATTTCCCATTTTTTAAAACGACATAGCCTTGCTCCAAGGGATGAATGTCAATGATATTCCCTGTTTCATCAATCTTAAGAGTGTGATTGTAGTCGTCGATTATTTTATCCCATTCGGACTTGTCGTGACCTTTTAAGCGCTTCTTTAATTCGGCACGATAGTGGGCATCGCCATCATCCGATAGCATCATATCCCTAGAAGCTTTATTGATGGCACGAGTTTCCGAGTCTTGAAAATCTCTTTTGGCATGCGAAACAATCTTCACATCCTTCATCTTCTGCACCCAGCTCATGTCCACACCGTTCGCATAGTAGTTCCCATCGCTATCGACAATGATTTTACTTAGTTGCGTAGCTCCTTGAATCGCTAAGCTAAGGACTTCTAGACTATCACTGAAATACTGGGAAACCTCTGAGACAAAAAATTCTAGTTTTTCAATCTTGTCATCCAAATCCTGAATACCTGACTCGATTTGAGACTTAGTATTGTAGAGGATGGTCTTCTCAGAGAAAGCTTTCCCCCAATTCAGTGTAAAGAGGTCTTTGATTTGATTTAGCCAGTTCTCCCTCGCTTGAATCTGAGCTTCTACGATAGCTAACTGCTCTTCCCTCAATTTTTTCAGTTCCTTGAGCTGGTCCAGGTCCAAATCTCCATATCCTGAGACCTGAGCATCCGCATTTTTGTAGGAGGTCAACTCTAGTTGGATATCATCTATCGCTGCTTGTAACTTCTTGATGCTGGGGATGATAATCTCTGTAAAGAGACCCTTCCCAGCTGTGTAGGCCGCTCCTGTCAGCTCACCTGAGTCTAAAGAGGAAATCAGGTGGTCACATCCACTAGATAAGCGGTCCGTGACTTCATTTGCGACTTGGAGATTGTTAGTCATGGCCTGAATCAATTCTTGGGATTCTTGTGCGCTGTATTTTACTCCCATGGTAGCCGATTCCTTTCTGATATCAGTTCTTCTCTAGCTTCATCGAAAGACCGACGAGCCTTCTTCGTTTGTTTTCCCAATTCATCCAGTTCCTCTTCTACATAAGAGTTGATCTGTCGTTGAATGGTTCTATTATCACTTTCGATTTGCTCTATCACCTGACGAGAACTGGGCGAGAGAGCCAATAGAGTCGCCATACGATGGTGGATGCTCTGGATTTCTGAGTGAAAGTGAGTTAGCTGCTGTTCATATTGTCTTTTTAGAGTCTGGAGATTTTCTTCCTTATCGTCAATCTTGACAATTTCTCGCCAAAGTTTGTAGCGTTTTTCTTCGTTCTTATCAGCCATTTTTAATGTTCCCATCTCTTAGCCAGCTCTACGTCGCGTTTTTCAATCTTATGAGCAATTTCTGGAAACTTATTTGCTTGGGTCAAAACAGCTGAACTAAAATCACTGACCGCCTGAAGCATTTGATTGCAGGCCTGACGTCCAGCTTCCATCCCAGCGATTTCAGAAGTATACGAAAATTCTACTTGCTGATTTTGCTTCTTGCTCGTGTCATACCCGACCAATTCATTAATAGCTGCCTCTGCTGCTATCGTGCTAGATTTTATCTTTCCACCCATACTTCAAACTCCCTTTATTCATTGTATATTGACCATATCATAACACAAAAATAGTACGATTTCAAAACAAACCCTAAGGGCAAGTGACCTCATCTCCTTAGAGTAAACTCTATAGCTCAGTGAATGAGTTTGACAAAGACGCCACTAGTCATTTTGGAGATCCCTTTTCTAATGCCTTATAGTTTGAGTAGTCTTATTAGCAAGGCTTGTTCACCTCTCGTGAGAAACAGAAAAAGACAAGCCCTAGAAAAATTTCTAGGGCTCGTCTTATGTATCAAAATGAGCTACGTTTTAACTGACTCCTACAACTCTGTCCGATTTTCAATGGCTCGTAAGAGTGTGACTTCGTCCGCATACTCGATATCTGCTCCCACGGCTAGTCCTCGTGCTAGACGAGTGACCTTGATACCAGCTGGCTTGAGCAAACGAGAGAGATACATAGATGTCGCTTCCCCATCTGCCGTCGCATTGGTTGCCACAATCACCTCTGAAACCTCACTATCCATGAGACGGGTCATGAGACTCTTGAGGTTGATATCGTCTGGGCTGATACCATTCATCGGAGAAATGAGGCCGTGCAAGACATGATAGAGTCCATGGTATTCTTGGATGTTTTCCATAGCAGCCACATCGCGACTATCCTCTAACACCAAGATGGTTGTCTGGTCTCGAGTCGGATCCGTACAGATAGAGCAAGGATCATCATCTGTCAAACGACCACAGATGGAACAATAGGTTAATTCCCGTTTAGCAGACAGGAGATTTTTGGCAAATTCATTGACATCGTCATCAGACATTCCAATGGTATAGAAGGCGAGGCGGGTAGCCGTTTTGATCCCGATACCTGGTAACTTTGAATAGCTATCAATCAGCTTGGCAATAGGTGTTGGATACAGCATAAGTTCCTTTCTAATTCATTGGATGGTGTTGGTGATAAAGATTGATAATGTCGCGTGCAATCGAAGGTCCGACACCGTTTGTAAGGTTGGTGTTATGAGGAAAGACGACTGCGACCGCGATTTGAGGATTTTCGGTTGGTGCATAGGCGACTGCGTTGGTATTATTGGCTTTTTGACCGCCATTAACGTAACTTTCGGCAGTACCCGTTTTCCCGCTGATGGAAACGGCTGCGCCATTTGAAAAGGCACGACCAGTTGTCAGAGCACTCGTTCCATGCGAAACTTGATAGAAACCTTGCTGCAAGATAGCCATATCTGATTCTGAGATATTGACCTTGTTTAGTTCCTTAGTGGCTGTTTCTTGAACCAGACTGCCTAAGCCACCTTGGTCATTGTTTCCATAAACCCCTTCAACGATGTGAGGAGCTAAACGTACGCCATTGTTTGCAATGGTTGCGACATACTGGGCTAACTGCATCGGTGTGTAGTTGTCAAACTGACCAAAGGAATTATTGATATAGTTCCCCAAATCAAATTCTTTCGGCGTAAATCCTGTGGATTCATCTGGAAGGTCAATCCCTGTTGAAGCTCCGAGTCCGTATTCCCCAAAGGTTGATCTCAATTTGCCCATTGCAGTCTCTAACTGTCCCGTTGCGGCCACCATGTTTGGTGTGTAGGTCTGTCCCATGATTCCTAGAGCAGTTTGAACCATATAGGTATTAGAAGAGTATTCTAGAGCCTCAACTGCTGTGATAGGGAAAGAGCCATAGGACAAGGTGTACCATGAATTGATAGGGGCCGAACCTTGGAAAACAATCGGTTGGTCTGTCAAGGTTTGATTACCTGACAAGACTCCATTTTCCCAACCAGAGCTGATGGTCGCTGCCTTAACGACAGATCCTGGCACAAAGACGTTGGTTATCGTTCCAAGCGAATCTGAACTTAATTGACCGGATTCGACATCATGCTTGACACCTGACATGGCCAAAACTGCACCGGTTTTAGGATTGAGGGCTACGGCGTAAACCCCTTCAGAATATTTGGCTCCACCGTTACCCAACTCTGAGTTGAAGTAGCTCTTGAGTAGGTCGTCCACACCATTCTGGAAAGCTAGGTCAACCGTTAACTTGATATTGTTTCCTTTACTTCCTTCTTCGACATTTTCCACACTTTCCATATTTCCGTGTTTGTCGAGGTGGATTTCTTTGACGGAGCGTTTGCCTTGAAGAACATCTTCATATTGCTTTTCAAGATAGGAAGTTCCCACTCGGTCATTGAGAGAATAGCCTTTTTTGAGATAAGCATCAACTTCCTCAGCCGGAAGTCCTGACTTCTCATTTGAAACGCTACCGACGATCGTCGATAAAGATGTATCCAGTACTTTACGATCCCATGAGGTTGAAATGCTGATACCTGGTAATTCCTTGGACGCTGATGCAACGAGAGCAACTTGGGTATCATCTAAGGCATCCGTAGAAATGGTTCCCGTTGCAAAATTTTCAACAGCATTGAGCTGACTAAAGAGATAGATTTCCTTTTTCTGGTCATCTGTATAATTAAGTTGACTCACGTCAATGCTTTCAACCGCATTATTGTAAAGTGTCGCTTCTGATAAACGATTCCCATCTGAATCCAGGCGTTTATCGCTTGGCAAGGATTCGACTGTTTTTTTGTAAATATCCTGGTCCGCCAAGTAGTAGTCTGCAATCTGTCGATCTGTCAGATCAGGGGAGGTTACATTTACATATGTGAGAAGTTTCTTGGCTGTCTCCTTCAATTCAGCTGCCGTCATTTTATTGTTTCGTGTGAAAGAAACAACCTGCTTGACAGTATTTTCTACCAAGGGTTTGCCTGTTGCATCATAGATCTGTCCACGAGCTGAACTGGTTGTTACCCTTGTTTGGCTGGCTGAGGCCAATTTTGTTTCATAAAAATCTTTATTGAGCACCTGCATGTATAACAAACGACCAATAATGGCCATAAAGAGCAGGATGACAATCGCAAATAATAAATTAAGCCGAATCGGAATCGAATGGCTATTAAATTTTCTCATACAACTAAGACTCTTTTCTAGAAAAATTCCCGATTTCCACCTTTATTTCCCCTAAAATAATAGAGCAAACAGGTGAAGCTCAGTACATTTCATTGTACCATATTTTACGGAGAAACTCTTGGAAAAGTCGAAGCATTTTTTGACTTTTAACTGAAAATGCCTTTTTATTTGGTTATCCTATTTTCTATGATATAATGATAGTAATAGTTAGGAAAGCGTTAACTTTTAAGACTTTGACTCATAAAAAGGAGCCTCATGAACAAGCCAGATATCGCAACCATAATCGACCTCCATTTTGAAGAATTAACCGAGCTCGAGCAAGAAATCGCTCGCTATTTTTTGCAAGCTGAAACGATCCAAGATGATCTCTCTTCTCAGCAAGTTACCCAGAAATTACATATCTCCCAAGCAGCCTTGACCCGCTTTGCCAAAAAGTGTGGTTTTACAGGCTACCGAGAGTTCGTCTTTCAATACCAGCATCAGGCTAGTAAACCGGACACTCATTCGCACAAACACAGTCCTTTGACCAAACGTGTTTTGCGAAGCTACAGTATCATGCGAGAACAAACTCAGGATTTGATTGACGAAGAACAACTGGAACGCGTCGCCCAATTAATCGATGACGCTGAACGAGTTTACTTCTTTGGGACAGGAAGTTCTGGTCTGATTGCCCGTGAGATGAAACTGCGCTTTATGCGATTAGGTGTTGTCTGTGAAGCTTTGACCGATCAGGATGGCTTTGCTTGGACGACTAGTATCATGGATGAAAACTGTCTGGTACTTGGTTTTTCCCTATCAGGCACTACCCAATCCGTCCTCGATAGTTTGTTGGATGCCGAGGAAATGGGTGCCAAGACCATTCTCTTTACCAGCGCTCCAAACAAAAACAGTCAGGCCTATACCGAAACAGTCCTTGTCGCAAGTCATAGTCAATCTTCTTACATCCAGCGTATTTCCGCTCAACTCCCTATGCTCATTTTAATAGATTTGATTTATGCCTACTTTTTAGAAATCAATCGCGAGAGCAAAGAAAAAATCTTTAACAGCTATTGGGAAAATAAAAAACTCAATGGCTATCGTAGACAAAAACGTGTTAGAAAATCCTAGTTTGGTTCAACCAAACTAGGATTGTTTTGTTTTGAAATGATAGTAGGCACCCAATATCCCTGCGTTATTTTGGGTATGGGAAATTCTAATCGTAAAATAAAACGAGCTATTCTCCAGAAGTATGTTCTATAAGATTATAGTTTAATGCAAAGTGTAGCGATGTAGTCATTTCCATAAGGTGACAAGCGATGTCTTTTGTCACATGATTCATAAAAATCAATCATAGCGAGACCATTTTTTAGTTGTCCTCTAATCTGACTTTCTAAGGTATGGCTAAATTCATATCCATATTCTGGATTGATGGTGATTTTGCCTTCCTCTTCAAGCTCTCTTGAATTAAAAGGGATTGAAAACTTTAACAGTAATTCCTCATCGGGTTTATCCCATACAGTGTCAGCATCATACATGTAGATCCAAGGATTCATAAATCCGACCATTAAGAGTCCACCCTTTTTCAATACGCGAGAAGCTTCTTTATACATGTTTTCTAAATCCTCTATGTATACATTTGAAACTGGATTAAAAATAATATCAAAGGTTTCATCTTCAAATGGAAATGGTTTTGTCATATCGCTTTGAACGGTATTGATCTTTAAGCCTTCTCTTTTAGCAACCATCTCATCTCTTTCTAATTGTGATTTCGAAAAATCCATAATGGTGACATCATAACCTTTTGCAGCAAAAACCGGACCCTGCTGTCCACCACCACAAGCTAACCCTAATATCTTTTTTCCCTTGGCTTTTTCAAACCATTCTGTGGGGACTTTTTCCCCAACAGTTAAGGCAACAGAAATTGGATGCTTTCTAGCTTCTTCTAATTCTTCATGTGTCAATGGCTCAGTATAGTCATTTTTTACATTATTCCATCTATCTTCATTTAATTTTATATAATTATTCATCTTACAATCTCCTCGTAATTTTATATGATGTCGACTTCAGGTGAATAGGTTCCCATTACAGTTTTTTCACCTCTACAAATTCTAATTTGTCAATTTTTCGTCCACCTCATTATATCATTTTTCCACATTTTCTCATTTACTCAAACTAAACACTAGTTGAATTGATGATAGAATTGCTCTCGCTTCAACCTTTCATACAAGATGCTTATTTTCTCCTAGTTTCTCACGATTACATCCTTTGGCTCAATTTTTTCAATAAAAAAAGAATTAAGCAAAACAGTTTTCACTCAAGTAGTGATTCAGTGTTTTTCTTAATTCTATAATTCCAAACTAGGATTGTTTTGTTTTGATACTCTTCGAAAATCAAATTCAAACCACGTCAGCTTCACCTTGCCGTACTCAAGTACTGCCTACGGCTAGCTTCCTACTTTGCTCTTTGATTTTCATTGAGTATAAAATGATAATAGGCTCCCAACATCCCTGCTGTGTTTTGGTGATGGGCAAATTCTAATCGAGTTTTTTCAGCTAGACTTGGTACCAAGGCCGCCTTCAAGGCTGTGCGGATCTTAGGCTTGAGGATAGCCTCTTGCCCCATGATGCCGCCACCAAGAATAACCACTTCTGGATTGGCAACGTAGCAAATATTTGCCAGACCTTTCCCAAGGTAGTCTACCATGCGGTCAATCCCAGCCATACAGATCTTGTTTCCTTCAGTGGCTTCCTTGAAAATGCGTCGGCCATTCCACTGATCGACTGAGTCACCATGAGCTGCTGCCACATATTCTACCAAGGCTGTCGTAGAAGCCAAGTCTTGGAAACCTCCATCCTGCATATGCATATAACCGACTTCGCAAGCTGAATTGCTAAATCCATGGAAGACTTTCCCATCCATAATCAAGCAACCACCGATACCTGTTCCAATAGTCAAGCAAAGTGTGACACTCGCTCCCTTACCTGAACCAGATACTGCCTCAGCAAGACCTGCGCAGTTGACATCATTTTCAATCTCACAAGGAATAGCAAAACTCGTCTCGATTTCCTTCTTGAACTGGGTTCCTGCATAGTTGGGAATCTGAGGTCCAGCGTAGAAAATTTCCCCCTTATCAGGATCCACCATCCCTGCAGAAGAAATGGCAACACCTGCTACTGGGCCTTTTTCTAAATAGCTGGCTACGATATCTTTTGTCTTTTGTAAGATATGAGGACCACCCTTATGCGCCTCAGTTGGCATTTCATGCGATTCAACAAGTTGGCCTTCTTGGTCAATCAAACCATATTTGATATTGGTTCCACCGATATCAATTGCAACGTAGTGTGTCATAAATACCTCCTTATGGATTAGAGGAAGCGCTCCTTGGTTTCACGAATCAAGGCTGCAGCTGCTTCTACAACTGGACGATCTTCTTCAGTTACTGGTGTCAATGGTGAACGAACTGAACCAATGTTCAAACCTTCATTGATCTTCAAAACTTCTTTGATGACACAGTACATATTTCCATGTGCAGCAGTGAGTTTGCCAATGATTTCGTTGATAGCGTATTGCAATTCACGCGCTGTTTCCAAATCTTTCTCAGCAATCAACTCATTAAGTTTCAAGAAGAGTTCTGGCATCGCACCATATGTACCACCGATACCGGCTTTAGCACCCATGAGGCGTCCTCCTAGGAACTGTTCATCTGGACCGTTAAAGACGATATGGTCTTCCCCACCAAGGCTCACAAAGGTTTGGATATCTTGAACTGGCATAGAAGAGTTCTTCACACCGATAACACGAGGATTCTTCAACATTTCAGTGTAAAGACTTGGAGTTAAAGCAACTCCTGCCAATTGAGGAATATTGTAGATAACATAGTCTGTATTTGGTGCTGCAGCACTAATGTCATTCCAGTATTTAGCAACTGAGTACTCAGGCAAACGGAAGTAAATAGGTGGGATTGTTGCGATAGCATCTACTCCCAAGCTTTCCGCATGGCGAGCAAGTTCCATACTATCCTTTGTATTATTGCAAGCTACGTGAGCAATGATGGTCAATTTGCCCTTAGCAACTGCCATAACTTCTTCCAAAATCAACTTGCGGTCTTCCACACTTTGATAGATACATTCACCTGAAGAACCATTGACATAGAGACCTTGAACACCTTTATCAATGAAGTATTGAACCAAGGCACGCGTACGCTCTGGACTTACTTCTCCTTGATCATCATAACATGCATAGAAGGCTGGAATGACACCTTCGTATTTTTTCAAATCTGACATAGATTTTCTCCTAAGATTTCTTTTTTCTGCTAAGAGCAGTTCTATTTTTTACAAGTTTAGTATACACCTTGTGAAAATCGCTTTCAATATCTTGTATACACTTAGATTTTAGTTTCTACTTGTATTTTAGAAACTGTAACGATTGAAAGTAGTTTCAGAAACAAGCCATCCTACTGGTATTTGGCGAAAATTCTCTCCATCAAACCTGCTTGGAGAAAGACTAGTAAACCAAAACCAAAGAGGATAAAAGCTGACCCACCCAAGAGGAGAGTGAAGGCGGATAGATAAAGAACCATCACAATGAGAAAGAGAATGGCTAACATGAGGAAGAACCACGGAAAGTTAAAACTTGCCAAGATAAGCCCTTTTTGCAGCACTTCTTTCCAAGACAAATCATAGCGCGCAGCGATGGGATAACTAGCCAGCATCACCAGAGTGAGGAAGATGAGAATCCCCAAACAAATAGCTTTCACAATCTGGAAAGGCAAAGCAGTCTGACCCCAGAAGAGATAGAGATCTAGAAGGCTTAATGACACAATGCCTAACTCCAGCAAACCTAACTGGAAACCCAGTTTCAGATTTTGCTTGAAGGCTCTTAGATAGGTTCTGAAAACTGGAACTCGTCTGCTTCTCTTAATCTCGAACATAGTCTCATAGAGGCTGATTTTCGCCACTCCGGTCGTCACGATGGGCAAACAAGAGACGACAAAAAGAAGATTGACTGTGACGATATCCAAGACCTTCTCACTGAAACGCATGAGAAAATTATCTGTATCAAATGCTGCCTTGATAAGACTTACTCCTTTTTGTGCCATGTTTGCTCCTCCTGATTCTTTTAATCAATCAAAATTTTAAAGAGATATTTGCGAACCTTTTCTTCCATCCCTGCGTAGCCATTTGGCTGGTGCGGTTCTCCAGGGAAGAAAATCGCAAAATTGTGATAGCCCAACAAGAGTGGGTATTTTTCATGACAATGGACAAAGCCAATGTCGCTCGCTTCGTCGAATGCTACCGCTTCGTCTTTGATACGTGAACCGTAGCTCGAATATTCATGCCCTTCTACCAGCAAATGCAAGTCTGCATAGTTCTTATGGTGTTCAAATTGATCATTTTCAGCTTGATTGAGGACATTTTCCTGAACAACTAGAAAGACCTTGTCCCCGTCAATCTCATACTTACCGAGTTCGAAAGAATCCTTACGGTGCTGATAGAGATAGTCGATAGCCTTGTCTAGATTGGGATGGATTCCTTTGTAAAAGGCGATGTTTTTCAAATCGTCAAAAATCATACTGTTTCCTTCGTTTCTGAAAGTTACTAGTTTTCAGTTTCGAATTATCCTTTCTCTATTTCCCTGTAATAGTGCGGACGGAAGCAAATTTCTTCGGTATTTCATTCCTAATTTTTGAGCCTTTTGCTCTTTCATCATCAGTCTCAAAAATTCCGTCTAAGATAAGCGTAAGTTGCTTATCTTAGATACCACTAAAGCGGGAAATAGCAACAATAAAACGAACCTACTCTAACTAGTATCATGAAAAGAGTTCATTCGTAAGTTTATAAGTGTCTGACAAAACTTCACGAAGTAACTGCATACTCTCCATTTTGTAGACACTTATAACTCTGTATTCTCTTATACTCAACGAAAATCGAAGAACAAACTAGGAAGCTAACCGCAGGCAATACTTAAGTATGGCAAGGTAACGCTAACGTCGTTTAAACTCGATTTTCGCAAGGTCTTAACCTTTAACCGCTCCCATAGTAATCCCTTGAGTGAAGGATTTTTGGAAGACAAGGAAGACGGTTACGATTGGCACCGCTGCAAGAGCTGCACCTGCCATGATCAAACCATAGTTGGTTGCCATTTCGGCCTGCATGGTCGCAACCCCGAGTGAGATGGTCAAGTTTTGACGTGAAGTCAACATAACCAACTGCATAAAGTAGTCGTTCCAAGTATTGATGAAGGTAAAGATCGCAAGGGCTGCAAATCCTGGTTTCACGATAGGGAAGGCTACGCTCCAGAAAGTACGAATCTCACCACAACCGTCGATTTTAGCTGATTCAAGCAATTCTGTAGGGATATTTTCACTGAATTGTTTCATAAGGAAGACCCCGAATGGCCATCCAATCAAAGGCAGGATAACTGCCCAAAGAGTATCGTGAATTCCCATGAAGTTGACGATACGTACCAATGGTACAAGGACAACTTGTTTTGGAAGAGCCATGGCAGCGATAAAGACTGCAAAGAGGATGCGCTGACCATAGAAACGTTTTTTAGCCAAGACATAACCTGCTAGAGAAGAGGTTGCACACACTAGGAACATGGTTACCAGTGAGATAAATACAGAGTTCCACATCCACTGCATAGCAGGGTTTTGCACCATGAGTTGTTGGAAGTTCTCCATGGTTGGCATTTTAGGGAACCACTGTGGCGGAATCATAATGGTATCAGGCTGTGATTTGAAGGCACCTGTCAAGATCCAGTAGAATGGAAAGATGAACAGTACGGTCAACAAGAGCAAGATAATCGTTGAAATAACAGTGAAAGCTGTTAAAGGTTTCTTTTGTGTAGGTTGCATAACTGTCTCCTTTCTTTAGTATTCTACGTCGTTTCCGAGGATCTTGAATTGAGCAAAGCTGACAATGGCAATCATCACCGCCAAGAAGACACCGATAGTATTTGCATAGCCATATTCTGTCAATTGGAAAGCTTTTTCGTAAAGGTAGTACATCAGTGTACTTGTTGAGTAGTTTGGACCACCAGAAGTCAAGAGCTGAATCAAGGCGAAACATTGGAATGAGTTGATGGTTGTAATGATCGCGATGTAAAGAGTTGTTGGAAGAAGGCTAGGCCATTTGATCTTCCAGAAGACTTGAAACTCAGTCGCACCGTCAACACGCGCCGCTTCAACAAGTGAGTTGTCAATATTTCCCATAGCAGCGATATAAAGGATAATCGGTTGACCAACAGATGTTGTCAAAAGGATAATCATAATCGCTAGCAAAGCCCAGTTTTTGTCACCCAACCAAGAAATGTTTTGGCTGATAATATGACTTGACTTAAGGACAAAGTTCAAAATCCCTGATAGTGGGTCATAAATCCATTTCCATACAACCGTTACGGCAACACTACCTGTAACTACAGGAAGGAAGAAGACGAAACGATAGAAAGAACGGGCAATGGCATTTTGATGATAGGTTTGAGATGCTACAAAGAGCGAGAAGAGAACCACAATCGGAACAGATCCAATAACCAGGATAACGGTATTGATCAAAGACTTCATAAAGACAGGGTCTTTAAACATGCGAATGTAGTTGTCAAAGCCTACAAACTCAAATTTAGTCATGGAGTAGTTAAAGAAACTTGTAATGAATCCCATAATCATAGGAGCCAAGACAAAGATGACAAAGAAGAATAACACTGGTGCTAGGAAAGCGTAGGAAATCACTGTTTCCCGCATACGAATTTTATTGACTTTCACAGTCGGCACCTCTCTTTCAAATAGAATAGTTTTTGATTTTCTTGAACTGTTTTAAAACCAAAATGAAATTTTTTAAGATTCGCTTATGTAAGAACTTCATTTTAATTTCGTGACAGTTCCTACCATTTCAAACAAAAGTCCCCCTTTTCTTACACCATAGTGCACAGGGAAAAGGGGGGGAATCAATCTGACTTAGTGCTTATTGTTTTGTAGCTTTTTTGATGGTTTCGTTAGCTTTTTCAGTGAAGGCTTTCAAAGCATCCGCTGGTTTTTCGTCACCATTTGATACAGATTGCAACATTGGGAACCAAAGTGTTCTCATTTCAGCAAATCCATCGATAGTGTTGTAGTATGGTGAGTAGTATTTAGTCCAGCCACTGATTGTTTCCATACGTTTGTCTTCATAAAGTTTGCCAAATGAAGTACGAACTGGGAAGGCACCTGTACGAACTACGTCTTTAGGACCCCATTCTTTGTCATCTGCGATGAATTGAACGAATTTCTTAGCAGCAGCGATTTTCTTATCGTCTTTGTTGTTAAATACTGCAAATCCGTTTACAAGGTATTCAAGAGATGGTTTACCAGAGTCTGATGGGAATGGTACTTCTACCACATCTACCTTACTTGCTTCCAAGAGTTTCGCTTGGATACCGTTTTGAGCTGGTGCCCAAAGGATTGTGTATGAAGTTTGACCGTTGGCAAAGTTTTGGATGTCTGCTCCACCGTCAAATTGTGAACCATTGTTCAACAAACCGTCTTTAATCCAGCTAGCAGCTTTTTCAAGACCTTTGACGAATTTAGGATCGTCTGTTGTATATTTGGTTACGTCTTTGTCTGTTACAGAACCGCCATAAAGGTTTGCGATGAAGGCACGTGTTCCTTGGTCTCCCCCTTGACCAGAACTGAACAATGAACCTGGTGTATATCCTTTATCTTTAAGCGCTTTCAAAACTTTTTCAAAGTCATCAGTTGTCCAACCTTCTTTTACAAGGTTTGCAACTCCAGCATCTTCCAACATTTTCTTGTTCATAGCCATGTAGAATGGAGCTGAACTGATTGGATACATGTAAGCTTTATCTCCAGCTTTACTTGCTTGTACGATGTTTTCGTTGTTGACATCTTTGACGAATTCGTCTGTGAAAAGGTCGTTCAACTCAGCCAATTTACCATTTTTACCGTATTGGATGATACGTCCTGGTGCGTCAAAGAGTACGTCTGGCGCTGTTCCAGCTTCGATAGCTGTTGTGATCTTTTCTGGACCTGACTTGAAGTCGATGGTTTCCAATTTCACTTTTACATCTGGATTTGCTTTTTCAAAAGCTTCGATGATTGATTTTTCATAAGTTCCAACACCGTCACCAGTTTTTTCTTGTGTGAAGACTGGGAATGCCCACCAAGTGATTTCTGTTTTTCCGCTATCGCTACTAGAGCTTCCAGCATCTTTACTTCCACCAGAATTACCACAAGCCGCAAGGCCAAGAATCGCAGCACCCGCAAGTACTGTACAAGCTAGTTTTCTAAATTTCATTTGTATTCTCCTAATTGATAAGCGTATCCATATTGGATAATGAGTTCTTTATATTTGTATACGTTTTCATTTTATCCGACGCATCAACCACTCTCCTCTGTTTTGAGATTGTGTTATTTAAGACCGGCAACAAAGCGTTCCGTAATCTCTTTTGGTCTAGTAATAGCCCCACCAACAACGATACCTCGCACCCCATATTCAAGGATTTGTTTGGCTTGTTCTGGTGTATGAATCTTCCCTTCAGCGATGACATCCACACCTGCTTCACACAGTTTTTTGATCAGTTCAAAGTCTGGACCATCTACTTTGGGACTATAAGAGGTGTAACCTGATAGCGTTGTTCCAACAAAATCAATTCCTGCTTCAACTGCTGCTATACCCTCTTCAAACGTGCTAGTATCAGCCATTAAGAGTTGATGCGGATATTTTTCTTTGACTTGTCGGATAAAGTCCTGAATTTCCAAACCGTCGTAACGTTCACGTTTGGTACAATCCAGAGCAATGACCTCGATGTCTAGTTCAGCCAATTCATCAACTTCTTTCATAGTAGCTGTAATGAATGGCTCCTGTGGCGGATAGTCACGTTTGATAATCCCGATAATCGGGAGTTTCGTAACCTCCTTGATCTCCTTGATATCACGAACACTGTTTGCTCGGATACCGACTGCTCCACCTTGCTCAGCCGCTTTGACTAGCAAGGGAATGACTCCTCCCGCTTCTGTATAAAGCGGTTCGTGAGGAAGTGCCTGGCAAGAGACAATGATTCCATCTTTGATTTGTTCAATCAAGGCTTCTTTGCTGATCTGTGGCATCCTCTTTCCTCCCTTTCTTGTTCTTATGGGCTTATTATATATCATTTGTTAAGCGCTTTCAATAGCTTGTAGTAGAATAGATTTCAGTTTCAAAACTATTTTATAGAACAGACTATCCTGAAAGTAGTTTCAGACCTCTTATGATTTCGAAGCAAGCTGAATGTAATAAAGAAAGATAGCAGGCTGAAAAACCTGCTATCTCTTATGAGACTTACTCAAATAGCTTTTACTTATAATTCTTTTCTCTTTTTTCCAAATGCAAAGAGTGATATGAGGACGCCCGCAAGGCCAAGGGAAATCAGTGAGTTTGTTTCCTTGCTTCCAGTATTTGGTAGACCCGCTTGTTTAACTGCTGGCGCTTGATAGGTCACATCTTGGCCTAGAGACAGTTTGTTGTCTGCAGCTACTAATACTAGATTGGTGTCTCCCTTGTACTCTGGCACTTCATGGACTGCTGCCTCAGCGCCATTGACACCTCCCTTATACTCTGGCAGGTCATTTGAAGCTGCCAAGACAAAGTTAGCACCTCCTCTATATTCCGGAAGTTCGTTTGAGGCTGCTAGAACTGCATTGACACCACCCTTGAACTCTGGAAGTTCATGGACTGCTGCCTCAACAGCGTTGACCCCACCTGTAAATTCAGGCTTTTCAACCGTTGGCGCTGGTTCTTCGCCTACTGTTGATAATGGACCGGTGTACTCTGGCATCTCTGCCACTGGGGCTTCCTCAGCATTGACTCCACCAGTGAATTCGGTTTTTTCTACTGTAGGAGCTAGTTCTTCACCTACTGTTGCCATTGGACCTGTATACTCCGGAACTTCATGAACCGCTGCTTCTTCTGCATTAACACCACCTGTGAACTCTGGAACCTCATGGATAGCAGCTTCACTGCCATTAATACCATCGCTTAGTTTAGAGCCAGCTAAAGAAACTGGTAAATTGTGCATGCTTTCAATTGCACCCTCAGCTAGACCTGTAATCCTTTGACCCATATCCCCTGGGTCTATTGTGAATAGGAGAGTTTTTGTATCGTACTGGGTCATAAAGGTTGCTGTCTTGCCATTTGCCAATTGAAGGGTCGGAGCCTTGTTGACCAATACTTCCGAATCGAACTCCATGGCTATAATGCCTGGCCATTTTTGGATAGCATATTTTACTTTTGCTTCTTTAGGAGAAACTCTTTCCTTGGTCAAGAAATCCCAGTTGAACTTCTTGAAGGAAAGTGTGTATGGAACACCTCCAGGAGCATGGTGTTCATATAAAAGTCCAAATTCATCTGGTCCGATTTGTTGAAGTGAGTTATAAGCATACTCACCTTCTTGAATCAAATGGTGGTGCAACCAAGTTAACTGACCATCTTCTTCTACACGAGCCACTCGAATATAACCATTTTTACGACCAGGACCATTTGCATTTGCTAATAGAATATACTCTTTGCCATTTTGAACCGTGTGAGTCGCAGCCATTTGAACATAAACGTCTGGCACATCGTAGCGTTCAACGTTATTGTCCCAAGTTAGACCACCATCATGACTGGTTGCAACCTGTAGATCTTCTGTCAACCCACGCATAAAGAGTTTGAGGTCCCCATTGTTTAACTGAACAACTGAAGCTTCTGTATTTTGAGCATAATAATTACTCATTGTACTTGAATCGACTACTGTACCATCATAAAGTGTACGATTGTCGTTGACACCACCACCCATATGCCAAGTCTTACCATGGTCGTCTGAGTAGATGATTCGAGATGATTGAGAACCATTGAGGTGGTTGGTACGGTTAGTTGTATAGACAGGAACGACGATTCGACCTTTATGTGGTCCAGTACGAAGGGTAATCCCCACTCCAGGACCTACTCCTAGGAATTTCATCCAATCGGCTTTGACCATCGGAGTAATATCTTGAGGCGCTGACCAGGTCTTCCCGTCGTCATCGCTGTAAGACATCCATAGGTAGCTATCCTTCGCAATTCTAAATGGAGAAGTTTTGTTTGTTGTGAAGTAGATATTGCCCAGTAGCTGGTCACCCTTGTATAGATCACCCTTGTCGCTATAGGCCGGTTTAACAGGTTCTACAACAACACGGTAGTCTGTTGCTTTACCATCTGGAGTGTAAACTGTACCATTTTCTCGAATAGTATAAGCTTCCTGTTCACCTTCTCGATAGAGGAGTTGATAGGTTTTACCATTGATTTCTTTGTAGGCTTCTTCTTTTTGCGAAGACATTCCAAAGATTCCTTTTCCTTCTGGGAACATGTCATAAATGGCAAAAATGCGTTTGGTTTCAGGATCTTGAGTCAGGGTCATATCGATATTCACTGGTGAACCGATTGATGGATCAGAAGCCTTTGGATTGTCACGTAGGTTGGTAATAGTTACTCGATCTCCCCAAGTTTTACCATTATCTTTACTGCGTCTAATGACCATGCCGATATCACCCCAGTCACTCGAATGGAGACGGCGTTCATCTGCACCTGCAATCAGCGTTCCTTTATCTGTCTTGAGAAGGGCTGGGATACGATAACTCTTGATACCATCTTTATTTGGTTGATTGTTCCTACCACCTTCAAAGACGTCTTCTTTCTCAGTGACTTTTGCTCCCTCAGGAAGTTTCTGTTCCAATTCACCTCTTTCAAATAATTGACTTCGTGTTTGAACTTCATCTGGGTTTAAAGCACGATCGTAAACAGTTAGGTTTCGTACTTGTAGGTTTGATGCCCAAACAGTTTTATTGCCCCGTTTGGTTGCTCCAAGTTGAGCTTGATTAACATCTGGCATATCTTTGATGAAGTTACCAGATTTGAGACTTGTTCGAGATAAGACACCATTCACATAAAGACGAACTCGACCATGAGGTAACTCTGCTGTTGGTTGTTCGACAGTAAAGGTCACGGAATTCCATTGTCCAGGACGAACTTTCAAAGGAGCATCTGTATACTTATCATAGAACTGCTCTCCATTAGCGCCACGCCCTTCAATAAGAGCTGTATTATCAAGGACCGACATAGTAAAGTACTCATTTTCCTTGGTGTCACTGGATACAGAAAAGAGATTGTAAAAGCGTGGAGCTGATGCATCTGGTTTGAACTCCATGTGAACTGTAGCATTTTTTAGTTGCTTTAGTTTGTCTAGTTCATTTGATAAATCAACTCTCTGACCATTTGCTGCATTGGTTTCAACATCTTCTTTTTCAAGGACAGGATTAGCATTTTTTAAATCTCTTGAGTAATAGTCACGAGGAATAGCCCCCTGATCCTCTGATTCCTCTTCCTTATTTGCTTCTTCTGCAGGGGTTTCCGTAGAGGATGGAGTTTCTGACTCTGCACTCTCATTTTTTTTCAAATGATCTTGGTCCACCACAACGCCGTTGTCTTGAGCTGCTGCCAATTTATCAGCCAAATCCTTATCCAAATGAGCAAGATCTCCCGAGGACACTTCTTTTGGCAACTCTGATAAACCTTGACCAGGTTCGACAGTTTCTGTATTGGCTCCTGCTGCATTGGCTTGCTCTTGAGCTAAGACTGGATTTGTTCCAAATACCACTGTACCAATCACTACAGATGCCGCCCCAACTGCAAATTTTCGAATTCCGTATCGCTGTTTCCGATCTAAAGATTTGTAATTCATGTTTGTCCTTTCATTTTTCATAAAATAAAGCGCTTTCTTTTTCTTTAAAAATTTTTATTGTCTCTTCAAGAGACAAGTTTTACAAGAAAGTATCCAACTCAATGAGAGCTCCCAATCCTCTCCCATTTCTGCTGAGCCATTCTTTAAGCGCCCAGCAGCCTTTTTCCTCCTTTCACAAGTGACTTTTCCTTTATTATACAATAAAGTCTTATATTTATATCTGTGTTCCCACAGAATAGATTTTACTTTTAAGAATATTTTAATATTTTAAATTTTCTAAAAGTACTTTCAGATTTAGGACATAAAAAGAGAGCTCCTGGGCTCTCTCATTCATTATCTTGCGTACTTAAAAGGAATCTCACTACCACAGAGCCAGTTATAAACTTGGTCATTGACAAAAACATTCATGGCTTCGTGGGCATACTCAGGCATGATGCGATAGGCCTTGTCGCAAGTTAGGCGGTTGTAAATAGCAAACTGGGTAATAGGATAGCAGACATCGTCGTCCAAGCCTGTAATCATCTTGACCTCACCTTGAATGCGATGGGCAAGATTTTTCACATCGATATAGGCGAGGGTCGCCATGATTTCCTCCTCTGTTTCATGGAAAGGATCGTGAAACTTGAAATAACGGAAGAGTTCATCATATGCTTCACTGGTATTGCCAATCTCAAGCACTCGTCTAAAATCAGACAAGAAGGGATAGATGGCAACTGTTCGCTGAATCCGAGGATTGAGAGCAGCTGCAACCAAAGCTAAAGCCCCTCCTTGTGAGGCACCATAGCTAGAAAGTCTTTTCTCATCCACCTGAGATAGACTAGCAACAATTTCAACCAACTGGTAAATATCCAGATAAACATCCTTATAAAAGAGATGTTCACGACCTTCCACAGCACCACGGATGATATGCCCCTTCACCGTATTTCCTAGTGGAGAGCGCAAGCCGTCTTGCGAATAGCCCGACTGGCCACGAACGTCCATGGAAACAACACCGTAACTAGCCACGGTGAAGGACAACATATCGGCCCAGTCCCAACCACGCCCCATATAGCCATGGAAATAGAATATTAGGGGAACTTTACCCTCACTCTTTGGAAGGACGACGCGTGCGTAGACCTTGCCTTCATTGGTTCCTTCAAAAGTGAGCTCATAGCACTTGACTTGGGGAATATGGAAATCTCTTTCCTCCAACTGGTAGGCTGGAAGAGATGAAACTTTTTTGACTTCTTCATCCCAGAAAGCATCAAAGTCTTCTGGAATCTCATCCCGTCCTAGATAGTTCTTGATTTCTTCTAACAAAGCTGGATTTTTCATAGCATGCTCCTTTAGTTTTGTAATCGCTATCATAACTCTAGCATATCTAGGAAGGCAATGCAAGAAAGAATACTAAATAGAAAGTGATTTTAGATTCTCTTTCCTTAAACCTATCGTCTAAAAGTAGTTTTAAAAATAAAAAGAGCGTTTCCGCTCTCTGTGTATCAATAGGTGCTAGCTCCTTTCTCTAGTTTGACGGTTTGGAATTTCTTTTGGTAGGTTACTTTAATAGTCATGTGAGAGTCCTCGTTTCTTTTTGATGACTCTAGTATAAGACCCAAACCTAAAAGCTAGCTTATAGATTTCTTAGAAAAGGCTTAATCCAGATGTTCTCTCTTTTCTAGGTGGAGAGCAATCATGCGCCATTCTGGATCCTCTTGCCAACCTTCTATCGAACTAATGTAGCTGGCAACTTTTCTGGCTTCTTCTAAAATCGGAAAATCTTCGATGATATCCGCCACTTGGAACTCCGGCAGTCCTGACTGTCTGGTTCCAAAAATCTCACCCGATCCGCGCATTTTCAAATCTTCCTCAGCAAGGACAAATCCATTGGTCGTTTCTGTCATGATGCGCATGCGGTCCTTCCCAGAATCCGTCTTGGGATTAGCCACAAGAACAGCATAGGACTGCTTGTCCCCCCGACCCACACGGCCTCTGAGCTGGTGAAGTTGGCTGAGACCGAACCGGTCGGCATCCATGATAATCATGACGGTCGCATTAGGGACATTGACCCCAACCTCGATAACAGTTGTCGAAACGAGAATATCTGTTTTTCGCTCTTTGAAATCCTGCATGATTTGGTCTTTTTCATCACTTTTCATTTTACCATGTAAAAGAGCCACTTCAGCCTTACCAGCAAAATGAGCTGTCAACTCCTCTGATAAGGCAATGGCATTTTTCAGATCCAGGGCTTCTGATTCTTCAATCAAGGGAGAGATGACGTAGGCTTGAGAACCTTTTTGAATTTCTCCCTCTAACCAAGTCAAGACCTGAGGCAGCTGCTCATGCTTAATCCAGCGAGTAACAATAGGCTTCCGCCCTGCTGGCATCTGGTCAATAATAGAAACATCCATATCACCAAAGGCTGTGATGGCCAAGGTTCGTGGAATGGGAGTCGCCGTCATCATGAGGACATCTGGATTGTCCCCTTTTTCACGTAAAATACGCCTTTGCCCCACACCAAAACGGTGCTGCTCATCGATGATAATCAAACCAAGTCGAGCATAATCTACCCCATCCTGAATCAGAGCATGGGTTCCGATAATCAAATCGGCCTCCCCCTTTGCTATGGTCTCCAAGACTTCTCTTTTTTCTGCAGCTTTTAAGGAACCTGTCAAGAGAGCGAGTTTCAAGTCTGGAAAAAGGCTCTGTAAACTTTCAAAGTGTTGCTCTGCTAGGATTTCTGTTGGCACCATGAGAGCTGCCTGATAGCCAGACGTCACCGCCGCAAACATGGCCAAACCAGCAACCACCGTTTTTCCGCTCCCCACATCCCCTTGTAAGAGACGATTCATGTGGTGGTCGGACTTCATGTCAGCCAAAATTTCCTGCAAACTCTTTTCCTGGGCTTGAGTCAGGGCAAATGGCAGATTTTCTTTAGCAGCTGTCACCTTTCCCTTAGACCAATTCAGAACCAGACCGCTTCCCTGAACTCTATTTTCAGACTTGAGTGACTGCAACTGCATCTGAAAATAAAAGAGTTCCTCAAATTTGATCCGACGAAGGGCCTGCTTGTATTCTGCCAAATCCTTTGGAAAATGCATAGCACGAACTGCCTGACAACGGGACATGAGTTTGTATTTGTCCAGCAAAGACTGGGGAAGATTTTCCTCTATCAAGAGGTCCAACCCCTGATCAAAGGCTGTCTTGATAACCTTGACCAGACTGGCCTGACTGATTCCTTGAGCCAGACGATAAACCGGTTGGAGGTCATCTTCCACTTGAGCTAGAACCTTCATCCCAGTCAAACTGGCCTTGGCACGGTCCCATTTCCCAAAGACAGCAAGAGTTGCACCTAACTCTATCTTATCAGCCAGATAGGGTTGGTTAAAAAAATTCACCGCAAAAACGACCTCTCCCTGCTTGAGGCTAAAACGCAGGCGATTGCGCTTGAAACCATAATACTGGACACTGGCAGGAGTCACTACCTGACCAGACAGAACAGCCTTTTCTCCATCTTCCAACTCTAGCACCTGCTTGGTCTTGAAATCTTCATAACGGAAAGGAAAGTAGAGCAAGAGGTCTTGCAAGTTTTCAATTCCTAGTTTGGCGTATTTCTCTGCTGACTTTGGTCCCACACCAGGTAAGACATGCAAGGGTTGGTGTAGATTCATGCTCCACTCCTTTCTTTTTAATAATATTCTCTCGGAATGCGGTCGCTGAGGAGACAAACCACCTCATAGTTAATAGTTCCACGATAGGTCGCTACCTGAGTAGCTGTGATTTCCTGGTCACCGTTGGAGCCAATTAAGGTTACTTTTGTTCCTAGAGGGTAAACCTTAGGTAATCGAATGGTGATTTGATCCATTGAAACCCGACCGACGACTGGGCACGCTTGTCCATCTACCAAGACGGAGAAATTCTGCATGTCTCGTGTCCAACCATCCGCATAACCGATTGGCACCGTCGCAATGACTTGCTCACTATCTGCCTGATAGGTCGCCCCATAGCCCATGCAAGCTCCAGCCGGAACTGTCTTGACATGAACAAGGGCAGACTCCAAACTCAAGGCTGGAGTCAAATCATAGGGCAAGTCCAAGACCTCTCCACTAGGATTCAGGCCATACATAGCGTCTCCCATACGAACCGCATTGAAAATAGTCTCTGCATGCCAAAGAGTCGTGGCAGAATTGCTGGCATGAACCATCTCTGGCACTTCCTTCATACTTGCCAAAATAGCTTTAAATCGTTCTAACTGGGTATTAAAATAAGTGTCTGATTCTTCATCTGCAGTCGCAAAGTGGGTAAAAATCCCCTCAACACGAGCGCCGTGTTGTTGGAGCAAGGCATGAGCCTGATCCGCTTCACTGGCTTCTCTAAAACCAATTCGTCCCATTCCTGAATCAATCTTGAGGTGGACAGTTAAGCCAGATAAATCTGTCTCCCTAGCTAAGAGCGCTTGAATCCATTCCAGTCCAGCCACTGTCATGGTGATGTCGTATTCTTTAGCTAGGTCAACGGCTTCTAGCTCAGAAACTCCTAAGATGAGAATTTTCTTGTTAAGTCCAGCCTGACGAAGTTCAATAGCTTCATCAATATTGGAAACACAAAATCCATCAACATCATTTTGAATAGCCTTGGCAACGGCAACTGCTCCATGACCATAGGCATTGGCCTTGACCACTGCCCACTTGAGCGTTCCTTCAGGGATATGATCACTCATTTGCTGGATATTTTGTCGAATGGCTCCCAGATATATCAGAGCCTTGGTCGGTCTATGTGGACTAGCTTTCATGATTTTCCTCCAAAATGACACTGGCTGTCACAAACTGATCTGTATGGCTGATCGATAGCCAAATCTTTCCTGAAAATGGCGCCTGACTAAAATAAGGCGCGCCTCGTTCATTGTTCAAAACTTCCAAATCCTGAAAGGTCAGTTTGCCAATTCCTGTCCCCATAGCCTTGGAAAAAGCCTCCTTAGCCGACCAACGACCTGCCAAGTATTCGATTTGTCTGCGCCCTTTGAGACTGGTAAAGCGCTCCATTTCCTTAGTAGTCAGCACCCGCTTGGCAAAGCCATTGTGCCGTGTAACTGCTCGTTCTATCGAAGCCAATTCTTCGATGTCAATTCCGTGTCCAACTATCATACTCATAAAAGGAGCTGAGATTCCCCCAACTCCATCCTTTTCACTTATTTTGTTAAGGTAGTATAAATTTCTTCTACCAAGGCTACTGTATTTTCCCAACCTAGACAAGGGTCAGTTATGGAGTAGCCAAAGACCTCTGGTTGGTTTTGACGACCATCTGCTAGGTAAGATTCGATCATAAAGCCTCGAACCGTCTTTTTAATCTTTTCATTCCAGTCACGATTCAGCAAGGCTTGACGAACAATGCGAATTTGTTCCATATACTGCTTGCCAGAATTGTCATGATTGGTATCGATGATAATGAAGGGATTTTCAAGTCCCATAGTCTCATAGCGATTGATGGCATTTAAGAGGGTTTCATAGTAGAAGTTGGGTTCATTTTTACCATATTCGTTCATGGCGCCACGAAGAATAACGTGGGCCAAGGGATTTCCTGAAGTCTCCACTTCTTGGCCATGGTAAAGGAAGGTTTGCTTGTTTTGAGCTGCATAGATAGCATTAAACATAACCCCAAGGTTTCCGGATGTCGGATTTTTCATCCCAACTGGAGCATCAATCCCAGAGGCTACAAAGCGGTGTTCCTGGTCTTCCACTGAACGAGCTCCTACAGCATGGTAGCTGACCAGATCATCGACCAAAAGGAGATTAGACGGATAAAGCATCTCGTCAGCCGTAGTCAATCCCGTCTCCGTAATCACACGGTAGTGGAGCTGACGAACAGCCTGCAAACCATTGATGAGACTAGGAGCCTCACTAGCATTTGGCTGATGAATCAAACCCTTATAGCCATCTCCATTGGTACGAGGTTTAGCTGTATAGACACGCATGACGATAAAGATTTTATCCGCAACTTTTTTCTGCAAGTCAGCTAAACGGCGGGCATATTCCAAAACAGCCTCTTCATTGTCAGAAGAGCAAGGTCCCATTACCAAAAGAATTCGGTCGTCCTCACCCGAGATGATGGCTGCCAACTCTTGATCTCGCACTTCCTTATAACGCAAGACTTCAGGTGACAACTGGGTCGCAGCCTTGATTGCTTCAATATCAATTTCTTGACCTTTTTCGATAAATGCCATCTTACTCTCCTAGCGTTTGGTAAATTTCGCGAACAAGTGCTTCTGTGTTGTCCCATCCTAGACACGGATCTGTAATGGACTTACCAAAAACTTCTGGCTCATTTTGACGTCCATCTTCTAGATAGGACTCAATCATAAAACCACGAACATATTTTTTGATCTTCTCATTCCAGTCACGGTTAATCAAGGTCTGACGAACGATACGGATTTGATCCATGTACTGCTTGCCCGAATTATCATGATTGGTATCGATGATGATAAAGGGATTTTCCAAGCCCATCTTTTCATACTGATCAATGGTATCCATCAAATTGTCATAGTAGTAGTTAGGAATATTTTTCCCGTATTCATTCAAGGCACCACGAAGAATGGCGTGGGACAATGGATTCCCTGTTGTTTCCACCTCTTTACCGAGGAAGAGGAAACTCTGTTTATTTTGCGCTGCGTAAATCCCGTTAAACATAACATTGAGATTTCCAGATGTGGGATTTTTAAATCCTGTTGAAAAGTCTGCTCCACTCGCTACAAAACGGTGCTGTTGATCCTCTACAGAACGAGCTCCAACAGCCATATAAGAAATCAAATCATCCACCAGCGGAAGATTTTCAGGATAAAGCATCTCATCAGCTGTTGTCATTCCCGTCTCGGTAATCACACGGTAGTGCAGTTGGCGAACAGCCTTGATCCCATTGATCAAGCTAGGAGCTTCTGTCGCATTTGGTTGATGAATCAAGCCCTTATAGCCATCTCCATTGGTACGAGGTTTAGCTGTATAGACACGCATGACCATAAAAATACGGTCTTTGACCTCTTCTTGCAAAGTAGATAGACGCTTGGCATACTCGAGAACCGCCTCTTCATTATCAGATGAACATGGTCCAATCACCAAGAGAATACGCTGGTCCTCCCCACGAATGATGGCTTCCAATTCCTGATCACGTTGATTTTTTCTCGCAAGAGCCGCTCCCTCTAATTTAGACAAGGCGCGAACTTCTTCAATGTTAATTTTAGGACTTTTAGCTTTAAATACCATGATTCATCTCCTTATAAAGCAAACGGACACCAAGCAAAAAATGATTTTTACCAGGTATCCGCTGTATCTTATCTCATATTATTGTCTCTTACCATGACAGTTCTTGAATTTCTTACCTGATCCACATGGGCATTGGTCGTTTCGTCCGATTTGGCTCAAGTCCAAATCTTCTGGAAGGCTTGCCTGCTGCGCTGCGATATTACGAGTCGCAGTTGTACTGATATTGTGTTCAACTTGCGGACGTTCTTGTTCATGGATTTGTGCTTTCATCATCAAACGAGTCACATCGAATTCAATCGATCCAATCATGTCGTTAAACATGCGGAAACCTTCTGCTTGATATTCTACAACTGGGTTGTTTTGAGCATATCCACGAAGACCAACAGCATTTCGCAACTGGTCAAGAGCATCGATATGGTCTGTCCACTTGTTGTCTACAACACGTAGAATCAAGACTTTTTGGAATTCTTTCACTGCATCTTCGTCACGAAGCTTAGCAACTTGGCTGTCATAGACTTTCAAGGCACGTTGGAAAAGTTCATCTTTGATAGCTTGGTCTGACAAACCTGCAAGGTCTGAACGGCTAATTGAATCTTCTGGAAGCAAGTTATACTTAGCAAAGTTCAAGATCGCTTCCAATTTTTCATCTTCTTTCGAACGTGCATGTGCATCCACGATACGGCCAATTGTTCGACGGATCATAGCATGGATTTCTGGTGCCAAGTCACGATCTGCAGTAATGACATCATAACGTTGTGCATAGATGATCTCACGTTGTTCACGCATAACGTCGTCGTATTGAAGGACTTGTTTACGAGTGTCGTAGTTGTTTCCTTCGACACGTTTTTGAGCTGCTTCAACTTGACGGGTTAACATGCGAGATTCGATGGCTTCGTCAGACATATTCAGACGTTCAAAGACACCTTTCAAACGTTCTGAACCGAAACGTTTCATCAAATCATCTTCAAGAGACAAGTAGAATTGTGACTCACCTGGGTCTCCTTGACGACCTGAACGTCCACGAAGCTGATTATCAATACGGCGACTTTCGTGGCGCTCAGTACCGATAACGCAAAGCCCACCAAGCTCACGAACTCCTTCACCAAGCTTAATGTCGGTACCACGACCGGCCATGTTGGTTGCGATGGTAACAGCACCACGTTGACCAGCGTTCATGATGATTTGCGCTTCTCTATAGTGGTTCTTCGCATTCAAGACTTCGTGAGGAACACCTGCTGCTACTAATTTCTTAGAAAGGAAGTCACTCGTTTCAACGGCAACTGTACCTACCAAGACCGGCTGACCTTTTTGGTAACGAGCTTTTACATCTTCAACTACAGCCTTAAATTTCGCATCAAGACTTGCATAGAGAAGGTCTGAGTGGTCGATACGTTGAATTGGACGGTTGGTTGGGATTGGGATAACACGAATGTTGTAAATTTCGCGGAATTCTTCTTCTTCTGTTTTACCAGTACCTGTCATACCTGCCAATTTCTTATACATACGAAAGAGGTTTTGATAGGTAATAGAAGCTGAAGTCTTGGTCTCATCTTGGATTGGCACACCTTCTTTTGCTTCGATCGCTTGGTGCAAACCATCCGAGTAACGACGACCTTCCATGGTACGACCTGTAAATTGGTCGACGATCAAGATTTCCTGCTCTTCACTAACCACATAGTCGATATCGAGAATCATGATATAGTTGGCACGGAGGGCATTGTCGATAAAGTGAGTAAGAGCTACATTTTCAATGTCGTAGAGATTTTCTAGTTTGAAGTAGCTTTCTGCCTTGTCAATACCAGAGTCTGACAAACCGATCGTCTTAGACTGAACGTCAATGATATAGTCGTCCTTGTCCAAAGATTTCACGAAGTGGTCTGCCATATGGTAGAGTTGGCTTGTTTCAACTGCATTGGCACCTGAAACGATCAATGGTGTACGAGCTTCGTCGATCAAAATAGAGTCAACCTCATCGACCAAGGCATAATTGAGTGGACGTTGCACCATGTTTTCTGCACGAACGACCATGTTATCACGAAGGTAGTCGAAACCAATCTCTGAGTTGGTTGAGTAGGTAATATCGCAAAGATAAGCTTCTTTTTTCTCCATTGGAGATTTTGCTGCCAAGTTGATCCCTACTGACAGACCGAGCCATGAGTACAATTCACCCATTTCAGTCGCGTCACGTTCTGTTAGGTATTCATTGACTGTAACTACGTGAACCCCTTTACCTGCAAGGGCATTGAGGTACACTGGCATAGTCGCTGTCAAGGTCTTCCCTTCACCCGTACGCATCTCTGGAACGTCACCATGGTGAAGAACAATCCCACCCATGACCTGAACCTTATAAGGGAAGAGCCCAAGGACACGTTTTGCAGCTTCACGAACTACTGCAAAAGCCTCATATAGCAATGAATCAAGTGATTCACCCTTGTTGTATCGTTCTTTAAATTCGTCAGTTTTCGCTTTTAGTTCTTCGTCTGACATTGCAGCCATTTGGCTCTCATAGTTAAGAACCTTATCAGCCATTTTTTCCAGACGACGAAGTTCTCCTTTATCATTTTCAATAATCGTTTTTAAAATATTAGCCATGATTTTCCTTACTTTTTATTCTGAATATTTTAGAATGTTCTTTTAATTTTAGCATATTTACCATTATTTTTCAAGAAAGAATCCTTAATTTACAACGGAAAAGACCAGTCAAAATTCAGCTTTTTTTGCATCAATCTTCTGTTGCTATTTTTTTGTTTTTTGTTCGTGAGGCATGCTTGATGACCCAGGCACAACTTGGACTCAAATCCTCCTTTTGCCAAGTTTGAAGTATCTTTTCAAACTTATCAGGATCTTCCTTGTACAAATCATTTAGATTATTGGCTACACTTTTTTGAATAGACTTGTCTCTATCATCTTTTAGATCGGTCAGAATAGTGGTAAACTCCTCAAAATAATCCAATACCACGGTTTGTCTCTTAGCCCAAGGCAGACGGATACGCATACATTCGCTGGCAAGTCTACGAACGCGCAAATTTTCATCCCGACTCCATTCTAACAGCAAAATCATTGTAGCCTTAGGATAGCGAGCCAGCAAAGGTCTCATAGAAAATTCCCCAGTAAATCGCTTGGTTAGTTCCTTACTAAAGGCCGCGCTCAATTCAAATTCCTTGTCCCCATGTAGCTCTACATATTTTCCGATTGGCCAAAGCCAATATCCTTCTGAGAACATACCTAAACCACCCTCTAACTCAGGACCCAAAATTTTCTCAAAAACCTTGAGAGAGTCCTGATAAGATAGGGGAAGACAATCTTTGATACCTCTAGCCAAGAGTTCTTGACGCTGGCTAAACTCCAACTCTTCCAAGTCTTTTTCTAACAAGAGCCTAAACTTTTGTCCATCAAATGCAGGGGACGCTTCTTTCAACCGTCGACTCAAATCACTAGCATAAGCTAAGTCATAATAATCTTTTACTTTTTTAGCCATTTTTCAAATCCCTTAATCTTCATTTTACGGGACTTATTATATCATACAGACAGCCCGTCAACAAAATTATTTTCATATCTCCAACTATTTTAACAAGAAAGAAAAAAGGACTAGAAGCTAGTCTGGTCCTTCATTTGTTAATGTTTAATTTCCCAAGAATATAGGCAATATCCCAAAATACCAAAAGAGATTGATCCAGAAGGCCAAGCAAAAGATGATGCCAAAGATGAGAAGACTGATTTTTTTAATCAGCACGGAGTATAGGATGGATAAAACTCCAAAAACCACAAAGATTTTTTTCATAACGAAATAATATACTGAAACTCCTCCTATTTGCCAATCCCAAGGAAGGATAAACATGAGGAACCAGAGAAGGCAAATCGTAAGAATATATCTCTTGTAGTGCGCTTCAAGAAAGGCTTTTGTTTTCTCCATAGCAAACCTCCATTTGAGTCACTGTCTCTTCCCTTTTATTATACCAAAAAAACCTGGAAAAAGCTTTCCAGGTTCGGGTTTAAAATCACTAGTCATACTAGAGAAATTCCTTTATTCATAGGCTGATTCACTTTATTGACTTGATGAAGATGTTCCAAAATCGACCTTAGGAACTGTCTTGGCTTCTTCTGTTTCTTTAAAAGTTTCAGCTTCTTTAAAGTTCATCATATTTGCAAAAAGCACGGTTGGAAAACTTCTCAACTTTTGATTGTACTCGGCTGCGACTTTATTATAATCCTTGCGTGCTACAAAGATACGATTTTCACTGCCTGAAAGTTCGACCATTAGTTGCTCAACATTTTGATTGCTCTTGAGTTCTGGATAATTCTCCGTCAAGGAAATCAAGCGGGAAAGAGCAGAGCTCAATTCTCCCTGAGCCTTTTGGTTTTCTTCCGATGTCACTGAGCTACTACCGATTTTAGCTCTAGCATCCGCAATCTTGGTAAAGACTTCGGTTTCATGATTCATTTGTCCTTTAACGGACTCCACCAAGTTACCAATCAAGTCCGAACGACGTTGGAGGGCTGTAGAGACATCGGCCTGAGCCTGCTCCACTTTAGTCTGTTCACCAACCAGACCGTTATAGGTCGTCACTGCGGAACAACTTCCCAGAACTAGTAGTCCAAAGAAAATCACCACTATTGAGAGAATTACTTTATTTTGTTTCATATCAAAACCTTAACACTTTCTTTTATCAACTTTTCTGAGATAATACTCAGATTTTAAATCAATTTCCCAAACTTTGCTTTTATTTTTAATTAAGGAGTGAACTCTTGCAAAGGAGTCACCTTACTGCATGGAGAAATCGGTTTGAACAATATATGATCACTCACCAGTCATCAGACGAACCGCCACCATCGAAGCCACCGCCGTCCCAGCCTCCAGATGAGTCGGAGCCTGAGTCAGACCAAGAGGAACCTGAGTCTGATGAGTCACCGCCCCACCAGCCACCGCTAGAATCATCTCCACGTGAACCACGACCACCAAATAGAAATCCGATAATCATCACGATGAAGTAAATGAGAACTCCAAATACGATAACTCCGTCGCTCGAACTGCTTTTTCGATGACGTTTCGAAGATTGACTCCCAGCGGTATACTTTTCAATTTCTCTTAGACGACTAGAATTAGTAGCATAGTCGTAACTACTTCTAGAACTTGAAGAAGTCGTACTCGATCCACTATAGAACATGTAGTTGAGATTATTGACTATTGAGAGAACACCCTTGTTATAGTCACCATTTTTAAAGTAAGGACGTGCTGTTGTCAAGAACCTGTGAGTCTGATAGTCAGTGATCTTACTGGCCACATTATTACTGGTTTCAATCCGTGATTTTCTATCTTGGACTGCTACCACAATCAAGACACCATGATTGTCTCCCGAGTAGCCAATCTTCCAAGCTCTAGCTGTTTCATTGGCTACAGTCTCGATTGTTTCTCCATTTAGGCTTTTCACAACGTAAACACCCATCTGGAATTTTTCTGATTTTTTACTATTGACATTATTCAATTCTCGAATTTGACTTATAGTCTCATCCGTTAGATAGTGATCCGGGTCATAGATCCCGTACTCAGGTTTTTCAGGTGCTGTGAATGCTGACAAGAAGAGAAAGACCATCAGCAACCCAAGCAAGCGAACCAACAAACTATGTTTAAATAATCTGCTTCTTTTCATAATAACCTCCCTGATAAAGGAAAATTGATTTAAGGAATTATAGCATTTTGATTTTTACAAAGAAAGTGCATTTTCATTACAAATAGATTACAAAAGCTAGGAAAAAGATTGAATTTTGATGACAGATTCTCCTCCAATTTGATAGGTTCTTTTCTCCCCTCTTAGATAGAAAAAAGAAGACTATGAAGTCTTCTTTTAGTTTGTTTTTGTAGAAAAACAAGCAAGGTTTACTTGCGTTTTCTCGCAATCAAGTGAATCGGTGTTCCCTCAAAAACAAAGGCCTTGCGGATTTGATTTTCCAAGAAACGCAAGTAAGAGAAGTGCATGAGTTCTTCTTCATTGACAAAGATGACAAAGGTTGGTGGCTTGGTTGCCACTTGGGTTGCGTAGAAAATCTTGAGGCGTTTCCCTTTGTCTGTCGGTGTTGGATTGATGGCAATGGCATCCATAATGACATCGTTCAAGACAGCTGATGGGATACGGGTGTTTTGGCTTTCACTGATTTGCTTGATCATCTCAGGCAGTTTATGGAGACGTTGCTTGGTAAGAGCGGATACAAAGACAATCGGTGCATAAGGCAGATATTGGAACTGCTCACGGATATCCTCTTCCCATTTTTTCATGGTGTGGTTGTCTTTCTCAAGAGTATCCCACTTATTGACCACGATGATCATCCCTTTACCTGCTTCGTGGGCAAAACCTGCGATACGCTTGTCGTACTCACGGATGCCTTCTTCGGCATTGAGGACCATCAAGACCACGTCAGAACGGTCAATGGCACGCATGGCACGCATAACAGAATATTTCTCCGTATTTTCATAGACTTTACCAGACTTACGCATACCAGCTGTATCAATCATGGTAAACTCTTGTCCATCAGCATCTGTAAAATGGGTATCAATGGCATCGCGAGTCGTTCCAGCTACTGGACTAGCAATCACGCGGTCTTCTCCCAAAATGGCGTTGATCAAACTTGACTTTCCAACGTTAGGACGGCCAATCAAGCTAAATTTAATCACGTCTGGATTTTCTTCTTCAACTTCGTGTGGTAGATTTTCTACAATAGCATCCAGCACATCTCCTGTCCCGATACCGTGGACAGACGAAATTGGCAGTGGTTCTCCCAATCCTAGCGCATAGAAATCAAAAATATCATTTCGCATTTCTGGGTTGTCAACCTTGTTAACGGCAAGGATAACAGGCTTATAGGTTTTATAGAGTTTACGGGCAACGTATTCATCCGCATCCGTAATTCCTTCTTTCCCAGACACCACAAAGACGATGACATCGGCTTCTTCCATAGCGATTTCTGCCTGGTGCTTGATTTGCTCCATGAAGGGAGCATCGACGTCGTCAATCCCTCCCGTATCAATCATACTAAAGGAACGATTGAGCCACTCACCCGTTGCATAGATACGGTCACGTGTCACGCCCTCGACATCTTCTACGATTGAGATCCGCTCACCAGCGATCCGATTAAATAGGGTTGATTTCCCAACATTGGGACGTCCCACAATGGCAATAGTTGGTAAGGCCATGTTTTCTCACTTTCTACAATAACTTTTTCTGTTCTAGATTTTTCCGAGTTGAACGAGGTTCGGCTTGACCAAACTGCTCAGCCAAACGTTGACTCCAAGAGGTCGACGCACGCGCACCAGCATAGTCTGCCTGAACTATGTCATAGTCCAAAATCGCTGCTACGGGCTGTTCTTGGTATTCTTCTTCAAATACCACTTGGTTCAAAGGCAGTCTTGGTTTGACCTCGTGTTGTTGATCTGGCACGCCAAGGGCAATCCCAAAAACAGGGTAGGTATAGTCAGGCAGGTTAAAAAGTTCTGCCACTTCTTCTGACTTATAACGGACCAAACCGATGATAACACCACCATATCCCAGACTCTCAGCCGCAAGCAAGGTATTTTGCCCCGCAAGCGCAGCGTCAACAGACGTGATAAGGAGGCCTTCTACCCCTTGAGGTTGGAAAGTGTCCGTATGAAGACTTGCTCCCTTTTCAGCTCGGTTCAAGTCACCGACAAAGAGCAAAAAGACAGCTGACTGGCGAATGGCTTCCTGAGGAACCAATTCATATAAGGCATCTTTCTTCTCTTGACTACGTACAAGAATCACAGAATAGGATTGGAAATTTTTCCAAGATGACGCCATTTGTCCAGCAGTCAAAATCTCGTCCAAGTCCGCTTGAGGAATTTCTTGCTCCTTAAAGCGACGAACTGAAGTATGGGCTTTCATCAGTTTAATGGTTTCTGTCATCGGCGATTTTCTCCTTCTAGTCTTGTCTCCTCAGCTAAATAACGGATTCGTTCCATGACCCGTCTAGCTTCCCAAGTCTCGTCATTTCCATTCTTTCCTTTGGCAAAATGTTTTTCCAAATCTTGGAAATTAAAGTTGGAAGTAAAGAAGGTCGGCAAATCTTCCTGCATGCGGTACTGAAGAATGACTTGAAGAATCTCATCACGCACCCAAGGTGTCGACTGCTCTGCACCAATATCATCCAAGACCAATACTTCTGCTAATTTGATCTCATCCACCAAGGTCTTCACTGATCCTTCACCGATGGCATTTTTCACATCAATGACAAAGCTTGGATAGTGGAGAATCGTCGTTGATGCTCCACGTTTTTCAGATAGGTCATGAGCTAAGGCCGCCATCATGAAACTCTTACCGACACCAAAATCTCCGTAAAGATAGAGACCTTTTCGGATACTAGGGTAAAGGTCAACAAAGGCATAGAGTCTCTCAAAAATCGGTAATCGTCCTAGATCATCCAGGTCAATCTGAGCCAACTTCGCTTTCTTGAGACTGGCTGGTAGATTGATCAATTTGAGACGATTCTTAATTGCAGCCTCTTTTTCTGCCGCGATTAGTTCTGGTGTTTCTTCATAAGACACATCCGCATAACCGTGATTCATAACCAAGATAGGCTTGTAGCCACGCGCTATATAGTCCGCATCCCCACGAAGAAACTTGTCACGTTCTGTGATATATTGGTTGAACTTGGAGATGCTACGATTCAACTCCTCTGGACTGAGGGATTCTTTCTGGATAAAAGCCGCCACATCTGGGTCTTTCATAATCTGCTGGACTAAGTCCTGATACTGAAAACGACTTGTCTGACGTTTGATAACGTCACCCACACTTTCCATCTAGTCTCCTCCTTCTTCTAATCGGGCTAACATTTCTTGTTTTTTACGTTCTAGTTCCAGACGAGTTTCCTCGCTGGTTTGATTTTTATATTCTGGATTGCTCCACTTGGGAACATTTGTCTTAGTCGAGCTAGTTTTCAATTTTTTGTCTTCTTGGCCTTTTTGCTGACGCTCTCGAATCCGAAGCACAGCTTCTTCTGCTGTCCGAATTTTTTGATAAGCATAGTCATTGGCGACCTTCATGGCATATTTCTCATTGACATTGGCCGAATCAACCTTGTTAAAGGTTAGAAGCAAGACGATATTGATGACTTCATCCAACAAGCCTAAAGACGCCATCTGGTGAAGGAGTTCTCTTTCACTTTGGGTGATGTTCCCCTTACGCGTTTGCTTGATTTCGGCTAAAAAGTGCAGGGGAGTTTTATTTTTGGCTTCCCTGATAATGGTCATTTCTTTGGGGCTAAAGTCAGAAGTAGCTGGTTTTTGTGCTATCTTTTCACGCATGCGTTTGACAGAAATAACCTGAGCTACAGCTGTCGCCTTAGCTAATTGATAGGTTTCAAACCAGGTCCATTTTTTTTCATCTGCAATGGCGAACAATTCCAAAACATCCGCCTGCTCGTCTTCAAAACGCAAGCCATCTCGAGCCATCAGACGCTGGAAATGTTCCAAGTCAAAATCATTTTTTAACTTGCTTTTAGACTCGCTTGGTGTCACTTCTTCAGTCAGGGTTGGAAAGACTTGGCTCAAAGAAACAGAGAGTGCTTCTCCCTCACTTGGAGTCTGCTTCATAGCAGAAACAGCTGTATCCCCAATCTTTTTCTCTAATAATCTGCTATAGACAGAATGACTTAGAAATTCTTGACTGGAAAGGGGAGAATGAAGCTGTAATTCATAGACATTCTCCTTCTGATAAAGGGTCAACAGATCGAAGGCAGATAAGACTTTGAAGGATTGGAGCAAGGTCGGCATGCCAAAGTTTAAGTGGTTGAGGATATGGGAAAAGAGGTGTTCCTTTTGCCCACCATCCCAAAAGGTAATGGTATATAGATAGAGGCTCAGTGCCTCCTGACCGATAATCGGGAGGTAGCACTGCACCAGAGAAGAGGTATCTTGCGACACCCGATTATTCTTTAGAAAAGAAAAACGGTCATTTGGTTTCATCTATTTTTCCTTTTTCTTCTTAGAGGACTGGGTGATCTGCTGAAGCAGACTCTCCAACTCACTCACATCCTTAAAGCTACGGTAAACACTGGCAAAACGAACATAGGTGATCTCATCAAGCTCTGCCAATTCTTCCATGACTAAGGACCCAATATATTCACTTTGGATCTCATTCTCACTGCGACTACGGAGTTTTTGCTCGATGCGATTGACCACCATGTTGATTTCATCACTTGACACAGGACGTTTCTGGGCTGAGCGGATAATCCCATTAAAGATTTTATCTCTTGAAAACTGCTCTCGCGTACCGTCTTTTTTGACGACAACCAGCGTTCTTTCTTCTACTCGTTCATAGGTTGTAAAACGATGCTGACACTCGTCGCACTCACGTCTTCGGCGGATGGTATTTCCTTCTTCGGCTTGTCGACTATCAACAACACTAGACTTGGTAGCCCCACATTTTGGACAACGCATGCACTTCCCTCCTTGTCGTTTTCTTTTCATTATACCATTTTTTGAGCAATTCCCAAAACAATTCTTATTTTTACTTGACAAGTTTTTTGTTTTATTGTATTATTTGATTAGAACAATAAAGGAAAAGAAAGGAGACTATGATGTCCTGGTCATTTGATAATACAAAACCGATTTATTTACAGATTATGGAAAAAATCAAATTACAGATTGTTTCCCATGAACTGGAACCCAATCAACAGCTCCCTACCGTGAGAGATTTGGCGAGCGAGGCTGGGGTCAATCCCAATACCATTCAGCGCGCCTTGTCTGACCTCGAACGTGAAGGATTTGTATATAGCAAGCGGACAACTGGTCGATTTGTCACCGAGGATTTGGACCTCATCCTTCAGTCCCGCAAACAACTTTCCGAGGAGCAACTGCAACAATTCGTCTCTTGCATGCTCCAATTTGGCTACAAAAAAGAAGAACTGCCAAATGTATTAAGCGACTATATTAAAGGAGTTTAAGACTATGACACTACTAGCACTTGAAAATGTAACAAAATCATATGGAGCAACTGCGGCACTTGACAATATCTCACTAGAGATCTCAGCCGGAAAGATTGTCGGGCTCCTTGGACCAAACGGATCCGGGAAAACAACCCTAATCAAACTGATCAATGGCCTCCTTCAACCAAATAAAGGACGTGTTCTCATTAATGGACAGGATCCAAGTCCTGCTACCAAGGCGATCGTTTCCTATCTGCCAGACACAACCTACCTCAATGAAGAGATGAAGGTTAAGGATGCTCTAACCTATTTTAAAACCTTCTATCAGGATTTCAATCTCGAAAAAGCCCAACACCTTTTAGCCGATCTCGGTATTGATGAAAACAGTCGCCTCAAGAAACTATCAAAAGGGAACAAGGAAAAGGTCCAACTCATCCTGGTTATGAGCCGTGAAGCCCGCCTCTACGTTCTGGACGAACCAATCGGAGGCGTGGATCCAGCTGCCCGTGATTATATCCTTAATACCATCATCAACAACTATTCCCCAACCTCTACGGTGCTGATTTCAACCCACTTGATTTCAGATATTGAGCCAATCTTGGATGAGATCATCTTCCTCAAAGACGGGAAAGTCGTCCGCCAAGGAAATGTTGATGATATTCGTTACGAGTCAGGTGAATCAATTGACCAGCTCTTCCGCCAGGAATTTAAAGCCTAAGCAAAGGAGATTATTATGTTTTGGAATCTAGTTCGTTATGAATTTAAAAATGTCAATAAGTGGTATCTGGCACTCTACGGTGCTGTGCTTGCAATTTCAGTTTTGCTTGGAGCTTTTATTAGCAGTCTTAGCCAGAGTTACAATCCTAACAATTCTGCTTATTTCATCTTCTTTTTAGTACTAGTCTTTGGAGGACTCAGCGTCACTCTTTTGATTGCAACAATCTTTTTAATCATCCGAAGATTCAAAGGTAGTGTTTATGACCGCCAAGGGTACTTGACCCTAACCCTACCTGTCTCAGAGCACCAAATCATCACCGCAAAACTCTTCAGTGCCCTTGTCTGGTACATCTTAGGTTGTGTCGTCTTTATCTTGAGTATATTGATTATCTTCTTCTTAACACCAGTTGAAAAAGACTTCACTATCCTCTATGACTTCATTTCCAATTACATCAGCTACGGCTGGCTGTATGCCCTATCACTATTTGTCGGTTCAATCGCATGGATTTTATCCATTTACCTCTCCATCTCTATCGGGCAACTCTTTAACGAGTATCGAACAGCTATGGGGATTCTAGCCTATATCGTTATTTCAATCGTTATTGGTTATGTTTCTCTCTTCTTAAGAGTTGACAATGACTATAACGTAATGGCTGGTACAGAAATCTTACGCGATCTCTTTTTATCAGCTATCTACTATCTCGGAACCTACTACATCTTGAAAAACAAGGTTAATTTGCAATAAAAAATGCCCAGCTAGAAAGCTGGGTTTTTCTTTAACTCAATATCAAACTGGCTACGATGGGACTGACAAAGACGTAGAGAATACCAGTGACACCGATAGCCAAGCCACCCATGGCTCCTGCTACTGAGCCGTATCGAAAGGCTGTTCCCGTTCCGACAGCATGACCTGTCCCTCCAAGGGAGAGTCCGACAGCCACTGGATCGTCAATCTTCAACCACTTCAAAAGGGTTGGACCGATAACACTGGTCAAGATCCCAGTCGCCACTACGACGACCAAGGTCACAGTCGTCAAACCTTGCAATTTTTCTGTGATTCCCACCGCCATGGCGGTTGTCACTGACTTGGGAAAGAGAGAAATGGCTAGGAAAAAGTCCATGCCAAAGATTTTCGCCACTATGGCAGTGAAGCTAGTGTTGACAACTACTGCTAGCAGACTACCAAAGAGAATACTCCGTGCATGGTGCTTCATCAGATGAAAACTCTTATAAAGCGGAATCCCTAGAGCTACGGTCGATGGGACTATCAAGTTGTTCAGATAAACACCACCTTGGTAGTAATCTTGATAAGAAATACCCGTCGCCTTAAGGAAAATAATGATAAAAATGGCTGACAAAAGCAGGGGTGTTGTCAAGGGATGGGGAAAACGTCTGTAAATCAACATCCCCACTAGATAAGCTAGGATAGATAATGCAATCCCAAACAGAGGATTGGATACAAATTCGCTCATTTGGCATCTCCTTTCTCATAATCTCCCTCAAATCGTCTCTTGATAAACTGAACCACTAGGGCAATAAGGATAATGTTGATGACAGCCGCAAAAAAGACAATCAAGACGATGGGTAAAAGATAAGGGGCAATCACATCAAACTTTTCCATGATACCCACTGCTGGCGGCAAAAAGAGAATGGTCATATTGGCCAGCAAGAAATTTCCAACCATGTTGACATGTCTGGTCCTTAGCCACTTGAACTGTAAGGCTAGAAAGAGAATAATCAAACCGATAATACTGCCTGGGATGGGCAGATGAAAGAAACTAGAAATTCCCTCTCCGATAAGAGAAATCACAAAGAGAATCATTAATTGAACATATAATTTCATCCTAAACTCCACGAAATAGACTTCTTGCATACCAGTTTACTCTTTTTTCAGAAAATTTCAAGGAAATATCGCAATTCTTCTCTCTTGCAAGGATTAGTTAAAAGTAGTATAATCATTGCATGCGCAATCATCTTGTGTTGTAGAGACAGTCAGTAATGACTTTGTGATTTTACTTTGAAAAGAAAGGAGAAAGCAATGAGCTATTTGGAAAAGTGGTTTGATTTCAATCGTCGTCAGAAAGAAATTGAAGGTCTCTTGGAAGAGACCATTGCCCAGCAGAGTGACCAAAGTCTGACCTTGAAAGAGTTTTACCTGCTCTACTATCTGGACTTGGCCCAAGAAAAATCTCTACGCCAGATTGACCTGCCAGATAAACTTCATCTGAGCCCGAGCGCTGTTTCTCGGATGGTGGCTCGCTTGGAAGCCAAAAATTGCGGTCTACTTAGTCGCATGTGTTGTGATCAAGATAGACGTTCTAGCTTTATCTGCCTGACAAGTGATGGGCAAAAGACACTGGCCTCTCTACAGAAGGCTGTCGAAGAAAGCTTGGAAACAGGTTTGGATTTCTTGATTTAAGATGATTTTAGAAAAAAGTTGCGTGCGCAATCATTTTTCTTGACATTCTCTTTTACAAGGAGTAAAATAAAGTCATCATTAAACAAAGGAGTTTTTAAAATGATTGAAATTACCTATCTAGATGCCAGCAAGAACGAAAGAACTATAACGTTCGAATCTTATGACGACTTTGATCGTTCACAACAAGCTTGCCTTATCGGCCTCGCAGACTACTACCCAGTCCAAAAATTAACTTACAACGGTCATGATTTGGACTACCATGGGACTTATGGAGATGTCTTCTTCTATCTCATGAAACAAGATTTAAGCCAATATAACTAAAAAAGGAGAAATACAATGGCAAAAGCAATTACAGATGCAACATTCGAACAAGAAACAAAAGACGGTTTGGTCTTGGTAGACTTCTGGGCAGCTTGGTGTGGTCCATGTCGTATGCAAGGTCCAATCTTGGACAAATTGTCTGAAGAACTTTCAGAAGATGTCTTGAAAATCGTTAAAATGGACGTTGATGAAAATCCAAATACAGCTCGTGCTTTTGGAATCATGTCTATCCCAACCCTTCTCTTCAAAAAAGACGGCCAAGTGGTGAAACAAGTTGCAGGTGTTCACACAGCAGAACAAATCAAGGCCATCGTTGCTGAATTGAGCTAATCACACGAGAGACCATGTACTTCATTTGGTCTCTTTTTTCTTACCCTTTGCCATTTTTCAAAAAATATGCTAGACTGTAGGTAGAATATTACGATGTTTGGGACATGCCATCGCTAAAAAAAACCTCTACTTGGTATTTTTTAGCTCCCCTCAAGGGAGCTTTTTGCGTGCTCTGAACATTTCCCATTTTAGAAGGAGTACTATGAAACGTCATTCAGCCTTGGTCGTCTTTAGCGGCGGTCAAGATTCCACAACCTGCCTCTTTTGGGCTAAAGAACACTATAAAACAGTCGAAGCCGTCACCTTTGCCTACGGCCAACGCCATCATCTCGAAATTCAAGTTGCTAGAGAAATCGCTAAGGAACAAGGCATTCGTCATCACATCTTAGATATGTCTCTGCTGGGACAAATCACTGAAAATGCCCTGACCTCTGATCTGGAGATCGAGCAAAAAGAGGGAGAGGTTCCCAATACCTTTGTTGACGGCCGCAACCACCTCTTTCTTTCCTTTGCGGCAGTTCTTGCCAAGCAACGAGGCATTAAAGATATCGTGACAGGTGTCTGCGAGACAGATTTCTCAGGCTACCCTGATTGTCGGGATGTCTTTGTCAAATCCCTCAATGTTACTCTCAACCTTGCCATGGATTACGACTTTGTTATCCAAACACCTCTCATGTGGCTAGACAAGGCTGAAACTTGGGAGTTAGCCGACCAACTTGGTGCCTTTGACTACGTTCGTGAGAAGACCTTAACCTGCTACAATGGGATTATCGGTAGTGGCTGCGGTGATTGTCCAGCCTGCCACCTACGCCAGCATGGCCTTGATGTTTATCTCTCACAGAAAGGAGAGAGCTAATGTTTTTTGCTCCCAAAGAAATCAAACAGGAAACTGGGGAATCTCTTATCTACAATCCTCACAGAACCTTGGTATCAAAAGAGTTCACCTTCGATGCTGCCCACCACCTCTTTCACTATGAGGGAAAATGCAAGTCCCTGCACGGCCACACTTATCATCTGCAAATTGCTGTCAGTGGATTTTTAGATGAACGGGGTATGACCTACGACTTTGGAGATATCAAAGCGATCTACAAGAACTACATAGAACCCCACTTGGATCATCGCTATCTCAATGAAACCCTGCCTTATATGAACACGACTGCTGAAAATATGGTTTACTGGATTTTTCAAACCATGAGCCAAGAGTTGCCAGACGAGCGCAATCTCCGTTTGGAATATGTTCGTCTCTATGAGACTCCGACTGCCTTTGCGGAGTTTAGACGGGAGTGGTTAGATGACTAGGGAACGTGTCCTCAAACTACCAGTTCTGGAAATTTTCGGCCCAACCTTTCAAGGTGAAGGTCGTGCTATCGGGCAGAAAACCATGTTTGTCCGCACTGCTGGTTGCGACTACCACTGCGACTGGTGCGACTCTGCCTTTACTTGGGATGGTTCTGAAAAACCAACTCGCATGACCGCTGATGAAGTCATTGCAGCCTTAGATAAGCTAGGAAGCTACGACTATGTAACCCTATCTGGCGGAAATCCCGCTATCCTAGCAGCTAACATGGCCGAACTCGTCACCAAGCTCAAGGAACGCGGTATCACTCTGGCTGTTGAGACTCAAGGTTCTCGCTGGCAAAATTGGTTAAAAGACATCGACCAGGTCACTCTGAGCCCCAAGCCTCCTTCATCAAAGATGGAAGTCAACTTCGAGACCTTGGACTTTATCGTTTCCCAATTGGATCCAGACAAGGTCACCTTTAAAATCCCTGTCTTTGATGATGCCGATTTGGCCTTTGCTAAAGGGATTCAAGAACGCTACCAACCAGATGTCCTTTTCTTATCGGCTGGAAATCCTGAGCCCAAGGCTACAGGCAATATTGTCCAAGACCAACTAGACCGACTCAAAGAACTCTGGGAATGTGTCGCTACTGACGATAGCTGGGGCAATGTCCGCGTCCTTCCTCAACTCCATACCCTCCTCTACGACAACCAACGTGGTGTTTAAATTAGAAAGAAAAAAACATGTCACAACAAGAAGAAATGAAAAACCTAAGCCTACTGGGCAACAAAGAAACCAACTACATTTTTGACTATCAACCAGAAGTTCTCGAATCCTTTGACAATCGTCATGTGGAAAATGATTATTTCATCAAATTCAACTGTCCTGAATTTACCTCCCTTTGCCCAATCACTGCTCAGCCAGACTTTGCGACCATTTATATTTCCTACATTCCTGACAAGCTCTGCGTCGAGTCAAAATCCCTCAAACTCTACCTCTTTAGCTATCGAAACCATGGGGATTTTCACGAAAACTGTATCAACACCATCGGGAAAGACTTGGTCAATCTACTAAACCCTCGCTATTTGGAGGTATGGGGAAAATTCACTCCGCGCGGTGGCATCTCAATCGACCCCTACTACAACTACGGTAGACCTGGAAGCAAGTATGAAGGTTTGGCAGAACAACGCCTCTTCCAGCACGACCTTTATCCAGAGAAAATTGACAACCGTTAAACAGATACGAAAAAGCCCTGTTCCTCAAACTGAGGAGCAAGGCTTTTTGAGTTTCAATTATTCTTCTGTTCCAAGGAAATTTTTCGCAACAAGTGCTGCAAGAACGCCACCAACGATTGGGGCAAGGATGAAAATCCATACTTGTTGAAGGGCTGCACCACCTACCAATGCAGCAGGAGCCAAGCTACGAGCTGGATTTACTGAAAGGCCAGTAATGTTCAATCCCACAAGGATCATAGCCATCAAGGACAAGCCGATTACCAAACCAGCGATTGCGCCATTACCCTTGCTTGCTGATGTTACAGTCATGATAACTAGGACAAACAAGAAAGTTGCGATGACTTCAAACAAGAATCCACCAAAGACAGTGACACCGTTTGCCAAGGCATTTTCACCAAGACTAGCAGTTGACATGCCTGAGTTAGACAAGAGGAAGAATACTGCAGCTGACGCAAGGAAAGCTCCAACTACTTGTCCAAGGATATAGTTTACAAGCTCTGAAGATGACAAACGTTTGTTTACAAACATAGCGATCGAAACCGCCGGGTTCAAGTGCGCACCTGAAACAGTTCCGATTGAGAAAGCTGCAACTACGATTGCCAAACCAAAGGCAAAAGCAATTCCAAGGTGTCCAAGGCCATTAAGACCATTTCCAAAAACAACAGCTCCTGTTCCAATGAACACAAGCATAAATGTACCGATTAATTCAGCAACAAATTTTTTCATGATAAATCTCCTTTTTTCAAACTATGTATTAGTCTATCAAAAGAAGGAAAGTGTTTCAAGAAAATTGACTGGAAAGTATTTGAAAATCATGAAACGACTCGCTTATCCTTAGTACTGAAAAGATTGAATGGCTTCTTTCAAGGCATCTTGTAAACTATTTTTCTGGTCAAGTTGGATATAGACTTCCAACAGACAGGATCTGAAGTTGGAAAATTTATAAAAATCTTCCCTCTCTTCTATCGGAAAGTCAATAGTTTTTATCCAAGAAGCTACTTGTTCTTGCCCTAATTTCCCTTGCAAAATGGGTTCATAAAGTACTCTCGCTAAGCGCCAGTCCTCATCATTTGTAAAACGAATGGTAATTCTTTTAAATAATTGACCCAGTACATCAAATACTTCAGAAAATCTGTTACTAGGAAAATCTGGATGACAAACGACTTCCGTCAAGAGATCCGCTCCATGCGCAAAAGCGTGAACCCAACCATACTGACTTGAAAAACCTGTCGTATCCTTTTCTTTTTTAAGGTAATACAAACCTTGAGATAGCATAGCATTTCTTATATCAGCTTTTAAGCCTTTATAGAAAAGAGAGTGCTCGTTACCATCTGCATACAAAAGATTGGCATAAATAAGCGCCCTAAAAGAACGTTTAAGAGTTGAAACTCCTCTACTATCAATCTCTTTGTATAGCCTTTCATTAGAGGAGACCTCTTCTGAGATAAACTGAAACTGCTCAAGGGAAAACAGTTCTTCTTGAATTCCTCTAGCCAAACTCGTAAAAACAAGTTCATCTCGAATTTCTGGAGAGGGATCTCCTAAATGCTCAAGCAACCACTGAATTTCTTCTCGACTATAGCTTGGTTTTTCTTCTGTCACTTTTCTTTGTAATTTTTTACGCATCTCAAGCACCTCTACATTTCTAGTAACTTATCAAAAAGTCATCCGAAGATGACTTTGAAGAGGAATATTTGGAAAAATTGGAAAGGAACATGGCATAGTTAAAGCACTATTTTTTCTTTTTCGGAGTTAAATCTTCAAAAGATGTACTATTTTTACTAATAGTCTCGCTAATGGCTTTTTGTCCCAACCCATTAATTGAGCTATCCATTTGAGCTGCTAAAGTCGTTACAGCAGTTTTATTTGTCATAGCAAGAACCCCTATCTCCTCATCGTACTTATCTACAATACCTTTTCTACCTGATTTTATAGGAGGAGCACAAAATGTTTTGATAGCTGCTCTTTCTAATGTTTTTTTGATTTCTCGCCTGGCTGATTCTGACATAGGTCCAATCAAAGCGTCTATGACTAAATCCACTAGCATTTCTTCTGCCTCCTTTCTAACTCATATAAGTCTTTTCTTTGACTATAACTCTCTTCTAACTCTTTTTCTAAGCGAGAACGCTCTTTTCGGTACTGAGTCTGCAACTCTTCATCTTTTGCCTCTATTTTAGCATACTGCCGAAGATACTCACTACTCGTCTCACTTGAATAAGATTCTAATAACATCAGAAATTGGTGATGCTCCCCATCGTCTCCAGATTTCTGTCTAGCAAAATCATAAGCAACGTTCTCAAACTCCTCATATAGTCTTGTCAACTGAGAACGATTATGATCTAAACTTTCATAGGATTCTTCTATTTTCTTCTTAGCAGTTCTATAGTCATCCTCCAAGGACCAAAGTCCCTCTTCTTGCTTTTTTATTTTCACTTGGATTTCTTCTAGTTTGTCCATTGATTAATATCCCTTGCCAAGCTTTCGTCTCCTTCAACTGCTTGTTCAACACCCTTCTGAATATTCGTTTCCAAATCCGTAAAGGCTTTTACAATCTCAGCTGATTTACTTACTTTTTTATCAAAATGTCTCTGAGTTTCACCCACAATACTATCATAAGTTACCCCAGCTTCTGCATAGACATCCTCTATCTCATCATAAGTTAACTCTGTGACGAACCAAGGAACTTCCTTACTTTTATCGTAGAGTGTTTCAGCATCCGCAACTGCTTTTTTCGCAACTGCCTCAATCTCGCTGTGTCCGTTGCTGACACTCTCTGTCATTGCCGTCGCAACAGCTGTTGCTTGGACGCTGTCCAAGAAAAACATCTCATGGCTACTTATACTACCATCTGATAAAAATTGGGTACTCAACTGCTTTAGAAGTCGATTTTTGACACCTTGTAATTTCTTCAGAGTTTCATAGTTCTTCTTTTCAAGTCCAGTCATCTTCTCTGGACTCTGATTTTCCAAAATATCTTTGATTTGGTTAATTTGATTTTTATCACCCGTAATATCTGGATCAATACTGTGCCCACCGGAATTTTCAAGCAGATAATCTTCCCCCAAGTATACACCTAAAAAAGGTTTTGAGATATTGTTAAGAAAGTCATCTTGAGTCCGGATTCGTACTACTTGACCTGTGAATGTCTTTTGTTTATTGATTATCTTCTCCCTTGCCGAATCCCACGGAGTCAGATAATCTATGATTTTATCTTTAGATTCGATAAGACCTTCTAAATAGAGAGGCGCTGAGTTATATACCACAGTACGCGGAGCGTTATACTCTAAGGCCACCCTCTGAGCGATGTTACCTCCTAAAGAATGTCCAGTTAGAGTAATATTATCCCCATATCTCTGTCGAATCCTTTCATAAAATTTGAAAGCTTCATCATAATGAAAACCGAGCGCCATGGCTATACTACCGACATCTGTAGCGACATCCTTGACTATATCCGCATTAGGATTCGTTCCCGTATAGGCAATAATCACCTCTCCACTGTCCTTATCTAGGAAGGCTGTACCACTCGTCCCAGTAAAGTCATCATGAAAATCATCTAGATACTGGAGGTTAGAGGGGAGAGGTTTACTTCTGTCTACTGCATTAAGAAGTTGTTTTCTATCATCATGTCCAATTTCAGGTTGATTAACTCGCACATTCTCAAATTCGTAAGTCAGATTTGCTGCATCTAGAGTAGCAATACCACTATTCGCTGTATCCTTTTTACTCATACTTCTCTCCTAATTCGATACTCTCTCCTTAAAATAATAGCCATCATTAAAATCAACAGTAACAGAATAATAATAAAAGTCATCTAACCTCAAAGAACTACCAAATCCTAGCACTGTTTCAGCTTGTTGCTGTTTATTAAAATATTGGTTAATCGTTGTGTTTTTAATAATATAATCTATATCAAAAGAACCATTATTTCCATTAAAATGTTTGTTTTTTAATGATAATTTACTTAAAAACTCTTTATCTATACCAAGTTTTTGAAACAAAAAACCATCAAACTTCCATATTCTTTTAGCGGTTTCTTCATCAGAAAAAATAAATTTGTTGTCTATATATTGAACACTTACTACCACTTCATCGCTTTTTGGCGCATCTTCCTTCGCTGGGCTTTTAGCAAGAGTACCCGTTATTGTATGCGATGTTGCATCACCTTTCAGCTTAATTTCTGTAATAGAATCATCAATTCCATCACTTTTCTTTTTGAAATAGACCTGCTCAATCTCAAATCCTTCCGGAAATTGCTTAAACAAATCAAACAAATTCTCGGTTGGATAGACACGACTGACCTCAGAGACTTTGTTCTCAATCCATGCTCGACTATTTTTATTTTCTCCACACCCTGTTAATCCTATCATTATCAATCCTCCTAAAAGTAACATTGTGAGAAATATGCGTTTTTTCATAACCCTCTCCTTACTTATGATATTCAATAAAACAACTAATCATAGTTCCCTTATAGTATACCATAAAAGAAACATTTCCTTGCTATCTTATTAAAATTCGTTAGTCAGATTAGAAGCATCTAAGGTCGGCACATTACTATTTGGCATCTATCTTCTTCATACTCTTACTTTTTCCTGTTATAAGTTCTGAATGAGATATATTTTCTCCGTCAAAAACCACAGGATAACCGTATTCATAGCCAATAGTTGCAGAGTGGTCTGCACTAATAAAAAGGTCTAACGATTCACTTGATTGTATATGGAAGTAATCCTGAATAATTTTACTATTTACATTTTTATAAGTAATAGAAGCATCACCAGTCTCCCAATTATAGTACGTTTTTTTGAGTTCCAATTGAGACAAAATTGCTTTATTTAGTTCTAACTTTTGAAATAAAAACCCATCATAAAACAAATCATCTTTAGAAACTTCTGGATTCAAAAATTCCAATCCTTTTTCAGTGTACACAACACGGCTTTCTAAAAGCACTTTTTCTTCATAAGGATTACCTCGAGCTTCTATTCTTTTAAAATTACCAGTTATTTCTTTTGTTTCTGCATTTCCTACGAGTTCAATCTTCTGATAACGAGAATAGTCCTTCGTCTCATCGTAGGTATCAATACTTCTAATCTCAAACCCTTCCGGAAATTGCTTAAACAAGTCAAAGAGATTTTCAGTTGGATAGACACGACTAACCTCAGAGACTTTGTTCTCAATCCATGCTCGACTGTTCTTATTTTCTCCACATCCTGCCAATCCTATCATTATCAATCCTCCTAAAAGTAATATTGCGAAAAACGCGCGTTTTTTCATAACCTTCTCCTTATTTATGATATTCAACAAAATAGCTAATCATAGTTCCCTTATGGTATACAATAAAAGCAACATTTCCTTGTATCTTATTCAAATTTACAAGTCAGATTCGCTGCATCCAGAGTTGGAATTTCACTGTTAACCGATTCTTTTTCACTCATTCTTTCGCATGCTCCTTATTTATAATCAGGTCAATCAGGATGTTTTAAATGTTAGCAAATTAATTAGAAACACTATTTCTATCATCTATCCAACTTGAAACTATCTCACTCATTCCATCATTTGGGTTATCCTTAAAAGCAATATTAACATTCAATCGATAACCTTTTGTATTATTATAAGATTCCGCTCCACTTATTGATAAAATGTGTTCTCCATTTGAATTAAGGAAATTATTTATTGTAGAGTCATCACTAATATAATAGATTTCAAACACATTGCGATTTGAAAAATATTGAAACTTTTCAAGCTTCATTTGAGATAAAACATCTCTATTCAAACTTAATGTTTGGAATAGAAAACTTTTATAACCCCAAATTTTTTCCGCTACCTCATTGTTAGAAAATATAAATTGACCATCTTTATATTCTACATCAACATGGTCTTTCACTTCTTCTTTATATGGTTCGGTAGATATTTTTATAGTCTCTATCTTTCCTTTTATGGTTTGATTTTCTGCATCTCCATCTAAGGAAACTACTGTTCTGAGCGAATCCTTATAGAATGTTTGAGTAATATTAAACCCTTCCGGAAATTGCTTAAACAAATCAAAGAGATTTTCAGTTGGATAAACACGACTGACCTCAGAGACTTTGTTCTCAATCCATACTCGACTGTTCTTATTTTCTCCACATCCTACCAATCCTATCATAATCAATCCTCCTAAAAGTAACATTGCGAAAAACATGCGTTTTTTCATAACCTTCTCCTTATTTATGATATTCAACAAAATAGCTAATCATAGTTCCCTTATAATATACCATAAAAGCAACATTTCCTTGCATCTTATTCAAATTTATAAGTTAGATTAGAAGCATCTAAAGTTGGAATACCACTACTCACCATTATTCAACTCTCCATTAGACACTGTTTCTCTAAAATAATAACCGTCTTTGTAATCAACAACAACAGAATAATAGTAATAATCATTACTCTGCAAAGAGCTTCCAAATTCTAATACGCCATTTTTAAGACCATCCATTTTAAAAAATTTGTTTATTATTGGATTATTCACACTATAAGATATGTCAAAACCATTAGTTACACTGTTATAACTCTTATTTTCTAATTTAAACTCAGATAAAATACTTTTATTAATCGTTAATTCTTGAAACAGAAAACCTTTAAGTTCCCAAATTTCCCTCGCTCTTTCTTCATCTGAAAAAATAAATTGCTGTTCTATGTAATTAACATCTATAATGTCTGTCTTTTTTTCTAACTTTAAATCTTTTCGAATTAATTTACCAGTTATCGTCTTGAACTGACTATTTCCGGTTAAGTATATTTTTATGCTAACTTTATCATTCATGTATACTTGATAGACCTCAAACCCTTCCGGAAATTGCTTAAACAAGTCAAACAGATTCTCGGTTGGATAGACACGACTGACCTCGGAGACTTTGTTCTCAATCCATTCTCGACTATTTTTATTTTCTCCACACCCTGCCAATCCTATCATTATCAATCCTCCTAAAAGTAACATTGTGAGAAATATGCGTTTTTTCATAACCCTCTCCTTGCTTATGATAATTAATAAAACAACTAATCATATTTCCCTTATAGTATATCATAAAAGGCTGATATGACTGTTTCATCTATGATGTTAAAATCCTGTCTAATTCATTTTAAAACACTGTAATCCTAAAGGTCATGATATAATAGCCAATGAATAACAAGCATTACTTGAAGGAGAAATGTATGAAAAAATCGTTCAGACTTTGTTGCCTAGCTTGTGTGACAACACTAGCCTTAGCCCTTGGTGCTTGCTCATCAAAGCCATCTACTAGTTCTACAAATAATTCAAACAATCAGGCCTCTACCTATCACAAGAAAGATGTAACTGGTCCTGCCGCTTCATTTGACTGGAATGCCAAAGTTGAACCTACCAACTATGAGAGAACCTTTGTTGAAACCAACAGTAGCAGTCAATTTAATAAAACTTTAGATCGCACGAAAGAGGCGGCTGAGAATCTTGAAAAAAAGAAAAAGGAAATTTCGGATCCTAAGGTTCAAACAGCCCTCAAATTAGTGGATGCTGTCTTTGTCAATCAAGAAAATTTTGACCTAGTTGTGAAATCAGCGAGTGCTAGCAATCAAGAAGAGTTATTTGATAAGATTTGGAACGAATATTTAGTCCCTGAGTTAACTAAAATCCGTCCGAATTTTTCAAATGATACCATCTTTGAGTATAAGGGAGAAAAATATCCTCTGAAAATTTATGCACCAATGTTTTTCAAGGTCAACACCAATGCATTAGGAAAAGCAGGTGCCTATACTCTTGAGGACTATAAGGTGGAGGGCGACATGGTTTATTTGAAATTTATATCCCCAGCTGTAGATACTTACCAATATGAAGTCAAAGCATCCTATCACACAGACAATCTCGAATTCTTTCAAGGACTGGTAGAAGAACAACAAAAGGTTCTTGAAACAGACTATGCTAAAGCTCTAAATATTCGATTTGTTTATCAATTAGCGGCGCTTGATTTTAAAGCTGACAACTACGTAGACCTAGAGGGCATGGATTATCTTGATCGTAACACCCATTACCTTGCCATAAAAGTGGATAATAATGGAGAAGCTAGCCTTGATAATGAAAATCTCGCCAACCTTTTACAAATTAGCATGAAGGCTTCAAACGAGGCCAATAAAGGAAAATTTGAATAAATCTTTAAAGCATAAAAAAATCACCTCAAACAGGTGATTTTTGTGTATTCATCTTATCGATAAACCGTCTTAAATCCGACACTGGATACCCTTACTCTCCCAACTCAGCACTGTAGGCGATAATCTGGTCAACTGTTTCAGACAGAAACTGAATCGTATCACGGAGTGGTTTGTCCGTTGAAATATCCGCTCCGATAATCATGGCTGACTCAAGCGGTGTCTTACTGCCACCTGATTTGAGGAGGTTGAGCCAGTCTTCAGCTCCAGTTTCAGAGTTTTTCAGATGGAGATAGCCAGCAGTCGAGATGACAAGACCAGCAGAGTAGGTGTAGCTATACAAGCCCATGTAATAGTGAGCTTGGCGCATCCAAGTCAAGGCCGCATCGTCGTCAATTTCAATAGCATCTCCCCAGAAATCTGTCAAAACTTCCTTCATAATGCTGTTGAGCTTGCTTGCTCCAAAGGTTTCCCCTTCTTCAATCAATGTATAAACCTTACGCTGGAAGGCTGCTTCCAAGAGGTGGGTGATGAAATTATGGAAGTAGGTATCTGTTAAGCGGTGGGCAAGGGCAAAGCGTTTTTGACGTGGGTCATCAGACTGGTACTCCAAGTAGTCACTGAGAAGCAATTCATTGAAGGTTGATGGCGCTTCAACGTAGTAGGTCGACATGTGGGCATTAAAGTAGCTTTGGTAATTGTCTGAAAAGATAAATTGACCAGAATGCCCAATTTCATGAATCAAGGTATAGACATCGCTCAAACGGCCTGTCCAGCTCATGAGGACATAAGGGTGCACGCGATATGGATCCGCCGCATAACCGCCAGAATCCTTGCCACTATTAGCAGCGAAGTCCACCCAACGTTCTTCTTGATAGCGAGCAACTTCCTGACAATATTCTTGTCCCAAAGGTTCAACTGACTTCATGACCAAATCATAGGCATCATCAATAGTCACTTCAGGATTGAGGGCGCTGTCCAAATCCAATTTCCAGTCTGCAAAGGTCATCTTTTCAAGTCCATTGACCTTGGCAACATGCTTGAGGTATCTCTGAGCTACTGGTGCAAAGTCCTTCATGATGAGGTCTATCTGACGATCAAACATGGCACGATCCACTTCTTGCTCAGCCAGAAGATAATCAAAGACTGAGTCGTAGCCCTTCATATCAGCCAAGAGTTTTTCCGACTTGACTTGAGCTAGATAGGCTGCGGCAGCCGTATTTTGGTGCTTACGTAGTCCTTCTGAGAAGGAACGGAAGGATTTCTCACGAACCTCAGCGTCCTCGTGGTTTTGGTAGAAATTCTCATAGGTAACAAAGCTGTTTTTGTAGGTCTTGCCATTGGCTTCAAAGTCAGCCATTTCAAAGTCCCCAGCTCGCATCTTAGTATAAATATCCTGAGGACTGTAGAAAACTTCACCGAGATTGGTTAAGGCCTTCTCCACATCAGCCCCTAGGTAGTGGGCTTTTTTGATTTTGGCCTGACGAATGGCTGCCGTCAAATGTGGCAATTCACCCAAACGGTCCAAGACTTCCTCGTCTGCTGCCACCAAGGCATCGTCAAAGAAGGTCAAGGCTACGCTGGCATCTGTTTCAAATTCCATCCCAGCTTGGGCAATATTGGCAAATTCTTCATTGCTATAGTCTGTCGTCTGAGGCATAAAGGCGTAATTGCCGATATGACTCATCTGAATGTAGATTTGTTCCAATTCCGCAAAGGCCTTTTCAAAATCCTCAAACGTATGAAGATTGCCCTTGTAATCACGGCTAAATTGGTTGATATCTTCGCGAGCTTTCTCGATTGCTCGCAAGAAATCCTCACGGTCTTGGTATAGGGCAGTTAAGTCCCAAAGTTCCTTTTCTGGAAATTCTGAACGGTGTTTTTGTTCCATTTTCTTCCTCTTATTTCTCTAATTCTACTAAAACACTAAGGGCAGATAAGGCGTAAAGTGGCGCTGTTTCTGCTCGCAAGATGCGAGGGCCAAGTCCTGCAAAAACAGCTCCTTTAGCTTCAAAACTTTCAATTTCTGCTGGTGAGAGACCACCTTCTGGGCCAAAAATAAAGAGCAATTTGGCTCCTTTTTCAAGACCAGTGACTGCTTGTAAGAGCGCAGCAGCTTCTCCCTCTTTTGCTGATTCTTCATAAGCCACCACAATTGAGTCAAACTGGTCCAGCTGGGCTAGAAAATCTGCTTTTTTCTCAAAAAGCTGGATACTTGGTACAATATTACGCTTGCTTTGTTCTGCTGCTCCAAGGGCAATTTTTTCTAGCTTTTCAACCTTTTTACCCAATTTCTTACCATCCCATTTGGCAACTGACCAGTCGGCAGGAAAGGCCCAGATTTGACTAGCTCCTAGTTCTGTTACTTTCTGAGTAATAAACTCCAGCTTGTCTCCCTTGGGAAAGCCAGATGCAATGGTGACTTGAACGGGCAGTTCCACATTGTCAGCTAATTCTTGAACCAACTCAAACTGACGCGCTTCCACATCTATCACGCGCGCCAAACGCTTGATGCCATCATCAAAGACCAAGGTCACCTCATCCTCTTCTTTCAGCCGCATGACCTGAAACATATGCTTGATGGTTTCCTTGTCCTCGATAGTTACAGGAGAGATTGCACTGCCTTTGACAAAATACTGCTGCATGCTAGCCTCCAATCACACCAGAAATATCCTTGGTCTTCTTAAAGACACAGGCATTCCATTCCCCTTGAATCATGTGGGTTTCAAGGAAAAATCCAGCTGACTCAGCTGACTCGCGCACCATGTCCCACTTGTCCTTGATAATCCCACTCATGATCAGGTAGCCTTCGTCCTTGACCAAACGATAAGCATCGTCTGTCAGATGAATGAGAATATCCGCCAAGATATTGGCCACAATGACATCTGCTTCAATCTCCACACCCTTGAGCAAATCTCCAGCAGCAACATGGATGTTTTCCATGCCAGGGTTGAGCTCGATATTTTCCTGAGCCACCCGAACCGCCACATCATCCAGGTCATAGGCGAAAATTTTCTTGGCACCAAGTAGCGAGCAGGCAATGGAGAGGACACCTGAACCAGTTCCCACATCTAGCACCGTTTCGCCACCACGAAGAACCTGCTCCAAGGCAAAAAGGCTCATCTTGGTCGTTGGATGCGTTCCAGTCCCAAAAGCCATGCCTGGATCCAGCTTGATAATCTTTTCTCCAGCAGTCGCCTCGTAGTCCGTCCAGGATGGCACGATGGTCAAGTCATGAGTAATGCGAGCTGGCTCATAATATTTCTTCCAGTTGTCTGCCCAGTCTTCCTCAGCCAAGGCAGTCGTGCCCATCTTGACCTCTCCTAGATCCATAAAGTCTGTCAGTTCTGCTAAATGAGCCTGCAAATCTGCCTCAACCACTGCCACATCAACCGTATCAGGATAGTAGGCGGTCACTACGATTTCTTCATGTTGCTCGACCTCTGGGAAAATCTCACCAAAACGGTCGACATTCCCCACATAGTCCATGCTGTCTTCAATCGCAACACCTTGCGCCCCCAGCTCAATCAAGAGATTGGAGACCAGCTCCTCTCCCTCACGCTTCACTGTAACTTTTAACTCTTGCCATGTTTCCATTTTGAATCTTCCTTATTTTTCTTGAATTCCTCAATCACATCTGTGTAGTGTTCTTTCATTGCGCTATGAATCTGCTGTTTAAAAATACCAAACGTAAGATAATAAACAAATAGAACAATTCCTTCAAACAGTATCAGAAACAAAAAATATTCTGAAAATGAAAGTGTTTGATTATTCTCACCTTGTAAAGACAGAACATACAGCAGCCCCCAGATAACAGCCATAGAAATCCCAGCTACTTTCATACCACTCTCTCTCTGCTTCTTTAACTTTAAATATTCCAAATAGATGAATGTAGCTTCTTCTCTAGAATATTGTCCTGTTTTTAGTTTGCGTTTAACTTCCTTGTTTAACGTCGTTGTTGCAATTGCAAAAATCATTTTATTTCCTCCATATAATCCCTCACCCTATCCTGCAACTGGGGTACAACCTTATCTGAGCCAAGAAACTCCTCAACGCTCATCAGTTTGTAGCCCTGCCCTTCATCACCAAAGACAATCTTGTCAAACTGTTCCTGCGTTAACTTACCAACTAGAAAGACGGATTCCTTCCCCTCAAAAAGCATACTTGGATACACCTTACCCCAAAGCAGGCAATCTTCAGTCAGATGAATTCCTAATTCTTCGTAAACTTCGCGCGCCGCGCACTCAAAAGGACTTTCATCACCCTCTCGTCCGCCACCTGGCAATTCCCACATATTGGGCCAAGGAATGCTTGCCTTATCATCACGCAAGATAGTTAAAATCCTATCCTCACAAAAGAGGGCAATTTTGCAACCTGTAAAATCAGAAATTTCTATTTCCATATCAGACTCCTTCGGCTAATTCTTCCTCTAACTCTGCTAACCAGTTTTCATAATAACGTTTCTCGTCTCGCACCAAACGGCTGGTCCTCATGTTTTTTCTAGCAATCTTTATAGCCTTGTCAGTCTGATCCATATCTTTCTTTACCAGAAATTGATAACAGGCTTGAATGATCTGTGTATCTGTCATTTTTAGAGATAAGAAGGCTTTGACTCCTCGATTACATGCATATTGCTCCGCTTTTTCATGATCTCCTTCTAGCAAGGCAATGTGAAGAAGGTATAATTGGGAAAGAGTTTGAGACATTGGATTATCTGTTTTATCTAATAAAGACTGAAAGTGTTTTTTGGCAGCCTCTATCTGATTATCGAATATGAAAACCAGTCCCTGAAAAATTAGAACACTTTCTGCAAAACTCCCTCTCGCATTCTCATCAACAGGCATGATAAAGTCTTTCAAATCATATTCTTGAGGAGCTAGCAAGGTCTGGGCAGAATGCCTCAACACCAGGTAGGCGTATTTGGTATTTTCAGGATGTTGTAGCAATTCCCAAATTTTTGCTCCATCGGTAATCCCAACTGGCTTAGCATTGATGAGAAGAAAAGATAGATTTAGACAAATCCAAGTAGCTGCAAAATACCAGTTAGCTGTCAAAATTCCATACAATAGGGCCAATAAAATCAAACCAAGATGAACCATCAAGCCTCCTGCAAGCATCAGGATGATTCTTTGATCACTTTCATCTTCTTTTAATCCAATATACTGAGCACCAACATTTTTCAGAACGGCTGTTCGACTCAGATGAAACTTGCCTGACTTTTTGGTCAAAAGAAAGTTTCCTAATCCAAAAGCCACCAGGCGATAGCCTGTCAGGTAACCACAAAATGCATGACCTAGCTCATGAAGGATAAATATCAGATAAATGCTGAGAAAAGTAAATAGATAGCCTGGAATAAAGACTAAAGAAAAATCTAACTCTTTAAAGGCAATCGTCCCAAAAACAAATCCTAGCATCAAAAAAACAAAGGACAGACCAGAAATAAAAGACAAGCCTATTTTCTTCATATACTTTCTCCCCTAGTCTCTAGTATCTCGGATAAGGATAAAACTCTCCTTCTTCCAAGCCGACTTTCCCTTCTTCAAAGACTTCTTGGTTCCATTCCATGACGAACTCTTCTGCTTCTGAGTCTTCCAAAAAGTCCATGAGCGTATCCAGCCCAACCTCTGCAGTGTCTTTGAGGAATAGAGCAAAATAGTTTAAAAATTCACGAGAAAATCCTTTCTTTGGCAGATAAGGTATAACTGTCAAATAGTCTTCCTCATTGACAGTTGACTTAGCAGGGTTGTAAAAGAGTACCGCTTCTTCAAAGAGAATGTCGTCTGACGAAACTTCTCCGTCCTCATCCACCATCTCTACACCAGCAGCATTTTGCGCTTCTAGAAGAAAACTCACTTCAACCGCGTGGTTGCGCTTATCCCAGCTAATCTCATAGTCAAAGGGAAAGTTCTTGTCCAACTCTTCCTGTAAAACATCTAAAAATCCGTATGTTGCCATTTTGTCCTCTTTCTATGCGATTCTTTAATCGCCCCGATTGCTCGGAAATATGCTAAAATAGATACTACCATCTTACCACATATACATCAGAAAATCCATGTTAGAAAGGACTGCTATGCCAGACAATCTCGCGCTTCGCATGCGCCCAAAAACCATAGACCAGGTCATCGGTCAGGAGCATCTGGTCGGACCTGGAAAAATTATCCGTCGCATGGTGGAAGCCAATCGTCTGTCCTCCATGATTCTCTACGGACCTCCAGGAATCGGCAAGACCAGTATCGCCTCAGCCATCGCTGGAACCACCAAGTATGCCTTTCGGACCTTTAATGCGACTGTTGATAGTAAGAAACGACTGCAAGAAATCGCTGAAGAGGCTAAATTTTCTGGTGGACTAGTTCTGCTACTGGACGAGATTCACCGACTAGATAAAACCAAGCAAGACTTTCTACTTCCCCTCTTGGAAAGTGGTCTGATCATCATGATTGGTGCGACGACTGAAAATCCTTTCTTTTCTGTAACTCCAGCCATTCGTAGCCGTGTTCAGATTTTTGAGTTAGAACCCTTGTCTAATCAAGATGTTAAAGAGGCGATTCAAATTGCTCTAACCGACCCTGAGCGTGGTTTTGATTTCCCAGTTGAGCTAGATGAGGAGGCTCTGGATTTCATCGCAACTTCTACAAACGGAGATCTTCGCTCTGCCTTCAACTCACTTGACTTGGCTGTTCTTTCTACTCCCGAAAATGACAAGGGCATCCGTCATATCACTCTTGATATCATGGAAAACAGCCTGCAGAGGAGTTACATTACCATGGATAAGGATGGGGACGGTCACTACGATGTCCTTTCAGCACTGCAAAAGTCCATCCGTGGCTCGGATGTTGATGCCAGTCTCCACTACGCGGCCCGCTTGATTGAGGCTGGGGATCTGCCTAGTCTCGCTCGTCGCTTGACTGTTATTGCTTATGAAGATATCGGTTTGGCCAATCCTGAAGCTCAGATTCATACCGTAACTGCTCTAGATGCTGCTCAAAAGATTGGCTTTCCAGAAGCTCGCATTCTCATTGCCAATGTCGTGATTGATTTGGCCCTCTCTCCAAAATCCAACTCAGCCTATGTGGCCATGGACAAGGCCCTTGCTGATCTCAAAACATCAGGGCATTTGCCTATCCCTCGACACCTGCGCGATGGCCACTACAGTGGAAGCAAGGAACTAGGGAATGCGCAAAACTATCTCTATCCGCACAACTATCCTGGACACTGGGTCAAACAAGATTACTTGCCAGAAAAAATTCGAGATCATCACTACTTCTCTCCAGAAGATACTGGCAAGTACGAACGGGCCTTGGCTCAAAGAAAGGAAGCTATCGACCGTTTGCGAAAAATCTGAAATCCTTTTCAAAAAATTGCACTTTCCTCTTGATTTTTTTTGAAAAAGTGGTATCATATAAACATAGAAACGCTGTGGTGTACGACTTCACACTTAAGTGTTGACCGACTATTTTTTGTATTATTAGGGAAACAAAAGTCTTCTAACAGCATGTAGGCCGTCTCACACGGAAACAGCTTCAGTTAGAGCGAGTTGCCCACCTGCTTAATTGCGCGGGTTCAATACAAACCGTGAAGTTTCGGCACCAATACAGCTTTTTTCTTTGCCTCCTTAGCTCAGCTGGCAGAGCAGCGGACTCTTAATCCGTGGGTCACAGGTTCGATCCCTGTAGGGGGCATCTAAATCAACAGGAAAAAGCCTTGAGTTCCAAGGCTTTTTTGCTTATCTATAACTGATTTACCCCATCATTTGTCCCACATTTTAAATCTATCTTTTCTTTTTGAATCAAATTACATCTTTACAAATAGTGTAAAGCCAGTTACTTTTGCTTTGATTCCATACAATATTTTCATGTAGAGAAGACAAATTTTATCTTCTCTTTTTATTTTCAAAATAATAAAAACTGATTTTCTTTTCATAAATCAGACTGAAACTTCCAAATTTTCCATTTTGTTTATTGATATTTCCTCTAAAAAGGTGTATAATATTTTTATTATCAAACTATACTATACTATATAGGGGGTATTGAAATGAAATTTTCTAATCGTTTACTGCTATTCCTTGCAGGAGTTGTTTTTGTCCTTTTAGCACTCTTTCTATTTACAGACCCAGTAGCTAATCTTGTTGCTTACAGCTGGTGGATTGCATTTGGTTTACTGGTTTCTTCTATAGCAGCTATTTTAGGCTATTTCTCTGCACCAAAAGAGCTTCGCTCACCTGTTTATCTTTTCCAAGGATTTGTTAGTCTTCTCTTAGCTCTTTACCTCGTTGCTTATGGCTTTGTGACCCTGCCGGTCGTCATTCCGACCATTGTAGGAATTTGGTTAATTGTAGAAGCCATTATTGCTTTCTTTAAAGGCAATCGTCTAGGATTGATTTTCCCTATTATTGGCAACCATATCATGTGGATAGCGTTGCTTGCATTTTTACTAGGTCTAGTGATTTTGTTCAATCCAGTAGCTACAAGTGTCTTTGTCGTTTATGTCGTTGCCTTTGCATTTTTAATTGTTGGTTTCACCTATATCCTTGATGCCTTTCGTAAATAATCTAGCTGCCATTTTGGGCATATTAAAATAGCTGGGAAGTTACATTCTCAGCTTTTTCTGTTGCTTCCTTAGCTCAGTTGGTAGAGCAGTAGACTCTTAAGCTATGGGGCGCAGGTTCGAGCCCTGCAGGGGGCATCTAAATCAACAGAAATAAGCCTTGAAACCAAGGCTTTTTTTAACGTCTAATAGCTTTTTGTAGAAAAGTATTTAAAAATAAAAGAGAAGAGAATCTCTCACTCTCTTCTCAGTATATCTTATTAAATTTAGTTTTTCTTAATCTAGCTGATTTTCCTTTGCAACGACAAATTCCTTAACCAATCGATAGATAACAGCAAATATCGGTGTAAAGAATATCATCCCAAGTAAGCCAAAGAGATTGCCTCCAATACTAGCAGCCGCAAGCGTGAAAATAGCTGGCAAACCAATAGATTGACCTACAACTCTAGGATAAATAAGGTTTCCTTCAATCAGCTGTATAACTTGATATAGAAGAAGAGAAAGTAAGGCTTGAGTAGGACTCACTGTGAAGATAAAAATCGCTCCCACAACACAAGCAATCATAGGCCCTACATAAGGAATGAACGATAGCACTCCTGCAAATATACCTGTCATTACCCCATAGGGTATCCCAAACACGCTGTAACCAACCGCTATCATAACTCCTATGATAACTGCTTCAATCAGCTGAATCATCAAAAATTGGTCATAAGTCTCTAGTGCTACTTGTCCAATGTAAGTCAACTTTATCACCACCTTCTCTGGAAGAAAAACTTTTAGAAGTCGACTCGTCATCGCTGCCAGATGTTCCTTACTGGATAAAAATAAAAAGGTAAATACTATAATCAGAAAGGCATTCATTATACTTGAAAAAATATTTCCTATATTACTAGTCAGACCGGATAAGAAGGTTATCAAAGCTTGACTAATAGAGCTAGACTGTCCCTGAATTCCTGATACGATAGTTGACAGCATGTCTTTGGTTACAAATTCCGAGCTGTCTAGCAATTTCCCAAGTTGAGTCAGGACTGTTGAAAGGACTGCTCCCAGCTGACTAATAGTCTGAGCAAGGGTTGGAAGCACCAAAACCAAAAGACAGATCACGATTAAGATAAGAGATAGGAAAACAAGCACCATAGCAATCGGACGGCGCAACCCTGCCTTTACCTTCATTTTAACTAGGAATTCTTCAATTTTTTTCATGGGAACATTGAGCACAAAAGCAATGACAGCACCATAAATCAAGGTAGAAGTTACTTCAAAGAGAGATACTGCCCCTGATATAAAGCTTGATGCATTCAGAATTACAAGAGTAACCAGCCCTATAAAAAGTATTAATGGGGTGTATTTTTTACTAAATTCATAAATTCTCCTTAATAAACATGTTTAGATACGACTATACTATTTGGTTTTTCAAACTCTCGGTCAAGGTAAGCTTGGTAAGTTCCTGGTGCGATAAATCCTTTGGGTGAGAGGATATCGGTGCCAGCCTGACCGACTATGGTATCAGCCAAGAGCACACAGTTTGTAGATAAGACAAAGTAGGATTTAAACTTAGATTTGATAAATTTATAAAGTTCCCCATCTGTCTCATGTCTGATTTTATAAGCGTAGGTGTAGTCTTCCTTACCATCACCTGTCATGATTTTATCTGCACTTGGCTCCCATGGAATCGTCAGTTGTTTCAATTCAGCCAACTTTTTCTGAACTGCTTTTTCCATTTCAGGCGTCAAATCTATCCCATAACCAAAAAGCGTTTTTTGACTCTCACGTTTACATAGGTCAATGTACTTGTCACGATCACAGAAATATAAGACACCATCTCCTACCATGCCAAATAAGGTCTCAGAAGACGGATCATAGTTGCCATAAGAAATAACACGGCCTTGATAGCAGATATCCACATGACCAATTGCCGAAAACAGGGAGGTCTCAGCTGTATGAACAAAAATTTCTAGCTCTGCTGTCTTACCAGACTTCACTATTCCAAGATGGATATCTTCTTCCTCATCAGCATTTTCCAGCATAAATTTGTTAATTTTTGCTAAAGTTCTTGCAGGGATGAGAGCGGCTAGGACAATAGGTAAGCTAATTCTAATGCGACGTTTGAGATGGTTTTTCCCAATTTCCCCTTCAAATAAGAAACCGTCACGGATATTGGACAGACCATAAAGGAAAAAATAAGCCCCTAAAACAAAGAGTTGAAAGACAGAATTTCCCGTAGAGGACAAAAGACTAGCTCCACCAAGAAAAACTAGTAGAATACCATCTAGTAAGAGACGAAAACGAGGTCGAATATTATTTTTACGGTAGAGAACATAGGTGACAAGATTAATCGTGGCCCTAAAAATCTGATAAACTCCAATCACAAGAGCCAGAACATAAATCGGTATATCAGTCGCAAGATTGGAGCCAAGCAAATATCCCAGCACTAACAATTTAACCAGTGCAACTCCCAAGGTATCCGTTGACTGGCTTTTTTTGAAAATACGTAATACTAAATCTAAGACCGTTGCTATCCAAGCTAAAAACAGAACCAGGCGAATAACCTTTACTGGCAACCAAGTCCCCGTGACCATCAAGATGAGACCTAGCAGAACAAACAAGAACCCCTGAGCAAGTAATTTCTTACCTGTCAGACCTAAAGATAGAATTTTCGCCATATAAAAACCTTTCAACAATAAAAATTAAACACTCCGATTAAACTGACTAGTAAATAGCCAACACTACAAACAGCCTGTGCCAGCAACATATGGTGACTAGAAATGACTGTAATAATGTCACCATCTTGTCTTATGCACTTCTAAAATTTGTTATATTGATTAGAAACCAGAGCTTATAAAAACTAGCTAAACTCGAGAGATAGACACAATTGCGACGAAAAAATGTATAACCAATTCAACTTGTTAAGGTAAGAAAGCATTATTTCCAATCTATTAATTATTCATCTATTACCTATTATGACACAATATTCCCTATAGTTCAACTTTTTACTTGTTTTTATATTACACGGACTAAAAAGTTTTCAACAGTTGATTGCATTTGTTTTAATAAGTTTTAACCTTTCTTGGTTAGATAAAAAAAGAACCATACAGTTTAGAATCTGTATGGTTTTTGCCCCACTTTTGTCCCATTTTTAAATCATGACATTGAAAATACCTAAAATCACTTATATTTCAATATTTTTAATTGCTCTCAATATGAAAGTCCTTTCCAAATCCCTGTAGGGGGCATCTAAATACAACAGGAAAAAGCCTTGTAAATCAAGGCTTTTTTTGCTTGTCTATAACTGATTTACCCCATCATTTGTCCCACATTTTAAATCTATCTTTTCTTTTTGAATCAAATTACATCTTTACAAATAGTGTAAAGCCAGTTACTTTTGCTTTGATTCCATACAATATTTTCATGTAGAGAAGACAAATTTTATCTTCTCTTTTTATTTTCAAAATAATAAAAACTGATTTTCTTTTCATAAATCAGACTGAAACTTCCAAATTTTCCATTTTGTTTATTGATATTTCCTCTAAAAAGGTGTATAATATTTTTATTATCAAACTATACTATACTATATAGGGGGTATTGAAATGAAATTTTCTAATCGTTTACTGCTATTCCTTGCAGGAGTTGTTTTTGTCCTTTTAGCACTCTTTCTATTTACAGACCCAGTAGCTAATCTTGTTGCTTACAGCTGGTGGATTGCATTTGGTTTACTGGTTTCTTCTATAGCAGCTATTTTAGGCTATTTCTCTGCACCAAAAGAGCTTCGCTCACCTGTTTATCTTTTCCAAGGATTTGTTAGTCTTCTCTTAGCTCTTTACCTCGTTGCTTATGGCTTTGTGACCCTGCCGGTCGTCATTCCGACCATTGTAGGAATTTGGTTAATTGTAGAAGCCATTATTGCTTTCTTTAAAGGCAATCGTCTAGGATTGATTTTCCCTATTATTGGCAACCATATCATGTGGATAGCGTTGCTTGCATTTTTACTAGGTCTAGTGATTTTGTTCAATCCAGTAGCTACAAGTGTCTTTGTCGTTTATGTCGTTGCCTTTGCATTTTTAATTGTTGGTTTCACCTATATCCTTGATGCCTTTCGTAAATAATCTAGCTGCCATTTTGGGCATATTAAAATAGCTGGGAAGTTACATTCTCAGCTTTTTCGTCTCTTTAATTATCACTTTTTCGCATTCCATTCTACGTAGAATTGCTCTAAGTATTCTTCCAAAAAGTGATGGCATAGTGCTCTAGCATTCGATAAGTTGGAATAATAACCGGTCGAGAACGGGGCATCGACTCAATCATACCGAAAATAAAAGATCGAATGTTATCTGCAAAAAGAAAGCTTAGATTCTTTGCGATTTCAACAAAAAAAGCACTGTTTGTACTGACCCCAAAAAGTTAGACAAGTAATTTAAGTGAAGGATTTAGTTCTGTATTTCACAGGACTAATGTAAGTGGCTCATTTGGACTATCCTCCTGTTTTGTTTTGTCACTTACAGTATAGTCCTTTTAGGCTTTTCTTGTATTTTGAGTTTAACTAGCACCACGGGTATTATTTTTCCTTTTACTTACCAGATAGAAGTTAAAACTTAATTGAAAAGAACCATTTAATTTAACTAATGCATGTTCTTAAAATTTCCTAAGTCTACCAACAGCTCTATCTAAATCTTTCTTTTTAATCAAAATTTTAAAATTGCCTAATTTATAGAATATAAGTTTTTAAATAAAAATTTAATCTTTTTGTAATATATTGTATATTGCATAAAAGATTATTGTATGCTACAATTCACCTTGTGTAGCAGTAGTTTGTACTACTAAATATAGGAGATTTTATTCTATCTCTATAAAGTAATAAAGGAGTGTAAGCCCATGGAAAATGTTGTTGTCTCAATTTTTCATATTGAAAGTGAAGCCTTTCAGGCCTTTTCAGAATTAAAACAGTTTGTTCAAACTGAAAATACAAAATTAGCTCAGGCTTCAATTGTAAAAGCTGAAAATGGCGTTGTTAACGTCAAAGATAGCTTTGATTTGATGAATTCCCTAGGAGATGATTATTTCGAAGGCGGATTAATTGGTAGTTTAATCGGAATTTTAGGTGGACCACTAGGTGTTCTCTTTGGTTTTGCTACTGGTGGAGCAATTGGCGCCTCCGTTGGTTCAGACAAAGAATTGATCAATTCGGCATTAATTACAACCGTTAGTAAAAAGTTGACTAATGGCGAAGTAGCTATTATTGCACTTGTACAAGAAAATGATGAATCTGTTTTAAATGCTATTTTTGAAAAGTATCAGGTTGACATTGCTAGATGGGATGTCGCTACTGTTGCGGCAGAGATAGAGTCAGCTCTCAAAATTCAAGAAGATTTAGAGCATCAAGCTAAAGCTCGCTTAATTGCGGATAAAAAAGAAGCTCGTCGTGAAAAATTTGATAAATTGAAAGCTAGTATTAAAGAGAAATTTTCGAAAAAAAATTAACAGACTGAAGAGACTGAGGTAATTAGGAATCGGTAAACAGTCCATCTCTGATTACGAAAAACAAAAAAGCTATCCTACCTTTGCAAATTTGGATAAGATAGCAGAATATTTTAATGCAACTCCAACCCAACTCTTTGGAACGAGTAAAGAGATTGAGTTAGAAAAGAGTGTTCTTGAATCTAATGAATACTCTGATAAAGTAAGTGAAATCTTAAAAGCTGTCAAATACATCGAGCATTTCCTACATACTGATGGACAGTACTTAGAGGATTTACTTTACCTAACAAGAGGCAACCAACTATACACAGAAGATGGAAAAGAGTTGTATATTGATCCAACTTCTCAGAAAAGAACACTTCATACCCAATATGAACCTGGTTTTATTGAAGCAAGAGATAAATCTCCACTAGAGCTCTTAATTGAAAATAAGGAGCTATTAGATTAAATAAAAAAAGCGAGGATATCCTCGCTTTTCTATTGTAAAATCTTATTCTTCATTATCAATCATCAAACACTCTGCCTGTGAGTTGGTACATGAGGTAAATGTGCTCCAAGGTTTTGACAATTCGCGTCACATGAAGTTATTTAAGCATATCCTTTTCTCTCATTACCATTTTCTGTTATAATAAATCGTACTTCTAGAATGGAAAGGACTTGAGATGACAACTCTTGTTAAACATAAACGTGTAAATTATTCAGAACTTTTTTATGATCTAGTTTTTGTTTTTGCGATTTCAAAAGTAACTGCTTTAATTCACCATCTTCATAACGGTATTTTGACTTGGAATTCTTTGCTTGATTTTTTCATGTCTGTCTTGCTTCTCATCAATGCCTGGATGATTCAAACCGTTTATACCAATCGCTATGGAAAGAACTCTGTATTTAACATGGTAATCATGTTTATCAATATGGGACTTTTACTCTTTATATCCAATTTGATTAAAGATGATTGGCAACAATATTTTCATTATGTCTGTTGGGCTATTGGTACATTAACCCTTACCTTATTTTTTCAATATTTGGTTGAGTTTTTTAAAAAATCAACCGATAATGTTCATAGGGAAAGTATCAAAGGTTTTCTATGGATAACAGGTCTACGAAGTTTAGAAATCTATCTAGCAGCTCTTCTTCCTATTTACATTGGAGTCTATATCCTTTATGCTAGTATTCTGCTAACATTTATTACGCCAATTACCTCGATTAGTAAAGATGATCATTTCCAGATAGTTCTCCCCCATTTAATCGAGCGCATCTCCCTTCTTGTCATTATTACGTTTGGAGAGATGATTATGGGGCTAGTTAACTTCTTTACAATCGAGAATTTCTCGATTTATTCGGTTCTTTATTTCATTATTATGCTTTCTCTGTTCTTGTTTTATTTTGTTCAATTCGACCATGCTATTGATGAAGAATCTAATCAAAAGGGACTATTTCTAATTTACAGTCACTATCCTATTTTCATTGGACTTCTTATGATGACCGTTTCGATGAGTTTTCTTCTGAATCCTGAAACTAATCTTCTCTTTGCAACCAGCTTCTTTTATATCGGAATTGGCCTCTTCCAAGCTGCTGTCCTAGCAAATGGGCCCTATAACAAACACTATCTTCGCTATTCGAAAAGTTACTACTGTGTCCAAGCTACACTCTATCTGGCTGCCTTGATTCTCTCTTTAATCTTTGCTTCTAATCCTATAATAGTAGTAAGTATTACAACCATTTTAGCTCTAGCTATAGCTATTCATTCTATTTATTTTTATATGACACAGACTAAAAAACATTCCACACCTTACTGGGAGTTGTTTTAATGAGTTTATAGCATTAAAAAAGCCTTGGTTTCCAAGGCTTTTTGTTGTTCTGAACTAAAAAATGACAGGTTTGTTAGGATATTCTGAGTTTAGTATAGATAAAATTCTTTCCTTATAAAACAAAAAACGCTATCTAGCGTTTTTTGTTATTCTTAGTTACTCGTCTAATCGAATAAACATCATTGCGTTAAGCAAAGAGATGAGAGCGACTGTATTGACATTATTGGAATAGATCAGTCTCTTATTTTCAATAGGTGGAATAATAAAATTTGAAATAATGATGTCGTAAGGTGATTCTTTTAGAGCATCAATGGACAACTCTAATTCACTCCAGACCTCCAGTTCAAAATTGTTACTGCAATAGTAAGCAAGTGTCTCGGCTACTGATTTTGCATGATACTGATCAAAATTACTCACGACCAAAACCTTTAATTTAGGTTGGTTTTGTAAAAGATTTAACACTAAGTGTTTGCTATGGGTGATAAAAGTATAGGATAAATGATTGACCTTCATTGAATTACGATCCATATCCAAAGCCTCTAGATAGTGTTCAATCCCTTCCTTCACCTCTGAAACAAAGCGAGGGAAAATATTTTGAAAGTTCTTGATTGTATTGCCTTTTTGATCAAATAAGATAAACTCTGTTGATAATTCCTGGCGATGCAGATGTGCCGTATTGTGCATATGCCAAATCAGATTGTCCTTATTGTCTACTTGAAGATTATACTCTCTTGATACCTGATCTACTAGCTTTCCCAATAACTGATACGATTTTTTTACATAGCTGTCTGTTTTTGCATGGTTGAGAAATACTTCTTCATCTATGAAAAACATTTTTTGAAAATAGGTTACAAATAATTGACCTATTACTTCTTTATTCAGTGAGATCTGATATTCAGAATCAAAACTCGCTACAATCTCGTTGATTCCTTCTGCCTGCATAAACGATTCCAACAATTGATTGTTAAAAGAGTCTCTCTCAACTTCCATGAAATGACCAAACTTTATGCGATATAAATTTGTAACCAGAAGTAATTTTAACATTCTGTGAGTTGATAAATTCATCGGGAAAGAAGTTGCTTTATAGACTAATTCCAATAATTGAGACAAGGGTTCTTGAGAAAAATCTTCAAAGGGCCATTCAAGGAAATAATATTTCTCTGAAAAATACTGGGCAAAAAAGTAACGGATATCAATCTCATTTCCAGTGATTCGAACTGGATTGAGGCTAATTTCAAAACGATATTGTTTCTTAATAATTTTATTAATATGACTGATGATACGATAAAGAGAGGAAGAACTGATATAAAACTCTTTGCAAATACTATCAGTATCACATCCTTCATTAAAGAAGACAAATTCTAAAATTGAAAAGTGGGTTGAATGCTTAAAAAAATGATGATAGACCATCTCAATATCACTATCATCGGTATTAATGATACGGATGCCGTTTGTTGAGGAATGAAATATCAAGTCAGGAAAAGAAGATCTGACATGGGACAAGTCATCTTTTACAGAACGTTCTGCACAGTGCAATAATTCTGCTAGTTCTGAAATATGAAACCAGCGCTTGTTTTCAAACAGTAATTCTAATAATTCTAATTGTCTGTGACTTTTTTTCGATAATAAATCTCTCATGAATAGCTTTTCTCTCTTTATAATAAACTAAACGATTGCCTATCAATCTTCATGCAATTATACCATATAGAGTGCATTTATCCTCTTACAACGACTTTTGCTTGTCATCAAAAGACTAGTCTAATCCCTTAGAAACCCAGTAGCATCAAGATTTTCTTATTTATTTGTACCTGTAGTGTGTTTTTATAATACGTAGTTTGAGACAAATTATTACCCTTCCATATTTAAATATTATATAATTAATTCAATCAAAGAAATTGGTTTTCTGAAATTGATTCTTTGATTTAGAAATAAAAAAGGAGGATACACTATGTTGTGGTCCATTATTGTAGGAGGTCTTATTGGTCTCATCGCAGGTGCAATCACTAAAAAAGGTGGTTCAATGGGATTGATTGCAAATATCTTTGCAGGTCTTATCGGTTCGTCTGTAGGGCAATCACTTCTAGGAAGCTGGGGACCTTCATTGGCTGGAATGGCTATTATTCCGTCAATCGTAGGTGCAGTGATTGTTGTTGCAGTCGTTTCATTTCTATTTGGTAAAAAATAAGCATTACCTAATAGAACATTAAAAGTGATAAGCCATAATTTTGAATACTTTAGACGGGTAAAATTATGGTTTAAAGCTTTTCATTTGAAAGGATTTAATATGTCAAAATCAAAGAAAATATTGTTACTTATTTTCTGTATTTTAATCTTGGCTATTTTCCTTCCTATTCTCATAGATTATCATCAGGTCAGTGATTTAGATATCCACTTATTCAGTTGGAGAGAACTCTACGCTGAATTTCTGATTGCTAGATATGTCTTTTGGGGGACACTTGTCCTATCTGTTTTAGTGTTAATTTCAATGTTAGTAATACTCTTCTATCCTAAACAGTATTTAGAGATTCAATTAGAGACTCAAGAAGATACATTAAAACTAAAAAATTCAGCTATCGAAGGCTTTGTTCGATGTTTGGTCATTGATCATCAGTTGATCAAAGAACCAACAGTCCATGTAAATAGCCGCAAAAATAAATGTTTCGTTTATGTTGAGGGCAAAATTCTTCCTTCGGACAACATCTCAAATCGATGTCTTGTCATCCAGAATGAAATAACTCATGGATTAAAGCAGTTCTTTGGTATTGAACGTGAGGTAAAACTTGAAGTTAAAGTGAAAGAATTTGAACCTCCAAAAACGACCAAAAAGACTGTTAGTCGTGTAAAGTAAGGAAGTAAAAAATGGAATGGTTTAAAAAATATCAGTATCCAATTATTGCAGGTCTAGTAGGTGTCATTCTCGCTTGCTTTATCTTATCCTTTGGCTTTTTCAAAACACTCTTTGTACTAATTTGTGGAGCCCTAGGAGCATTTGCAGGATACTATGTTAAGGAAAAATATTTAAATAAATAAAGGAGTCTCGTATGTCAAACGTAGATAAAAATGTAGAAAAAAAAGATGTCGCTGTTGTTTCTCAAGATGTTAAAGGGGAACTCACTTATGAGGATAAAGTAATCCAAAAAATCATTGGTCTTTCACTTGAAAAAGTACCTGGACTTTTGGATGTGGATGGAGGATTCTTCTCTAATCTAACAGAAAAAATTATCAATACAGATAATGTCACTCATGGTGTCAATGTTGAAGTTGGGAAAGAGCAAGTTGCAGTTGACTTGAACATTGTTGTTGAGTACCAAAAGAATGTCCCTGCTTTGTACAAAGAAATCAAAGATGTTGTCGTATCACAAGTTACAAAAATGACTGATCTAGAAGTGGTTGAAGTCAATGTGAATGTTGTTGATATCAAAACGAAGGAACAGCATGAAGCAGATTCAGTTAGCCTCCAAGACCGAGTAACTGATGTGGCTTCTTCAACAGGAGAATTTGCTTCAGAACAATTTGAAAAAGTGAAATCTGGTATCGGTTCAGGTGTTGCTGCTGTTCAAGAAAAAGTAGGCGAAGGTGTTGAAGCCGTTAAAGGCGAAACAAAAGAAAATGCTCGCGTACACTAATTCATCTGGTCAAAATCAATCAATTTAAAGGAGGCAGAATCATGTCAACAGAAGAAAAATTAAACCAAGCAAAAGGTTCCATTAAAGAAGGTGTCGGCAAAATGATCGGCGATGAAAAAATGGAAAAAGAAGGAACAGCTGAAAAAGTTGTTTCTAAAGTAAAAGAAGTTGCTGAAGATGCTAAAGACGCTGTCGAAGGCGCTATTGAAGGTGTGAAAAACATGCTTCACAAAGACGAAAAATAAGGCTAAACGTTAATTGACCTTTTCATTATAGTAGTCAAAAAGAGGACCGCAAATGTCCTCTTTTTTTGTAGATCGGATTCCAAACACGTTTCCCATTTTTCGTTAAAAGAGATTCTTAATAGGAAAGGCTCTGGTTTCAGGGCTTTTTTGTTTACTTAAAATAATATGTTTTTTATTGAATTGAAACGTTTATACGCTACTAGACTTACTTATCCACCACCTGAGCTTCAAATTGGGCTGGTTGGTTGTCTACATTGGTAATGGTTATCGTGTAGGGCTTGTTATTGGTGGCATCAAACACTTTTTCACCTTGGTAACTCACAACTACTCCATCTTTTTCTAAATAAATATCTGCTTGCTTGTTTGGAAGTTCTTCATCCTCCTCATCGAAACCATGGCTTTTTATAATCTTTTGTTCCTCTACTTCATAGTAAACATCGCCGTTTCTTTCACTCCAAACACTTGAGCCAGTTAATTTAATTTTACTTGAATCGTTTTTCTTCAAGATGAAGATTGAATAGTATTCCAAATCTTGTGTTCTGGGATTTACTCTTAAGCTGACGGATTGACCTGGTTGAAGAGTGTATTTGCCATAGTTCAAAACGGAAAAGACAAACCAGACTAGCAGCAAACTATACAAGACTCCTATAATCATTCGTGAGCGCCTACTTTTAAACAAACGTAAAAGTAACAGTAAAGAGACAATAAAGATCAATTCTGTAAACATTTTGTCCCTCCTTTCTCATCATCATTGACATCCTAAACAGAGTCTCGCATCCATTTCTCACTAGTAACATCAACCATACAAAGTCTGATACATCTTATCTAGAAAAGCTTTCAACTCTTTTCGAACAATCTTTAATAGGCGTTCTTCTTCGGCTTGAGAGATGTTCACACTTTCTTTTTTTCTGATTCCTAATATAAGAATAGTATCTACGTCTTAGGGTTAATTGATGATCTAAAATATAGTAGGCATTTATTTTTTCCTCATTTACCATTGTTTCAAATAAAACAGAGACTTCATCCCTTCTAGGATTCGACATTTTCAAATCGATGTCTCCTTTTATCCCTATGGAGTCAATTCCTCCATCCAAGCGAATGACACCGTCGGGAGGAACAATATAGCCTGCTTTTCGCATGTCAGACGCATATTTTCCTGACGCCGTTAAATGTTGTAAGACAGCTGTAGTGTCCTTTTCTTCAAAGGAGGTCTTTAATTGGAAGCGTTCTTGGTGGGAATAAAGATTGATACCAACAACTAAGGCAAGTACAGAAGCAAGCAAGATTCGTATTTTTCTAGGTCTCGACATGTTTATCTCCTCTATCTAAGAAATCATAGAAGTCTTGTTTCTAACTTTGAAAGATAACTTCTTTATCCTTGAAAATCCTTGGGACTCTAGCCCCACGTGAATATTATCTGCCCTTTTTCATGATGTATTTTCGTACAGGTGCTTCAACCATTTGAACGATTTTAAATCCTTCTTTTTGATAGAGATGCTGGGCTGCTTGATTTGCTTCGTAGACATTTAGAGAAATAGTATCTATGTCTTCATTTTCAAATGCCAAACTAACAAATTTCCTTAAAGCCTGGCTACCTAAGCCTTGCCCCTGTTTCTGGGGATTGATAAAAAATCTCCCGATATGAAGATTCCTGTCTTCTAGCCTGATTTTCTGGATAAGCCCCACAAACTCTTGTCCATCAAATATTGAAAAGATTCCTTCCAAATCTTGCAAGACTTGAATTGTCAAGGGAAAAGGAATCATTGTTCCCATCCATTGCTCTTGAAAGGATTTGCCAAGGGAGTTGGACCATCGGCATACGAGCTGAGCGTTTTCTGTGCTCACATTTTCTTCAAAACGAATTGTCATCTTGACCTCACCATCTTATCAATGTTTCTTTATTATACTACTTCTCTTATTTTTTACGAATAGATAAGTATGATTGATTTTTATTTTTTTCTTGTCGGGAGCATTCTCGCTTCCTTTCTTGGTTTGGTTATTGACCGTTTTCCTGAGCAATCCATTATCCAACCTGCTAGTCACTGCGATTCCTGTCAGATTCGCTTGCGTCCGCTAGATTTGATTCCTATCCTTTCGCAGGTGGTTAATTGTTTTCACTGTCGCTACTGCAAGGCTCCTTATCCTGTCTGGTATGCCCTCTTTGAACTAGGCTTAGGACTCCTCTTTCTGACTTGGTCTTGGGGCTGGCTTTCCTTGGGGCAAGTCATCCTCATCACTGCTGGTTTGACCTTGGGCATCTACGACTTTCGCCATCAGGAATATCCCTTACTGGTCTGGATGACTTTCCACCTAATCCTAATGGCTTTCTGTAGTTGGAATCTGGTTATGGTCTTCTTCCTTATACTTGGAATCATGGCTCATTTTATCGATATCCGAATAGGCGCAGGGGATTTTCTCTTTCTGGCTTCTTGTGCTCTCGTTTTTAGTGTGACAGAATTACTCATCTTGATTCAGTTTGCTTCTGCGGCAGGAATTTTAGTCTTTCTCTCGCAAAAGAAAAAGGAAAGACTTCCTTTTGTGCCTTTCCTCTTACTTGCTGCTTGTGTGATTATTTTTGGTAAGCTACTGCTTGTTTGATAAAGTCCTCAATCGGCTCTCCTTGGTGGAGAGCTTTTACAATTTTCGAACCGACGATAACGCCATCTGATACCGCATTGAAGCGTTCTACGTCTTCTTGACTAGACACACCAAATCCTGTCAAGACTGGGATGTCAGCTACTTGATGCAATTGTGCCAGGTGCTTGTCCAAGTCTGCACGGTAATTTCCTGATTTCCCTGTTACCCCATTGATGGCAACGGCATAGACAAATCCCTCAGCTCCCTGGATTAACTCTTTTTGGCGCTCGAGTCCTGTGGTCAAACTAACTAGGGGAATCAAGGCGATATCTGTGTCTGCCAAAAAGGGCTCTACAAAGTTGGCATGCTCATGAGGCAGGTCTGGGATAATCAAGCCCTTAACTGCTGTATCTGCCAGATCTTTGACAAATTTCTCCACACCGTACTGAAAGAGGGGGTTGAAGTAGGTCATGATGACAAGCGGAACTTCTGTTTGAATGGTTTTCAAGGTTTCAACCAAAGCCTGGGTAGAAGTTCCATGAGCTAGACTGCGCAAGCCTGCTTCTTCGATTACAGGTCCATCTGCAACAGGGTCTGAAAAGGGAATACCCACTTCAATAGCAGAAACACCCAAATCTTCTAAAAAGTGGATTGTTTCACCAAGACCATCTAATCCTTTCTCATGGTCCCCAGCCATGATATAGGGAACGAAAATTCCTTTTCCTGCTGCTTTGATAGCGTTCAATTTTTCTGTTAGTGTCTTAGACATGGGCTTCTCCCTTCTTTGCTGCATCTGCTTCCAAGCGGTCTTTGACTTGAACCACATCCTTGTCCCCACGACCAGATAGGCAGACAATCATAGACTTGTCTGGACCAAGTTCTTTGGCTAATTTCACTGCAAAGGCAATGGCATGGCTAGATTCCAAGGCTGGGATAATCCCTTCCACGCGAGACAAGAGTTGGAATCCTTCCAAGGCTTCCTCGTCAGTCACAGGAACATAGCTGGCACGTTTGATATCGTGGTAGTGAGAATGTTCTGGACCGATACCAGGATAGTCCAAACCTGCTGAGATAGAGAAAGCTTCAAGAATTTGCCCATGTGCATCTTGGAGCACATCCATAAGCGAACCGTGGAGAACACCTGGGCGACCCTTGGTCAAGGTAGCTGCGTGGTGCTCCGTATCCACACCAAGCCCTGCTGCTTCAGCCCCATACATTGCTACTGACTCATCTTCTACAAATGGATGGAAGAGACCGATAGCATTAGAACCACCACCAACACAGGCTACTAGGGCATCTGGTAAATCTTGACCTGTCAAGTCACGGTACTGTTGTTTAGCCTCTCGACCGATGACACTTTGGAAGTCACGAACGATTTCTGGGAAAGGATGAGGCCCCAAGGCAGAACCAAGGATATAGTGGGTGTCATCGATGTTAGCTACCCATGAACGAAGGGCTGCATTAACTGCATCCTTGAGCACGCGCGAACCATCTGTCACGGCCTCAACCTTAGCTCCCAAAAGCTCCATACGGAAGACATTAAGGGCTTGGCGTTTAACATCTTCCTCACCCATATAGATGGTACATTCCAAGTTAAAGAGAGCTGCAGCAGTTGCAGTTGCCACACCGTGCTGACCAGCACCCGTTTCAGCGATAATTTTCTTTTTACCCATGCGTTTAGCCAGAAGAACTTGTCCCAAGGCATTGTTAATCTTGTGAGCCCCTGTATGGTTGAGGTCTTCCCGCTTGAGATAAATCTTAGCTCCACCGATATGCTGGGTCAAGTTTTTTGCGTAGTAAAGAGGAGTTTCACGTCCTACGTACTGACGTAAGAGCTGGTTTAATTCCTCTTGGAAACTTGGATCCGCCTGACTTTCACGATAAGCTTTTTCCAACTCCAAAACTGCTGTCATCAATGTTTCTGGGACAAAACGTCCGCCGAATTTTCCGTAAAATCCTTCTTTATTTGGTTCTTGATATGCCATGCTTTACCCTCTCTATAAATCTTCTAATCTTTTCATGATCTTTTTGTCCATCCGTCTCCACTCCACTTGATACATCTACTGCATAGGGAGTAAAGTGTTGAATTGCTTTTACTACATTATCTTCATTAAGCCCACCTGCGATAAAGAAGGGCTGAGCTAGTCCTGTCGTATCCAGTTGACCCCAGTCAAAGGTCTGGCCACTCCCAGCAACAGGGGCATCAAAGAGTAGATAATCTGCCTGAGAATTAGGCACAAGCCCCTCTCTATCCACTTGCACAGCCTGAATACTGCTACAAGGCAAATCTTCAAACAACTCATCTGCTACCTGACCGTGAACTTGAACCAAGTCCAGACCAACTTTTTCAATCGCTTCTAGCAATTCTGCCCGACTTGGTGAAACAAATACACCAACCTTTTTAACGTTGACAGGAATGAGCTTTGCCAGCTCAGCAGCCTGTCCTAAGGTCACCTGTCTCTTACTAGGAGCGAAGACAAAACCGATGTAATCCGCCCCTGCTGAAACGGCTGTTTCCACCGCTTCTTTGGTTGATAATCCACAAATCTTAACCTTTGTCAATTTGCAACTCCTTGATTCTCTGGGCTACATCCTCCGCCTGCATCAGAGCTGTCCCTACTAAAATTCCGTTAAAGGATGATGCTAGTCCTTCCGCATCCTGCTCTGTGAAAATAGCAGATTCAGAAATGTAATAGTGACCTTTCTTAAAGTGCTGGGCCAAGTCTACACTGGTCTGCAAATCGACTTCAAAGGTGGTCAAGTTGCGGTTATTGACCCCGATAATCTCCGCTCCAAGTCTGTGGGCTACTTCTAGTTCAGCTAGATTGTGAGTCTCTACCAAGACTTCCAGACCAAGCTCTGTAGCATAGTCATACAGTTCCTTGAGGCGTTCTTCTGACAAGGCCGCGACGATGAGCAAGATAACTGTCGCACCTGCATTACGAGCGCGGATAATTTGCTTTTCATCGATGATAAAGTCCTTGTTGAGCGTCGGAATCTGCACCTGACTGGAAATCTCCCGCAGATAATCCAAATGTCCTTTAAAGAAAATCTCATCTGTCAAAACCGAAATCATCACTGCTCCATTTGCTTCATAAGTCTGGGCCTGTTGCACAATATCCACATCGAGATTGATATCTCCCAGACTAGGGCTAGCTTTCTTGACTTCTGCAATCACCTGCAAGCGGTCTTGATGATTCTTCAAAAATTCTGCCAAGCGATAGGTCTGGCGCAAGGGCTGGATTTGCTCCAGCTCCATTTGCTCGACTTCACGCGCCTTCTGCTCTAAGATTCGTGCTAAAAATTCCTGACTCATTTTTGGTACTCCTGTAACAGTCTGAGTTTTTCAAGGGCCTTGCCACTAGCAATCACTTGACGGGCCAAGGCTACTCCTTCCTTGATACTAGCTACCTTACCATTAGCATAGAAACCAAGACCTGCATTTAAAACTGTCGTTTCCAAGAATGGACTTGGTTCGTTTTGAAGAACGCTGAGCAAAATTTCTGCATTTTCCTGAGCATTCCCACCACGGATATCTTCGATAGCGTAGCGTTCCATCCCCAAATCCTCTGGAGTGAAGCTTGACAAGGTGATTTCGCCATTTTCAAGAAGAGCAATCTTGGTTGTTCCGTTCAAGCCAGCTTCATCAAGACCTTCTGGTCCAGCAACCACAACGGCACGTTTGCGACCCATATTTTTCAAAACTTGAGCTGTACTTTCTAGCAGTTCTGGACGACTAATACCAAGCAACTGTGTTTCTAAGGCCATTGGGTGAATCAGTGGACCAGTCAAGTTCATGATTGTTGGAATTCCCAACTCCAAACGAGCTGGCATGATGTATTTCATAGCTGGGTGCATATTTTTAGCAAAGAGAAAGACGATTCCAGTTTTATCAAAAATCTTACCTAGTTCAGCTGATTTGAGATCAAGATTGATGCCCAATGCTTGAAGGACATCTGCCGAACCTGATTTAGAAGAAATCGAACGGTTACCGTGCTTAGCCATATGAATGCCGCCACCAGCCAAGACAAAGGCTGCAGTTGTGGAAATGTTAAAGCTGAAAGACTTGTCCCCACCTGTACCGCAGTTATCCATAGCATCATGTATCTCAGTTGGAATATGTTGGGCATGCCCTCTCATGACTTGGGCAATGGCTGTGCGTTCTTCCGGTGTTTCCCCCTTCATCTTAAGAGCCAAGAGGAGAGAAGCAATCTGCGCTTCAGTTACACGCCCAGTTACGATACGCTCGATGACATCTGTCATTTCCACACCTGATAAATTTTCAAATTTTGCTAGTTTTTCAATAATCTCTTTCATCCTAGTTTCCTCACTTTACAACCTTCTCGATAAAATTCCGAATAGAAGACAAGCCATCTGGCGTTCCGATACTTTCTGGATGGTACTGGAAGCCATAAATCGGCAGGCTTTTGTGTTGAATTCCCATAATAGCCTGGTCATCAGTCGAACGAGCTGTCACTTCAAAGCCTTCTGGCATTTCTTCAATCAAAATGCTGTGATAGCGCATGACTGGACGACCATCCTCAATGCCTTGATAGAGAACAGATGGCGCTTCAAAGCTAATATGGCTCTGTTTCCCATGCATGACTTTTGGAGCCAAACCTAGCTTCCCACCAAAGACTTCTGCGATAGCTTGGTGACCCAAACAGATCCCTAGAATTGGCTTCTTACCTGCAAAGTCACGAATCATATCTTCCATCTTTCCAGCATCAACTGGCCAACCAGGACCAGGAGAAAAGACCAGACCATCTGCTTTTTCAGCTTCTTCATACAGCTTGGGATCATCATTTCTCAAGACCTGCACTTCTGCAAAATTCCCGATGTATTGCGCCAAGTTATAGGTAAAAGAATCATAGTTGTCAATCAATAAAATCATGGTCTTAGTTCTCCAATTCTAGTCATAGATTTTGCCTTGTTAATGGTTTCTTGGTATTCGTTTTTTGCGATAGAGTCGTAGACAATCCCTGCCCCAGCCTGCACATAAGCTGTTTGATTTTTGAGAATCATAGTTCGGATGGCAATGGCGAAGTCCATATCACCCGTCGCAGACAAGTAGCCGATTGCTCCTGCATATACGCCTCGTTTTTCCGTTTCTAGTTCATAGATGCGTCTCATGGCCCGAATCTTTGGTGCTCCTGAAACTGTTCCAGCTGGAAGTGTAGATTTCAAAGCATCCATGGCTGTTAATTCTGGAAGCAAACGCCCTTTCACCACGCTGGTCAAATGCATGACATAGCGGAAAAGCTCCACTTCCATATACTTGGTAACTTGGACACTGGCTGTTTCAGAGATGCGACCAATATCGTTACGCCCCAAGTCTACCAACATCCGATGTTCTGCTGTTTCCTTCTCATCAGAAAGCAGGTCTGTCGCCAAGGCCTTGTCCTCTTCATCCGTAGCCCCTCTTGGTCGCGTACCTGCAATCGGATTAGTTGTCACGATGCCATTTTTAACTGAAACCAAACTTTCTGGACTGGCACCGATGATTTGATAATCCCCAAAATCATAGAAATAGAGATAATTAGATGGATTGGTCACGCGAAGATTTCTGTAAAAGTCAAATGGATTACCAGTAACCTCTGCTGAGAAGCGCTGACTGAGTACGCATTGGAACATGTCTCCATTGCGAATCAAGTCACGAGCTGTTTCCACCATTTGCTCAAACTTCTGAGAAGCGATGTGGGGCTTGAAGTCCAGCGGTGATAAATCCAAATCTTCAAATTCATTTGAAGCAGGGATGCGTAATTCCTCAAGCACTTGGTTCAAGGCTTTTTCCAAATCCTCTTGACTGCGATCGCTATATAGAGCATCCTCAATGACATGGATTTTTTCCTTCTTATGGTCAAAGACCATATAACTCTCATAGACAAAGAAATGCATGTCTGGCGTCCCAATGGTATCCTCAGGGATTTGGCAAATTTCTTCATAAAGAGAAATCATATCGTAACCGACAAAGCCAATAGCTCCCCCACCAAAAGGGAGGTCTGAATGGTGCTGGCTCTTATGAGTCACATCATAAAGGAAATCCAAAGGATCCCGATCAATCACTTGCCCATTTTGATAGAGGACTCCATTTTCAAACTGAATCTCAAAAACAGGATTATAGGCTAGGATAGAAAAACGAGCGGTTTCCTTGTCTCTCGGAATACTTTCTAAGATCACCTTGTGTTGCCCCTTTAGGCGCATATAAGCCAAGATTGGTGATAAGACATCTCCATGAATGATTCGTTCCATTGTAATTTCCCTTTCAGTTTCTTATTTTTAATTTTTTGTCTTTTTTCTATTTCCCTTAAATAGTGCGGACGGGAGGTAAAATTATCCAGTGGATGATTTTAGAAAACCATAAAATGAAAGACCTAATTTTCGAGCTCCTCGCTCATTCATTTCTAGGCTCAAGCTAAAATAGTTCCCCGAACTATTTTACTCTCAAAAATTCCGTTCTAGAGAAGCATCTTTGCTTCTCTAGAATACCACTATGGCGGGAAATAGCGTTTCAATGCTCACTTCGTTTGCAAATATTTTATAGAAATCTATCTATTGATGAAGCATAATTTAAAACTGATGACCATATCTACGATAAATATATAAAAATCCCCACGCAAAATAACTTGCGTGAGGACGAAATTCGCGGTGCCACCTCAATTATAGGATTTCTCCTATCTCTCATTCCTGTCTCAGAACTTTCCTGTAACAGGCTGTGCGATAAAGGGCACTCCCTTGAGAATTATGTTTTCTTCTCTCGTTTCAGATGGACCCAACCTTACAGCTTTCTCTGCTTGTTTCCAGCAACCACAAGCTCTCTGGGAAAGAAAGTACTGTAATTTTTCCATCTCTTATTTCTTAGCTTCTAGGTAGTCTGCAATCGCAGCTACGTCCTTGTCTCCACGACCAGAGACATTGATGATGATAATGTCATCTTTACTTAGTTTCGGTGCACGTTTAACCGCTTCTGCGATGGCGTGCGAACTTTCAATCGCTGGGATAATCCCTTCTGTCTTACTAAGAAGGAGCAAGGCTTGAACAGCTTCTTCGTCTGTCGCTGCCACATATTCCACGCGACCTGAATCTTTAAAGTAGGCGTGTTCTGGGCCAACCCCTGGATAGTCCAAACCAGCTGAGATAGAGTAAACTGGCGCCAGCTCTCCGTCTTCCTTAAAGACTGCATAGGTCTTCATACCATCGACAATTCCGACACTACCCTTTGTCATAGTGGCTGCATGCTTGTCTGTGTCAAGTCCGTGACCGGCAGCTTCGACCCCAACCAATTTGACTTCTTCATCAGCCACATACTGTGAAAAAGCACCGATAGCATTGGAACCACCACCTACACAGGCAATGACGTAGTCTGGTAAACGGCCTTCTTTTTCCAAGATTTGACGACGAGATTCTTCACTGATGACCTTTTGAAACTCATGGACAATAGTAGGATAAGGGTGAGGTCCCACAGCCGATCCCAAAACATAGAAGGCTTCAAGGTCATTCATCCATGCTCCAAAGGCTGCATCGACCGCATCCTTGAGAGTTCGTGTCCCCGTTTCAACCGCGTGAACAGTTGCTCCCATCATCTCCATGCGGAAAACATTGAGACGTTGACGCTCCACATCTTCTGCCCCCATGTAGACATCACAAGCCATACCAAACTTAGCTGCAGCTGCTGCTGTCGCAACACCGTGCTGACCAGCTCCTGTTTCCGCAATCACTCGTTTTTTGCCCATACGTTTGGCAAGAAGAATTTGTCCTAAAACGTTGTTAAGTTTGTGAGAACCAAGGTGGTTAAGATCTTCGCGCTTGAGATAAATCTTAGCGCCACCTAAGTGATCTGTCAAACTTTCCGCAAAATAAAGCGGTGTTTCACGACCTGAATAATCCTTCAAGTAATGGCGAAATTCTGCCAAAAACTCTGGATCATCCTTGTATTTGTCAAATGTCATTTCCAACTCATCCAACAAAGCCTGAATCGGCTCCGGTACAAAACTACCACCAAATTGTCCAAAATAACCTTTAGTTGTCATAAATTTTTCCTCTTTCCATATTAATTCGGCTTTTTGTTTGCTTTTAGTAGTAGGCAAGGAGCTGCAGATAGAACTCAAGTTCATCAAAGCGACTTAACGCCCTAATAAAAGATAAACAAAATGACCGAAAGAAAAAAGCCCACACACAGAATCTACTTCCATGTGAGGGCGTTGGTAACGCGGTGCCACCTCAATTATAAAGGGACTATTCCCCTTTACATCTCTGCCTTGTCTAACAACAAGTTGCACTGTAAGGTGTGCGCACCGAATTTTCATTGTTTCAAATTCATTTTTAAAATCAGCCCACTTTCACTACTTCCAACCACCTGTTCACAATCACCACAGGCTCCCTGAAGATCAAAAATAGTTACTTTTCTGATTTGTTGAGAATATTATATGCTATTGTCCGCTTTTTGTCAAGATTTTTTATTATTTTTTTCCAGAACCGAGGATTTCTTCAGAAATTCTCACCAAAGTCTGAACGATGTAATCAACTTCTTCATCGCTTAATTTTGTATGAAGAGGAAGCGTAATTTCATTTTCAAAGAAGGCATAGGCTCTTGGATAATCTGCCATATCGAAACCAAGATTCTTATAGGCTGTCAGGAGAGGAAGCGGTTTATAGTGTACATTACTTGCAATTCCTGCTTTGGCCAATTCTTGGATGATGTGGTTGCGTTCTTCTAAACTTGCTCCTTCTACATGGGTGATGTAGAGGTGGCGTGAAGATTCGACACTATCAGTCTTGTGTGCCAATGGACGGATGCGAGAACCTGCAAAACCACGATCATAGCGGTCCACGATGTCCTTACGACGTTCTAGCAAAGCTGGGTAACGGTCCAATTGTACCAAACCAATCGAAGCCATGATATCGGTCATATTGCACTTGTAGGCTGGTGTGACGATATCGTACTCCCATGAACCCAATTGCATCTTGGCAAGAGCATCCTTTGTTTGACCGTGAAGGGAAAGGATTTGGAACTCCTTGTACATCTCTTCGTCATCAATCGCTGGATTGGCTTTCCAAGTCGCACTTCCTCCCTCAGCCGTTGTAAAGTTCTTAACGGCGTGGAATGAGAAGGAAGTAAAGTCAGCGATAGATCCAGCTGGTTGTCCTTTATAAGTAGATCCCAAAGCATGGGCACTATCTGAGACAATTACGATACGGTTAAAGGCTTTTTGCCACTTGCTAGCAGCTGTAAAGAGGTCCCGTTTCTTCTCCACCACTTGGAGCAAACGATCATAGTCGCAAACAATCCCTGCAAGCTCAACCGGAATAATCACCTTAGTCTTTTCAGTGATGGCTTGCTCAAGCAAGTCATAGTCCATCTCAAACGTATCTGCTTGAATATCCACCATGACAGGTGTCGCTCCTACGTGTGTGATAACACTACATGAAGCTGTATAAGTCATAGCTGGAACGATGACTTCATCCCCAGGTCCCACTTCCAAAACACGCAAAATCAACTCAAGAGCGGCTGTCGCAGAGTTGAGGCAGACAGTCTTAGGTGTCTGTGTGTATTGAGACAAGCGGCGCTCCAGTTCTTTTGTCTTCGGACCTGTTGTGATCCAACCAGAACGAAGGGTATCCGCTACTTCAGCAATTTCAGCTTCGGTAATATCGGGAGGTGAAAATGGAATATTGTAATTTGGCATTGATTTGCTCCTTTTATCTGTACTCATTTTCTCATGACTACTTTATTTTAGTACTTCAAACACGGTTTGAAACATGATTTTGATGTCTCCAAGGAAACTAAACTCTCGGAGATAGGCGAGATTATAGCGCATCTTTTCAGGAAGGACATGTTCGACATAGGCCTGGTCAACCGACAGACCTTTCTCTGTCATCTGACTGATGATGGTGTCCTCATCCTTGTAGTTGATACTGGCTGGAGAGGTGATTCCTGCTGGCAAGAGCAAGGTCGCCATCATTTCAGGACTATACTGCTCTGTGTAACGTGGCACTTCAGGACGGGTCCCTACAAAGGACATTTCGCCTTTAAGGACATTGACCAGCTGAGGTAGTTCGTCCAAACGCACACGGCGGATGAAATTTCCAACCTTGGTAATGCGACTATCGTTAGCAGAAGTCACCAGACTTCCTTTTTTATCCGCATCCGTTACCATAGTACGGAACTTCCAAATCTTGAACCGACGATTATACTGGGTCACGCGCTCTTGCTTGTAAATGACAGGCCCCTTGCTATCCAACTTGATCCAAATGCTCAAGACAAGAAAGACGGGAGAGGTCAAAAGTAGCAAAAACAGGGCCAGAACCCAGTCCAGGCAACGCTTGAAAACCAGCGAACCTTTCCTTTTAGAGACAAGCTGGTAGTAAGACTTAACCTCGCTTGATTGCATTTCCACGGGTAGGTCTTCCCATTTCAGCATGCTGTTTCTCCTTTGTTTTTATTATACTATTTGTCAACATTTTTCATTATACCACAAAATGGAAAAGGCGGTGCAAGAAATCTGTGATTTGAAGAATTTCCTTCTGGTGCTCAATGAAAATCAAAGTACAGCTTTGAGGTTGCAGATAAAGCTGACATGGTTTGAAGAGATTTTCAAAGAGTATTAGGACATGGCCCCAGCCTGCAAGCTATACATTTTGTGATAGGTTCCTCCCAAGGCCAAGAGTTCCTCATGGGTTCCACTCTCGATGATACGCCCCTTGTCCAAGACGTAGATGCAGTTGGCGTCTTGGATGGTCGAAAGGCGATGAGCAATAGCAATGGTCGTCCGACCCTGTCTCATCTTAGCTAGGGAATCTTGAACCAAACTTTCTGTTTCAGAGTCAATATTGGCTGTCGCTTCATCCAAAATCAGGATTTTAGGCTGACTGGCGACAGTTCTAGCAAAGGCAAGAAGCTGGCGTTGGCCAGTAGAAAAGCTCGAACCACGCTCAGAAACAGGTGCATCATAACCCTGCGGAAGGTCCTGAATAAAGGAATCTGCATCGACAAAGGCAGCTGCAGCCTGGACCTGATCATCACTAAGATCTTGGTACATGGCGATATTGGACTTGATAGTCCCGTGATAGAGGAAGGGATCCTGTAAGACCAAACCGATGTTTTTTCTCAGCTCTTCCTGACTGTAGTTCCTGATATCCACATCATCCAAGAGAACGTGGCCTGACTGAAATTCATAAAAACGCATGAGGACATTGATAATGGAAGATTTCCCAGAACCTGTATGACCTACAAAGGCAATGGTTTCGCCCTTGTTAACTGAAAAGGAAATATCATCCAGAATCGGATGTTTGCCATCATATGAGAAACACACATGTTCAAAACGGATATTGCCTTCTTTGACTTTAGCTTTCCCATCTTTTTGAAGAGGCTCATAGGTCGTTTCGTCAATCAAGGCAAAGACACGACCTGCAGATACCATGGACGTTTGAAGGGTTGAAAAGTTTTGCGTTACCTCAATCAGGGGATCAAAGAGACGGTTGATGTACTGGATAAAGGCATACATGGTTCCGGCCGTTATCCCGATAGACAGACCACGGTAACCAAAGTAAGCCATCAAAACGGCGTAGCCTAGGAGTTTCAGCAAACTCATGGCAGGACGCAAAAAGAGGGCATCCAAGGCTACAGATCGGTTGGCATAGACCAAGTGTTCTTGGTTGATTTCATCAAATTCTGCCTGCAGGCGCTTCTCTTGATTAAAGGCCTGGATAATCCTGATTCCCTCGATATTCTCTGCCAGCTTACTATTGATATCCGACAAGAGACTTCTGGTTTTTTCGATGATTTTCACTGACTTTTTCCGATAGAGATTGACCAAAAGGAAAATCAAGGGAAGAAAGAGCAAGACTAAAGCTGTCAAACGAAAATCCAGCACCAACATGGTATACAGGGTTGTCAGAAAGATGAAAACAGCTGAGATAAAGCTGGATAAAATTCCCGAAAACATGTCACTGATGGTCTCGGTATCATTGGTCAAACGAGAGACGATGGAACCTGCTGGCGTCTTGTCAAAATAAGACATGCCGAGTTTCTCCATATTGGCAAAGGCATCCCGACGAATATCTCTGACAATACTGTAGGAAACCCGCGCAAAGAGAAGATTGCCGATATACTGAACTAGAGTTTGTAGGATATAAAGACCATAGTAGACCAGCAAAACGGTCACAGCAAGTTGGTTGAGATTGCTGAGGTACTGGTCGATAAAGTGGGAAGCTACAAGGGGAATGACACTTTTAATGACCGTCGTCGCGAGGAGAAAACTGAGTGCCAAAAAGGTCAGGAGGCCATAGGGCTTGAGATAAGACATCAAGCGCTTCAATACAACCCATTGTTCTTTCTTATTCTGCATCTTCTTCTCCTTTCATTTCCAATTGCTGAGACTGGTAGGTTTGGGCATACCAGCCATCTAAAGCTAGCAGGTCTTCGTGTGTACCGCGTTCTATGATTTGGCCATTTTGCAGGACTAAAATCAAATCTGCATGGACGACTGCACTGAGACGATGGGCTGTGATAATGGTTGTCTTATTCTTCCGCGTCTCCTTGAGATTGTCGATAATCGCATACTCTGTCTTGGCATCCACGGCGGACAAGGAATCATCTAAAATTAAGATATCAGGGTCTAAAATCATAGCCCTACTCATAGCCAGACGTTGCTTTTGACCACCTGAGAGACTGACTCCCTTTTCACCGATCAGCGTATCAAATCCCTGAGGCATGTCCACAATATCTTTATAAACTTGAGCTAGTTTAGTCGCTTCCTCGACCGCTGAAAGGGGCAAATTAGGATTGCCGAAGCGGATATTGTCTAAGATAGAGGTCGCAAAGAGAAACTGATCTTGAGGGACATAGCCCATGAGACCACGAAGGTCTGTCAGACGATAATCACGAATATCGTGATCGTTTAGATAAATAGCTCCCTTATCCACATCGTATTCACGCAAGAGGAGCTTAATCAAGGACGTTTTCCCAGAGCCTGTCTGTCCGACCAAGCCTAGGGTTTGTCCTTTTTCTAAACTAAAGTGAATATCCGTCAGTGTCTCCTCATTTTCAAAGGCAAAGCTGTCAATAGCGTACTCCAAACGTCCATTTTCAATACCGTCCAGAGGAAACTCAGGGTCTTTTACAGGTGATTCCTGAGATAAAAGTTCCTCAATCCGTTGGTAAGAAACCTTGCCTCGCTGAGTGATATTAAAGAGGAAACCAATGGCCATAAGAGGCCAAACTAGCATATCCAAGTAGCTGATAAAGGTGACCAGATTCCCAACCGTGATTTGCCCTTTCTGAACCATCAAAGAGCCGACCAAGAGAGTTAAAACATAGGACGAACCAACAAACAAGAGAACCATGGGGTCAAAGAGACTATCGTATTTCATGGTTTGGAGATTCTTTTGGAAGGTCAATTCATTGACTGTCTGAAAGGACATCAACTCGTCCGCCTGATACCCGAAAGACTTGGTCACTTTAATACCTGATACAGACTCCTGCACCTTATTATTGAGTTCAGAAAAGGCAGCCTGTGATTCACCAAAGGCCTTGTGGGTCTTTCTCCCTAGACGACTAGTCGCATAAGCCATGAAAGGCAGGGGAAGAATAGCAACAAGAGTCATCTGCCAAGAAATGCTAAAAAGCATGGTCAGCAAAGTCACCAGCGCCGTGATGGAAGCATCCACCGCAGACATAACACCGCCGCCTGCCAGACGGGTTAAGGCATTGATATCATTTGTAGCGTGTGCCATCAGGTCTCCCGTTCGATAGGTCTGATAAAAGGCTGGAGACATTTTTGTGAAATGCTCAAATAAGCGAGACCGCATAATCTGCCCCAAACGGTAGGAGGTTCCGAGGATATACATACGCCAAACATAGCGCAGATAATACATCCCAAAGGCTGCAAGGAGCAAGTAAAATAGGTCAAGAAGAAGGTCCTGCTGGGTTAATTGCTCCGATGTGATGGCATCAATGACCCGCCCCATAACCATAGGGGGAATGAGATTGAGGACGGAAACCAAGACCAGAGCCACAATCCCGACTAAATAACGGCGTTTTTCTAACTTGAAAAACCACCAAAGTTTTTGAATAATGGACATAACATCCCTTTCTGATTGCAAATAGAAACCTGAGGCCAAGACCCCAGGTTTTTCTTATTCATAGGTTACAACTGTGACGGCACCCTTGTCATACTCAGCGATAAAGATATTGGCCACATTGTCATGTCCTTGTTTGCTTAGATTATCAAGCAGCCACTCTTCGCTACGGCCAATCGATTCCAAAACATCGACTTGGATCACACCGTCAGTCACAACTGGATACTTAGGATTTTCATCTCCTATTTGGACCACGATGAGTTGGCCATTTTGCTCCTGCACAGCGCATTTGACCTGTTTCATCTGGAAAATCCCTTGGCTACGAAGTTTGAGAGCAACTTCTGCTGCAGACAAACCAACTGAACGACAGGCTTCTGGGTCAATCTGCCCATTTTTGATAAGGAGAGTTGGTTTTCCATCAATCAAGCGTTTGACAAAACGAACATTGTTATTGAGCCACTTGAGGGTCAAGACCAAAATCGTCCACATCATCAAAATCACTGCGTACTGCAGAATACTGATTGAACTATTGTAAATCACCCCACCGATGATACCACCAAGAACATAGTTCTGAATTTGGTCTATAGCAGAGTTAGGTGCTAGATTCCCCTTTCCTGTCACATTAATAACAAAAACAAGAGAGAAAAGACCCAGGGCCAGTTTGATTAAAATTTCCATATAATTGAGTGTCATTTGTTTACCTCCACCAATTCAATAGCGTCTGTTTGATGCAATTCTAATTTCTCTAAAAGATACTTGTCTGGTTGGCTCCCGTTCATGGCACGATAGAAATTTGAACCTACCTTGATAAGTGCTCCATCAGTGTCGGCAGAAGTATTGACATAAACTTCTGATTTATCCACCCCCAAGTCTTTGGAAACAACCTCTATGAAATGAAGGGAAGTTTGAAATTGGTTGTTAGAGGCTTGATTGGTCTGGTATTTTGAGATTGTCACCAAAAGCATGGCCACCAAGGTCAAGGCCAAAATCATGACCAATTCCCGAAACTTAGTCCCCTTTTTATCTCGATAGGCTTTAAAAGCAAAAAATCCTGTGATAGCTAGGAGAACAATTCCAAAGCCAATCATGATGCCATTTTGCTGACTGATTTGGCTAAGTACATAGTCATATGAGTAAAATTTCATTTATTTTCACTCCCTTTCATAAAATCATTCTTAATTATAAACGAAAGAGAGTGATTTTTCAAGCCATACGTTGGGGAAATAGACCTTTTTTTGGTATAATAAAATCTATAATCTGAATGAAAAAGGTAACTTTATGAAACTTATCTCATGGAATATTGATTCCCTAAACGCTGCCCTAACTAGTGACTCAGCTCGTGCCAAATTGTCCCAAGAAGTCCTACAAACCTTGGTCGCTGAAAATGCTGATATCATCGCTATCCAAGAAACCAAGCTTTCTGCCAAGGGTCCTACAAAGAAACACTTGGAAATTTTAGAGGAACTCTTCCCAGGTTACGAAAACACGTGGCGCTCTTCCCAAGAACCTGCCCGTAAAGGCTATGCTGGAACCATGTTCCTCTATAAGAAAGAACTTACGCCTACTATCAGCTTCCCAGAAATCGGTGCCCCTTCTACCATGGACTTGGAAGGCCGTATCATCACTCTAGAATTTGATGAATTTTTCGTAACCCAAGTTTACACTCCAAACGCTGGCGACGGTCTCAAACGCTTGGAAGAACGTCAAGTCTGGGATGTCAAATATGCGGAGTATTTGGCTGAACTAGACAAAGAAAAACCAGTCCTTGCGACCGGTGACTACAACGTAGCCCACAATGAAATCGACCTTGCAAATCCTGCTAGCAACCGCCGTTCACCTGGATTTACCGACGAGGAACGTGCTGGATTTACCAACCTCTTGGCAACTGGATTTACGGATACCTTCCGCCACATTCACGGCGATGTTCCAGAACGCTACACTTGGTGGGCACAACGCAGCAAGACTTCTAAAATCAACAATACAGGCTGGAGAATCGACTACTGGCTGACAAGCAACCGCGTGGCTGACAAGGTGACCAAGTCTGATATGATTGACTCAGGTGCGCGCCAAGACCACACACCCATTGTCATGGAGATTGAGCTCTAAGGAGAAAGCTAATGGACTATCAAGCTATCATTCCTGAATTTGTAGTATCTGACATCGAAAAATCACGCCACTTCTACTGCGACTTGTTGGGATTCTCTGTCGAATACGAGCGCCCCGAGGAGAAATTTCTCTTTCTCTCTCTTGAAGACTGCCAGCTCATGTTAGAAGAAGGCAGCGCAGAAGAATTAGCCCAACTGACCTATCCTTTCGGGCGCGGTGTCAATATTTCCTTTGGCATTGCAGATGTTCCTCAGCTCCACCAAAAAATGCTGGAAGCTGACTATCCTATCCATCGTCCCCTGACAAAAAGAGAATTTCGAGTGGGAGATAGCTTTATTTACCCTCATGAATTTGCGATTTTGGATCCAGATGGTTATTTTCTAAGATTTAGCGAATAGAATAATCGAAGTCTACAATACTATCTAGCCTTGTAGGCTTTTTCGTTCGCTTTTATGATCTATTTGCTAACAAAATATTTGATTTATAAAGCTAATTGGTGTAAAATAAAAACATTGGCAGTAGCCTATTTAAAATTGAATATCATTTTACTTGTTTATGTCGTGAATTGGCACGACGTTTCTACAAGGTGCTGGAACACCTAACAATGAGTATGTCAGCTGAAGGTATGGTTTTGGCCATGCCTATTTTGGGGACTTGCTTAGGGAATTAAGTAGGTCCTTTTTTCTAGCCCTTTTTGAGACGATAAAGGCGATAGAAAAACACAAAAGAGTTTAGACTTTAGGAGGTCTTATGAAATTATTAGAAGAGCGCATCCTTGAGGATGGGCATATCTTGGGTGACAACATCCTCAAGGTAGATTCCTTTTTAACCCATCAAGTTGACTATCGTTTGATGCGGGAGATTGGTAAAGTTTTTGCGGAAAAATTCGCAACTGCTGGCATTACCAAGGTCGTAACCATTGAAGCGTCAGGTATTGCCCCAGCCGTTTTTACTGCCGAAGCTTTAAATGTTCCCATGATTTTCGCCAAGAAAGCTAAAAACATCACCATGAACGAAGGCATCTTAACTGCTGAGGTTTACTCCTTTACCAAGCAGGTGACCAGCACCGTTTCCATCGCTGGAAAATTCCTTTCACCAGAGGACAAGGTCTTGATTATCGATGATTTCCTAGCAAATGGACAAGCTGCCAAAGGCTTGATCCAAATCATCGAACAAGCCGGAGCAAAAGTTGAAGCGATTGGTATCGTGATTGAAAAATCTTTCCAAGATGGTCGTGATTTGCTTGAAAAAGCAGGGTATCCAGTCCTATCACTGGCCCGTTTGGATCGTTTCGAAAATGGTCAGGTCGTATTTAAGGAGGCAGATCTCTAATGCAAAAACAAGAAAAACACTCGCAAGCAGCTGTTCTTGGCTTGCAGCACTTACTAGCCATGTACTCAGGTTCTATCCTGGTTCCTATCATGATTGCGACAGCTCTTGGCTATTCAGCTGAGCAGTTGACCTACCTAATCTCCACAGATATCTTCATGTGTGGGGTGGCCACCTTCCTCCAACTCCAACTCAACAAATACTTTGGGATTGGACTACCAGTCGTTCTCGGGGTTGCCTTCCAATCCGTCGCTCCTTTAATTATGATTGGGCAGAGCCACGGTAGCGGGGCTATGTTTGGTGCCCTTATCGTTTCAGGGATTTATGTGGTTCTGATTTCAGGCATTTTCTCAAAAGTTGCCAATCTCTTCCCATCTATCGTAACAGGCTCTGTCATTACCACGATTGGTTTAACCTTGATTCCTGTCGCTATTGGAAATATGGGAAATAACGTTCCAGAGCCAACTGGTCAAAGTCTCTTGCTTGCAGCTATCACTGTTCTAATCATCCTCTTGATCAACATCTTTACCAAAGGATTTATCAAGTCTATCTCCATTTTGATTGGGTTGGTTGTTGGAACTGCCATTGCTGCTACCATGGGCTTGGTTGATTTCTCCCCTGTTGCAGCAGCACCGCTTGTCCATGTCCCAACTCCCCTCTACTTTGGGGTGCCAACCTTTGAAATCTCCTCTATTGTCATGATGTGTATCATCGCAACGGTGTCTATGGTTGAATCGACTGGTGTTTACCTAGCCTTGTCTGATATCACGAAAGACCCAATCGACAGCACGCGCCTGCGCAACGGTTACCGTGCAGAAGGTTTAGCCGTCCTTCTCGGAGGAATTTTTAACACCTTCCCTTATACAGGATTTTCACAAAACGTTGGGTTGGTTAAATTGTCAGGTATCAAGACTCGCCTGCCAATCTACTACGCGGCTGGTTTCCTAGTCCTCCTTGGACTCCTTCCTAAGTTTGGTGCCCTCGCCCAAATCATTCCAAGCCCTGTCCTTGGAGGGGCCATGCTAGTGATGTTTGGCTTTGTTTCCCTTCAAGGGATGCAAATCCTTGCTCGTGTTGACTTTGCTAACAATGAACATAATTTCCTTATCGCAGCTGTTTCAATCGCTGCAGGTGTCGGACTCAATAACAGTAATCTCTTTGTCAGCATGCCGACAGCCTTCCAAATGTTCTTCTCAAACGGAATCGTCGTAGCCAGCCTACTGGCCATTGTACTCAATGCCGTATTAAATCGGAAAAAGAAATAAAAAAGAGGTGTAGACCTCTTTTTTGTGTGACAAAATAAAAACATCTACTCATATATGCTAGTCTCATAGTCCTGAAAATCATCTGCATCAAGAACTATTTCACCATTCTTATACTTTTCTCTTACAATACGTTCAGCTTCATACTTATCTTCAGCTTCTATACTCACTAAACGGGTTAGAGTTTCAGTAATTTCTATAGTATACTTTTTCATCTTAAGTTTCTCTCCAATAACTCACTTATTAGCAATAATCTATGTTTTGGGCTTTCCAACCACTCTGGTAATTCATCTCCATATTCCCAGCTATATTTTTTATTCAATAAAGAAAGTTGTTTCTCATCACCAAACTCCATATTTTCAGATAACCACCTCACACAATCAGGGTCTGATAAAGTATAAACCATTACACATAAGTTTTCATAATTACTCTCTGTTTCATAATCAGGCCAGATGACTTTTAAGAAATCATACACCTCTTCTGATGCAACAAGTTGTTTCGTTTTCATAATTTCCGATACTTTCCTCTACCTTTAAATTCTATTATTTCTTTGTCTCTTAATATTTGAAGCTGTTGCCTAATCTTTTCTTTGATATGGTTGTTCTTAACAAAGATATTTTTTAGGTCACTTTCAAAACGATACATATCTTCAAGGGTAAATTCTGAACCCTCTATCTTATCTATACAATTTAGAATTTCTATTGTCCAACCTCTTACTGAAAGAGAGTTCTTCCTTAAAAATAAACTTTGCTTAAATTCTTTTGTAACTTTTTCTGGATCCCTAACTTGCCCATTTTGCACGAGAAATATTCTTCCTTTGGAAGGTACTTGTGATAAATCTATGTTACAACCAATCCAACCGGCGCGTCTAGAAGTCGGTGCAAGTGGTTTTCTTTGAATAATCGATTTCGGTGTGACAAATTGCTTCGGAAGGACAAGAAAGTTATTTACCTCAAAATTTTTTGTGTAAGTTAAAAAAAAGAAATTAGGATTATTATCTGCCTGCACACGCTCCATCATCGTTGCATAAGCACCATCATTGATTGTTGATGAAAAATTCCCTTTCTTACTTTTTAGTTCAAACTCCTCGCTACAATGATTACAGAAAAAATCTGCTACAGGCCTATTATTTTCAAAATGATTTAAGGGATTGTTCCCACAATTAGGACAATAAGACTGACGATAAACCCAATCTTCCGTTAGAATACGAGCCTTTTGGCTATTACTTTTATAGTTTTCTACTAATTCTAAATTAAATTGTAATTCCATTCAAAAATTCCTCACTAATATGAGAATTCACTCGATATAAGCAATTAAAATATACTATAACTAGTATACCACATATACGTACCCATTACCCCTGTATTTCACCACTCTCTTTTATATTTCCTTCTAACCTATTTCATAAATTAAAAATGAGTAGGCTATATTTGTCCTACTCATCTATCTCTATATTCTTACCTGTCTCTCATCTGACCGCTGGCCTGTGACAAACATGGTAAAGGTTGCCTTACAGACATTCTTACCCTCTTGATTGCTGATATCTACATCCACGACACAGGTTGTACGGCCTTGATGGACACATTCTCCTTTTATGGTCAACACATCATCGCGTTTCCCTGCCTTGAGGTAGTTGATGGAGGATTGGAGCGTCACTACGTCTAGTCCTAGCGAGATGAGCACCAAACCACTGATCTGGTCACAAAGGGTGAAGAGATAGCCACCATGGGCATTGCCATAGTAGTTGAGCGACGAGTCCACTACTTTGGTCGTCACCTCAACGTGGCCATCTTTCATCTCTTTAATTTCATAATTTTCAAAAGCTGATATAGCGTCAAAATGAAAATCTTTCATATTTTCCTCCTAAATTTCAAACACTATATCATACTACTACTTTTTACAAGACTAGGCAAGAATTATTCACTAGTCTGGTAAAATTCCAACCTGATTAACAAAGCGCATAAAGGATGCTTGTCCCTGTTCCGTTTGCTTGTAGACTCCTGCATCCTCAAGTACACGAGCAAAGATAGCACCCACAGAGTCCTTAACGATTTCAAGGGCTTTTTCTTTATCCGTCAGATCTGAATGTTGGACTTTGAGTTGGTCTGCCCATTCCTGATGATAAGCGGCAACTGAGACATCTTCTCCCACTAGGTAGTTAGCGACTTGCTCCACTTCTGCTTTCAGGCGTGGTGGCAAAATAGCCAAGCCCATGACCTCAATCAAGCCGATATTTTCCTTCTTGATATGTTGGACATCCTTGTGGGGATGATAGATGCCATCCGGATGCTCTGCCGAAGTCTGATTGTCCCGCAAGACCAAGTCCAATTCAAACTGTCCATCACGCTTACGCGCAATGGGTGTAATGGTGTGATGCGGTATCCCGTCTGTCTCTGCCAAAATTTGCACTGCAGGATCTGAATACTGACGCCATTCCTGCAATATCTTATCAGCCAAGTTGATCAAATCTTCTTTTGAATCCGAGGTCAAACGTAGCACTGACATAGGCCACTTGACAATCCCAGCCTTGACCTGATCAAAACCAGCAAATCGGAAAGCCTTTTGCAAAGGAGCCAATTCCATAGGAAACACGTGACGGCCTCCTTGATAGTGGTCATGGGTGAGAATAGAGCCTCCCACGATTGGCAGGTCGGCATTAGAGCCTGCAAAATAGCCAGGAAACTGCTCTACAATAGCCAGCAGACGCTCAAAGCTCTGACGACTGATAGCCATGGGGCGATGCTGGCCGTCTAAGAAAATACAGTGCTCATTAAAATAAGCATAGGGCGAATACTGGAAGCCCCACTCCTGACCCGCCATTTCAAAACGGATAATGCGGTGATTGCTTCGAGCTGGATGGTTAACCCGACCATGGTAGCCTTCGTTCTCTAGACAGAGTTGACACTGTGGGTAATTGCTAGCTTGAACCAACTTAGCTGCCGCAATCTCTTTTGGATCCTTTTCAGGTTTAGACAGATTGATAGTAATCTCCAGTTCTCCGTAGTCTGATGGTACACGATAAGCGATATTCTTAGAAATAGCCTTGAGCTTGATGTAGTCATTTTTCTGGCTGAGCTGGTAAAAATCACCTATCGCCTGCTCAGGAGAGTGAGCATAGGTTGTCCAAAAGTCACGATTAACCTGACTTGGACAAGGAGTTACCAAGTCCATCAGTTCAGAACCGAGGATTTCACGCGCAGTCTGACTGTCCTCAATCGTCTCTAATCGAACTGCTTCCTCGACTAACTGGTCCTTAAGGTCAATCAACTCATCCAGATCAGTCTCAACTTCCAAAACACCTTCACCCACTCGTGCTAAGACACGATTGGTTAGGTAGATTCGATCCATTTCCTCAAATGAACTTTCAGCAATGACTTCCGTGATAAATGCATCTAGAACTCCTTGACTCATTGATTCTCCTTCTTACTTTCTAAATAATCTCTGACAGCATCTAAATCCTGAAAAACTTGTTCTGTTTTATTTAAGAAAGACTGTGCTGGCATTTTTAAGTCTGGAATACAAATAACTGGTATCCCAGCTCTATACGCTGCTTCAATCCCTGCTTCACTATCCTCTAGTACTAAGCAATTCTCTGGTAAAACATTCAAATCAATACAGGCCTTTAAAAATATATCAGGGTAAGGTTTACTTCGCTTTACATCTTTTGCAAAAACTAGATGGTCAAATAGGGACAGTATCCCATTACTATCCAAAATCATTCTAGCTCTAGATTCAACACTTGAAGTTGCTAGAGCGATTGGAATACCTTCTCTTTGCAAAAAAGCAAGCAAATTTTTAGCACCTTTTTTTTAAATTTACACCTTTGGCTAATATTCGAGCTTCCAGTTCATAAACTTTTTCCAAGGTTTGGTCAAAGTTCCAAGGTAAATCATAGTTATCTAAAAATCGTTGAACATTCTCCTCTTCCCTATGTCCACTGTATTCTCTAGAATATGTTTCTTCTGTGAAAGGAATTCCAAAATCTTTAAGCAATTCTTGATAAACTTTTAGAGAAATGATCTCAGTATCAGCTAATAAGCCATCTAAATCAAATATTACAGCGTCCATTTACTTCTCTCCTAGTCTAAAACGCGAGTGCCACCTGCAACTTCAGCGATATAGAAGCTTGGAGCATATCCAACGACTTCCTCATAGTGCTTGCCAACAGCTGCTTTAAAGGCCTCAACAGCATCTTTTCGCACCAAGGCAATGGCACAGCCACCAAATCCTGCCCCTGTCATACGAGCACCCAGAACACCTTCCTGAGCCCAAGCTGTGTGAACAAGGGTATCCAATTCCAAGCCAGTTACTTCATAGTCATGCTCCAAAGAAACGTGAGATGCATTCATCAAGCGACCAAAGGTTTCCAAATCACCTGCTTGAAGGGCTGCTTGAGCTTTAAGAGTACGTTGGTTTTCAAGCACAGCATGGCGAGCACGTTTTAAGCGATTTTCATCTTTAATCAGATAGCTGTATTGGTCAAAGGCCCACTCATCCAATTCACCCAAGGTCTGAATATCCAAGGCAACTTGCAATTCTTCCACAGCTTTTTCACACTCAGCACGGCGTTCATTGTACTTAGAGTCCGCCAGTTCACGACGTTTGTTGGTGTTCATGATAACAACGACATTGTCCTTCAAATCAAGTGGCACCAAGTCGTACTCCAAAGTGTTGGTATTCAGGTAAATGGCACGTTGGTCAGCACCCATACCGATGGCAAACTGGTCCATGATACCAGAGTTTACTCCGATAAAGTTGTTTTCTGTTTGTTTTCCGATTTTAACCAAATCCAAACGGTCTAGTTTTAAACCAAAGAGATGCTCTGCCACAACCCCTGTCAAGAGTTCCAAGGATGCTGAAGAGGACAAGCCTGCACCATTTGGGATATTCCCATAAACATAAAAATCAAACCCTTTGTCAATCACATGCCCAGCTTCTTGCAAGAAATGAAGAACCCCTTTTGGATAGTTGGTCCAGCTGTGCTCTTTTTCAAATTTGAGGTCAGCAAGAGGCACTTCGATGATACCCTTGTCCTCAAAGTTGGCTGAGTAGAAACGCAAAACTTGATCGTCACGCTTGCGAGCTGCACCATAAGTTCCCAAAGAAATAGCAGCTGGAAAAACGTGACCACCGTTGTAGTCCGTGTGTTCACCAATCAGATTGATACGACCTGGTGAAAAGAAAGTTTGGTCTGCTTCTTGACCAAAAACGGCAAGAAAATCTTTGCGAAGGGCTTCAGTAGTAAGATCTTGTGTCATATAAATTCTCCTTTGACTGTCCGTTAAGTCATCTTAACGTGTAATCGTTTTCTTCTATTGTATCCAAGGGATTTACCAAGGTCAATCCTTTTTACTAAACTTTTACTAAACTATCAGTAAAAATCAGAAAAATATGATATACTAACCTAAAAGGAGGAGGATTTATGGCTACCTTAAAAGACATCGCACAGCTAGCCTCTGTCTCTATTGCGACCGTATCTCGTGTCCTCAATCGCGACCAGAGCCTATCTGTCACAGAAGAAACCAGACACCGTATTTTAACCGTCGCGGAAGAGCTAGGCTATACTAAGCACCTCAAGACAGGCGAATCCCACAAACCAAAGCAAAAGATTGCCATTATCCAATGGGTCAGCGAACAAGGGGAGTTGGAAGATCTCTACTACTACCAGATTCGTCTCGGTATTGAAAAAAGAGCCCAAGAGTTGGACTATGATATCTTGCGCTATTTTAATGACCATCCTTTTACACTGAGCGAGGAAGTGATTGGCATTCTCTGCATCGGAAAATTTAGCCGAGCTCAGATTGCTGCCTTTGAAGAATACCAAAAACCTCTAGTCTTTATAGACAGCGATACCCTCTCATTAGGTCATACCTGTATTATCACTGACTTTTACACTGCTGTGAAACAAGTTGTAGACCATTTCCTCAGCAAAGGTATGAACCATATCGGAATTCTCACAGGCCTTGAGGAAACAACCGACCAGGAAGAAATTATCCAGGATAAGCGACTAGAAAATTTCAAAGACTATACCCAAGCAAATGGAATCTACCATGAAGAACTGGTCTTTCAGGGGAGCTTTACTGCCCAGTCTGGCTATGACTTGATGAAGGAGGCCATTCACAAGCTAGGAGAACAACTCCCACCAGCCTTTTTCGCAGCCAGCGATAGTTTAGCCATCGGTGCCCTCCGTGCCTTTCAAGAATCTGGAATTAGCCTACCAGACCGCGTCAGCCTCATTTCTTTTAACGACACTAGCCTGACCAAGCAGGTCTATCCTCCTCTTTCTAGCATTACCGTCTATACCGAAGAAATGGGCCGAGCAGGTATGGATATTCTTAACAAGGAAGTCCTCCACGGTCGCAAAATACCTAGCCTAACCATGCTGGGAACCAGACTGACTTTGAGAGAAAGTACGCTGCCATAACTCAACAAATATACCAACGCAAAAAATCCTAATAGAGAGTCTCAAATCTCCATTAGGATTTTCATTGTTAATCCATCACAATCATAGACTTAATGGTCTTGCGTTCATCCATATCTTTATAAGCCTGGTCGATATCTTCCAGTTTATAACTTGAAGTAAAGACGCGACCTGGATTGATGTCTCCATCAAGAACCGCTTTTAACAAAACTTGTTTGTCATAAGTGGTAACTGAGGCTGCTCCACCTGCCACTGAAATATTTTGGGCAAAGGTTGAACCAAGGGCACGGTTATTATAATGTGGAACACCGACAAATCCCATGCGTCCTCCATTATGAAGGACTCCAAGGGCCTGCTCAACGGCTGCTTCAGTCCCAACACATTCAAGGGCTGCATCTGCTCCACCACCGAGGATTTCACGCACCTTGGCAATTCCCTCTTCGCCACGTTCAGCCACAACAGCTGTCGCCCCTGATTCCAAGGCCATCTTTTGGCGGTCTTCATGACGGCTCATAAGGATAATTTGTGATGCACCACGCATCTTAGCTGCAATGACAGCGCATTGACCAACAGCCCCATCACCGATAACGACCACCTTGTCGCCCTTTTGCACATTAGCAACACGCGCCGCATGATAGCCTGTCGGCATGACATCAGCAAGTGTCAAAAGTGACTTGAGCATGCCTTCGCTATAATCTGAAGGTTGACCTGGAATTTTCACAAGTGCCCAATTAGCAAAGTGGAAACGGATGTACTCTGCTTGGACCCCGTTAGACCAGTTGGTGCCAATATGGCGGTCACAAGTCCCATCATAGCCAGCGCGACAGGCATCACACTCCCCACAGCCATGGGTGAAAGGTGCGATGACAAAGTCTCCTGATTTTACTGTAGTAACGTTCTCACCAACTTCTTCGATAATTCCGATAGCCTCATGACCGCTATTTCTATGTCCTTCTTCGATTTCTGGATTACGGTAACTCCAGAGGTCCGAACCACAAACGCAAGTACGGACAATGCGGATAATAGCATCATCTGCTTCTATAATTTGCGGACGTTCAATTGTAGCAAGTCCAACCTTGCCTGCCTTTGTATATACTGCTGATTTCATTTAAAATTTTCCTTCCTTGTAAAGTTTAATTTTGAGATTTAAGCGATTTAAAGCCGTCTGTAACTGAGAAAAGCGCTCTTCTAATTTTTTCTTTTCCTCTTCTAAAATACCAAGCCTTCCCTCTCGCGTTTCATCCCCCTTTTGGTAGAGCGACATATAGTCAACTAAACTGTCTACAGAGACACCCGCCGAACGGAAACACTTAATAAATTCCAGTGCTTCTATATCCTGATCTTGAAAGTCACGAATCCCAGTTGCAGTTCGAGTAATCGGTGGCACAAGACCAACTCGCTCATAATACCGAATCGTATCCGCTGAAATTCCCAATAAGTCGCTGACAGATTTAATATTCATATACTAGCCTCCTTTCATATCCTTCATTGAATTTAAGCAATGATAACTCACTTATCTTATTATACAACTTTGAGTTGACTCCAAGTCAAACATTTTGCATCTAAAAGAAAAATTCTTTTAATTACCAAATTTTTAAAATATTTAAACTGGAAATAAAATACTCTATTTCAAATAACATAGGGGTTCAATCATTCTTGACTCTATACTAATGATGCCCATGCTTCTGCTCTAACTCTCTCACTCTCCGTCTATGTTGCGCATGATTGCTTTGACTGCTATCTACTTCAATAGTGATATTCTGCACGCCTCTTTCTTCTAAAAATTGACGCACTACTTCTTTGGTTTCCATCATCTGTTCCCAGTCCTTGATACAAATGTGAACAATAGCATTATTCTCTAGACCATCCATGGACCAAATGCTAAGTTGATTAACACTTTTGACATTGGGTAGAGCCTCTAAATCTTTCTCCAAATCACTTGTCTCGACCCCTTCTGGCACAGCATCTAGGAAAATTTTTAGTGCACTCCAAAAGCGTGGAATGGCTTTCGACAGAATAAAGATGGAAATGACCAGAGATAAAAGCGGATCGAGGATATACCAGTCCGTAAATCGAAGAATAATCGCCATTAGAATGACAGCCAACCAACCAAGAGTATCTTCCAAAAAATGCAAGCTAAGAATAGATTCATTCTTTGTTTTTCCCTTACGAACTACCAGACTAGCTAGCACATTGATAGCTACCGCAATGATTCCCAGCCAGAGAATCCCTTCCTCATTAACGGGTTGCGGGTGAGCGATCTTTGTGACATTTTCCAAAATCACTAGGACAGACCCTATCATAAGAATCACAGCCGTTAGCATGGCCCCTAAAAGACTAAAACGTTTGTAACCCAAGGTGTACTGTCTATCTTCTTCACGATTGGAAATCGTTTCTAAAAGGGCAGATATGCCAATGGCTATAGCATCTCCCAAGTCATGAACAGAATCAGCAAGAACTGCACTCGAACCAAAGATTCCTCCTGCGATAAACTCAACAATCGCATAGCTTAAATTTAAGAAAAAAGCTAACCAGATAGATGTTTTAGAACTCATTTCTCTCCCTCCTTTGGTATAATGGGTATATACATACTTCTTTCATTTGTATTATCTAATAAAATCCAAAGAAAGGATAGAAGCAAACTGTCAGTCCTGTTCAGTTCTGAACAGTTTGTCACTAGTGTCTATATGACAAAAAGAGACCGTCGAGTCAGCAAGACGAAAAAAGCCATCTACCAAGCTTTTTTACAACTTTTGAACGACAAGGGCTATGATGCCACTACTGTTCAGGATATCATTGACCTAGCAGATGTTGGGCGCTCCACTTTTTACTGTCACTACGAGAGTAAGGAACTCCTTTTAGATGAGCTCTGTCGCTACCTCTTTCATCATCTCTTTGAAAGGGAAGGACACTTGACTACCGAGGACTACCTCGCACATATCTTTTTACATTTTCAGAAAAACCAGGACCATGTCACCAGTCTCCTTTTTTCCAAAAACGACTACTTCCTCCGCCAACTACACAGGGAACTCAAACACCACGTTTATCCCATGGTGGCGGATGACTTGCAAGAAGCCTATCCAAACATTCCGGACTCCTACCTCCAGCATTTTGTTGTAACGAACTTTATCGAGACCCTAACTTGGTGGCTAAAAAAAGGAAAATCTTATACCGAAAACCAAGTGGTGAAATTTTACCTTGATGTAATAGAGATGACCTCTACAACTCCACTTGATAACTAAGCCTGAAACTCAGAAAGGAACCAACTATGTTAACTTCGATGATTCTAGGAATACTAACAATTGTACTAGCTCTCGCCTTCTCATTGCTTCACCTTGCTGCTGCTTTTTCAGCCATGAAACAAAAGAACTACAGTCTGGGAAACACGTGCATCTTGGTTGGCAGTTGCCTCACATCTCTGGCTCTAGCCATCTTTTACTTCGTTCCAGTTGCAACCATTCTTCTATGGATTGTGGGTTCGAGTATCGTCTGCTATGGAGCCTACTGGAACGGCCAACAGAAAGAAAAGCAACATATCTCGCACCACATCGTTCGTATAACGACCGCTATTATCATTACGGTATTATTCATTTTGCTCTAACACAAAAAGGATCAGATGATCCTTTTTTACTTTTTAAGCGCTTTTTGCTGCCTTGCTCCACTGATACCACCCAACTAGACTATTGATCAAGTAAATCAGGTATTTTCCTTGGATTTGCAGGCTTTCTCCCCACCAGAGATAGATTGAAAAGACAGTAGTAGCAGCCCAGAATATCCACTGTTCACGGTAAACAGCTGTCATGAGGATTTGCCCTACACCATTGGTCGCATCAGTGATAGAATCACGATAGGGACGATTAGCTCCGATAGACTGATAAATAAACCCAAAGGCCAACCACCAAAGAACACTAATAGAAAGATACTTTGTCCAACCCTTGCCGTCTAGTTTACGTGCGACAAACTCTTGTTGTTCTTTCTTAAACTGGGCTTGATAAATCCAAACCAAGAGACCAATTGGCTGCATAATTGTAAAATAGAGAGTTGTTAAAACCTCACCATAGAAGCCTTTCTGCAAAGCCAAGATAAGGTAAATGACAGAGTTAATCAAACCAAAAAGGTAATTACTTGCTCGACCTTCTGATACAAAGATGACACAGATAATTCCAGTCAGGCTACAAATCATCCCAACCCAGTCAACAATGCGGTGTTCATAAATCAACTCAAGCCAGATTGGAAAACTTCCTAAAACTAGCAGGTAAAGCCACTGGGAAAAACTACGATTGGCAAAGAGGTCATTCCAGATAGCCTTCATAGTTCCTGAAAATCCTAAATCAGCCATAGCAGCAACCATACGGCGGTAACCGCCAGACATTTCACCAAGAGTAATTTTGATATTCTTGAGTTTTGTTTACAAATAAGTCGTCATATTTTCTCCTTTTGTTTTTAAAGAGCTGTGTCTGGATAGACTTTCGGACGCAACGCTCTATTATATATCTACTGAACTGTCTATACACAAGATTTCCATCCTTAGTCGACATGAGCTGGAAATCCTTATTTGTTAAGTAGTTCACAACTCATTATACAACTAATTTCTGAATAGTCAAGTGTATTTACAGTAAAATTTTGAAAATCCTGAAAATTTCCTCTTATTTTCCATTTAAAAATGAAAATCATTAATTCTGACACTAAAAAAGCCCAGACAACATTGTCTGAGCATTCTTCTGTATGTCATTTAAAGAAGTTGAGTTTGACATTTTCAATCTATTTCTTCAACAATCCTTGTTCTTGGAGAAACTCCTTGGCTACTTGTTCTGCTGACTTGCCTTCAACACCGACTTGGTAGTTGAGCTGGCTCATCTGGCTTTCAGTAATTTTACCAGCCAATTTATTGAGAACTGTCTCCAACTCAGGATGTTTCTTGAGAAGAGCTTCTTTCATTAGTGGAGCTCCTTGATAAGGTGGGAAGAGTTGCTTGTCATCTTCCAAGACCTGTAAATCATAACGCGCCAATTCTGCATCTGTCGAATATGCATCTGTGATTTGAATATCGCCTGACTGAATTGCCTGGTAGCGAAGGGCTGGCTCCATGGTCGCTACATTGAGATTGAGACCATACATTGATTGCAAGCCCTTATTGCCATCTTCACGGTCATTAAATTCGAGTGTAAAACCTGCCTTCAGCTGCCCTTCCACTTTTTTCAAGTCCGAAATGGTCTTCAAGCCATATTCTTGAGCAATCTTTTTCGGAACAGCTACAGCGTAGGTATTTTGATAAGACATGGGTTTGAGATAGGCAAGATGATCCTGTTTGGCAATGCCATCACGCGCCACTTGATAAACCTGATCTGGCTCATGCCCCACTTTAGGTGCTGGTTGAAGCAAACTTTCAGTCACCGTACCCGTAAATTCAGGATAGATGTCAATATCCCCTTTTTTCAGAGCTTCATAGAGGAAGCTTGTTTTCCCAAAATTCGGTTTAACAGTCGCAGTCATACTGGTATTTTCTTCAATGAGGAGTTTATACATATTGGCCAAAATTTCTGGTTCCGGTCCCAATTTCCCAGCAATCACCAAGTTTTCTTTCTCTTTTTGAGCTAATAGAGCTGGACTATAAGACAGACCGAGCAATAAGGTCACCAAGGCAAAACCAGAGAAAATCGTCCGCAATTTTGCTTTTTCCATCACTTTTAGTAGGAAGTTAAAGGCAATGGCAAGCACTGCTGAAGAAAGCGCCCCAATCAAAATCAGACTGGTATTATTACGGTCAATCCCCAAAAGGATAAAGGAACCCAGTCCGCCTGCCCCAATCAAGGCTGCCAAGGTTGCCGTACCGATAATCAAGACCGCTGCCGTCCGAATCCCAGACATCATAACAGGCATGGCAAGTGGAATTTCGAATTTCTTGAGACGCTCCCATCTGGTCATCCCAAAGGCAATCCCAGCCTCCTGCAGACTCGGATCAATTCCCTTCAGCCCAGTGATGGTATTTTGTAAAATCGGGAAAATCGCATAAATCACTAGAGCTGTCAAGGCCGGTAAGGTTCCAATTCCCATCAAGGGGATGAAGAGCCCCAACAAGGCAAGAGACGGGATGGTCTGGAAAATCCCTGCAATCTGCAAGACCCAGTCCGCCATCTTTTCATGATAACGAAGAAATACCGCTAAGGGGACTGCAATAAAAATAGCTAGTAACAAGGTCAAAAGTGACAACTGCAAATGTTGAGATAGAGCTGTTACCCAATCACCAAAACGATCCTGAAAAGTTGATATCAAATTAGCCATGAACACTACCTCCAAACAAGTCTGCTACAAAGTCTGTTGCAGGCGCTTTTAAAATCGTCTCGGGATTCGCCACCTGACAAATCTCTCCATCCTGCAAAACAGCAATACGATCACCTAATTTCAAAGCTTCATCCGTATCATGGGTCACAAAAATCGTTGTCATCCCAAACTCTTTATGCAATTCTTTCGTCAGAACCTGCAACTGTTTTCTCGAAATAGCATCCAAAGCCGAAAAGGGTTCATCCATGAGGAGAATCTTAGGCTGACCAATCATAGCACGGACAATGCCGACCCGTTGCTGTTCTCCACCAGATAATTCACTCGGAAGTCGATGCCCATACTCAGCTACTGGTAAACCAACCTTAGCCAAAAGCTCTTCTGTTTTCGTCGCTATTTCTTCCTTACTCCACCCCTTCATCTCAGGAATGAGAGCAATATTTTCTGCAACCGTTAAATTGGGAAACAGAGCAATGGCCTGTAAAACATAACCAGTAGAAAGACGAAGTTCCCGCTCGTCATAGTCTTTGATGCGCTTGCCATCCATATAAATATTTCCATCAGTTGGTTCCAAAAGACGGTTAATCATCTTGATCATGGTTGTCTTACCAGATCCAGATGGACCAACTAAAACCATGAACTCCCCATTCTCAATCCGTAAATTGACATCTCTCAAAACATCTTTTTCTGTGTAGCGTAGCGCTACATTTTTGTATTCAATCATTCTTTGTCCTCAATTTAAAATTTTCCTCGGTTTGTCAAGTTACCAAACTTTTAATAACTAATTTACCCCATTCTAAACCTCATTTTCCTGCTCTTTCAGATTAGCCAAAATTCTTTCTTGAAAACCTTCAAACTGACGAATTTCTTCCTCTGAAAATCCTTTGTAACAGATAGTATCCAATCTCTGACTGACACGTTGCCCAACTTCTTTCTGGGACTTGCCCAACTCTGTTAAAACTAAATACTTCTTACGCTTATCTTCTCCACACGGACTGACAGTTATAAGATTTTGCTCCTCTAACTTTTTTATCATAGTCGTCAACGTATTATTAGCAAGCCCAGTCGCAAGCGCAATATCTGTCGCAGTTGCACAGCCCGTCTTACTATTCCATAAAACCGCTAAAATCTTTCCCTGCTCACTCCGATAAAGAGAGTCAGGGTCTTGTCTCAGTAACTTTTGAAAAAGCCGCCCATTCAACAAACGAATATGATGGGCTACCAAATGACAATATTTCATGAAACCTCCAATTTATTTCTATATCGATACGAATAAAAAACATTATAATACTTATTATTCCAATTGTCAACTATTTCGATTTAGAACTAATTTTTCTCAGTAAAAAATCTCCTACTCAAGGTAGAAGATTTCAATCTTATAAACTTAATCCGTCATGTCTGATACCAAGGTTCGACGCTCCAATGGAATACTGCACATAACTAACAAGAAAATGAAACCTGACTGAATCCAGAAAAGGGCCAAGTCAAAGATTCCATGCACAGCAACCACTGTAAGGAAAGATAGATAAAGACCGATAATTGGACGTTTCCCCGACTCCTGACTCATATCCATCATCAAACGAACAGGAGCAACAGAAGACAAAGCTAATAAAATGGTTCCCACAATTCCGTAACTCAGAATCGTATCAATATAAAGGCTGTGAGCATGTTCATGATAAGGAGCATTTATCCGAGGATAAGAGTGCATATAGGTCAATGGCCCCTCCCCCCAAAAAGGATTTTGCTTAAACAAGGCCATCCCAGCATCCCAGATAGAAATGCGTTCTTCCATAGAGGAATCTAAAGTCCCCATCCGAACTCCCAAATCACTAGAAAAAAGGAAACTCAAGCCAATCGCAAAGACCCCGATACTAAGCCAAAAGGCCTTCCAGTTTTTAATGGTTGTAAAGAGATAAATGATGGCTCCAGCGATAATAGCAGGAAAGGCAGTTCGATTTTGAGTAAAGTTCAATCCAAAGAGATTAACAAAGCCTGCAATCACACAGAATACCTTCAACCAATTCAACTTGGTCGTTGTAAAGAGATAAAAGGCAATCATGATACAGAAGCAACAGATAATCCCATAATAGTTAGGATTAAAGAAGGTCACCTCTGCACGGTTTTGGTGCCATACCTGCATATTAGGCGAAAGAAAGGCGTAGTTAAATTTCTTTACAATTTGGAAATGCTCCAAAGTAGCAAAAGCCGCAGAGAGCACACTTCCAAACAAGATTGTCTGCAGTATCAGTCGAAAGAAAGCATGTGTCAGACGTTTCTGGTAGAAGCTAAAGAAAATGAGGAAGAGAAACATCAGTAAAGATGCTGCTAGACCAAGCCAGTTCTTGGCGACGATAGAGATGATACTACTGTAGGCAATAAAAAAGAGAAGTACAGGATGTTTGGCCAATCCTTTGATAATTCCCTTCATTTCCCCAGTAACAAGTAAACCTATCAAATATAAAGCAAAGAGGGCTAAGAACAAATAAAAAGGTAAAAAGATACTTATGATCATCAAATACAAAAAGAAATCTTTTTTCGAAAGCCCTCTTATCTTATCCAGTAATCCAATTGATTTCAAAACGGATCCTTTCTGTTCTGAATTTCTCCAGAAGATAAATGCTAAACTATCTTTATATTCTACCATTTTTTCCGTCATTTGGGAACAATGAACACGTTTTCGCCACAAAAAAAATCTTTCATTAATATGGCACTAGAACTGAATGTTTCTACCGTTTTCCACTACTTGATAGGTCTGACTTTGCAAATCAATTTCTGCTACTGCTGTTACGGACTTGTCTTTATTTTGACGTTTGATTACAATGCTGTGAGCTGTTGGTGTTTCAATGTCAATAGTCCCTTCTAGGTCAAAGGCCTCTGACCGATTACGGAAAGAAAATAGATTGAGAAGGGACTTCACCACAGGACGTTGAACTTCTTCTGCTATTTCCTCATTGCTATAGTAATGACGATTAATATTTCGACCTTCTTTGGTTTCTTCTAATAATTTCAAGTCATTTTTTCCTGCTAATAGACCCACATAGTAAACCTGAGGAATGCCTGGCGCAAAAGCTTGAATCAAACGAGCGAGGAAGTACTTGACATCATCATCTCCAAGCGCAGAATAGTAGGTTGAATTGATTTGGTAGATATCTAGATTGTTATACTCTGCACTAGAGTACTTACGTTTGACATTCGCTCCAACCTTATAGAGCTCATTTGAAGCATAGTCAATTTCCTCATCGGTCAGGATATCCTTGACATCTACCACTCCAATCCCATCATGGGTATCTAGTGTCGTAAATTGCTTCATCGGGCTCATCTTTAACCACTTAGCTAAGCGCTCTGTTCTGGAACTGTAAAGAGTATAAAGGGTCACCATTGGAAGGGCAAAATCGTAAACATAGTAATCATGATCCGCTATTTTAAACTGAATCGAATAGTGTTCATGAATCTCAGGTAAGAGCTCTGCACCGTATTCAGCTCCTATATCCCGGACCTTATCCAATAAGTCCCAAATATCTGGTTCCACAAAGAAATCATTGGTATCCAATTTCTTCACCGCATAAGCAAAAGCATCTAGGCGAATCAAATCACACCCGTTACTTGCTAGATGTTGAATCGTCTTACGGATGAAGCTCATCGTTACTTCTTTGGTCACATCAAGATCAATCTGCTCCTCACCAAAGGTATTCCACAAATGTTCTACTGAACCGTCTGCAAAAACGATCTCTTGCTTTGGTGCACGATCCTTACGCTTGTAAATTAAATCTACATCAGCTTGTGTCGGACGGTTTTCCGGCCAAAACTTGTCCCAGTTTAAAAAGAGATCTTTAAATTCACTAGCTTCATGTTTTTCTTGATAGTCCTTATAATATTTAGATTGACGAGAAATATGGTTAATCATAAAGTCAAACATAAGATAATATTTCTCACCTAAACGCTTAACATCCTCCCAATCACCAAACGCTGGATCCACTTCATCATAGTCCACTGGTGCAAATCCGCGATCACCTGTTGACGGGAAAAATGGTAGAAGGTGAACTCCCCCAATAGCATCGCCAAAATGTTCTTCCAAATTCTCATACAAGTCTTTAAGGTTATTTCCAAGACTATCTGAGTAAGTAATCAACATAGTTTTATTTTGAATGGTCATAGATGTTCTCCTTTTTCTGATGAAAGCCAAGTCTTATATGACCTGGCTTCGTAAATGAAAGATATTTTTAGATTTTTGTTCAGTACTAATATAGACTGCAATCAACTAAATACGACTTTCTTGTTTTCTACATAGAAATGCCAACAAGCTGAACCGTTCCTCTATGTATGGAATTATAGATTCCATAAGCACTTTCTTACTTCACTGCCCCGTTACTCATTCCTGAAATGATATGTTTTTGGAAGATGAGGTAGACAATTGTTATCGTTACAATTCCCACAATATAAGATGCAAAACTTGGGCCATAGTCATTGAAGTACTGACCTTGGTAGTTGTATTGGAAGAGAGGCAAAGTCCACATCTTGGAATCCTTATTCAGAATCAAGAGTGGCAACATAAAGTCATTCCAGAACCAGAGAGCATTGATAATCAAAGTTGTCGCATGCATGGGCTTCAACATTGGAAAAATGATTCGACGATAAATTGTAAAACGATCAGCTCCATCAATTTCCGCAGCTTCATCCAAACTATCTGGTACACTGATTTTTATATAACCAACATACAAGAAGAGAGTCTGTGGAATAGCATAAGTTAGGTAGAGTATTACTAGCCCCCACATATTTGCTAGACCGAGTTTACTCATCATAACTGTGATGGGAATCATAATCACCTGAAATGGAACAAATATCCCTAAGATCAGGAGCGAATACATAATTGCAAAGGCTTTTTTCTTGGACATATTTCGAGCAATGGAATAAGCTGCAGCTGGTATAAAGAAAGCTACTACAATCAATGATAACACCGTAATAACTGCTGAATTCCAGAAATAGCCTCCAATTCCATCCGAAATCAATCGTTCATAATTACTCAACGTAAAAGGATTGGGCAAACTAAAGAAATGATTCATGATATCCTTAGTTGTTTTGAAAGAACTAAATACCGTTACCAACAAAGGAACAAGTATAAAAATACCACCGACTATCAAGAGGACATATTTCCAAAACTGATTCAATTTTTCTTCTTTTTTCATGTGTAGGACTCCTCTATTAGATTTCAAATTTCTTTGATAGCTTGATTTGGATCAGAGAAACAATTCCAATAATTAAGAATAAAATCAAGGCAATTGCATTCGCATATCCATATTGATTACTCTTGAAAGCATAGTTGTAGACTAAAAGTCCAAGAGACGTTGTAGCATTATTTGGACCACCACTCGTCAACGCAAAAATTTGGTCAAAGGCTGTCAAACCAGACTTAAGAGCCAAGATAAAAACCATTGAGATCGTTGGCAGTAAATAGGGCAATTCAATCTTCCAAAAGGTTTGTTTACTGGTTGCACCATCAATTGATGCTGCCTCTAAAATATCATTTGGAATACTCTGAAGACCAGCAAGAAAGAGAATGATTGGCATAGCTACTCCTTGCCATAGAAGAACAAAAATAGTTGCCACTACCGCTCCAACTGGTGTCCCCAATAGACTCTCTTGTAAAAAGCTAATTCCTAAAATTTTTCCAATCGTTGGAAGACCATAGTTGAAGAATTGTTTAAAAATCAAGGAAACTGTCAAACCAGACAAAACAGCCGGGAAAAAGAACCAAGCTCTAAAGAAGGTCTGCCCCTTCATCTTAGAATTTAAGGCTCGTGCCACAACCATCCCAATCGTAATCTCTCCAATAATCAATGCCAGAGTTAAAATCAAAGTAAAGGCTATGGCTGTGAAGAATTTCCCATCAATCATCAGCAATTTGTAGTTATTTAAACCAACAAATTTATAATTATAGGTCAATCCAGTCCAGTTAGTCAAACTATAGAAAGCACCTTGTACCATTGGAAAGTAAAAGAAGATAGCTTGTAAAGCAAGCGGGATGAGCAAAAATGTCCAACCCCAGTATTTATTTAAAAATTTTCGAATAGCCATATCATCTTAACTCCTATTCTAGTCCAAATCTGCCTTCATTGGATTAAAGAAAGCATTGAGATTGTTTGCCATATTTTTCAGATTTTTATCCATCAGGTAACCTGCACTTAGATTAAAAAAGTCTTCTTCAGAGTTCCAGCGTTGGCCCAACCAAACATAATGTTTGTCCGTAAAAGCCAGTTTAGAAATAGCTGCAAGCGCTGAATCTTCTTTTTCCTGTATGCCTTTCACCGCAACTGGTGATCCATCTACATCATAGTATGACTGCATAGCTTTTGGACTAGTCATATAGCTGATAAATTCTTCGGTTTCTTTCGGATGTTTGGTAGTAGCTGAAGTTGATAATGCCATGTCCCCTGCACCAACAGTGACTTCTTTTCCTACTTCTTCTCCAGGGAAGGCGAACATCCCCACCTCAAATTTTGGATCCTGTTGATTAATTGCGGCTAATGCCCATGATCCTTGTGGCATCATCAAGGCTTTTTCACTCGAAAATGCTACCACCGCATCATTATAAGAGGCACCACGCCAACCATCTTGAGCATTATCTGCTAATAAATCGAGTCGTTCTGCATCTGCTTTTAAAATAGCATCATCTGCAGAGATTGCGTTTGGTTTTGAAAAGCGAAGATAGTTATTAGCCGCGTCTCCACTACCCGTAAGGGTAATGAGAGAAAGTTGGTGGTAACCATTTAATGTCCAGCCTTCATTGCCTGCAACCGCAAACGGAGAATTTCCACTATCTTTTATCTTTTTGACAATCTCTTGAAATTCTTTAAAAGTCTTCGGTTCCTCAAGTCCTAATTCTTTAAACTTCGTTTTATTGTAATAGATTCCATAAAGGTTGGCTGTTAATGGCACACTATAAATCTTGTTATTGATTGCATACTTTTCGGCATAGTCATTCTTGATGTTCTCAAGATAGGGTTTTTCTGTCATATCTGCAAAATAGCCTGCCTTCGCCCACTCCTGAAAATCCATATTTTGAGGATAGACATTAATAATATCTGGAACATCTCCTGATAAAATCCGAGTCTTTAGAACAATTCCAGCTGAAGGTACTGTAGTCAGCTTTACATCAATATTAGGGTGTTCCTTCTCAAAATCATCCACTATCCTTTGCAAGGTATCTGCCATCTCGGTCTTCTGGTTAAAAAACTCAATCGTTACCTTACCATCAGCTGATTGATTGTTCTGACCACAAGCCACTAGGCCTAGTAAACTTGCCACAGCTACTAAAAGAAAACCTGCTTTCTTATACCATTTCATTGGAATGCCTCCTTGATAAATTTATACGCTTTTATTATAGTCTTTTGAATTTATACTGTCTACTCAAAAAATCTCCTGGCGATAAGGTAACAGTTAAACCTGCATACATGAGCTCTGCACCCGAGTAAACAATGTTTGTCCCTTCCAGCTCATAAAGCCCTTCCACCTCTAAGTCTTTCAGTTTCAAGGTGGTTTCCATTGTTTCCACAACTGATAGGACTCGGACGTAGGTTACAATCGTTTGATTTCCATAGTTAAATTGTACAGCTACTTCATTGGATGCAGCATCGGGATTAATTAACCTATACTGATTTCCCAACTGGACTACTGGTCGCAATTCTTTATACAAGTTCACCTGATTAGCGATCTCAGCTTTCTCCTCATCTGATAAACTTGTCAAATCAAGCTCATAACCCAGATTTCCCATCATGGCTACATGGCCACGTGTTTCTAACGGTGTCTTTCGTCCCATCTGGTGATTCGGTACTGCTGACACATGAGCCCCCATAGAAATGGTTGGATAGAGATAGGATGAACCATATTGGATTGGTAAACGTGCAATAGCATCAGTATTATCACTAGCCCAGACTTGTGGGAAATAACGCATCATACCAAGATCATTTCGTCCACCACCACCTGAGCAGGACTCAAAGAGAATATGGCTATGCTTCTCTGTCAGATAAGAAACGAGTTCGTAAAGCCCCATCATGTACTGATGAGACTGCATCTGGGTTTCCAGATAAACTGAACCATTCCCCAGATTAGTGATATTGCGGTTCATATCCCATTTGATGTAGTCAATTTTATGATGAAAGAGGAGTTCATCTAAAACATTTTTCAAATATTCTACTACCTGAGGATTGGCAAGATTAAGTACTAATTGATTTCGAGAATAGGTATGCTCATAACCTGGAACCTGAATAGCCCAGTCAGGATGTTTGCGATACAAGTCGCTATCAACAGAAATCATCTCCGGTTCTAACCAAAGCCCAAACTGCAAACCTCTTTCATGGATCGCTGAAATCAGACTTTCTAGACTTCCACCCAGTTTTTTCTCATTCACAACCCAATCACCTAAAGCACGATTATCATCAAAGCGATTACCAAACCACCCATCATCTAATACAAAAAGTTCAATTCCAACTTTCTTAGCTTCATCAGCTAGTTCTAACAGTTTTTCTCTCTGAAAGTCAAAGTAGGTAGCTTCCCAGTTATTGATTAGAATTGGACGCTCTTTTTTAGAAAATTTACTTGGCATAATGTGCTTAAGTACAAAATTCTGACTTTCATGACTAATACCAGTTAATCCCTTATCTGAATAGGTCACTAAAGCTACCGGTGTTTCAAAATTTTCCTCAGGATCTAACTTCCAAGAAAAGTTTTCTGGATTAATGCCAATAGCCACCCGAACTTCATTCAGTTGATTCTTTTGGACAAAAGCTTCGAAGTTTCCACTATACATCAGTTGAATAGCAAACACATTCCCAGCATCCTCTGTAACTCCTTGATCACATAATATAAGAGCAGGTGTTTGAGCATGCCCAGAAGCTCCACGGTTCGAACTAATCGAAAAGATTCCTTGCTCTACCTGTTGACGTCGGACAGTCTTTTCACGAGCATAAGCTCCCTGCAGAGTTACTATTTCGTAAGCTGCAGCAGGAAAATCAGCCATAAAAGAAAATTCCTTATAAATGACAACTTCCTGATTGCTATTATTTTCCAATTTGCTGTAACTAGCAATTGTCGCATCATTATCAAAAGCTGTATAATACAAAGTCAGACTAAGTTGAGCCTTAGAATCTTTTAAAATCAAGGCAAGCGTCTCTGTAGCATCCATGCTGTGAGGAGAAGGTAAGCCCTGTGGACCATTCTGACCTTTTAAAATCTTTGCTTCTACAAATCGAAAGTCTGTTACTTCAGTTGCATCATGTTGAACCTGTAAAGTTGGTTTTCTAAAGTCACCCAAACCATGTTGTCCAAAAATCTGACGTTGCGTATCCAAACTAAAGGTTCGATTAGTAGCTATGGGATTACCAGAAAAAGCATGATCGCGTTCGTAAACACTATTAGCCCCTCTATAGTTCTTAATAGTCTTTCCTAAATGTTTTAATAATAAGAATCCATCCCTATTTTCAATAATCAAACTTAAACCTTTACTCTCAACGTAAAATAGATTATTCTCTATTCGAACTCCCATAAATTGTACCTCATCTATTTCTTGATAAAATTTTAGCACATAAAAGCGCTTTCTAAAATAGAGAAATGTCTACAAAGTATGGTAAAATGTTAGGTAGGAGGTGGCCCATGCTCGTTTTTTCAGAATACCAGACTGGAACAATTGATCTTTCTCTTAGCTTCTACGGTTATGAAGAATGCACGCCTAATTACTCTTTTGGTCCAGCTATTCGAGATACCTATGTACTCCATTACATTACTAAAGGAAAAGGTCAATTCCATTATAAGGGGAAAATTGTTGATTTAAAGGCAGGAGATTTCTTTTTACTAAAACCAGATGAATTAACATTCTATCAAGCAGATAGCCAGGATCCTTGGGCTTACTACTGGTTGGGGATCACTGGAGGGAGGGCACCTGACTACTTTGCTCTATCTCAAATTTCTGACCAATCCTACCTCATCCAGTCAAATAACTGTCATACACAAACAACTGCAAAACTCATCTCAGATATTGTCTGCTTTGCTCAGATTACAAAATCTAATGAATTGGCTCAACTCCACATCATGGGACAACTCCATGAACTAATGTTTCATCTAGGAACGATTGCTCCCAATCAGAAAAAAGAGAATATTTCATCAACTCACCAGCTCTATCTTGACTGCAAACAATTAATTGATAGTCACTATCCACGATCGCTCACCATTCAAGATTTAGCAAAAGAGCTATCGGTTCATAGAAGTTACTTAACTAGTGTGTTTAAAGAATTTCACCAACTCTCTCCAAAAGAGTATTTACTTTTCGTTCGAATGAAGCGTGCTCAACAGTTACTAGAACACACAAATGAAACGATCAAAGTCATTGCATATTCTGTAGGTTTTTCAGACCCACTACATTTCTCAAAAGCCTACAAACAGTTTTTTCATAAAACACCTAGTCAAACTCGAAAAGAATACTCTCACTCCCTCTTAGCTAGAAAGGAAAATCAATGAAATCACACCAACTAGTCTACCAAATATTAGCTAGAGAAAACGATTATGTTAGCGGAGAAAAAATCGGAGAAGAACTGAATTTAAGCCGTACATCCATATGGAAAGCGATCCAACGTCTTCAACAAGAAGGCCTAGAAATTGACAGTATCAAAAATAGAGGCTATAAGCTTATTCAAGGCGATCTGATATTGCCTGATTTGATTCAGGAGAACACCAACTTAACCATTCGCTACAAACCTGAGACCAAATCAACCCAAACAGATGCAAAAGAAGGGATTGAAGCTGGAAACAAAGGAAATACACTCTATCTTTCAACCTGTCAAACAGCAGGTCGTGGCCGCTTTCAGCGCCGCTACTATTCTCCATCTCAGGGGGGGATCTATATGTCCCTGCATGTTCAACCCAATCTTCCTTATGAAAAACTCCCTTCCTATACTCTCCTTGTAGCTGCTGCAGTCTACAAAGCCATTAAAAACCTAACTATGATAGAAGTAGATATCAAATGGGTAAATGACATCTACTTTAAAAATAAAAAGATAGCAGGTATCCTCACTGAAGCGATGACATCAGTTGAGACAGGCTTGGTTACAGACGTCATTATCGGACTTGGTATAAATTTTTCTATAGCAGACTTCCCAGAAGACCTAAAAGAAAAAGCAGGCAGCCTATTTATGCCACCTGCACCAATTAGTCGTAATGAGCTCATCAGCGAAATATGGAATTGTTTCTACAATACGGATTCAGATGAGCTACTTTATATCTATAAAGAAAGATCAATCGTTCTTGGAAAAGAAGTTACTTTCCAGCTAGACGGAAAATTTGAGAAAGGTCTTGCAAAAGAAATCTCAGAATCCGGCCAACTACAAGTCGAATTTGAAGATAAACATACTATCTGGCTAAATAGCGGAGAAATATCACTAACGGGTTGGTAATAAACAAATCCCCCTTTTAATGATTTAGAAGGGGGATTTACATACAAAAAAAGAGCCTAACAGCTCTCTTAACGTACGGAGAATGGGGGATTCGAACCCCCGCGCCGGTTACCCGACCTAACGATTTAGCAAACCGTCCTCTTCAGCCTCTTGAGTAATTCTCCTATTAATGGGCACGAGTGGACTCGAACCACCGACCTCACGCTTATCAGGCGTGCGCTCTAACCACCTGAGCTACGCGCCCAAGTTCAAAAACTTGGTATGAACTTTCGTTCAAAGCGGGTGACGAGAATCGAACTCGCGACAACAGCTTGGAAGGCTGTAGTTTTACCACTAAACTACACCCGCTTAATAAAATAAAATATGGCGCGAGACGGAATCGAACCGCCGACACATGGAGCTTCAATCCATTGCTCTACCAACTGAGCTACCGAGCCAAATTGCGGGAGCAGGATTTGAACCTACGACCTTCGGGTTATGAGCCCGACGAGCTACCGAGCTGCTCCATCCCGCGTTAATATAAAAAGGAGGATGTGGGATTCGAACCCACGCACGCTTTTACACGCCTGACGGTTTTCAAGACCGTTCCCTTCAGCCGGACTTGGGTAATCCTCCAGTATTTACAATGGACCTTGTAGGACTTGAACCTACGACCACTCGGTTATGAGCCGAGAGCTCTAACCAGCTGAGCTAAAGGTCCAACAAGATCAATATAGCGGCGAAGGGGATCGAACCCCCGACCTCCCGGGTATGAACCGGACGCTCTAGCCAGCTGAGCTACACCGCCATGAATCGGGAAGACAGGATTCGAACCTGCGACACCTTGGTCCCAAACCAAGTACTCTACCAAGCTGAGCTACTTCCCGCGTTAAATAAAAAAATGCACCCTAGAGGAGTCGAACCTCTAACCGCCTGATTCGTAGTCAGGTACTCTATCCAGTTGAGCTAAGGGTGCTCATCATTATATGCCGAGGACCGGAATCGAACCGGTACGATCGTTACCAATCGCAGGATTTTAAGTCCTGTGCGTCTGCCAGTTCCGCCACCCCGGCCTCTCTAAGCGAACGACGGGATTCGAACCCGCGACCCCCACCTTGGCAAGGTGGTGTTCTACCACTGAACTACGTTCGCATCGACCTCTTATTCTATATAAAAAAATGCCGGCTACATGACTTGAACACGCGACCCTCTGATTACAAATCAGATGCTCTACCAACTGAGCTAAGCCGGCTACTTTCTATTATGCGGGTTAAGGGACTTGAACCCCCACGCCGTTAAGCGCCAGATCCTAAATCTGGTGCGTCTGCCAATTCCGCCAAACCCGCAAATATGACCCGTACTGGGCTCGAACCAGTGACCCATTGATTAAAAGTCAATTGCTCTACCAACTGAGCTAACGAGTCTAAAATAACTTCCGTTATCTTAAACGGTCCCGACGGGAATCGAACCCGCGATCTTCGCCGTGACAGGGCGACGTGATAACCGCTACACTACGGGACCTATGGGAGTTAACGGGATCGAACCGCTGACCCTCTGCTTGTAAGGCAGATGCTCTCCCAGCTGAGCTAAACTCCCAAAGGGCGGAGTCTAGCTCAGCCAACGGTAAGAAACTTCGTTTCTCTCATCCGCCGATTGTAATTTCGATTTCCTCTCAATTACAACTGAGCTAAACTCCCTCGAGCTAAGCGACTTCCATATCTCACAGGGGGCAACCCCCAACTACTTCCGGCGTTCTAGGGCTTAACTGCTGTGTTCGGCATGGGTACAGGTGTATCTCCTAGGCTATCGTCACTTAACTCTGAGTAATACCTACTCAAAATTGAATATCTATCAAATACCAAGAAAACCTCACACTTCGTATTCTCAGTTACTTTGGATAAGTCCTCGAGCTATTAGTATTAGTCCGCTACATGTGTCGCCACACTTCCACTTCTAACCTATCTACCTGATCATCTCTCAGGGCTCTTACTGATATAAAATCATGGGAAATCTCATCTTGAGGTGGGTTTCACACTTAGATGCTTTCAGCGTTTATCCCTTCCCTACATAGCTACCCAGCGATGCCTTTGGCAAGACAACTGGTACACCAGCGGTAAGTCCACTCTGGTCCTCTCGTACTAGGAGCAGATCCTCTCAAATTTCCTACGCCCGCGACGGATAGGGACCGAACTGTCTCACGACGTTCTGAACCCAGCTCGCGTGCCGCTTTAATGGGCGAACAGCCCAACCCTTGGGACCGACTACAGCCCCAGGATGCGACGAGCCGACATCGAGGTGCCAAACCTCCCCGTCGATGTGAACTCTTGGGGGAGATAAGCCTGTTATCCCCAGGGTAGCTTTTATCCGTTGAGCGATGGCCCTTCCATACGGAACCACCGGATCACTAAGCCCGACTTTCGTCCCTGCTCGAGTTGTAGCTCTCGCAGTCAAGCTCCCTTATACCTTTACACTCTGCGAATGATTTCCAACCATTCTGAGGGAACCTTTGGGCGCCTCCGTTACCTTTTAGGAGGCGACCGCCCCAGTCAAACTGCCCGTCAGACACTGTCTCCGATAGGGATAACCTATCCGGGTTAGAGTGGCCATAACACAAGGGTAGTATCCCAACAACGTCTCCTTCGAAACTGGCGTCCCGATCTCATAGACTCCTACCTATCCTGTACATGTGGTACAGACACTCAATATCAAACTGCAGTAAAGCTCCATGGGGTCTTTCCGTCCTGTCGCGGGTAACCTGCATCTTCACAGGTACTAAAATTTCACCGAGTCTCTCGTTGAGACAGTGCCCAAATCATTACGCCTTTCGTGCGGGTCGGAACTTACCCGACAAGGAATTTCGCTACCTTAGGACCGTTATAGTTACGGCCGCCGTTTACTGGGGCTTCAATTCATACCTTCGCTTACGCTAAGCACTCCTCTTAACCTTCCAGCACCGGGCAGGCGTCACCCCCTATACATCATCTTACGATTTAGCAGAGAGCTGTGTTTTTGATAAACAGTTGCTTGGGCCTATTCACTGCGGCTGACGTAAAGTCAGCACCCCTTCTCCCGAAGTTACGGGGTCATTTTGCCGAGTTCCTTAACGAGAGTTCTCTCGCTCACCTGAGGCTACTCGCCTCGACTACCTGTGTCGGTTTGCGGTACGGGTAGAGTATGTTTAAACGCTAGAAGCTTTTCTTGGCAGTGTGACGTCACTAACTTCGCTACTAAACTTCGCTCCCCATCACAGCTCAATGTTATAGAACTAAGCATTTGACTCAATTCACACCTCACTGCTTAGACAGACTCTTCCATTCGTCTGCTTTAGTTAGCCTACTGCGTCCCTCCATCACTACATACTCTAGTACAGGAATATCAACCTGTTGTCCATCGGATACACCTTTCGGTCTCTCCTTAGGTCCCGACTAACCCAGGGCGGACGAGCCTTCCCCTGGAAACCTTAGTCTTACGGTGGACAGGATTCTCACCTGTCTTTCGCTACTCATACCGGCATTCTCACTTCTATGCGTTCCAGCACTCCTCACGGTATACCTTCTTCACACATAGAACGCTCTCCTACCATACCTATAAAGGTATCCACAGCTTCGGTAAATTGTTTTAGCCCCGGTACATTTTCGGCGCAGGGTCACTCGACTAGTGAGCTATTACGCACTCTTTGAATGAATAGCTGCTTCTAAGCTAACATCCTAGTTGTCTGTGCAACCCCACATCCTTTTCCACTTAACAATTATTTTGGGACCTTAGCTGGTGGTCTGGGCTGTTTCCCTTTCGACTACGGATCTTAGCACTCGCAGTCTGACTGCCGACCATAATTCATTGGCATTCGGAGTTTATCTGAGATTGGTAATCCGGGATGGACCCCTCACCCAAACAGTGCTCTACCTCCAAGAATCTTTATGTCGACGCTAGCCCTAAAGCTATTTCGGAGAGAACCAGCTATCTCCAAGTTCGTTTGGAATTTCTCCGCTACCCACAAGTCATCCAAGCACTTTTCAACGTGCCCTGGTTCGGTCCTCCAGTGCGTCTTACCGCACCTTCAACCTGCTCATGGGTAGGTCACATGGTTTCGGGTCTACGACATGATACTAATTCGCCCTATTCAGACTCGGTTTCCCTGCGGCTCCGTCTCTTCAACTTAACCTCGCATCATATCGTAACTCGCCGGTTCATTCTACAAAAGGCACGCTCTCACCCATTAACGGGCTCGAACTTGTTGTAGGCACACGGTTTCAGGTTCTATTTCACTCCCCTCCCGGGGTGCTTTTCACCTTTCCCTCACGGTACTGGTTCACTATCGGTCACTAGGGAGTATTTAGGGTTGGGAGATGGTCCTCCCAGATTCCGACGGGATTTCACGTGTCCCGCCGTACTCAGGATACTGCTAGGTACAAAGACTATTTTAAATACGAGGCTATTACTCTCTTTGGCTGATCTTCCCAAATCATTCTTCTATAATCTTTGAGTCCACATTGCAGTCCTACAACCCCGAAGAGTAAACTCTTCGGTTTGCCCTCCTGCCGTTTCGCTCGCCGCTACTAAGGCAATCGCTTTTGCTTTCTCTTCCTGCAGCTACTTAGATGTTTCAGTTCACTGCGTCTTCCTCCTCACATCCTTAACAGATGCGGGTAACAGGTAGTACCTGTTGGGTTCCCCCATTCGGAAATCCCTGGATCATCGCTTACTTACAGCTACCCAAGGCATATCGTCGTTTGTCACGTCCTTCTTCGGCTCCTAGTGCCAAGGCATCCACCGTGCGCCCTTATTAACTTAACCTTATTTTTTGACCTTTCAGTCATAAACTCTTTTAATACTACAGCGTTTCGGTTTATTTTCTTGTTACTATTTGATATAGATATTCAATTTTCAATGTGCATTACTTGGTGATCTCTCACCAATGGAGCCTAGCGGGATCGAACCGCTGACCTCCTGCGTGCAAAGCAGGCGCTCTCCCAGCTGAGCTAAGGCCCCACAAGACCTCTCAAGACTAAACAAGACCAATGTGCAGTTCCTTATCCTTAGAAAGGAGGTGATCCAGCCGCACCTTCCGATACGGCTACCTTGTTACGACTTCACCCCAATCATCTATCCCACCTTAGGCGGCTGGCTCCTAAAAGGTTACCTCACCGACTTCGGGTGTTACAAACTCTCGTGGTGTGACGGGCGGTGTGTACAAGGCCCGGGAACGTATTCACCGCGGCGTGCTGATCCGCGATTACTAGCGATTCCGACTTCATGTAGGCGAGTTGCAGCCTACAATCCGAACTGAGACTGGCTTTAAGAGATTAGCTTGCCGTCACCGGCTTGCGACTCGTTGTACCAGCCATTGTAGCACGTGTGTAGCCCAGGTCATAAGGGGCATGATGATTTGACGTCATCCCCACCTTCCTCCGGTTTATTACCGGCAGTCTCGCTAGAGTGCCCAACTGAATGATGGCAACTAACAATAGGGGTTGCGCTCGTTGCGGGACTTAACCCAACATCTCACGACACGAGCTGACGACAACCATGCACCACCTGTCACCTCTGTCCCGAAGGAAAGCTCTATCTCTAGAGCGGTCAGAGGGATGTCAAGACCTGGTAAGGTTCTTCGCGTTGCTTCGAATTAAACCACATGCTCCACCGCTTGTGCGGGCCCCCGTCAATTCCTTTGAGTTTCAACCTTGCGGTCGTACTCCCCAGGCGGAGTGCTTAATGCGTTAGCTGCGGCACTAAACCCCGGAAAGGGTCTAACACCTAGCACTCATCGTTTACGGCGTGGACTACCAGGGTATCTAATCCTGTTTGCTCCCCACGCTTTCGAGCCTCAGCGTCAGTTACAAGCCAGAGAGCCGCTTTCGCCACCGGTGTTCCTCCATATATCTACGCATTTCACCGCTACACATGGAATTCCACTCTCCCCTCTTGCACTCAAGTTAAACAGTTTCCAAAGCGTACTATGGTTAAGCCACAGCCTTTAACTTCAGACTTATCTAACCGCCTGCGCTCGCTTTACGCCCAATAAATCCGGACAACGCTCGGGACCTACGTATTACCGCGGCTGCTGGCACGTAGTTAGCCGTCCCTTTCTGGTAAGATACCGTCACAGTGTGAACTTTCCACTCTCACACTCGTTCTTCTCTTACAACAGAGCTTTACGATCCGAAAACCTTCTTCACTCACGCGGCGTTGCTCGGTCAGACTTCCGTCCATTGCCGAAGATTCCCTACTGCTGCCTCCCGTAGGAGTCTGGGCCGTGTCTCAGTCCCAGTGTGGCCGATCACCCTCTCAGGTCGGCTATGTATCGTTGCCTTGGTGAGCCGTTACCTCACCAACTAGCTAATACAACGCAGGTCCATCTGGTAGTGATGCAATTGCACCTTTTAAGCAAATGTCATGCAACATCTACTATTATGCGGTATTAGCTATCGTTTCCAATAGTTATCCCCCGCTACCAGGCAGGTTACCTACGCGTTACTCACCCGTTCGCAACTCATCCAAGAAGAGCAAGCTCCTCTCTTCAGCGTTCTACTTGCATGTATTAGGCACGCCGCCAGCGTTCGTCCTGAGCCAGGATCAAACTCTCATTAAAAGTTTGAGTTCTCACTCATTTCTGTCACTGACAGATTTATTGTTTTTTTCATTGTTCAGTACTATAACATCTGTTATAGTGCCCTGCACATTGGTTCGTCTTGTTCAGTTTTCAAAGGTCTTTGTCACTCATTCTCTCTCAAGCGACAACTATATTAGTATATCACAGCTACCTGCCTCTGTCAACAGATTTTTTAAACTTTTTTCAAGTTTTTTTACCACAATACACCATAGTCCGTACGGGATTCGAACCCGTGTTACCGCCGTGAAAAGGCGGTGTCTTAACCCCTTGACCAACGGACCTGAGTTGTTATTTTCAACTCTTTCTATTATACCTACTTTTCCGCCTTTGTCAAGGACTTTTTTCAGTGATGTTGATTTTTTCTTTTCTTCACTAACTTAACCACTGCTTCTGTTCGTGCAGTGTGGGGAAACATATCGACTGACTGGATATACTGGAGATCATAAACTTTTACCAGTTTAACCAAATCTCGTGCCAAGGTCGAAACATTGCAGGATACATAGACCATTTTTTCTGGGACATAGGTCAGAATGGTATCCAGTAACTTATCATCTAAGCCTGTACGAGGAGGATCGACTATCAAGGCATCTGCTCGGTAGCCTTCTTTATACCAGCGTGGAATAATCTCTTCAGCTGTTCCCGTTTCGTAATGGGTATTGTCAAACCCCATTTTTTGAGCATTTCTCTTGGCATCTTCTATGGCTTCCGGAATAATATCCATTCCTCTGAGACTCTTGACCTTCTTTGCGAAGGCAAATCCAATCGTACCAACACCACAATAAGCATCGATTAGATGGTCTTCTTTGCTGACATCCAGAGCCTTAATTGCTTCACTATAGAGAATTTCTGTCTGCTCCGGATTAAGTTGATAAAAAGCTCGGGGCGAGAGAGAAAACTCATAGTCGAGTACTCCTTCTTGAATGCTCTCTTGGCCCCAGATAATTTCCGTCTTTTCACCATAGATTTCACTTGTTTTCGCTGTATTTGTATTGACTGCAACTGTGACGACTTCTGGAAAATCTTTAACTAAGTCTTTTACTAGCTGGGTTAAATTAAGCTGACGATTCGTAACAATGATTATTTGAACTTGCCCCGTTTTTCTTGCTCTTCGTACCATAATCGTGCGAACACCGAGCGTTTTTCTCTCATCTGTAATTGGAATTTGGTGGTAAGTAAGAAGTTCAGCTAGGCGATTCGCAATCACTTGGGTTTCCTTATCTTGCACCAAACAGTCTTTCAACTCTACGAGATAATGAGAGTTTTGCGCATACAAACCTGCCTTGACCTGATTTTTAAATTTCCGAGTCTGGAATTGAAGCTTAGCACGGTAGTACTTTGGTTCCTGCATTCCGATAGTTGGACGGATTTCATAGTTTTCATATCCCGCAGGGGCAAATTTTTTCAGGGCTTGGTGGAGCAAATCTGTTTTGAACTCTAACTGTTTATCATAGTGGAGGTGCATGATTTGGCAACCACCACATTCATTATAAATCGTACAAGCTGGTACGACTCGAAATTTAGACTTCTTATTAACCTTTAGTAATTTGGCTTCAACAAAGTTACGTTTAATAGAAGTAATCTGACAATAGATATCTTCTCCTTTGAGGGCGCCTGGCACAAAAACGAGGGTTTTCTGATAGAAACCGATTCCCTCACCATTGATGCCCATCCGCTTGATTTTTAAAGGTATTTTTTGTTTGACTTTCAGATTCATACCCCTATCTTATCACATTTTAGGGTATAATAGAACTATGAAAATCACAAAACTTGAAAAGAAAAAACGTCTCTACTTGATGGAGTTAGATGGACAGCAAACCTCTTATATCACGGAGGATACCATTGTCCGTTTTATGTTGTCTAAAGATAAGGTGGTTAGCACTGAAGAATTGACCGAGATTCAGGACTTTGCCCAGTTCTCTTATGGTAAAAATCTCGCCCTCTACCATCTATCATTTAAAGCTCGAACCGAAAAGGAAGTTCGTGAGTATCTGAAAAAGTATGATCTTGATGAAAAAATCACTAGTCAAGTTATCGCTAATCTCAAAGAAGATAACTGGATTAATGATCGTCAGTATGCCTACTCTATCATCAATGCAAATCAACTTTCTGGAGATAAGGGACCCTATGTGCTAGCTCAAAAACTGTCTCAAAAAGGGATTGTCAAATCAACTATTGAAGATGTTTTAAAGGATTTTGATTTTTCAGAGGTTGCTCAACGTGTGGCGGAGAAACTGCTAAAAAAATACACGGGAAAGCTTCCCGCTCGTGCCTTGCAGGATAAGATCATTCAAAACTTGACGAACAAAGGCTTCTCCTATTCTGATGCTAAAAGTGCTTTTGATGACTTGGACAGCCAAGTCGACCAAGAAACGACTCAAGAACTCATTTTTAAAGAGCTAGACAAACAATATGCTAAGTATGCTCGCAAATATGAAGGTTACGAACTAAAGCAACGATTAACTCAAGTTTTAGCTCGAAAAGGCTATGATTTTTCGGATATAGCTAGCGCTCTCAGAGAATATCTTTAATATTTTCGTGTAAAATTCAAAAAAATTAGACCGATTTATGATATAATAGTAAACGATAAACTTATAAATTGTAGAAAGTTGGTTAGTTATGAAACTTCCAAAAGAAGGCGACTTTATTACAATTCAAAGTTATAAGCATGATGGGAGTCTTCACCGTACTTGGCGGGACACCATGGTACTAAAAACAACAGAGAACGCCATTATCGGCGTCAACGACCACACACTTGTTACCGAAAGTGACGGTCGTCGTTGGGTGACTCGAGAACCGGCTATTGTTTACTTTCACAAAAAATATTGGTTTAATATCATTGCCATGATTCGTGATAATGGGATTTCCTACTATTGCAATATGGCAAGTCCTTACTATCTAGATGAGGAAGCCCTGAAATACATTGATTATGATTTGGATGTCAAGGTTTTCACTGATGGTGAAAAGCGTCTCTTGGACGTTGAAGAGTATGAGCGCCATAAACGCAAAATGAAGTATTCTGATGATTTAGACTATATTTTGAAAGAGCATGTTAAAATCCTTGTTGATTGGATCAACAAGGGACGCGGTCCTTTCTCAGAGGCCTATGTCAACATTTGGTACAAACGCTACATAGAACTAAAGAATCGGTAAAGTTGTCAAACTGGGGTGAAAACCCTGGTTTTTTTATTTGAAAAACCCAGCTTTTCAGCTGGGTTGATTTCTATATATCTAATTTAGTAACAGTAAACTTGATGTGGGAATAGTCTTTTTCAACATCCTTATCCAACAAGAAAGCCGTGGCATCCTTCTTAACCTGAACAAGATCAATATTCTGGGCTTGAGCTGCATAGACGCATCCACAATAACATTGACGATAAATATCATACTCCTCGCACATCTCCACCGAGCGCTTGTAGCCTTGGTTTTTCTTGAAATCACTTGGGAGATAGTGGGTTGTATAAATCTTTTGCACATCAATTCCGATGCTGTTGATGGTTTGAGAATTCTTATGGGGACTGATGGTCAAAGCTGAACCAAAGTAGTCAAAGCCCAAGTCCATAGCTACTTGCGCCGTTTTATCCAGACGGTAGTCAAAACAAACCTTGCAACGATCGCCGCCTTCTGGTTCTTCTTCCAGCCCTCTGACTAACTTCCGGTATTCATTTGGTTCGTAGGGCGCTTCTAAATACTGGACCGTATTGCCTGTTCGCTCATTGAAGTCACTGACAAATTTCTTGGTGACGTAGGCCCGCTTGTGGTATTCTGCCTTTGGATGGATATTGGAATTGGCAAAATAGATGGTCACATCCGCGTATTTTGTCAGGTATTCTAGAGTGTAGGTACTACAAGGAGCACAGCAAACATGCATGAGAATAGTTGGACGTTGCTCATTTTTCTCCCAAACCTGAACCATTTTCTGCATAACACGGTCATAATTAATCTTCTGATTGGGATTCATCTTGCTCAGAATTTCTTCTACATCAATCATGTTCTTCTCCTTCTTCTAGTCTTATTTTATCATATAAGTTAGGAGAGCTCAAATCAATTTTAGAAGAGAAAACCTTAAAAGGAGGGATTATGTTCCCTCCTTTTGTGTTTTTTATAAGTTGCTTTTACATCATCCCGCCCATCATGCTTGGATCCATTGCTGGAGCTGGGGCTACTGGTTCTGGTTTATTGGCTACGACTGCTTCTGTTGTTAAAATCAAGCTAGCTACAGAGGCTGCATTTTGAAGGGCAGAACGGCTCACTTTAACTGGGTCGATGATTCCCTCTTCAATCATGTTGACCCACTCGCCAGTTGCTGCGTTGAAGCCTGTACCAACTTCAGCATTTTTCAAACGGTCAATGACGATAGACCCTTCGAATCCCGCATTGTGAGCGATTTGACGAACAGGTTCTTCCAAGGCGCGGAGAACAATATTGCGTCCTGTCGCTTCATCTCCTGTCAATTCCAAATCAGCCACTGCTGGAATGACATTGGCAAGAGCAGTTCCACCACCAGCAACGATTCCTTCTTCCACGGCTGCACGAGTAGCGTTGAGGGCATCTTCAATGCGGAGTTTCATTTCTTTCAACTCAGTTTCAGTTGCAGCACCGACCTTGATAACTGCGACACCACCTGACAATTTTGCCAAGCGTTCTTGCAATTTTTCACGGTCAAATTCAGAAGTTGTTGTTTCGATTTGAGACTTGATAACCGCAACACGGTGAGAAATGGCTTCAGGATTTCCAGCACCTTCTACGATAACCGTGCTATCTTTGTCCACAGTTACTCTCGCTGCTTGACCAAGCGCCTCAATAGTAGCGTCCTTCAACTCAAGGCCAAGATCTTCTGTGATAACAGTTCCACCTGTCAAGATGGCGATGTCTTCCAACATAGCCTTACGACGGTCCCCAAAGCCAGGGGCCTTAACTGCTACTACGTTGAAGGTTCCACGAATCTTGTTCAATACAAGAGTAGGAAGAGCTTCACCATCCACATCATCTGCAATAATCAAGAGTGGACGATTGCTTTGAAGAATACTTTCTAGAAGCGGCAAGATTTCTTGGATATTGGAAATCTTCTTGTCGGTAATCAAAATGTATGGATTTTCAAGGTCTGCCACCATTTTTTCGCTATCTGTCACCATGTACTGTGAAAGGTAACCGCGGTCAAACTGCATTCCTTCTACGACTTCAAGTTCTGTTTCCATACCACGTGACTCTTCAATGGTGATGACTCCATCCTTGCCAACTTTTTCCATGGCTTCAGAGATGTATTCGCCGACTTTTTCAGAACGAGAAGATACAGCAGCAACCTGAGCGATGGCTTCTTTATTGGCAACAGGGATGGCATTGTTTTTCAAGGCTTCTACTGCAGCAGCAACTGCTGCTTCAATCCCCCGACGAATGCCGATTGGGTTGGCACCTGCTGTGACGTTCTTGATTCCTTCACGTACGATAGCTTGAGTCAAAACAGTTGCAGTTGTCGTTCCGTCACCTGCGATATCATTGGTTTTTGAAGCTACTTCTGATACCAATTTGGCACCCATATTTTCAAAATGGTCTTCTAGTTCAATTTCTTTGGCAATAGTAACACCGTCATTGGTGATGAGTGGTGAGCCAAATGATTTTTCCAACACGACATTACGACCTTTTGGTCCCAAGGTTACTTTAACAGTGTCTGCAAGGATATCGACACCACGGACCATAGCTGAACGAGCATCAGATGAAAATTTAATTTCTTTTGACATACTTACTTTCTCCTTCTATTCTTCAATGATTGCCAAGATGTTAGCTTCACCAACGATGATATACTTTTCATCTCCATCTTTGACATCAATACCCGCATGTGCTTCAACTAAGACACGGTCTCCAGCCTTAACGCTTGGAGCAACCAAGTCACCATTCAAGGTACGAACACCTTGTCCTGTAGCTATAACTTGGGCTGTTTTTGTTTGTTCTTGGGCTGAGCCTGCAAGGACAAAGCCTCCAACAGTTTGTTCTTTTTCTTCGATTTTCAAGACCACACGGTCTCCTAATGGTTTCAACATTTGCTTTCCTCCATGATGACATACATATTATTAGCACTCTTTATATCTGAGTGCTAAATTATAGTTCTATTGTATCACTTGGTCAGAAATAGTCAAGAAAAAAGTCTGACTTTCTCAATATAAAAAAGCCTGAGACCAACTCAGACTTCTCAATGTTTATACCAAGATCAAACTAAGAAGCTAGCCGTAGGTTGCTCAAAACAGTGTTTTGAGGTTGTAGATAAGACTGACGAAGTCAGTTACCTATACCAGCTGACGTGGTTTGAAGAGATTTTCGAAGAGTATTAAAATGGCAATTCTTCCTCTTCCAAGACCAAGTCTGCCAAATCCTGTCCAGCGTTATTTTCACGCATAGCACGTTGGGCGCGGCTTTCCAAAAGTTGGAATCCTGTGGCAAGGACTTCAGTCACATAGTTCATCTGGCCATTTTTCTCAAAGCGACGGGTACGAAGTTCTCCATCCACAGAGATAAGACTACCTTTAGTTGCGTAGCTTGCCAAGGTTTCAGCCAATTTCCCCCAAAGAACCAAATTGACAAAGTCAGCTTCACGTTCCCCGTTTTGGTCTTTGTAACGACGGTTCACAGCAATAGTTGCACGCGCTACTGACTTGTCATTGTTGGTTTTGTGCAATTCTGGTGTAGACGTTAAACGTCCAATAAGAATAACTTTATTATACATATTTTCTTCCTCCTACTTATCTATTCGTAAGGAATCAAAAAAAGTTACAAAAATTTGTAACTTTTCGAGAAAATTTTTTATTTTTTATGAACCATGAAACCTGTCGCCTGTTGATTGGCCATAATGGTCATATCTGTAATCTGCACACGACGGGGTTGACTGGTCACATAGACAACAGTGTCTGCGATGTCTTGTGCCTGCAAGGCTTCGATCCCCTGATAGACGGTCGCAGCCCGCTCTTTATCACCGTGAAAACGAACTGTAGAGAAATCAGTTTCGACAATCCCTGGCTGAATGGTGGTCACCTTGATGTCCGTTGCGATCGTATCAATTCGTAGTCCATCTGAAAAGGTTTTAACTGCTGCCTTGGTGGCTGAATAAACTGCTGCACCCGCATAGGCATAAATTCCTGCGGTCGATCCCATATTGATAATATGACCCTGATTGGCTGCTACCATAGAAGGCAAGAAACAGCGAGTAACCGCCATCAAACCCTTGACATTGGTATCCAACATGGTCAGCATATCCAACTCTTCATAGTCCTGATAGGGAGCCAAGCCAAGAGCTAGTCCCGCATTATTGACCAAGATATCAATCTGCCTTATCGTTTCCAAAATATCGGAGCAGACAGTCTTGACCATAGTCATATCCGTCACATCCAGTGGAAAGGTCCAAACTGTTTGATTTGGAAAAGTTTCTGCAAACTCTGACTTGAGAGTCTCTAGTCTGTCTATCCTTCGCCCTGTTAGAACGACATTCTCCCCCTGCTCCAGATAAGCACGCGCAATCGCTTCACCGATTCCTGAGGTCGCTCCTGTAATCACTACATTTTTCGCCATCTTATTTCCTTCTATCTGGTCTATCAAATATTGACAATTTCCTAGGCAATCCAATGTTTGGCTGGGTCAAATGGAGTTCCGACAACTTGGTCTTCTGATAATTCAATAACCCCACGTTTTTGCGGAGCATTTGGTAGATGCAATTCACGAGGGCTACACATCATGCCAAAACTCTTTTCGCCACGAAGCTCGCCTGGGAAAATAATATTGCCTTTTGGCATCATCGCTCCAGGAAGGGCTACAATGGTTTTCAACCCAACACGTGCATTAGGAGCTCCTGCAACGATTTGCACTGTCTTATCACTTGCGAATGCAACTTGGCAGATATTGAGGTGGTCACTATCTGGGTGAGCTGCCATCTCGACAATTTCACCGACAACAAACTTAGGTTCTTTGTCATTGACAATTTCTTCCACAAAGCCTTCCGCCTGCAATTCTTGGTTCAAACGAGCGACTTGCTCATCTGTCAAAAAAACTTGGCCGCGCTCTGTAATTTCAAACAAACTTGAAACTTCGAAAATATTCCAAGCTACTGTTTCCCCATTATCTTTGAGGAAAACACGGGCAACCTTGCCTTTGCGTTCCACATCCAGTTTGGCATCGCCGCTATTTTTCACGATGACCATAAGGACATCACCGACATGTTCTTTGTTATATGTAAAAATCATTGCTTTCCTTTTCTCCTATTTCAGTCCTGCTAAAAAGTCGTTAATCTGTTCCTTACTTTTACGGTCGCGATTGACAAATCGATCGATTTCCTTGTCCTTTTCTAGTACAACAAGGCTAGGAATCCCGTAAACATCCCAGAGTTTGGCCAGATCCATGTACTGGTCTCGGTCCACTCGAATAAAGGTGAACTCTGGATTGGTCTCCTCAATCTCTGGCAAGGCTGGATAGATATAACGACAATCGCCACACCAGTCCGCCACAAAAAGGAAGACCTTCTTGCCATCTTGCTCGACAAAACCTGCTAGTTCTTCTATACTATCGGGAGTAATCATAAGACTTCCTCCTCATAGACCAGGTCTTCATTTTCATAGACAAAGGTATAGTGACGACCATCCTCGAAAACGACTCCTCCGACGAGTCGCTCTAGGCTACTTTCGTAGACTTGAACATAGATAGTCGCAATCTCACCCATATCTGAGAAAAGTTCGCGCACGATAGCGGTCAACTCTTCTTGCGTCTTCATGAGTTTGTGGTTATCTGCTGCTTTTTTGGCACCCAAAGCGAGGGCACTTAGACCAGCCACAGTCAAGCCAGTCATCCATAATTTCTTAGCTTTCATACCATTCATTGTAACACAAAAAGGGCTCTAGGACAAATAGGGAAGCCGTATACGAGCAAGGAAAATCTCTTCCCTCAGTGAGTCTAATTCTTATTGCCAAGCGCCTGAGTTCCTGAATGAATTAAAAAACCTCTGAGATTATTCTCAAAGGTTCGAATTTTGCTAATTGCTGTTCTCAACCGCTGCAGTGACAAAGGCAGTGTAGAGTTCTTCGGGACGGTTTGGACGGCTTGACAGTTCAGGGTGATACTGACAAGCTACAAAGAATTTATTTTCAGGAATTTCCACAATTTCTACCAAACGATTGTCTGGAGAGACTCCTGAGAAGACAAAACCTGCCGCCTCAAACTGTTCACGAAAGGTGTTGTTAAACTCATAACGGTGACGGTGACGGCGTTGCACCACTTCTTGATTATGGTAAGCAGCTGCTGCCTTAGAACCACGTTTCAACTTAGATGGATAAAGTCCCAAACGAAGGGTTCCACCCATATCTTCAACATCAACCTGGTCACGCATAATATCAATGATAGGGTATTTTGTATCTGGTGCAAGTTCTGCAGAATTTGCACCTTCAAGACCCAAAACGTGACGAGCAAACTCGATACAAGTCAACTGCATTCCCAAGCAGACACCCAACATTGGAACATCATTTTCACGCGCATAACGGATGGCTTGGATTTTCCCTTCCGTACCACGTTGGCCGAAACCACCTGGAACGATGATTCCGTCCGCATCAGACAAGAGTTCTGCCACATTCTCTGCTGTCACATCATTGGCATTAATCCAATTAATCTTCACTTCTGCGTCGTTGGCATAACCAGAGTGTTTTAAGGCTTCGACCACTGAGATGTAGGCATCTTGCAACTCCACATACTTACCAACGAGGGAAATCTTGACTTGTTTCTTGAGGTTCATGACCTTGTCCACCATGGCTGACCACTCTGTCATATCCGCTGCTGCTGCATCTAGTTTCAAATGGTCACAAACAATTTGGTCCATACCTTGTGCCTGCAAGTTCAATGGAATTTGGTAAAGGTGTTCAACATCCAAAGATTCAATAACAGCTTCTGGTGCCACATCACAGAACTGTGCTAGTTTATTTTTAATGCCCTGACCAGCTGGTTTTTCTGTACGAATGACCAACATATTTGGCTGGATTCCCAAACCGCGCAATTCTTTTACAGAATGTTGAGTTGGCTTGGTCTTCATCTCACCAGCAGCCTTAAGATAAGGAAGCAAGGTTGTATGGATATACATGACATTATCTGCACCCACATCTGCCTTCATCTGACGAAGGGCCTCTAGAAATGGCAAGGACTCGATATCTCCAACGGTTCCACCAACCTCTGTGATAATGACATCAGAGTCGGTCGTAACAGCGGCACGCTTGATTTTTTCTTTCAAAGCATCTGTGATATGAGGAATGACTTGAACAGTTGCCCCAAGGTACTCGCCACGGCGCTCCTTACGAAGAACTTCACTGTAGATTTTACCAGTTGTCACGTTGGAATATTTGTTAAGATTGATATCGATGAAACGTTCATAGTGACCCAAGTCCAAATCTGTCTCAGCCCCATCATCTGTCACAAAGACTTCCCCATGCTGGTAAGGACTCATGGTTCCCGGATCGATATTGATATAAGGGTCAAACTTCTGAATAGTCACTTTTAGACCACGATTTTTCAAGAGACGGCCCAGACTTGCTGCCACAATCCCTTTCCCAATAGACGATACCACACCACCAGTTACAAAAATATATTTCGTAGACATAGATTCCTCTTTCTAAAATGCTCAAGGCCTTGTTGACTACGAGGGGAGATCGAAAACAAGACCCTTATGAATAACGACATTTCAAGAAAACTTCCTGAAAAAACAAAAATAGCTCCCTAGTAACTAGGGAGCTCCGACCTCTAAAAGAGGTGCCCGAACAATATAATACCTCAAAGCAGATCATTTGTCAACCCGAATCGGTAAAACATGAAAAAAGAAGATTGTTTTCAGAAAACAAATTAAAGATCCGCATTCAAACGGATGACCTGCTCAAGGAATAAAAAAGGAGATCTTACGATCTCCTCTGTGAAGTCTTTTACTCTTCTTCACTCGTTTCAGCATCATCGTCAGAAAACTCGTCGTCTTCTTCGTTAAGATCCACGTCTTCACCTAAGTCATCAGGAGCGATTTCGTTGATTTCTGCATCGTAAGCTTCCACTTCATTTTTCTCATCATCTGGATTTTCATCATCATATGAAAGAGCTGGGTCTGCTTCGTATGCATCTTCATCTTCTGGATCATCTGCATTGTAGTCAATGGCATCTGAATCACCATCCATAAAGGCATTGACACGTTTTTTCTTAGCTTTTGGTGCTACTTCATCGTCGTCACTTTCTTCAAGAGCGATGATTTCTTCGTCGATTTCGTCCACACCATACCATGAACGAAGACCCCATTTATTGTCTCCAAGAGAGATGAAGCTACCGTCAAAGTTCAACTCTGTGTAGAACAAAGGCAAAGCTTCGCGGATATCGCTGTTTGATGTTCCAAGGTAGTTTTGAATTTCGTTTACAAGATCGCTAAAATGCATCTCATGATCGCGACCACGAAGTTCCAAGATAGCACGCGCTACCTCAATCATAGATAGTTCACTTTTTTCTTGCCCAGCAAATACTTCTAATTCCAAAGCGTTTCTCCTCATTTTTACTACTATCGCCAGAGCGAACAGACTCTGACCTCATTTTATCATGTACTCTTTATTGTACGATAATTTTGCGGAATAGTCAAAGGTTAAATGGGAGAAAGTTACAGGACTTTTTCTTTCTTTGCTACCCAGCCGATGGTGTCGCTTGGTGGATTTTCGATATCAATCCAGATGAATTCAATCCCGATTTCGCCATTTGTAAATTTGGTCAATCGAATACCATTGATTTCTAGTTCATTGAGTCGTTGGCATGTCAATACTTCTCGTTCCTTCAACTGGAAAACACCACGCAAGATCCAATTTCCAAGAATTTCTTGCTTATCAGTTGACTGAATCGCCTTACCAGCTTCTTGGTTGATATAGGCATTGATGACATCTCCAGAAGGTAAGAAGCGTAGCTTAAAGGTTCTTTCCTCTTTCGGTAGAGCTAGTTTTTTGGTACCGAGTTCAAAAGTCCCAAATCCAGGACCAAAGAAATCAGGTCTTTCATCATGGAAATTTTTGGAGTCAGGCAGAGGAATGTAAACCTCGCTAACTGGACGATAAACCAGCTGTTCAATTTCTTTAATGAGTTTTTTATTGCCAGTATTGTGAACAAAGTGAATCAAATCCTCACGAATAGCTTTCATCTGAGCTTTTTCTTCCTTGCTGGTCCATTTCTTCAAGAGTATTTCTTCCAGAGAGAAGGTCACAAAAGCTAGTTCCTCTGGAGCCAGACTATCCTTAAATTTATCTTGAATCTTTAAAATTCGAGGCAGGCGATCTTTTTTGGCTAATTTTGAACCGCCGTTAAAGGCATTGAAGCCAGAGTTTTCTTCCACATTTCCGTGTTTGTCTGTGATAACCCAAGACACTGTTTCTAAGATATCGGTTTTATCCTTTTCAGTGGTCAGTAAATGAAGATTTTCAAAGAGAGAAAAAGGATCCTCGATATAATGGACGTCCCAAGTATCTACAACAATGTCTTTATTGTTAAAAGTCATGTGGAGCTGGCTGTCAGCTGCTGTATACTTGTAGTGGTGCTGTCCATCCGTAAATCGAAAATTGGTTGGATTGTTTTTGGTGGTTGATCCTTCAATGACCAGATTATCAATATCGACTGGTAAATAAGTCGTTTCGCCGACAAAAATCTTAGGATTTTCTCCCTTTGGTGTTGGCATCAAAACATGGTAAACAGCTTCAACATTGACCGAATCCGAGATGAAACCCTTGATTTGGGCCTTAGAGGACTCAATTCTCTGGTTTCTCAAAGTCGCAATCTTTCGTGCCAACTCTTCATAGCGTTGATAGTTTTCCTTATCTGCTGATTCTTTATCCGCTGAAATATCTGCATGAAACTTGATATCACCCAACAGGTCCGTCCAAGATTGAGAATCTTTCTTAAACTGAGCGATTTTTTGGTCTCCAGAATTAATTCCAAAAGACTTGATACCCACTAGGTATTTATGATTTTCATCCACAACGACAGAAGCATCATAGGAAGTATTAGCAATATCTTCCCCGACGGCATTAAAGGCTTTTTGAAAAACAGTTTCCTGAAATTTGGAATTGACAATCGGAGCTACAAAATTCTCTGTTTGTCCCTCGTCTTCGGATTCTGCCTTTTGAGAGAAAGCTTGGCTCAAACTAGCGAAGTTGGTAATTAAGGTTTTGTATTTATCTTTTTGTTCAGACTTTAGATGTTCCCACATAAGCACCCTCTTTTCTATTTTCAGTATATCAAAAGAAGATTAGTTTTTCACTAATCCTCTTATATATTCGTTAATTAATACTGTAAAATTCAAGTTTACCTTGTTTTTTGACAAATCTCAAATACTCTTCGTCCGATAAAACAGCTAAACCATCATCATAAGACTTGATTCTTTCCATAGCCTGGTCATAGCTTTCCACAAAGTCCTTGACATAGGACTGCCCTTCAAACTGGCCGTTCATCTTGGTATAGATAATGGCGAATTTCCCTGAGCGGTCAAGTTGAGATTGACCTTGGCTTTCATTTAAGGCCTTGGCAACTTTCTCTGCGATTCGTTTAATCACGGGCACGACCACACTGTTTCCAGCTTGCTTGTAGAGCTGACCGTTAGAAACCCCTTCTGGGATTTTAAAGGATTTAGGGTAGCCTTGAACGTTAAAGGTTTCTTTCGGTGTTAGCTTACGAATCTCACCACTGTCCGTCAAAATCAATGGAACGTTGTGTCCACCTGTTCCCATATTGGCTGTCAAGGTAGGGACAACACCATTTTTATTTTCACGGACATATTGACGGCGCCATTGGTAAACTGTATCTTGACTGGTGACTTCAAATTTCAACTGGTCGTAGAAATTCTGCTTGCCTTCACGGTAGTAGTAAACCTCGTCTAGCTTATCGCCAAAGTTAATCACATCCTGAAGACTCGTAGTCAGCTTGATTTCCTCTGGGAATTCAAACAAGTCATAAGCTTCCTTAGTATCAAAGCCAACAATGTAGATACGCTCACGGTTTTGAGGGATATTTCCATAGTCTTTCCCGTTGAGAACCTTCCACTTGATGAAGTAGTTGTTCTCGGTCAAAGCTTCACGAATGACCTTGAAGGTATTGCCATGGTCATGACCGACCATGTTTTTGACATTTTCGATGAAAATAGCACGAGGTTTACATCCCTCAATCATCCGAAGTAATTCGAAGAAAAGATCACCACGATCATCATCAAACCCCTTGCGATAACCCGCAATACTAAAGGCCTGGCAAGGGAAACCTCCCATAATCACATCCACGCGCTCAGCTGGAATATCCTTTGGCTGAACATCGTGAATATCACGTCCATCCAAATAGGTATTTGGATGGTTTAACTGATAAGTCTGACGCGCATACTTATCAAATTCATTGGCATACACCACTCTGAACTCGTTGGTCTGTTCAAATCCCAACTCAATTCCCCCAACACCTGAGAAGAAAGCTGCAATGTTGTACTTCTCAGAGCGGTTCGAACTTACAGAATTTGTCATGTAGTTACCTGCTTTCTAAATTATTCGACTTTCTCTGCACCGTTTCCATGTATTACTATATTTTTAGCAACATTTGTAACTGCTACAACAGTTTGATTTATTTCTTTTGCTTTATAAAAATGTGGATAGTTTCTTTTTTTGATTTCTGCTTTGAGTATTGATTTTTTTCTCAACTCCCATTCAAGTACTCTTCTGGTTTTTTCAAATGTCCAACTATGGTCAATTGCTTTAGTAAGCACATTTTCAAAAACCTCCTTATATAGATCTTTTATATACTGTGAATAGTAAGGAGAGATATAATCTTTAGAGTTTTTTTTATTAAAGTGTATCTTAGTATTAAAACCCAAATATACTGTACAATTTCCATTCTGAACAAGTTCCTTACCTAAGTATCTCGCAGTTCCACAAGATATAGCAATTACTTTTCCTAACGATAATACAGTGTTAGCATCAAGCAAAGTTTGTTTTGGAGAACAATGAAACCGATGGTAGAGAGAATCTTTAGAACCATGACATACAAAGATATTGGTGTTATTGCTGTCAATATTCGATATATAATCTCTTTTTCTGTCACTGGATATCAAGCTAATATTTCTTTTAGTAGAATTATCTTGTATTTTTTTTAAAAAACTACCAAATCGTTTCATGTTATCATCTAATCTATTTTTAAATAACACAATAGGCATACTATCATCCTTAATATTTATAGTTTAACAATACGGTAGACATTGTTTCTAGCAATTCTACTCCAAATTTTTTTCCAACTTCTGAATTTAGTTGATATTCTTTTAAAATTTCTGAAATTGTGTACTCTGTTCCATCAGACTCAAAATACAAATAGTCACCACTCTTCTCATATTTTAATTTAGTTTCCTTTAAAAATCGAATAATTGGATCAATATCCTTCACACATTTTTCGATAATATCTGCAATTAAATGAGGATTATTTTTAGGAACTATCCCATCAATTTTATAGTCATTAATCAATCTGAAGAACTCTTCGTCAGTAATATTTAATTTTGCTTCAATATTTGTGACTCTATTTTGGTATTTGAAATCTGTCGAATAAAAAACAATTTTATCTACCATATTGACTTCTCTAAAATCACGAATAAAATCGGTCCCGACAGTCTTATCTGCAGACTGAAAAAAACCATTTCTTAAATTATAATCAACCATTAAAACATCAAAAGTTTCGTGTTTGATAGTTTCATACTCATTTTCATTAGAAACCAAGGAAAATTTTGAATTTATTCCTTTTCTTTTAATGAGCATTTCGTATAGTGGAAAGTTACTTTCTATCTGTCGCTCATCATCAATTACTAAAATTTTAAAAACATTTTCCATATTTATCTCCTAGGCAATTTTATTAAGAAAGATGTAGAAAAATCATCTTCCTCAATATCAACTAAATGGATTGTTCCATTAATATCTGTTAGATTCTCTTTAACGGATGCTAACCCAATGCCTGTACCACTCGTTTCTGAACTCCACAAGGAAAAAACAGTGGCATATTTGTCTTTTGGAATACCACAACCATTATCTGAAAAATAGATTGCAATTTCTTTATCATTCAATTGAATCATTATTCTAATTTTTGCATTATCAATCCCTTCTAGCGCTTTGACTGAATTGTTTAACAAGTTATCAAATACTGTTAGTAATGACTCTCTAGCACAAAAAACTTTTACATGGTCAGTTTCTTTTGGACAAACAATCTCAAGACTGATATTCTTTTGATGTAGATATGATTCATACTGATCAGAAATTCTATCAATTATATCATTTAGAATTTCATTTTTTTTATGAAGTTTTGTAGAATTAACTCTATCTAAGGAACCTTCAACTAATTTTGCAATATCTTCATATAAAGTATATAAAACACTTAAATCAATATCTAAATTCTTCTCTTCAATAATCATTTGATAATAAATTAATTGTCCCTGAAGAACAACTAGTTTATTTTTTATAGAATGAAGCATCTCAAATAAAATACCTTCACGATTACTTAACTGAGAATAAATTTTGATCTTAGATTCTATTTTATCAGAAGCCTTCTCAATCTTATCAATTCTATCATTCAGTAAGACTTCTGTGGAGGCAATATTATCTAAGAATATTTTCTTATCTTCAGGTGCAATTACTAAACCATCAATAGTATCTTTAAGTTCTTTAACCTTCGTATCAATATCTACTTTAAGTTCTGAAGTTTCTTTTTTAACAGTATCATAACCATCCTGAGCTTGTTTTTTTATTCTATTGAAGATAAAGTTTTCAAACATTGAAATTAAGTTCCACAGAAAATCTTTTAATGATTCAAATTCTGGTCGATCTTCAATAAAGCCAACCCTATCAGTTGCTTCTTTTAACGCATCTAATTGTGATAAATCTTTACCATCTAGAAAAACATTGCCCACTAAATCTCTCGTACCAAAAGTTCTAAACATTCCCTGAGCATGATGTCTATCAATTTCTAGCCAATCGTTATGAGGTTCTCCATAAGGTACAATACGAAACTTATCTCTAAAAATTTTTATATTGCCATAATCAGAGGGACGAATTCCCATCCGTCTCGTGAAAGAAATTTTCTCACCTTTATCTAAATAATAAATCTCAACAAATGTTCTACCAAAAGGAGATTGTTTTTCGAAGATTTGTACACGCTCAACATATTCTATTTCATCATCTATTTTGATTGATATTTCAGCTATACCATCTGATCCCAGGTCTGCTTCAATTTTACATTTCAAATGCTCAAAAGTATCATTTTTTAAGTGAGTAGACTCTTTTACCTCTCCTTCAACGTAAAATGATATTTTAATTTTAAAATCTGATTCATCATCAATGGGAGATAAAAATTTTGAAATATCTTTTTTTAGTTTCTCAATATTGTTATTCTCCCATTCATCTCGTAATTTTTTTATTGTTAGAGATAAACCAGAGGAAATATTTTGTTCAAGAAATTCAATATAATACTCATTTTTTATTTCTTGTAATAGTTTACTCCTATCATCATATTTATTCCAATCAAAATATACTATCACCTTCTCATTTAGTTTAGATTGTCCAATAGATTCTAAAATTAATTCCTCACCAATTTTATCAACACCAAATCTACCAATGCCTTTTTCACCGTTTGCAAATCGAGTGATTAATTCACCCATCTTTTTAGAATCCAAACGAAGTAGTTTATTTTTCTCTTTAGAGGAATTTCCAAGTTCCATCCAATACTTATCCACTTCTTCAACAGTCATACCAATTCCATTGTCGATGATTTTAATCTTTGAATTTTCAGAAGATTTCCACCCTTTGTCTACAAATAAAAAATCATGAAATTGAATATCTACTTCTGTTGCGCCAGCATCATATGAATTTTTTATCAATTCAAATATCGCTATATTGTTATTTGTTATTAATTCTTGTCCAACTAGTGTTTTTAACTTTGAATTTGTTCTAAAAGTAAATTCAGCCATAAATTACTCCCTAATAATCTTCAGCAAAGTAAGTCCAACTTGTTCCGCAAACAAAGGCGGTACTGCGTTAGCGACTTGAGTATATCGAGGAACATCCGTTTTTCGTCGTTCACCCCCCGTAGTATACGGTCCTTTGAATTCATAATTGTCCGGAAAACTTTGGATTCTAGCGTGTTCTCTAACTGTCATTATCCTAGGTTCATCATAATGTATATAATCATCTGGAATGGAAGTAATCGTATTACAAATGGAATTTTTCTTTAAAGGAGTGACTCCACGCTTCTTTAAACCTTCAACCAGATTCATAGATGGTGTAATTCGTATACTTTTTTCGGAAGCAGTCATTAAACGTTTAAATAAATCTATTGTTTCACTTTTATGTTTCGCGAATCGATGACTATCGGGGAAAGCGCCTCGTTCAATGTTATTTCTCATTAATTTTTGATATGCTGAAGTTGCTCGACCATACTTCCCATTTTTAAATGCCTTAGTGTCTTTACTATCAACTTCTCCATGACTTTTTTTCAAATCATTAATAGCTTGAGAAATTGTAATTGGTATTTTTAGTCCTCTATCCCTCAAGAAACAAGCTTTATTTTTCAATAATTCGTCAAAAAATATCTCATAGGCCCCATTTTTTGATGCAAATAGAATGAACCGTTTCCTATTTTGAGGAACACCGTATTCTGACATAGTAACAATTTTATAGTCTAAGTTATATCCTAATTCATGTAATTCCGAAACAAGAATATCAGAATATTTTTGTTTATCCTTATGATCCTTAAAACCTACAGTAAATCCTTGAACATTTTCAAAAAATAACATAGTAGGTTGAACTAATTTGATAAACTCAATATACGAATGCATTAATTGATTTCTGATATCATTATTTTTTCTCTTTCCAGCCATGGAAAATCCTTGACATGGTGGACCACCTACAACTAAATCAACAGAACCGTTTAATTCAGCAAGTTCCCCGCTATGAATTTCTATAAGTTCGTTTATATCCCAATTTTTCATTTCAAGCCAATTCGGCCATGAAAAATGATTTTTTCTTTCAATTAAATTGTATTTTAAAGTACTAAAAGCATCTTTATTTTTTTCAACTGCAAATATTCCATGCAACCCAGCATTATAAAGCCCTAAGGATAAACCACCGGAACCTGCAAATAAATCTATATATCTCATGAATTCTCTTTCAGTCATTAAAATTTATTATTACAATTTTATCACAAATTAAAGTAAAAAACACGGTTTATCACCGTGTTTCTGTGTTTATTTCACCAACTTCTTCATCTCATCAATACGTGCTACAGTCGCATCGTATTTCGCTTGGTAGTCGGCTTGCTTGTCGCGTTCTTTTTGGACGACTTCTGGTTTGGCATTGGCTACGAAGCGTTCGTTAGAGAGTTTCTTGCCTACCATGTCCAGTTCTTTTTGCCATTTAGCCAGTTCCTTGTCGAGACGAGCGAGTTCTTCTTCGACATTGAGGAGATCTGCCAGTGGCAAGTAGATTTCTGCTCCTGTGATGACGCTTGACATAGCGAGTTCAGGTGCAGGGATGGTTGATGCGATTTCCAAGTGTTCTGGATTTGTGAAGCGTTTGATGTAGTTGACATTGCTGTTAAAGAAGGCTTCTAAGTCGCTATCGCTTGTTTTCACAAGGATGGTGATTGGCTTGCTTGGTGCAACGTTTACTTCCGCACGCGCATTGCGAACAGCACGGATCAAATCTTTAAGGCTTTCCACACCAGTGTGGGCAGCAAGGTCTTCAAAGGCTGGGTTGACAGTTGGGTATTCTGCTGTCACGATAGAGCCTTCTGAGATTTGTCCAAAGATTTCCTCTGTCACGAATGGCATGATTGGGTGAAGGAGACGAAGGATCTTGTCCAATGTGTAAAGGAGAACAGAACGTGTGATAACTTTCTCTTCTTCGTTATCGCTATAAAGGACTTCCTTGGTCAACTCAACATACCAGTCCGCAAACTCATCCCAGATGAAGTTGTAGAGGATGTGTCCAGCAACACCAAACTCAAACTTGTCAAAGTTTTCAGTGACTTTTCCGATCGTTTCATTGAGGTTGTGGAGAATCCAGCGGTCTGTGACATTTCCAGCTTCCTTGTTAACCACTTTTTCGACATTAGCAGTTGCTTGCTCAAGGGTCAAACCTTCATTATTCATGAGGATGTAGCGAGAGATGTTCCAAATCTTGTTAATGAAGTTCCATGAAGCATCCATTTTCTCGTAAGAGAAGCGCACGTCTTGCCCTGGTGCAGAACCGTTTGAAAGGAACCAACGAAGGGCATCGGCACCGTATTTCTCGATAACATCCATCGGGTCAATCCCATTGCCGAGAGATTTAGACATCTTGCGTCCTTGCTCGTCACGAATGAGACCGTGAATCAGAACGTTTTGGAATGGCTGACGGCCAGTGAATTCCAAGGATTGGAAGATCATACGAGACACCCAGAAGAAGATGATGTCGTAACCTGTTACCAAGGTTGAAGTTGGGAAGTAACGTTTGAAGTCTTCTGAGTCGACATCAGGCCAGCCCATGGTTGAGAATGGCCAAAGGGCCGAACTGAACCAAGTATCCAAGACGTCTTCGTCCTGAGTCCATCCGTCACCTTCAGGTGCTTCTTCGCCGACGTACATTTCACCCTCAGCATTGTACCAAGCAGGGATTTGGTGACCCCACCAGAGCTGACGTGAGATTACCCAGTCGTGGACATTTTCCATCCATTGGAGGAAGGTATCGTTAAAACGGGGTGGGTAGAATTCTACCTTGTCCTCTGTGTCTTGGTTGGCAATGGCATTTTTAGCCAATTGGTCCATCTTGACGAACCATTGCGTAGACAAGCGTGGTTCAACCACCACACCTGTACGCTCTGAGTGACCAACACTGTGGACACGTTTTTCGATTTTAACAAGGGCACCGATTTCTTCCAACTTAGCAACGACTGCCTTACGAGCTTCGAAACGATCCATACCTGCAAATTCGAAGGCCAAGTCGTTCATGGTTCCGTCATCGTTCATGACATTGACTTGTGGCAAGTTGTGGCGTTGACCAACTAAGAAGTCGTTTGGATCATGGGCAGGCGTGATTTTCACGACACCCGTACCAAACTCAGGATCTGCATGCTCGTCTCCAACGATTGGAATCAATTTATTAGCGATTGGAAGGATGACGTGTTTACCAATCAAGTCCTTGTAGCGTGGGTCTACTGGATTAACCGCAACAGCAACGTCCCCAAACATGGTCTCCGGACGAGTTGTCGCAACTTCAAGGGCACGTGAACCGTCTTCTAGCATGTAGTTCATGTGGTAGAAGGCACCTTCGACATCCTTGTGAATCACCTCGATATCAGAAAGGGCTGTGCGAGCCGCTGGGTCCCAGTTGATGATAAACTCACCACGGTAGATCCAGCCTTTCTTGTAAAGGTCCACAAAGACCTTTCGAACCGCTTTTGACAAACCTTCGTCAAGCGTGAAACGCTCGCGAGAATAGTCTACAGAGAGCCCCATCTTGCCCCATTGTTCCTTGATAGTAGTAGCATATTCGTCTTTCCATTCCCAGACTTTCTCGAGGAATTTCTCACGACCAAGATCGTAACGGCTAATGCCCTCACCACGCAAGCGCTCCTCAACCTTAGCCTGAGTGGCAATCCCCGCGTGGTCCATACCTGGAAGCCAAAGTGTATCGAAGCCTTGCATGCGTTTTTGACGGATGATGATATCCTGAAGCGTCGTATCCCAAGCGTGACCAAGGTGGAGTTTCCCAGTTACGTTTGGTGGTGGAATGACGATTGAATAAGGCTTAGCCTTTTGATCTCCTGAAGGCTTGAAAACATCGGCATCAAGCCATTTTTGGTAACGACCAGCCTCAACCTCGGCTGGATTGTATTTAGGTGAAAGTTCTTTAGACATGTGTGTTCTCCTTAATAATTAGTTTCTTTTTAATTTCTTGTTTAGTTTCTTATTTATTTTCTTGCGTAATTTTATCTGTTCTTTTTTTAGTTTATTAACATCTTCTTTTGTTATATTATACTTTATATCCCATGATTTTTGTTTCAATCTAGAGTTTAAATTATAAATTTCGTAATATTTTAACTCTAAATCAGTCCTATTTTTTTCTATCTTTTTTATTTGAGAAATATATTTATAGTTTATATTAAAAATTTGATAAATAAGCAAAAGTTCGGAAGAAATTATAATTAACATCAAAATTAACGGGAAGATATTTACCAGAAAATTCAATTTAAATAGATTATAAAAATTTAATAAAATAAATGTTAAATAAAGTGAATAAAGATAAGGTGATACAAATCCTACTAAAAAGGTTAATATTAAAATAGTCTTTTCTTTAGGCGAATCAAAATTGAGTTTAGATAGAAATTCTATTAGGTGCGGTTGTAAAAATAAAAGAATAACTGAAAATAATGATAAATACATATTTACTTCATTATTCACATTTCCCGCCCAAAATAACATTATTAAGTTTAGAATTATCAATCCCCATCTTAAAAAATTCCATAAGAAATTATTATTAATTCTAACCTCATTTTTTGAACGTTCCCAATCATATTTAAAGAGTAACCTTAGATACTGACTGAGTATTTGCGATTTTTCTTCTGAGTAATCAAAATCATTTAAAAGGTCCCAAATATGTCCATCTTTCATGTAATACTCATTAGTATATTTAATATTTCTACAATAGCCGTATGGATTGATTTGTGTTCTAAGACTATTTACTGCAGATTCCCTATTTTCTCCATTTAGCAAATCAACAATTATCAACTTTATGTTTTTTCTCCATTCAGAGCGTTCTTTAGTAATATAATCAAGTTGATTTCTTTTACTATTATTAACAAACACTAAAATCGCACTCAAGATAGCCCCTATTCCTACTCCACTAATTAGAGTAATAATCTGGCTTGTTTCCAATCCTCTCACCTCGCTTTCGAAATTCTTCAATACATCCCAACTGTTCGATTTTCTCGAACAGTTCAACTAACAGTTTTCACTCTCCCACTCACTCCTCAGCAAGCCATATCTCAAATCATCACAGCGGTTGCCTTGGGCATCTTTGCGGTCTCTTATGCGAGATTCTAAGGTAAAGCCAAGTTTCTCTGCAGCTCGTTGACTTTGGACATTGTAGCCAAAACAAGTCAGTTCAATCTTATGCAGATTCAATTCTTTAAAAGCTAAGTCAATCAAGGCACGCGCTGCTTCTGGAACATAACCTAGACCCCAATAGTCTGGATGTAAGATATAGCCAATCTCCAAGACATCATCCTCGTGACGACGAGGGAAATCAACAGAGCCGATGATAGTATCGGTCCCTTTAACGACAATTCCATAGCCCGCTGGGAGATTGTTTTTTTCATTACGCTCGGGCAGAATATGCTCCAGATAATAAATCTCATCTTCCAAGGTCTTGACGGGCGGAAAGCCTGCTGGGTAGGAAACTTCTGGCAGACTAGCATAGGCATGAATATCCTCGGCATCAGCTATTGTACGGACTCGTAAGACGAGCCGATCGGTTTTTAATCGTTCTGGTAATTGTGCTTGCTCCATCTTCCTACCTCGCTTCCCATAAAAAAATGCCCCTGCCATCTACATGACAGGGACGAATATGTTATCCGCGGTACCACCCAATTTCGGGCAGAGATGCCCGCAACTCTTGTCTTTGAAGGATATACAAAGACACTTTTATTTCATTTTTCATCATCAGCAACCAGTTTTGACACATTTGTGGACTTCTCAGCACCGCCACTTTCTGTAAAATGTGGGATTCAAAACACCTCTAATGGCTCTATTGTAGCAAGTTTTTCTCGGAAATGCAAGGGTCAAGAAAAATTACTTGAAGCTGATTCCATGTTCTTTTAATTTCTTAATGGTAGCTGGGCCGATTCCTTTCAAGGCAAGGAGTTCTTTTTCAGTCCAATTTTTAAAGTCAGCAGCCGACTTGATACCTTCATCATAGAAAGTTTTAGCACGATTAAGTGGAAGTCCACCTAGGTCAGCTGCGAAATCTTCAACAGAAGTTGTAAGCTTGTGGGCTTGCTCTTTAGTTGCTTCTACAGCTTTTTCTACTTGCTTAGAGACTGCTTTTCCTGCCTCATTTGCAGCTTTTTCAGCATGCTTCACAACTTTTTTTGTTTCTTCGACAACCTTGTTTACAGCATTTGAAAATGCACCTGAACGACGAAGGCTATTTCGCAATTGTTTTTTACGTTGGAGTTTCTTTGACATGATAAAATCCTTTCAATAAAAAATCCCTGCTCTGACAAGGATTTAATAAAGATATTCTATCAAGATTTTGGCAAAAAATCAAGAAAGTATCTGAATTTTAATAGTTTCGCTCACCAAATAAGCCTTCTGGCAGATCATGAAATCCCTTGCCTGCTTTGAAGTTTTCAAACTTACCAAGCAAGAACTGATAAGCATCCAAGCGGCTCTCGTAGCGAATCATAGCATCTTTGGCACGTTCGTCTTGGTCTTCTTCGTAGACTTTTTGACTTTCCTTGTGCGCCATGTCGTTGATCATGATCTGGGTATTAACCCAGGCCTCAAATTCCTTCATAAATTCTTGTTCGTAACTCATTGATTCTCCTTATTCTAATCCACGGAAGTAGTCCGTATCAATCTCACGATAGGGCTGGATGTCCTGAACATACTCTAGCACGCCTTGAAATTCTCCGTTCTCATCGTGTACCGCAGCATAGGTGATGTGGACAAACTTGCCTCGCGACTCTGACTTGAACCACATTTCATACTTGTCCTTGACCCCTTCACGAAGACCTTGCATAACGGCCTTCACCTTTTCTAGGTACTTAGGCGGATGGCAGAGTTCTACATTGCGCCCGACTTGGGACGGCGTCCGTTTGAAAATCATCTCATCAGCTGGCGCATTGTCATTGTAATACTGGAAAATATCGTCTTTATTGACAAAGGTGATCTCCATAGGAAGGTGATTGAGGATGAGGTTGGCCTGCTCTACTGAGAGATAGCCATTGCCAAAAGCCTGTTGACTATGGCGGTCCAGCACCGCTTCCTTTTCCTTAGGGGTAAAGGTAATGGTAAACTGGCCTTCAGGCGTATTGATGACTTGCTGAACTTGACCTTCAGCCGTGTCTAGCTGCACGGGCTCCTCTGCGCTCTTTTCCTCAACGAAACTCTGACGTTCTGGCACCCATTTCTCTGACGGACGGATGATGGCATAGCCGTAGGCATCGCTCTCCTCCGCAATCTGAATCCAGTCATCCTGGGTGAAAGACTCAAGGAGAATCATGAGTAGGATGGACTCTTCCTTGAAAATCATACTTTCAAACTCTGTCGCAAAAGCTTCAAAGGCCTCCTTTACAGTGTTAATCGCCACTTCTGGTAGTGCCTTAGCCGTCGCTAGAGCTGTCTGAAAGAGTTCTCTGATCTGATCATCCACTCCCCACATAACTTTTGGAGGTGAATCGTGTCCATAACGCTCCATGATGGGGAAAAAGAGCTCTTCCTTGCGCTGGTAGTGGAGATCAAATTGGCCCAACAGCCCCATTTGACGAACCAAACCCTTACGCATCTCTGCCAGCATTTCCTCATCTTCCATAGACTCATAGGTATCTAACAATCTCCGAATGCGAATCAAGGCTGCACGGAGAGCCAGATTTTCATCCTTGAAGACGCGAACTGGGTGTCCAGGGTGTTCGGTATCCTCTACTTCGACGCCCTTTACTGCATTTTTAAAAAGATTGGCATGGACATCACAGAGCTCCATGACATCTTCAAAGGTGACACCTGAGTCTGAGTTCATCAGCTCGTGCTCCATGAGGGAAATCTCGATGGCTGACACACCTGTAAAAGTCGCATCAAAACGCTCCTGAACTGACTCAGGAGAGGCACCATTGTGCAATTCTAACAAAATATCCCGTAGGATATGAATCCGTTCATCTGCCATTAGTCTAATCCAATCACTTCATAGCCGTTCGCTTCTAGCGTGCGGACAATCTTGTCCATAGGAGTTCCTTCAAGTTTAGAACCCTGTTTGAGCGATACTTTGCGACCGACTGTGTTGCGCATCAAGGGGTTAGCAAGTGGTTTAAAACCCAGCTCTACTAGGATTTCCAAGACTTCTGGATGCTTATCCACCACTTCTGCAACGGGAATTGACACATCGATGATATTATCCATGACGACCTCCATGTATGTTCTAATACTCAATGAAAATCAAAGAGCAAACTAGGAAGCTAGCCACAGGTTGCTCAAAACAGTGTTTTGAGGTTGTGGATAGAACTGACGAAGTCAGTAACCATACCTACAGCAAGGTGAAGCTGACGTGGTTTGAAGAGATTTTCGAAGAGTATAAAATGATTTTACTGCTTATATTATACCATATGGGAAGAGATTAAAAAACTAGCAGAAGAGTTCCTGCTAGTTTCTTTCATTTCAAGTTATTCCTTATCATCTGGTTTTGCGAGCCACTGGGCTACATCCATCAACTTGTCAGCAAGCAGTACTTTCCCGAAACCTACTAGAGCATTGTCGTCTTTTTTCATTGTTTTCATCACTTTTAAACCTTGCATTGTAAAAAAGTAATTCCCGTAAGTCTTGGCTAGAATTTTAATGAATCCCATATTACTCTCCTTCGATGATTTCGACCTCTTTTCGAATAGTATCAACGTCTCTTTGATATTGCACTTCATTGTAGTTGACTAGCTTGGACAATTCCTGTTGCAATCTTTCTCCCATCGGTTTCATGGTCGCAAAGGTTAAGCCACCAGAAATGACTCCACCTAGGATAGGGATCACTTTCCCCATCCCTTTGGCTAGGCCTCCTTTTGTCAGATTAACACCAAAAATTTTCAAAATTTTCTCTAAAATAGGATACCAGAGCGTCTTTGTCAAAGCTTTCTTGTTCACTACTTTTATGACTTGCTTGGCTACTGTCACACCACCTGATCGAAGCAGAGCACCTGCACCATTTACTCCCAGCATCACACCGAGATACAGTAGGAGTGTGTTTTTAGCTTCCTCGCTTAACTCATTGCGCGATGCCCAAAGATCATCAAATCCGTAAATATACCCTAGTTCCTGAGCTAGTTTTAATGAGAAAGCGTAAAACTGGGCTACATCTGTTGGAATGGTGATCGCCATGGCAAGACCTCCAGGTAGACCTGCCAATACCGAAGTGCCGCTGGCCAGCAATACATTGTCCTTAATACAGGCCTTTGCCACTCGGTCCAAGCTTTCCTGAGGTAACAAAGAAGTCGGCCCTTGTTCTAATAAGGTTGCAATATCCTTACGGTCTAATTCCTTTGAAAACTTTTCTACTAAAAATTTCTCTCGATCAACTTTGACCACGGGTAATTTCACCACTTGTTGCAGTACTTGCATAGCTATATCTTGTTTAGCCATATGTTTCTCCGTTTTTCATTCATATCAAGCTTTATCATATCATACTATTTGAAATTTACAAATTTTTTAAACTGCCTTTTACAAAGGCAACATATTGATGATTAGCTGATGGACTACTCTGACAAGAAAAAAGAGGGTTTCCCCTCTTTTTTAGTTCTTATCCAGATTGCGTAGCATCTCGTCAATCTTGTTTCCGTATTCAATGGATTCGTCTTTGACGAAGGTCAAATCTGGGATTTTGTACAATTTCAAATTGCGACCAAGTTCACGTTTGATGGTACCAGTTGCTTTTTCAAGCCCGATTTGAGCTTTTTGATTATCCGAAGCAAGGTTACTCAAAATGGTGTAGTAAACCTTGGCAACAGACAAGTCACCTAGCATCTGAACATCTGTGATGGTCACACCTTGGACACGCGGATCACGGACTTTCTTTTGCAAAATCTCATTGACTTCACGCTTGATTTCCATGCCCACACGATCCGTACGGAAATGATTTGCCATGATATTCCTTTCTCTACTTTGAACCAAAAGCTAGGCCAGCAGACCTAGCTATTTTTAAATTTATTGATTTTCAGCTCAAATTGAAACGAAGTTCAATTTGAACTCATCCGCTTCTTTCGCTGTGGTGAAAGTGATGGGACTAATTTATCAGTCCCATCACAGGGGATTTTTGAGACTCTAGGCTCAAAAATAAGCAATGAAACCATCGGTTTGCTTGCATCCCTCACCACCTAGAAAGGAGCAAAAATCTTATCTCTTAATCTCTTCCATGATATAAGCCTCAATCACATCATCCATCTTGATATCATTGTAGCCCTCAATCATCAATCCACCTTCACGACCGTTCGTAACTTCTTTCACGTCGTCTTTGTAGTGTTTCAAGCTTGCGAGTTCACCGTCATAGATAACAACACCGTCACGGATTACACGGACTTTAGAATCACGGGTAACCTTACCGTTGATAACCATAAATCCACCGATAGTTCCCACTTTAGACACCTTGAAGGTTTCACGGATAAGAGCTTCACCGATGATTTTTTCTTCAAATTCAGGATCCAACATCCCTTTCATAGCTTCTTCCATCTCTTCGATAACCTTGTAGATAATGCTGTGGAGACGGATTTCGACATCGTCAGCATCTGCTTGTTGACGAGCTTGTGGTGTAGGACGTACGTTGAAACCAACGATAAAGGCATTTGAAGCTTCCGCAAGAGTCACGTCAGATTCGTTGATAGCACCGACTGCCGAGTGAACGATAGTAACTTTCACACCTTCTACATCGATCTTTTGAAGTGAGGCAGAAAGGGCTTCAACAGAACCTTGTACGTCGGCCTTGATGATAACATTAACTGACTTAAGCTCACCAGCTTTAAGCGTATCAAAGAGGTTTTCAAGGCTGACACGTTGAGTAGCTTGACGTTGCTTCATAAGGGCACGTTTTGCACGTTCTTCACCGGCCGCACGCGCAGATTTTTCATCTTCGTAAACGGCAAAGTGGTCACCCGCCATTGGTGCTTCGTTCAAACCTGTGATAGAAACGGGCGTTGATGGTCCAGCAACCTTAACACGACGACCAAGGTCATTGGTCATAGCACGGACACGACCAAAGGTATTTCCGACAACGATAGGGTCTTGCACATTCAGAGTACCTTGTTGCACAAGAAGGGTTGCGACCGCACCTTTCCCTTTATCCAAACGAGCTTCGATAACCGTACCGATAGCACGCACTGTTGGATCTGCCTTGAGTTCTTGGATTTCAGCCACAAGAAGGACCGTTTCCAAGAGTTCATCGATATTTTGGTTGAACTTAGCTGAAATTTCGACAAACTCAGAATCTCCACCCCAAGCTGTTGACATGACACCATGCTCTGCCAATTCACCGATAACGCGTTCTGGGTTGGCACCTGGTTTATCAATTTTGTTGATGGCTACGATGATTGGAACGTTGGCTGCTTTTGAGTGGTTGATGGCTTCGATAGTCTGAGGCATAACCCCGTCATCTGCCGCTACGACCAAGATAGTAATATCGGTAACAGAAGCACCACGCGCACGCATCGATGTAAAGGCCGCGTGTCCAGGTGTATCAAGGAAGGTAATCTTCTTGCCATTTTCAACGATTTGGTAGGCACCGATATGCTGAGTGATACCACCTGCTTCTCCTGTTGCAACACGAGAGTTACGAAGGGTATCTAGAAGGGTTGTTTTACCATGGTCAACGTGTCCCATGATGGTTACAACTGGTGGACGCTCAACCAATTCATCTTCGTTAAGATAGCCATCTTCGACAAAGAAACGTTCGATGTCGGCATTATCCACTTCAACCTTTTGTTTGGCTTCGATACCGTAATCCACCATGAGGAGTTCAATTGTTTCTCCATCCAAGGATTGGTTTTGTGTGGCCATGACACCCATCATAAAGAGTTTCTTAACGATTTCTGCTGGTTCACGTTTGATACGTTTTGCGATTTCCGCAACAGTCATACCATCTGTATACTCAAATTCTGTTGGCAATTCATGGAACTTACGCTCTGTAACAGGTTTTGGAGTCTGGTTACGGCTGTTTTGCTTGTTCCCTTTTTTATTTTTCTTATTGTTATTCCAGTTACTATTTCTTTGATTTCTCACTTGATTCTGACTACTTCGATTCTTTTGTTGTTTTCTAGGACCATCTTCTTCGTGATCATAATCGTCACGTTCTTTGTCTGGTCGAGCTTGTTTTTTACGACGTGTATCCACTGGCGCTTCTTTCGCTACAGGAGCTACTGTTACAGCTGGCTGCGTTTGTTCAGCTAGCTTAGCAGCTTCTTCAAAGATTTCCTCTGGCTCCTTGCGTTTGTTAGCTTGAGCCAAGGCTTCTTTGGCAGCTTGCGATTGTTTGAAGCGCTCCTCGCTTGAGCGTGCGTACTCTGCATTTTGCTCTGCTTTTAGGGCTGCTGCACGGGCTTTAAAGTCAACACGTGGTCCAGCTTGTTTTGGCTGGAAGTCTTGTTGCTGACGGCGATCATTGCCACGATTCCCTTGACCTTGTGGTTTTTTCCCTTGGTCGTTAAATCGGCGATTGTCGCGGTTTCCTTGACCAGGTTTTCCACCATTACGGCCGTCATTTTTCTGACGGTTGCCGTTTTGTTGTTGGTCACGGTTGTTGCCCTTGTTTTGTTTGCGTCGCTCTGCCTGCTCTTTGGCACGCGCCTCACGCTCCGCCTTGAAGTTTCGACTCTGTGGTCTTGCGGCCACTACTTTTTCTTCTTTAGGAGCTGCAGGTGTAGCTGATTTGCTTTCTTCCTTAGCGGCTACTGGTTTAGCTGATACAGACTTTTCTGCTTTCTTTTCTACACTTGCTTTTGGTGCTGCAGGTTTTGCTTCTGCCTTAGGAGCAGGTGCAGGTTTAAAGCTAGCCGCGATTTGTTCAGCAGCAGCAGCTTCCACGCTCGATGAGTGGCTTTTCACATCCAAGCCCAACTCTTTTGCACGCGCTACAACTTCTTTACTTTCTTTTCCAAGTTCTTTTGCGATTTCGTACAATCTTTTCTTAGACAAATCATGTCCTCCTCTTCTATTCCATAAGAGACCTCATTTTCTTTGTAAATCCAGCATCTGTCACAGCCAAAACCTTTCTCGGTTTCCCGACTGCTATGCTTAATTCCAGTGTTGAAAACACGGTTATAACTTCTACTTGATAATAGTCACTTTTATCTTGAATCTTCTTGGTTAGATTAGGGCCAGCATCATGGGCTAGAAAGACTAGCTTAGCTTTCTGGTCTTGAATGGCCTTGACCACCAATTCCTCACCCGATATGATCCGGCCTGCTCGTTGAGCAAGTCCCAAGAGATTGCTTATCTTTTGCTTATTCAAGTCCTAACTCTCTTCTTTTCACTTTGTGATCCACATAAGCGATCAACTCGTCATAAAAGCTTTCTTCCACTTCCATGTTAAAGCTGCGGTTAAAGACTTTCTTCTTTTTTGCCTCTAGGGCTTCTGTATTGTCTAGCTTGATATAAGCGCCACGGCCATTGGCCTTGCCTGTCGGATCGATAAAGACCTGTCCTTCTTTGTTCTTGACAATGCGGAGTAAATCACGTTTATCAATCACTTCGTTGGACACAACAGACTTGCGCAAAGGGATTTTTCTTGTTTTCATCTTTCCCTCCTCTAGCAACTTTTATTCTTCTGTCAATTCATCCGCATCTGCGTAATCCACTTGACCTGCTTCTTCCATAGCTTCAAACTCACTGGCTGACTTGATATCGATACGGTAACCTGTCAAGTGAGCTGCTAAGCGAACATTTTGTCCACGACGACCGATGGCAAGAGAAAGCTTGTTATCAGGTACAACGACCAAGGCACGTTTGCTGTCATTTTCATCAAAGATAACTTGGTCAACCTCTGCAGGTGCGATGGCATTGTAGATAAACTCAGCTGGATCCGCTACCCACTCGATAACGTCGATGTTTTCTTCGACAGGAATCATGCGGTCGCTCTTAGCATCGTAACGAGCTGGGTGGAATTTGCTGGTGATTTTCTTGATATTGGCACCACCACGTCCAACGATTGTCCCGATAGCGTCCACGTTTGGATTGTGGCTACGAACGGCAACTTTCGTACGGTCACCAGCTTCGCGGGCTACGCTCATGATTTCGACAGTTCCATCATACACTTCTGGAATTTCTTGCTCCATCAAACGTTTGATCATTTCTGGATGGCTACGGCTAACAAATACGTTGACACCACGAGGATTGTCTTCAACCTTGTAAACGTAGACTTCGATACGGTCATGGGAAGCAAAAACTTCTCCAGGGATTTGGTCCTGTTTTGACAATTGGGCTTCGATGCTACCAAGGTTGACATAGATGAAGCGGTTGTCAAAGCGTTCTACTGTACCAGACATGATTTCTTGTTCATGTTCTTTGTATGTATTATAAGTGATGGCACGTGTTTGCTTGCGCATTTTTTCCATGATGGTTTGTTTAGCAGATTGGGCTGCTACACGACCAAACTCAGCTGGTGCTTCTTCAAACTTGATTTTGTCACCAAGCTCATAGGCTGAATTAATGGCAAGGGCATCTTTCAAGCTAATTTCCAAACGGCTATCAAATACTTCATCAACAACTTCACGGACAGTATAAACTGTAAAGTCACCCGTTTTTTCATTGAAGTCAATGGCTACGCTGTCAGATTGACCATAGCGTCTGCGATAAGCGGAACGAAGCGACTCTACTACTGCGTCGATGATGTCTTCTTTTTTGATTCCCTTGTCTTCTTCCAAAATGCGGAAGGCCTCTAGCATTTCTTTACTCATGTTCTTTTTACTTTTGAATCCTCAAAAGCTATCCTTTCTTTTCTATAGTTTTACTGCTAAACGTGCTTTTGATACTAAACTGTATGGAATTTGGACGGTTTTCTTACGTGTCTTGTCCATATACTCCATAGTCAACTCATCCCCTTCAAAGGATACCAAGGTTCCTTCAAAGACCTTTTGCTTATCAATGGCTTGGTAGAGCCCGACATGGATGTATTTCCCAACTGCTCCAGCGACGGCATCCTTGGTTTTCAAAGGACGTTCCAAACCTGGACTGGTGATTTCTAGGAAATATTGTTCTGGGAAGGGATCGGGCTTGATAGTGTCTAGGACAGGACTGATGATTTCTGTCAGGTCTGCCGTGTCGTTCAAGGTAATTCCTTCGGGTTTATCTACAAAAATACTGAGAATCATGTCACTGCCAATCTTTCCATACTCGATATCCACGAGCTCGAAAGGTGCTTGGATGACAGGTTCTACAACTTCTCTGACTAATTCTACGATTGTTGCGATTGCGTCCACCTCCTCATAAGCAAGAGGCGAAGATATTTCCCCGCCTCTCTTTCTCATATTCTTACTATCAGTATAGCACGTTTGTCAATTTATGTAAAGCATTAGCACTCAACTAGCTGGTTTTCAAGCTAGTTCTTAAAATTCTGCTTCAACTCGGTAGATCACTTGACCTTTGCTGGAGAATTTTTGCTCATACTCTGTCATGACATTGCCTTCAAAATCACTGGCATGCAAGTCTAGCCAAACACCATTTAGTTTCATCCCATACTGAGAAAAGCTCACTAGACTGTACTCAAACAAGCCACGGTTATCTGTCTTGAAATGGATTTCCCCATTCTCCGGCAAGATGCGCTTGAAGGTATCCAAGAAACTCTTGTAAGTCAAACGACGTTTTTCATGGCGTTTTTTAGGCCAGGGATCTGAAAAGTTTAGGTAGAGACGATCAATCTCACCGTCTTCAAAGTAGTCGGTCAGATCTGAACCATCTACCCACAGCAACTTGATGTTGGGCACTCCAACTTCTAATACCTTATCCAAGGCATAACTCAATACCGACTTTTGGATATCAATCCCAATGTAGTTGATGTCAGGATTTTGCTTGGCCATTCCTGATACGAAGGCCCCTTTCCCACTTCCAACCTCTACATGAATAGGATGATCATTTCCAAACAAGTCTCGCCATTTCCCTTTAGCTTCCAAGGGATTGAGGACCACATACTGAGGATTGGCCTCTAGTAATTCTGTCGCCCCTTTACGATTTCTAACTCTCATCTCTTCTTTCCATACTTGTCACGGAAGACGCGCAAGGCATAAATCTCCCGGTTTACATTGTCTAAATCTTGATTTTCACAGTATTTGGCAATCTGGTTCAAATAAGAATACTGACCATACCAATACAATTTATCTAACACTGTCTTATTGTACTTATAGCCGTAGTCTCTCAACCATTGGCGCCACTGATGATCCGGAATGTAGTGGCATAGCAAATGCGCCACATCAAACATACGATCCGTCAGACGAACCGAATCCCAATCCACTAGATAAACGAGTCCACTCTCTGTTTCAATCCAATTACTATGACGAAGATCCCCGTGCACAATCGTTGCATGGTCTTCCCTAAAACCTGGAACCGTCTTACCTAGCTCAGCAATCACACTGTTCAAATAGTGGTTCTGCTTCAAGATTTCTGGAACTCCTTGCTGCCAAGAACGTAGCAAATCAACTGGTGTTTCCATGGTGTATCCCAAACGGCTCAACTGCTTCATCAAAGGACGCGAGCGGTGAAGGCGGTTCAAGATATTGATAATCTGCTTGCGATTCATATCGTAAGGGGTCAAGATTTTGCCCGTCAGCCATTCCTGAGCGCACATATCACGGCCATCTGGCAAACGACGAGTCCATAGTAATTGAGGAGCGATTTGTTCTCTGGCTAGGCCAGGTAGGATTGGAGAGGTGTTCATTTTTACAAAGACGCGCTTCCCATCAGGGTAGCTTCCCATATAAGCTTTGCCGCTCTTCCCAGGGATAGGGGTCAGCGTTAGCTCATTATCACCCAAGTCCATTTCTTTCCTCCGTATAAAGTTTCCTTACTATTCTACTAGTTTTTGGTCTATTCGTCAACCAATCTTTTTAGTTGGTAAGGCAAATAAAACAATTGTAGGAAGAGACTAGCCCCTACAAGAGCCAACAAGGCTATTTTTTCTTGAAAAACCACTGCTCCGACTAGCAATTCCAGCAAAAGAACTGCACTTCCCACACCAAGCACAATCTGTTTCAATCCCTTCTCTTTCTCCCCTTTTTCTAGTGGAAAGAGCTGAGTCAAGTACTGGTAGTCAAAGGCATGATAGAGGGCCAGTAACTGAAAGAGCAGGAGATAGTTAAATAAAACTACTACTGCTGTCGCGATCCAAGACTGCTCGATGAAGATCACAGCTAACAAGGATAGGAGTAAGAGGCGGAGACTGAGGGCAAAGAGGTCTCCATTTCGCAGATAAGAACGAAGATAGAGGTTTTGCCAAATCTTGCTCGGCACTTTCTGAACTGCTTTAAGGATAAAATCCAGATAAGCGCGACGTTTGACACTATTTGAAACCCCCTTGACCTGAGTAAAGAGAGCAAAGAAACGAAGCAAGACTTGCTTGCGCTTGCTTTCTTGGGCAATGACATAGTCCCAGTCGAGGCCAGTCTCAGTATAAAATTTGCTGGCTTTGTGTCGAAAGAGGAGGTACTTCGCTGCTCCCAGTAAAAGCACATAGACGAGAAAGGCTAGCAAGCCATAGCCCATGGCTAAAAACAAGGGTGCAAATAAGAGTAAAAAGAAGGTTTGAACAATTGTCCAGAAAACCAATGAACGCACCGTCTGCCCTTTGAGGTATGACTTCACCTCCTCTTCAGATACTAAGAGAAAGAGCTTGTCAGGTACTTCCATGTAGGTCGCGATTCCTCCCCAAGCCAAAAGCAAGGCAGATACAATTCCCAAAAACAAGAGGATGGACCCATGATTTTCAGGAAAATCTTGCAAGAGTTGACTGTACTGGTAGGCTAGAAAACCGATGAGAACAAGCAGGAATAAGACAAAGTGGTCATTGAGAACATAGCGCAGATAACCGACGCACTCCTTACGAAAAGCCTGCTTTCTCCTTAAAAACAAGTCTTTCATAGGTCCCCCTCTTTGGTTAGAGCCAAATAAATGTCGTTCAAGCTAGCCTCGGGCATGTCAAAGGCCTCGCGGAGTTGCTGGAGGTTGCCCTGAGCCCGCACCTCCCCCTTGTGGAGAATAACAAAGGCATCACACATCTTCTCCGCCGAATCCAAAACATGGGTACTCATGAGAATGGACTTGCCTTTTTGCTTTTCCACTTCCAAAAGCTGAATCAAGTCAGAAATGGCCAGCGGATCGAGCCCAAGGAAAGGCTCATCAACGATGAAAAGGCTCGGATCTACGACAAAAGCACAGATAATCATGACCTTCTGCTTCATCCCTTTGGAGAAATGCACTGGGAACCAGTCTAATTTTTGATCCAAACGAAACATTTTTAACAAAGGTTCCACACGATCAAAGGCCACTTTCTGATCGACACCATAAGCCATAGCCACTGTTTCGATATGCTCTCTGAGAGTCAATTCCTCATACAAGCTAGGCGTTTCCGGGATGTAGCCAATCTGCTTGCGGTAGTTGGTCGCATCTTTTCGCAGGGTTAGACCGTTAATCTTAATCTCTCCACTATAAGGCGTCAAAAGACCGATAATTTCATTAATCGTCGTTGATTTACCCGCTCCGTTAAGACCAATCAAACCAACCAACTGCCCACTTTCAACTGTAAAGGACACATCTTTCAAGACAGGAACGTGAACATAGCCTCCTGTCAGGTTTTTAATTTCTAACATATTTTCTCCGAATCTGGTATAATGTAGCTATATTATATCAAAATTCAATACAGTAGAGGTGGATTTTATGTCAGATTGCATTTTTTGTAAGATCATCGCAGGGGAGATCCCTGCTTCAAAAGTATACGAAGATGAGCAGGTTCTTGCCTTCCTTGATATTTCTCAAGTAACGCCTGGACACACCCTCGTTGTACCAAAAGAGCACTATCGCAATCTTTTAGAAATGGATGCTGAAAGTGCCAGCCGACTCTTTGCCAAAGTGCCAACAGTGGCTCAAAAAGTCATGAAGGCTACCAAGGCTGCTGGTATGAATATCATCGCCAACTGTGAGGAAGTTGCTGGTCAAACGGTCTTTCATACTCACGTGCACCTCGTACCTCGCTACGGTGCAGAAGATGACCTCAAGATTGACTTTATCGCCCACGAACCTGACTTTGACAAACTTGCCCAAGTCGCTGAAACCATTAAAAACGCTTAAGGAGATGCCATGAAACTATCAAATCTACTGCTATTCGCAGGAGCTGCAGCTGGAAGTTATTTTGTCGTGAAAAATCGCCAAGCCATTCAGGATGAAGTGCTAGATACAACTGACCGCGTCGAAGCTATCAAGGATAATTTGGATATCATCCAAAACAGCCTGCAAGTTATCAACCAACAAAAAGAACTCATCAAAGAATACCAAAAAGATTTAACCTATAAATTCAAAGTCTTGGAAAAAGATTTCCAAACCAGAATGGCGGTCCTCCAAGAAGAAAAACAAGAATAAGAAAGCCTCCAACTTTCCTTAATTCCATTTTGGGTTACTAGATTCGAACAGAAAAGGGAGGGAATGAACATGAAACAGTTTTTTAAAGTTCTAGCGAAGGTCATTGCGATCCCTTGTGGCTGTCTCTGCCTTCTTGCGGTCCTAGCATTTCTACTACTGATGAATCTTTTCAAGGCTTCACCGAGTGACATCCGTGAGGGGAATGAAGCCTTAAAACAAATCTTTATCTCCCTTGACCTCCCTCCTGAGAAAGTAGAATCAAATGGGAGGTATCAATTCGAAGGTGGAGGCTTAAATTTTTATGTTACTTTCTCAGGTGAGGTTATCAATAGCCACCCCGTCCTAAAAGAAAGTCCAAAACTCACCAAAAACCGACTCAAAGTCTATGTCCTAAACACAGGAGATATTTCCTACCATTCAGTAGAAGACAATTTATTCAATCATGGTTTATTGCAGTTTTTAGAGAAAGAAAGCGAGAAGTATCTCCAAGAAATCGGAAAGAAATTTGACCCTAATTACTCAATTCTCTTTTGGAATGATCAGGAAAGTCTAAAAAAGGGAATCGCATTCTATGAAAAAGCTTTGACCTTGGTCGATATTCAGGATAATTCGGCGATCAAACACATTGATACCGTCACCGTTAAACCAGGCAAAGAAGCGGAAATCAAGCAACTCATCCAAGAGATGGATGCAGCTGGCTTGCTCAAGCAAAAGTATAAATGATAGGCTAACTAGAAAATGATTTTTCGACGCTAAATTTTCAAAGATAACACAAAAAGAGCCAATCGGCTCTTTTTACGTTATTCTCCTTCAAAGGCATCTTTAATATGGTCAAAGAAGCCTTTTTTCTTTGGATTGACTTTCAAATCACCTGCAGCTGCGAATTCTTTAAGCGCTGCTTTTTGGCGTTCGTTCAAACCTGTCGGAGTCACGACATTAACTGTAACGTATTGGTCCCCAACAGCGCCACCACGAAGGCTCGGTGCTCCCTTGCCACGTAGACGGAATTTCTTGCCAGTCTGAGTGCCTTCTGGAATAACCAATTCGACAGCACCATGCACGGTTGGAATTTCCACAGTATCTCCTAGAGCTGCTTGGACAATATTAAGATTTAACTTGTAGAAAATGGTTGTTCCTTCACGTTCAAATTTATCACTAGCTTCAACAGAAACCACCACGTACAAGTCCCCGTAAGGTCCACCATTAAAGCCTGCTTCACCTTGACCCGCTAGACGGATTTGTTGGCCAGTTTCCACACCAGCAGGGATTTTTACATGTACGCTATGAGCTTGCTTTTCATGACCTGTTCCGTGACATGTAGTACATGGATCTTTGATTTCTTTTCCACGACCATGACAGACATCACAGGTTACTTGGCGACGCATCATACCAAGAGGAGTCTGCGTATCGACGTTAATAACACCAGCACCATGACAGCGTCCACAGGTGACTGGACTTGTTCCTGGCTTAGCACCAGATCCGTTACAGGTACGACAGCTGGCTTCACGATTGTATTTAACTTCTTTTTCCGTTCCGAAGATGGCTTCTTCAAAAGTCAAATTCACACGGTACTGGAGGTCGTCACCTTGACGAGGAGCGTTTGGATTGCGCGAAGCTCCGCCTCCTCCGAAAAAACTTGAGAAGATATCTTCAAAACCACCGAAGCCACCTGCTCCGTCGAAACCACCAAAACCGCCTGCACCACCAAAGCCACCATTAGCACCAGCAGCACCATATTGATCGTAGGCTGCACGTTTTTGGTCATCACTCAAAGTCTCATAGGCTTCTTGAACTTCCTTGTATTTTTCCTCAGCACCAGGCTCCTTGTTGATATCCGGGTGATATTTTTTTGAAAGCTTACGATAAGCCTTTTTGATCTCGTCTGCCGAAGCGTTTTTTGACACCCCCAGACGATCATAAAATTCAGTATTGTTCATACAAGATACTAAGAGCGAACAGAAAGCGACTGAAATTTAGGAAACCGACAAGAAATCCTGATTTCTTAGGAGGTTTATCTAATTTCCAAGCTTTCCGCTCGAGTTCAATTTCTCGAATGCTCTTTGTCCTTTCTTTCAAATTAAGTAAGAAATTCTGGAACCCGTGTTCAGTTGCGAACACCCTTGTTCCTTTCTATAGTTTATAAGTAAATCATTAGAGGGTATTTTCTATACTCTGCTTCACTTCATCAAACTCTTTGTCCGATAGAGTAAAAATCAAATCCTCTTCTGAAAATTCGTTCTGTTCTTTAAAATAGTTGTCAGTATTTTCTGCCAAATCTAGACTAAGAATCACTTTTCTTGCAAACTCTTGATGTGCAAAACCGATAGCCGTAATGATATTTTTATCTTGCACAAGAACTTTGGGTTGGAAATTTTCACGTGGAAGAAATTCAAAATAGTCAAAGAAGTTTTGCCAAATTCCACCTGTAAATTTCGTATCATTCAACAAACCTGCTTTTGCCAATAAAAGGGGCGCTGAAGAAATGGCTGCAATTAGAATTTCCTTTTTATCAAGTCCCTTCAAAAACGAATTTAATTTTTCATCCTGTAGAGCAGGCCCTATATTTGCCATTCCTGGTAAAATGACACAAGAATACTCTTCTATATGTACTTGATCCAATGTTTTTGTAGGTTGGCAAGGCAAACCATCTTCAGAAATAACAATTGAATTATCTGAAGCCACATAATCAATCGTGATGTCAAAAGACAGAGCTAAAGTACTCGTTAAAGTGGTTATCTCATAAAGAGAAAAATTAGGATAAATGATACAAAGTACTTTTTTCATAAACGACACCCTCTATTTTATCGAAAAACAGAGGCTGGGTTGCAACCTCTGGATTTCTTCCTATCATTACGACGTTCTAAAACAAAGTCGTTTATACTTTGTTTTAGAACTAGTAAGGCGTTTAGGCAAATCGCCATAGCGATTGCCGTAGAATGACATTCACTTTAGTGATTAGTCATTCTTAACTACCTCGCTCTCCTGATTTTCAAGCTCGGGATAAAATAGTCCACTGGACTATTTTATTTTTCCGTAAACTCTCCGTCTACGACGTCATCGCCTGCGTTTCCTGTTGTTTGTGCGCCTTCTGCTCCTGCTTGAGCTTGTTGGGCTGCAGCGGCTTGTTCGTAAAGTTTAACAGCAAGTCCTTGAGCTTTTTCGTTCAAAGCTTCAAGTTTTGCTTTCATTTCGTCCAAGTTGTTGTCTTCTTGGGCTTTCTTAAGCTCATCAAGGGCAGCTTGTGCAGCATCACGTTCTGCATCGAAGCCTTTGCCTTCAGTTTCTTTGATTGTCTTTTCAGTCGCAAAGATAGCTTGGTCTACTTCGTTACGAAGGTCTACTTCTTCTTTACGTTTTTTATCTGCTTCAGCATTCGCTTCAGCATCCTTCATCATGCGGTCGATTTCTTCGTCTGTCAAACCTGAGTTAGATTGGATAACAATGGTTTGTTCTTTTTGAGTTCCAAGATCTTTGGCCTTAACAGATACGATACCGTTCTTATCGATGTCAAATGTTACTTCGATTTGAGGAATTCCACGAGGTGCAGCTGGGATGTCTGTCAATTGGAAACGTCCAAGAGTCTTGTTATCTGCTGCCATTGGGCGTTCACCTTGAAGAACGTGGATATCAACGGCTGGTTGGTTGTCTGCTGCAGTTGAGAAGACTTGTGATTTAGATGTTGGAATCGTAGTGTTGCGATCGATAAGTTTTGTGAAGACGCCACCCATTGTTTCGATACCAAGTGACAATGGTGTTACATCAAGAAGGACAACGTCTTTAACATCACCAGTGATTACACCACCTTGGATAGCAGCACCCATGGCAACAACTTCGTCAGGGTTTACTGATTTGTTTGGTTCTTTACCAGTTTCAGCTTTCACAGCTTCTACAACGGCTGGGATACGAGTTGAACCACCAACAAGGATAACTTCGTCGATTTCTGACAAGCTCAAACCTGCATCTGAAAGGGCTTGACGAACTGGAACTTTTGTACGTTCAACAAGATCACGAGTCAAATCGTCAAATTTCGCACGAGTCAAGGTCATTTCCAAGTGAAGAGGTCCAGCCTCACCTGCAGTGATGAATGGCAAGCTGATTTGAGTTGAAGTTACACCAGAAAGGTCTTTCTTAGCTTTTTCAGCTGCATCTTTCAAACGTTGCATTGCCATCTTGTCAGTAGACAAGTCAATACCATTTTCTTTCTTGAATTCTGCTACCAAGTGATCGATAATTTTTTGGTCAAAATCGTCACCACCGAGTTTGTTGTCCCCTGCAGTTGACAATACATCGAAGACACCGTCACCCAATTCAAGGATAGATACGTCAAATGTACCACCACCAAGGTCGAATACCAAGATTTTTTCTTCTTTGTCAGTTTTGTCCAAACCGTAAGCAAGAGCTGCTGCAGTTGGTTCATTGACGATACGTTCTACTTCAAGACCAGCGATTTTACCAGCGTCTTTAGTTGCTTGACGTTGAGCGTCGTTGAAGTAAGCTGGGACTGTGATAACTGCTTTGGTTACTTTTTCACCAAGGTATTCTTCAGCGTAACCTTTCAAGTATTGAAGAATCATAGCTGAGATTTCTTGTGGAGTATATTCTTTTCCATTTGCAGAAACTTTTTCAGAAGTTCCCATCTTAGATTTGATAGAGATAACTGTATCTGGGTTTGTGACTGCTTGACGTTTCGCAGCGTCACCAACAATGATTTCTCCGTTTTTGAATGATACTACAGATGGAGTTGTGCGGTTTCCTTCTGGGTTTGCGATGATTTTGCTTTCAGTTCCTTCAAGAACTGCAACTGCTGAGTTTGTTGTACCTAAGTCAATACCGATAATTTTAGACATGTGTTTTTCTCCTTAAATTTTAATTCGAATTTTGATTTTTTGATATTTCCCTTAAGTGGTGGGGACGTGAGCAACTCCCTTCGGGATTTCATCACTTATTTTTGAGCCTATTGTCTCAAAAATCCCCTGTTTCAGTAGCAAAAGCTACTGAAACTTTCACCACGGCGGGCAATATCTTCCTTGCAAGCCTCCGGCTTGCTTTTTATCTTTCTTTCATAGTTTATTGTCGTTTCGGACAAGTTTTCAATGTATATATGTTACGACACGAGGAGTCGAAATCGATATTATTTCGACGACGAGTTAGTAAGGAGGCTAGGCAAACGCCATAGCGATTGCCGTTTTCTGACGAGTTGCTTCAGCAACCATCAGAATTGCCTAGTTATATACTACTACCATGGCTGGGCGTAGGATGCGGTCATGGAGTTTGTAGCCTTTTTGAAAGACTTGGGCGATGGTATCTGCTGGATGTTCATCATCTGCTGGGAGAGTTTGGATGGCCATATGATAGTTATGGTCAAATTCGCCGTCAGCTGCGATTTCTTCGATTCCTTCTTCTTTCAAAGCGTAAACCAAGCTTTCTTGCACCATCTCCAATCCTTTTTTAACATCGTCTGTCAAACCTTCAACGGCTAGTGCACGTTCTAAGTTGTCGAGCGATGGTAAGATTGCTTTTGCCAGGTCTTGGCTACGATAACGTTGCAAGTTTTGACGTTCTTCATTGGCACGGCGTTGAATATTTTGCATTTCTGCATGAGCGCGAAGGTATTTATTTTCAAACTCATCTGCACGTTCATTTGCCAAGTCCAACTCTGACTTTTCAGGAGTTGTTTCTTCAGTTGTTTCCACAACTTCCTCTTCTTTCATTTCTTCATTTTTTATATCTTGGGCCATTTTCGCCTCCTTTAATGATTTCAATCTTAATGTACTTCGTAATGATTACTGCTGAGGTAGCGGTAAAAATCTGTCAACTTCATGGTCAAAACACGATTGACAACATTGACTTGATTGACCAATTGCTGGTAGTCCAGATTGACCGGACCGATAATCGCTAGAATTCCAAAACCTCGATAAGGAATTAGGAATTTACTGCTAATCACTGCTAGGTTAGCTAGACAGGATTCCTGACTGTCCGCAACACGAACATTTTGCATCTGATCTTCATGCAGACCCTCACGAATCTCCAGAGCCACCTTTTGTGGATGATCAAAGAACTGATAGGCTGCTAGATTAGCAAAATTCAAGAGATTGACTTTTCCCGACACCACAATATTTTCGTTGAACATTTCTTTAAAGATGTGTTCAAAGAGATCCATGACATTGTCCGTTGTTGTAAAGTAACGTTGGATAATCTGTGGAATCTCCGTCCGAATCTTATAATGAATGTCCAGAACAGTGTGACCAAGGAAACGTTCCTGAATGATGCTCTTCAGTTTCAGCAAATCTTCCTGCAAGAAGTTCCTTGGAATCAAAAACTGACTGGTAACCGTTCGAGACTCGTCTAAGGTAAATACTGCCAAGGCTGTATGTTGTCCCAAAACAACGATATCAAAGGCTGTCAACCGCTGTCTGCTCGGCTCAACATCCAGTGCTACTACCGTACAGCCGCTCAGGTCTGTCAATAGATTAGCAGCCTCTTGCAGAATATCCTCCAGTTTGAAGAACTCCTGATCAAAGGCTTTGACAATCTCGTATACCTCATTTTCAGCCAGTCTGTCAAAAGCAAGCGAGTGTTTCACATAGTACTGAAATCCCGCGACACTTGGCATCCGACCGCTTGAGGTATGAGCCTTCTCAAGCAAACCCTGCTTCTCTAGAGCTGCCATGTCATTACGAATGGTAGCACTACTAGAATTGATAGACTCTTGTAGCGCCTTGGATCCGACAGGTTCGTGCGTTTTGGTAAAGATGTCAATAATCAGATTTAAAATATCCTGCTGACGCTCTGTAACCATCTCATCACTCCTCTCTGTCCGATTGATTAGCACTCTATGTACCCAAGTGCTAACTCATGATTCTATTATACACCCTTAGAAGAGAATGTCAAGATAAAAACTCAAAAATTAGCACTCTTTTACCAAGAGTGCTAAAAATCAGTCTGAAGACCTAGAACCTTGCTACTCATCTACCTGGTATTTCCTTTTAAGTCTGAAAAAACCATAGATTAGATAAGAAATTAAGCAAGTGTATAAAACGAAAATAATAAAGAAAGACTGAGACAAGTTCTCTCGATACAAACTCATGCAAACAACAAGACCACCTGAGAAAGCGGCTATACAGGAACGAAGTCTAGACCGCATAGCTTCCCATCTAAGAGCATTACGCATATAGACTTTCTCCTCTGAAAGTATATCAGAAGTTGGTTTACGAAGAATTGAATAAAAACCTGTTTCTATCAATTCCCAACCGCTATTTCTAAAATCTTGCAGTTCATGCTTATACTTTTTAAGAAATCTAGAATCATAGATATGATAGATGACATCATCTGGTTGGCATTGTTCAAAATAGAAAAAACCAAAACGGTTAGTTCTATATCTCCGACCTTTCAAGTGCATCTCATGTAAATATTCTTCTTCCTTGTCCAAATCAACAATGGTGAAAATCCTAAATTGTACTTTGCTATTCATTGTCTTACCTCCAAATTAGAAAACAGGCATTGTTTCATTTATCAGATAATTCTTTCCACTTTTGAAACAATCTCCCAAAAATATAAGAAATCTGAATCGCAAAAATAATCAATAAAACACAATCTATTATGAAAATCAAAAACAATTCCCAACTGAAAGAACTAGCTCCACTGACAAACTTTGAGAAAACCGGTAGTAGAGCTAAAAACAGAAGCAAAATAGGAAGCATACGCATTATTAAAATCCGTTTGACCACAGCTAACTTCCCGGCCGCGTCATTATAAATTTCAAACTCGGCATCCGATTCAATTTCAAAATGTACTTTTCTAAAGTAGGAAAAACCATTAAAGTCTGTAATATGCTCCCAGCCATAGTCTTTAAATAGTTGTAAATAGGAGGCTCTCTCTGATTTTTTCATGGGATAAAAGTCCAACTGATAAGACACCTGCTCCGGTTGGCACTTTTCAAAAGTATACTTAACCGCAACTACTAAGTTAGAGTAGCTTACTTCCTTAAGTTTCCAGCCCTTAGCATGCATTTCTCCAAGGTATAAAGCCTCTTTATCATAATCTGCAATTGTAGATATCCGATATACAACCTTCTTTTCCATCATACTTCCTCCCGACTATTTCTATAGAGCCGTTCAATACGTTTCAATTCAATATCTAAGACTTTTCGTCCCAAGTCTGTGATCTGATAGATTTTACGTTTTTCCTCTTCCCGGATAAAGGAAATCAAGCCATCCTTTTCCATCTTTGACAAGGTCCCATACATAGTTCCAGGACTAATCGAAACTTGCGAATCTGTCATCTCCTTGACCTTTTGTGTGATACCATATCCATGGTTCTCCTTCTGTAAACAAAACAAGATATAAAAACCTGTTTCAGTCATGGGAAGGTAAACACGCCTGATTTTATCTGTTAATTCCATTTATTCACACCTCCTATTCAGTTCGATATATCGCATCTCGTTATATAAACTATATCACAGCTCGATATAAAATGCAAGAAAAAGAGAGAACGATTTCTCGTTCTCTCTTCTTAGGCTCAGGAATTAAGAAGTCATTTTGTTATTTCCTAAGAGTGGCTTAATCTTTCTTGCGAAGGATAAAAGCTGCTAGGCTTGCAAAGGCAAGACCGATGATTGAAAGAAGACCAGATACTGCTGAACCCGTGTTTGGTAACAAGTTCTGATTTTGACTACTTCCTTCTTCTGGTTGACTATTATTTCCAGAATCTTTAATTGGGGCCGGAGTGAATTCCCAGGTGCCTACGAAGTGTGCGTCTGCTCCATTGATGGTTTCAGATGTCTTGTCATAAGACTTGAAGCTCCATGTGCCTTCTGCTGTCTTCACTTCAGTTTGACTTGGTTGCGTCGGAATCGCTTGGCTACCATCTTTCAAGTCTGTTTGGTCTGCTGGAAGCAAGGCTTTTACTTCTTGTGGAAGTTCTTTACCTGGAGTTCCACTGACAAACTCGTGAACCGCTTTATGAGTCACTGTTGGAACTGGAGTTGCTGTAAATTCCCATGTACCTATAAACTTAACATCTGATCCATTAATTGTTTCCGATGTCTTATCGTAGGACTTGAAGCTCCAGGTACCTTCTGCTGTCCTAACTTCTGTTTGGCTTGGTTGCGTTGGTGTTGCTTGGCTACCATCTTTCAAGCCTGTTTGGTCTGCTGGAAGCAAGACTTTCACTTCTTGCGGAAGTTCTTTACCTGGGGTTCCGCTGACAAACTCATGAACCACTTTATGAGTCACTGTTGGAACTGGAGTTGCTGTAAATTCCCATGTACCTATAAACTTAACATCTGATCCATTAATTGTTTCCGATGTCTTATCGTAGGACTTGAAGCTCCATGTGCCTTCTGATGTCTTAACCTCTGTTTGACTTGGTTGCGTTGGCGTTGCTTGGCTGCCATCTTTCAAGTTTGTTTGGTCTGCTGGAAGCAAAACTTTAACTTCTTGTGGAAGTTCTTTACCTGGAGTTCCGCTGACAAACTCGTGAACCACTTTATGAGTCACTGTTGGAACTGGAGTTGCTGTAAATTCCCATGTACCTATAAACTTAACATCTGATCCATTAATTGTTTCCGATGTCTTATCGTAGGACTTGAAGCTCCATGTTCCTTCTGCTGTCTTAACCTCTGTTTGACTTGGTTGTGTTGGTGTTGCTTGGCTGCCATCTTTCAAGTTTGTTTGGTCTGCTGGAAGAAGGGCCTTCACTTCTTGTGGAAGCTCTTTACCCGGAGTTCCGCTGACAAACTCGTGAACTGCTTTATGAGTCACTGTTGGAACTGGGCTTGCTGTAAACTCCCATGTACCTACAAACTTAGCATCTAATCCATTAATTGTTTCCGATGTCTTATCGTAGGACTTGAAGCTCCAGGTACCTTCTGCTGTCCTAACTTCTTTTTGGCTTGGTTGCGTTGGTGTTGCTTGGCTACCATCTTTCAAGTCTGTTTGGTCTGCTGGAAGCAGGGTTTTCACTTCTTGTGGAAGTTCTTTGCCTGGAGTTCCGCTGACAAACTCGTGAGTTGCCTTATGAGTCACTGTTGACGCTGGAGTGAATTCCCAGGTACCGATAAAGTGGACATCCGCTCCATTGATGGTTTCTGATGCCTTGTCATAGGACTTGAAGCTCCATGTACCTTCCGCGGTCTTAACCTCTGTTTGACTTGGTTGTGTTGGTGTTGCTTGGCTGCCATCTTTCAAGTTTGTTTGGTCTGCTGGAAGAAGGGCTTTTACTTCTTGCGGAAGTTCTTTTTCTGGCGTTCCGCTGACAAATTCATGTGTTGCCTTGTAAGTTGGCGCTGGGGTGAATTCCCAGGTGCCTACGAAGTGTACGTCTGCTCCATTAATAGTTTCAGAAGTCTTGTCATAGAACTTGAAGCTCCAAGTGCCTTCTGCTGTCTTAACTTCTGTTTGACTTGGTTGCGTTGGCGTTGCTTGGCTACCATCTTTTAAGTCTGTTTGGTCTGATGGAAGCAAGTCTTTCACTTCTTGTGGAAGTTCTTTACCTGGAGTTCCGCTGACAAACTCATGTGTTGCCTTGTAGGTTGGCGCTGGGGTGAATTCCCAGGCTCCTACGAAGTGTGCGTCTGCTCCATTGATGGTTTCCGATGTCTTATTGTAGGACTTGAAGCTCCAAGTGCCTTCCGTGGTCTTAACTTCTGTTTGACTTGGTTGCATTGGCGTTGCTTGGCTACCATCTTTCAAGTCTGTTTGGTCTGCTGGAAGTAGGGTTTTCACTTCTTGTGGAAGCTCTTTGCCCGGGGTTCCACTGACAAACTCGTGCGTCGCCTTGTAAGTTGGCGCTGGAGTGAATTCCCAGGCTCCTACAAAGTGTGCGTCTGCTCCATTGATGGTTTCAGATGTCTTGTCATAGGACTTGAAGCTCCATGTACCTTCCGCGGTCTTAACTTCTGTTTGACTTGGTTGTGTTGGCGTTACTTGACTGCCATTAGGTAAATTCTTTTCTGTTGCTGGAAGCAAGTCTTTCACTTCTTGTGGCAACTCTTTACCTGGAGTTCCACTGACAAATTCATGGTGTTTTTCGTAAAGAAGAGCAGTGCTCACCTGATTAGAAGGAGCTGATAAGTTATCAACATGCAAGGTTACAGTATTGTTAATTTTTTCAGGTCCTTTTTCTTCCACTTTTTTGTTGGTAGCTGTTTTATAAGTGATAATAATCTCAGCGGCAGAATTTGATTTTATGTATTCAGGTGTCATTTTAACAGTAACTGTTTGACCTGACTTCTCGATCGTATAGTCACGTCCTTCTTGCAGAGTCACTCCACCTGATTCAACTTTAAGTTCTTTATAGTCCAAGCGATCATCAAAATTTTGAACCATTTCAATAGATGATGGAGCTGCTAAAAGGTCTTTACCTGGAACCGGAACTTTAAAAGTAGCCTTATAAGTTACATCCTGCCCCTCTTTAGCTGGAATCTCAGTTGGTTCCACCTCGAGAACTGGACTTGGGTCAAGCTTTTCAACATACAATCCAAATACAGCAGAACAGGTTTCCGTAGATGAATAACCAAAATTCATGCTGTTACTATTTGAACGAAGCGCTAAACCTGAAACATTGTTTTCATAGTAACTACCTCCCGTTATTTGAGTGGCAATCCATGAAGTACGGTCACTTGTTTCTTCCTGTTGCAAGACATTGGCATTGTTCATTAATCGAAGGTTCACATCATTCTTATAGTTTTTTACATAGAAAGTTTCCTTCAAATTGTTTGCATCAATTGCATCAATATCTGTTGGTTTCATGACCAATTTCAAGTCTGTTTCTGTTCCATCAGCATAACGAATTTCTGCTGTAACATCAGCATCAATCCAAAACGCTTTATTCATGATGTAGTCATGATTCGCATCCACATAAGGAACATTCCCAATTTCGAAAGCACTACTTTCCCATAATTCAGAAATTGAGAAAAATTCGACAGTAGATTTTTGAGCACTATTCATTTCAGACTCTGCTTGAGCAGTATTTAGATAGTGAAGAGTTACCTTATTAAATTTTAAATAAGCATCTACTTGCTTACCGTGAACGTTACCAATATTTGTGAATTTTAGAGATAAAGGATTTTCAAAAACTTGATCTTGCTTTTTACTTTTATCTACTTTGAGAGTAAAGTTTTCCATCTCACCTGGATAAGCACCCCCACTTAGATATTCATAATGGGGATTCGATAGATGAAACTGATCAACAGACTGTGATTTAGATAAAACACTAGCATTGTTAATATTTAAATTAAACTTACGAATATCCAAGGTAGAGATATCCGTTCCATTTTTAATCTCTTCTAATGCAGCATAAGACTGAACCGGAAGAAGAAAAATAGAAAAAAGTAAAACGACCAGGCCGATATAAGCCTTTGTTTTTCTACCTAAATTAGTAGAAAACGGCACTTTCATGCCTCTTCTCCATTTCATAATTAACCTCCAAACTAAAAATGATTTGTATACAATCATTTTAAAAAGAAATGTTCACCTCATTCTAACACAAAAAGGGGGCAATTAAAAGTAGATTATAGATAAAAATTTATTATTTTGTATTTCCAGACTGTCAATTTTCGGTGAGAATAATTAAAATATCAAAATTTCAGAACAGGCGTTTACACTATGTAAATAGCCTTTTTATTGTTGAACCTATTATCACTCCATGAGTTTCATAACGTGCTCATACTACACATAAACATTAATATATTTAATTTTTTATAAAAAAGAACCCAAGAATAAATTCTGGGTTCTTTTTAGTATTTCTCGTACAAAAGATGCTTTTGTACAATTAGAGAGCCTTAGTCTTTCTTACGAAGGACAAAAGCAGCTAGACTTGCAAAGGCAAGACCGATGACTGAAAGAAGACTAGATACTGCTGTACCTGTGCTTGGTAGAGCTTTCTTATCTTGACTTGCAGTTTCTTCTTTCTTAGTGCTTTCGGCTTGGTTTCCTGTTGTTGCAGGATCCTTCTTATCACCGTTGGTTGTTGTAGAAGCTACTTTCTTAGTTCCTACTTCAACGATCTCATCTACGGCTGGAGTTGTGATTGTGTTTGATTTCTCAACACGACCTGTCTCTTTTCCATCTGTGTAAGTCACTGTATAAACAATGGTGCGAACACCTTTTTGGCCAGCTGTTTTCACTCGGCGAGTTCCTTCTGGAAGATCTGGATTTGTTACTTCCTTAGTTTGGAAAGCAACTTCTTCTGTCTTGGTCTCTTCCTTAGTCGTTACAACTGGGGCTACTACTTTCTTAGTTCCAACTTCGACAACTTCGTCTACTGCTGGAGTAGTGATTGTGTTTGATTTCACCTCGCGGCCTGTCTCTTTTCCGTCTGTGTAAGTCACTGTTTCAACAATCGTACGAACACCCTTTTGACCAGCTGTCTTCACTCGGCGAACACCTTCAGCTAAGAGTGCATTTTCAACCTCACGAGTCCGGAAGGCAACTTCTTCAGTTTTGGTTACTTCCTTAGTCGTTACAACTGCTTTTGAACCGGTATAAGTAATCTTGTTTTTGGCTGCTTTCTTGGTCTTGCGTGAAACTTCTTTACGAGATTTTTCAACACCATCCACTTTTGTCACTTCATAAGTGACTTCATCGATACCTTCTTCACCTTCTTCAACACGCGTTTGACCTTTATCCAGTGCTGGGTCTACTTTCGTTTCTTCTTTGAAAGCAACTTTTTCCTCTACAGTCACTGTTTCTTTGGTTTCTACACCTGTTTTCTTAGTTCCAACTTCGATGATTTCTTCTACTGGTTCTTTGGTAACTTTCTCGCTTTTCTTAGTACGAGCTGTTTCTTTACCATCTGTCAGTGTGATATCCCAAGTAATGGTCTTAGTACCTTTAACACCCGCTTGTTTCACATTGCGAGTACCTTCTGCAAGATCAGCATTGTTTTCGGTACGAGATGCATAAGGAATCTCTTCTGTTGTAGTGATTTCTTGATGCTCAACTTTTGGTTCCGCTGGTTGTTCTGTCTTACCAGCCAACAAAGCTTCAACCTTGGCTTTCAACTCATTGTAGCGAGCTTCATATGCCACAAAACCTTTTTGACCTTCTGGACTCTTCATTGCCTTCTTTGCGGTAGGAAGGTAGTTAGTAGCTTCCGCCAAACTATCTTCTAATCCAGTTTTGTTGTCTTCATCATTAGGATTAGCTTTATAGTCAGCGATGAAAGCCTCTACATCATCAAGCATTCTTTTGAATTTAAGCGCAATGTTTCGCTCTGCTCCATCTGGAATTTCTTCATCTTCCGCCGGTGTTTCTTCTGCATGCACTGTTGGAATTTGATATAGATCTGGAGCTACATGATACGTTGCTACTCCAAGAGCGTTTAAAGCAAGTATTGAAATCCCTAACTTTAATAATTTTTTTCTACTCATTCTTTTTCCCTTAACACTTTCAAAATACAGTAAGGAGGAGAGTAAATATTTCTACCCTCCTCTTACTATGCAATCCTATTGTTCAGCTGTGTTTTTCCAAACTAGAAGTCCTGTAAGTCCAAGAATGAGAACTGCAATGACTTCAAAGAGTGTAGAAACTTCAGAACCTGTATTTGGCAAGTTTTTGCCTGGATCTTTTGGTGGAACTTCCCCCTCAGAAGGTGGAATATTTGGAGCCGGTGGTGTTACCGGTGTTGGTGGGAACACCACAACTGTGTTGGTAGATTGTGGGGTGTGATTGAAGCTTACTGTAGCTGTATTTGATACACCGTCCTGATACTTAGCGAAGTCTGTTCCTTCTTTGAAGTTTGTGTAAAGAACGAGAGTTACTTTACTTCCCTTCAAGGCTTCAAGAACATCCTTGTCGCTGATTTCAAGAGTCACAAGATTTTCAGTTTCATCGTAAGTAACAGTAGCAATTGCTTCCAACTCTTTACCTACTAATTCACCGCGGTCATTTGAAGACTTACTCAATTTATCAATAGCTGCTTGAAGCTTAGTTTGAGCTTCTTTTAGTTTCTTGATTTCATTTTCAAGTTTCTCTTGTTGTTGTTTCTTATCAGCTGGTGCTAATTCTGCTTCTTTCTCTGCTGGTGCTTGAAGTTTAGCCAAGTTTTCTTCAGCTGCTTTCAACTCTACTTCCAAGCTTGCAAGATCTTGACTTGATTCGCTAGTTGCAGGTTTATTATCTTCTGTTGCAGAAGAATCAGATGTAGCTGGTGTTGTAGTTTCAGCTGGTTTAGCTGGCTGCGCTGCCTTAGCTGCTTCCAACTTCGCTTTCAATTCAGCCACTTTCGCTTCCGCCACTTTCAAATCTTCCTTCTTGTTAGCCTCTGTTGAAGTCTCATCAGTTGACTTACCTGTCAAAGCTTTGAGTTCTTTCTCAGACTGTTCAAGTTGGGCTTGAAGAGTTGCTTTGATCTTGTCAAATTGAGCGTTTTCAACTTTGAGGGCGATGCGGTCAAGGTTCACTTTGAGGACTTGATTGATTTTATCACTGATTGTGAAGTTCGTCAATTCCGTCTTCTTGATGCGACCGTACTCATCTTTCAAGGCATTTCCATTTTCATCCTTAGGATCTGCAGGAACGAGCGTTGAAATGTCGAAGCGGAATGTTTCATCTGCTTCTTTCAATCTGTAACCACCAGTTGGATTTGATCCATCTTCTGGTCCAACAGTCTTAGAAGGTTCATTTGGTTTTGGTTCAGTTGGTTTTTCTGGGTCACGTGGTTTCACCGTTACCGGTTTTGATTCCTTGCTGCCAGATTGACCATTGGCATCCTTGAAGTTAACACTTACTTTGTTTGGTACCAATTGATCCTTATAAGGAGTCAAATCGCTATGCGCTTTGAGTTTAGCTGGGATGTACAATTGAATCTCTTTGAAGCCTTTTAGTCGAGCGAAATCTTTCACTTTTACAGTGACAGTGTTTCCTTCAACACTTGTTTCAAGAGCTCCATTTGCATCACGACCGTCCACATAGGCTACTGGCGTATCAGCGATTGCCAAAACAGATTCAAGTGTATCTGTTACGGTGAACTCTTTGTACTTATCAATATCTTTTGGTAAAGCTGTATTGACATTGTACATGTAAGGTGCATCGTATTCGACATCCAAGTGGTCCAAGGTACGGTTGATTTTCTTCGTAATTTCTGGTTCTGGTTCTTTTGGAACGATAACCGGAACTTTATTCGAGTCTTTGTGTAGCCCTGGTCTATTTGGAATGTTTGCATCATAAGAAGCCGTATTTGGAACAGTGAATCCACGATCTGTTAGATATGGAGTCAAATAAGCTCCCGCTTTAATCTTAGCAGTGAAGCTCAATTCAACAGCTTGACCGCCATTGGCTTTCACTTGTTCCTTTGTAAGGGTCAAGGTAATCGTTTGACCTTCTACCTTGATTTGACTAGCATCAAGAGCTTGACCATTCAATTTAGCACTTGAAGTTCCTGCGAATTCAAGAACGTCCACTAGGGTATCTGTGACTGAGAAGGCTGTCGCATCTTGCGCTACACTTGTTTTCACATTGTATGTGAAGACTTGGTCGCGTTTGTCAAGAGTTTCTTCTGCCTTACCGTTCACATCTTTCTTGATCTCTGGCTCGTCTGGTGTTGGTGGCGTTACTGGAACTTCGTTAGAGTCCTTGTGCACTCCTGGTTTGTGTGGGAAGCTTGCGTCATAAGAAGCCTTATTCGGAATCTGTGTACGGCCGTCTTCCTTCACATATGCAGACAAGTTAGCGCCGGCTTTGATCTTAGCGTCGAATGTTAATTCAACTGCTTGACCGCCATTTGCTTTCACTTGTTCTTCTGTAAGGGTCAAGGTAATCGTTTGTCCTTCTACCTTGATTTGGCTTGCATCAAGAGCTTGACCATTCAAGGCCGCACTTGATTTACCTGCAAACTCAAGAACATCTTCGATCTTATCGGTTACGCTGAAGGCTGTCGCATCTTGCGCTACACTTGTTTTCACATTGTATGTGAAGACTTCATCACGTTTTGCGAGAGTTTCTTCTGCCTTGCCGTTCACATCTTTCTTGATTTCTGGCTCGTCTGGTGTTGGTGGCGTTACTGGGACTTCGTTAGAGTCCTTGTGCACACCTGGTTTATGTGGGAAGCTTGCGTCATAAGAAGCCTTATTCGGAATCTGTGTACGGCCGTCTTCCTTCACATATGCGGACAAGTTCGCGCCAGCTTTGATCTTCGCGTCGAATGTTAATTCAACTGCTTGACCGCCATTGGCTTTTACTTGTTCCTCTGTAAGCGTCAAGGTAATGGTTTGACCTTCTACGTTGATTTGACTAGCATCAAGAGCTTGACCATTCAATTTAGCACTTGAAGTTCCTGCGAATTCAAGAACGTCTACTAGGGTATCTGTGACTGAGAAGGCTGTCGCATCTTGCGCTACACTTGTTTTCACATTGTATGTGAAGACTTGGTCGCGTTTGTCAAGAGTTTCTTCTGCCTTACCGTTCACATCTTTCTTGATCTCTGGCTCGTCTGGTGTTGGTGGCGTTACTGGAACTTCGTTAGAGTCCTTGTGCACTCCTGGTTTGTGTGGGAAGCTTTCGTCGTAAGAAGCCTTATTCGGAATCTGTGTACGGCCGTCTTCCTTCACATATGCAGACAAGTTAGCGCCGGCTTTGATCTTAGCGTCGAATGTTAATTCAACTGCTTGACCGCCATTTGCTTTCACTTGTTCTTCTGTAAGGGTCAAGGTAATCGTTTGACCTTCTACCTTGATTTGGCTTGCATCAAGAGCTTGACCATTCAAGGTCGCACTTGATTTACCTGAGAACTCAAGAACATCTTCGATCTTATCGGTTACGCTGAAGGCTGTCGCATCTTGCGCTACACTTGTTTTCACATTGTATGTGAAGACTTCATCACGTTTTGCGAGGGTTTCTTCTGCCTTACCGTTCACATCTTTCTTGATTTCTGGCTCTTCTGGTGTTGGAGGTGTTACTGGGACTTCGTTAGAGTCCTTGTGCACACCTGGTTTGTGTGGGAAGCTTGCGTCGTAAGAAGCCTTATTCGGAATCTGTGTACGGCCGTCTTCCTTCACATATGCGGACAAGTTAGCGCCAGCTTTGATCTTCGCGTCGAATGTTAATTCAACTGCTTGACCGCCATTGGCTTTCACTTGGTCTTCTGTAAGCGTCAAGGTAATCGTTTGACCTTCTACCTTGATTTGACTTGCTTCAAGCGCTTGACCATTCAAGGTCGCACTTGATTTACCTGCAAACTCAAGAACATCTTCGATCTTATCGGTTACGCTGAAGGCTGTCGCATCTTGCGCTACACTTGTTTTCACGTTGTATGTGAAGACTTGGTCGCGTTTGTCAAGAGTTTCAGATTCTTTGCCGTTCACATCTTTCTTGATCTCTGGCTCGTCTGGTGTTGGAGGTGTTACTGGGACTTCGTTAGAGTCCTTGTGATATTTCGGATTGTGATCAATATCATAAGAAGCCTTATTCGGAATCTCTGTCTTACCATCTTTATTCACATAAGCTGATAAGTTGGCATTATCTCTAATCTTAGCCTTGAAATTCACTTCAATGGACTTACCTGCATCTGCTTTTACAGAAGCTTCTGTAAAGGCAACTTTGATGACTTGACCAGAAAGTGTCACTGTCGCCTTCGATCCTGCATCCTCACCATCAAGTTTAACAGTGGCTGAAGCATTCTCACCAACAAATTCTAGAACTTCTTTCAACTCGTCTGTCATCTCAAACACAGTTGCGCTGGCAGGCATTGTTGTTTTCAAAGTATAAGTAAACTCTTCATTACGTTTTGCAAGATCATAACGTTCTGCTCCGTTTACTTCCTTCTTAAGCTCTGGAGTAGTGGTTGGTGGTGGTGTAACGGTAACTGGTTTTGATTCTTTCTTAGAATCAGGATTATCATTAATGATGTAGCTAGCAGTATTTGGTACTACCGGCTTGTCTTTTGATTCATTTGGATAAGCTGCTAAGAGTGCATCAAAGGTAATGCCTTCCTTCACCTTAGCCTTAAATGAAACTTGTACAGCTTTACCAGCATATTGTTTCACTTGCTCTTTACCAAATGTGACCGTCAAACGTTGACCTTCTGTTGTTACAGTGAGGTCTTGAACAGCTTGGCCATCAACAGTGACCGTTGCTTCTCCTTCAAATGCCAATTCTTTGACGATATCATCTGAAATGGTGAAGCTATCTGCCACATGTGGAACCGTTGAGTCAATCGTATAAGTAAAGATTTCTGATAACTTACCAAGATCTGCGTGTTCCTGACCATTCACCTTCTTCGTGATTGGTGGTGGTGTAACAGTGACTGGCTTGGTTTCTTTCTCACCTTGTTGGTCATTCTTGTTGGTGTAAGTAATCTTAGCTTTGTTCTCAATAGATGGAACAGTTGAGCCTTTCTTCACTTTGGCATGAATCACGAGCTCTACTTCTTGGTTACCGTAGTCACCCGCATTCGCAAAATCTTTCATCGTTGCAGTCACGGTTTGACCTTGAACTGTTACATCGAAGAATTTCGCTGCCGCTCCCTTGATTTCAGCTTGACCTGAAGTCAAGTTCTCATCCAAGGTATCCGTTACAACGAAGGACTTGTACGTTGTAATATCATTTGGCAATTTCGCTTTGATATTATAAGTAAAGTCGGTTTCCGCACCGATTGTTGCCTCTGTCAGTGTTTCGTTGATTTTCTTATCAACACCTGGTTCTGATGGAGGAGTTACGGTGACAGGTTTCGTTTCTTTTTCTCCGCTATGATCGTTCTTATCTGTGAAGCTGAACTTCGCAGTATTTGGAATGTTGATACGAGTCACTCCATCATTGATCTTAGCCGGAATAATCAATTCCACTTCTTGACCAGCAAGGTCTGTAGCGTTCGCAAACTCCTTCATCGTTGCAGTCACGGTTTGACCCTCAACTGTTACATCGAAGAAGGCTGCAGCTGCTCCTTTGATAACTGGTTTGCTTGAAGTTTCATTGATAACTGACAAATCTCCTTCAAGTGTATCTGTAATCACAAATTTCTTGTAATCTGTAATATCGGTTGGAAGTTTTGTCTTAATGTTGTAGTTATACGCTTGACCTGTCGCGATATCTAAGTGATCAAGAGTTTCATTGATCTTCTTCGTTACAGGAGGTGGCGTTACGGTGACAGGTTTCGATTCAACTTCTTTCTCTACATTATTCTCATTTGTAAAGGAAATAGAAGCCTTGTTTTCAATGGTTGTACCTATCACACCATTTTTAACTTTTGCAGGAATGACTAGTTCAACAGTTGAGTATTTTGCAAGTTCACCAAACTGACCATCCTTCACCGTTGCCGTAATCTCTTGGCCATTGGTGTGGATATCAAAGAGGGCCGCTGCAGAACCTTTAATACTTACGTCTCCTGCAAGTTCCAAATTAGCATCCAGTGTATCACGAATCACAAATTTCTTGTAATTAGCAACATCACTTGGTACTGCTGTTGTAATATTGTAGTTGTATGGTTGCCCATCAAACGTTTGGAAGCTATCCAAGTTTTCATTGATTTTCTTATCAATCGTTGGTTCTTTTGGTTTTGGTGGGGTAACCGTTACTTCGTTAGAGGTTTGTTTCACATCGTTCAAGATCACATCCGCTGTATTTGGTACTTTTACTTGACCATCTTTCTTGTATTTAGAAAGATCAGCACCTTTACGGATTTTCGCCTTAAAGGTTAATTCTACATATTGAATGTCTTTCACCTTACGGCGATTCACTTTACGAGTGATTTTTTCAAGATTAGTTTTGTCTAGTGTCAACGAAACGGTTTGACCTGAAACAGTTGTCGCACCTTTCAAATCAGCGTTATCTTTTCCACCGAGTTTTACATTCAAACTATCTGCTTGAACTTCTAACTCTGGAACAACTGTATCTGTCAGCGTAAAGTTGTCCGCAATACCTGGCCATGGAGCAGTCACCTTGTACTCAAAGAGTTCCTCTTCTGCCTTCAAATCTTCATGTTCTTTGTCATTAACCTTCTTCGTAATTTCGGTTACAACTGGAGGTTTCACGTAAACTGGATTTGAACGGCGAATGGTACTTGGTTTGGTATCTGTCTTGGCATGCGCATCTTGGTTTGGTTGATTGTCATCACCATTCCACATGATGTTCCCTTGGTTTAGGAGACCAAATCCATTACTTTCCTGAAGGAGAGCCATGAATTCTTTACTTGATTGATTATTGCGGTATTGTTCTTTCAAACGAACCTTAATGGTCATTTGAGCTTTCTTCAATACCAAGTAATTATAGTTGGATCCTTTAGCAGGAACATCCGCAACCACGACACTTTGAGGGTTGCCTTCTGAATCATCTTGACTAACTACACGAGTGGTCCATTTTTCTCCATTTGGTCCAGTAGCTGAACTTTCAACCACTTCCAAACGGTAGTCAAGTGGGTCTGTCAACATGACGTTCTTTTCAAATTCGTAGGCTACGTTATTGAAGTTGTAATCAAGAGTATAGGTAAACTCCTCTGCCTTGTCTGACAATTGTGCAGAATAGGCTTTTTTCTTTGTCAAACCAAGCGGGTCATCAATTTCTCCCAAATCATTACTCTTATCTGCGTCGGTAATTCTCTTCGTGACACTTGGGTAACAGTACTCGAGTTTTTGAACTTCAACTTCTTCATTACGTCCACCAATCTTACGGGTTGTAAATTCACCTGTCTTGAAGACACCAGTCAATTCAGGGACTGTAATTGTTTCATTCGTTGGTGTGTAATCAGCTGGCGGATCAACTTCATCCTCTTCATTCGTTTCAGGAGCACGAGCTTCCTTACTCAAATCATAGTCGAAATTGTTATCTCCAGGGTTGAAGACACTATCGGGTACATAGATTGTGACATTGTCACCTTCTTGATTGATTCGACCACGAATTTGTTTTGATGGATCTGTGACTTTTTCAACAACTGTTTTACCATTGATTCGAACAGCATCAACCTTATACCCGGGTGTAACAGTGAACTCACCTTTGATGTCTTCCTTGATCAACGCTGCAGCTACCGATTCTAAAATTCGATTTGAGAACTTATCGATATCGCTTTGTTCATTAACATAGAAGGAAACGTTCTTTCCGTTTACAACCTTGTCTGGTGAAGCCATCGATTGAAGAGCATCATGGAAGATTCCTTGAACTGAACGGTTATCACCGATATTCAATGTTTTTCCAAATCCATTCAAATAAGCAGAACCATATTGGAAGTATGGGTCAGTGAACCCTGCCACTCGCTCCCAGAAACCAATAACTACAGAGCCTTCTGATCCAACAGCATTCTTAAGTGTATTTCCTGCCTCTTTTAACTCGTTTGCACGGCTGACAATATCTTGCGCTGCTTCAGGGAAATAGTTTTGACCAAGTCCCCATGCAGGTTGAATAGCATCTGTTCTTGTCCAGCTCTTGTCCATAACCACTGTGTTAGTCCCTGGCAGACGGTAACCGTTGGCTACCCCATCCGTTACAAGGAGGAATACTGTCTTACGACCATTTTTCATTTCTCCTTTTTGACTGTTATAAGCAGCAAGAGCATCCGTGATACCAGGAACTGTAGGAGTTCCTCCTCCAACAGTAATATTATCAATAAAGCTATGAATAGATTTTTGATCTGATGTTAAATCACTTGAACTAAACTGATAATGTTTACCAGTGATCCCCTCATTTGTATAGGTATCAATCGCTCCTGTGAAGTCCTCATTATCAAAATATCGAACCTGATCCAATCCTTGATAAGCTGAAACGAAGACGCGGTCAGTCGTATCTGGATCACCTGTACTCACTAAATGTGGGTCAGTTTCATTGTACTGTTCAGGTTTCACATAAGTGGTCAAACGCTTCAAGGCATTCTTAACACTAGGAATAGTCTTTTCAAAGGATCCACTCGCATCTTGAAGGATAACTAAGTCGATCGGTTTACGTGGAACTGTCCACTGTGTTTTTTCTGTTTTCTTTACCTTACGATAACATCCATTCTGGATAATTTCTGTGTTCTCTCCTACTTGTCTTGCAGCCCCTTCATCAGCTGATGCACCTCGAGCAAGGAACAGTCCAGCCAATCCTAATGGCACAGAGAGAAACAGAATCATAAACAGAACAGAGACCTTTTTAATGAAATCTCTCATAATTTTCTCTGAAATCCTATTGCGATTTCTTCTTCCTCCTCTTTTCTGAAATAGATGTATATTAGTTTAGCAGTTCTTGTAACTCTTTCGAGAAAATTTCAGCAGTAGTATGATTTACTAATACATTCTTTACCTGTTGCTGTTTTGTCACAAGATACATACTTGGTATGGTTTGAACCTGTAAAAGATCGGCTGCGGACTGATCTTCGTCATAATAATACGGGAAAGTATATCCTTTTTCTTTGATATACTGATCAGCAGTTTCCTTTGTTTCTTTTCCTGGTTCGTTCATATTCAGAAGAACAAAATGAATTTGATCTCCATACTTTTCATACATCTGCTGAACAATGGGTAGTTGTTTCTAACAACGAGGACACCAACTAGCCCATTCGACAACTAATATAGGTTTATCTTACAGTCCTGAACTAGCAATCAATTTTCCATCTTGAGAGGCCGTTTTAAATTCTGGAAGTTGTTGACCTTTTAAACTCAAAGTTGAATTGTTCTCATCACTTGAAGTTGATTGCAAAATTGAAGACGCCCCTATATCTCCATCCTTAGTGGGTCTAGTGAAATAAATTAAACCCACCGCTAAAGCTATGATGACTCCATCTCTTAAAACAGAAACCACCATCTGTCTTTTTTACACAAAATCTCCTTTCTTATAATAGTAAAATATCATGAATAAGTTTCAATTAAATAATATATCAATCTATAAAAACGAGAGCTAAACCTCATTCATGTCAAATGATATTTTATCATTTACTAATTAGTATTTCAAGAAATATGTTGTCAAATTGTAAATTTTTTTTAGAATGTTAAAAACCTACTATTTCATACATTAGAGAGATTCTCGAGATAGGATTACGGGAATATTATTCTGAGTTTTTTCAGAATATTATTACTTTTTAATCAATTCAACTAATGATCCATTTTTGCTCAATTCACCATATTATATATACTAAGAATAGTATCAAAATGCATTTAAAAAATTGCAATAATAAAAAAGATTATCCAATTAGATAATCTTTTTTATGTTCTTAATACAAATCAAGATAATTATCAACTTCCCATTGTGAAACAAATGTTGCATAGCTGGCCCACTCGATACGTTTCGCTTCAAGGAAGCTAGTGTAGATGTGTTCACCTAGGGCTGCCTTGACCACTTCATCTTCTGTCAAAGCTTTCAAGGCGTTATGAAGAGTTGATGGAAGATCAGTGATTCCAGCTTCCTTACGCTCTTCTGCTGTCATGATGTAGATATTTTCTTCGATAGGAGCTGGTGCTTCGATTTTGTTTTCAATACCATGCAAACCAACTTCCAAAAGAACCGCCATAGCGATGTATGGGTTTGCCATTGGGTCCACTGAACGCAACTCAAGACGAGTTCCCATACCGCGTGAAGCCGGTACGCGCACAAGTGGCGAACGGTTACGACCAGCCCAAGCAATGTAAACAGGCGCTTCATAACCTGGAACCAAACGTTTGTATGAGTTAACCGTTGGGTTCATGATGGCAGTATAGTTGTAAGCATGTTTGATCAAACCACCAAGGAAATGGTAGGCCGTTTCAGACAACTGCATTCCTTTTGGATCATTTGGATCAAAGAAGGCATTGTTTCCTTCTGCATCAAACAAGGACATATTACAGTGCATACCTGATCCAGCGATACCAAATTTTGGTTTCGCCATAAAGGTTGCGTAAAGACCGTGTTTGCGAGCAATGGTTTTAACAACGAGTTTAAAGATTTGAATCTTGTCACAGGCACGGAGGACTTCATCATACTTGAAGTCAATTTCATGTTGTCCAACCGCAACCTCGTGGTGACTCGCTTCTACTTCAAATCCCATTTTGGTCAAGACATTAACAATTTCACGACGTGTATTGTCAGCAAGGTCAGTAGGCGCCAAATCAAAGTAGCCACCCTTGTCATTTACCTCAAGAGTTGGATCGCCATTTTCATCCAGCTTAAAGAGGAAGAATTCTGGTTCTGGACCAAGGTTGAAGGATTTGAATCCTACTTCTTCCATATGACGAAGTGCACGCTTCAGATTACCACGTGGGTCACCTGCAAAGGGTTCGCCTTCTGTTGTATAGACATCACAGATCAAACCTGCAACACTCCCATTTTCATCTCCCCAAGGGAAGACTGTCCATGTATCCAAGTCTGGGTACAAGTACATATCTGACTCATTGATACGTACAAAACCTTCAATAGAAGAGCCATCAAACATGGCTTTGTTTGACAAGACCTTATCTAACTGTTCATCTGTAGCAGGAATTTCGACGTTTTTCATGGTTCCCAGAATATCTGAAAACATGAGACGGATAAAGGTAACATTTTTTTCCTTGACTTCACGACGAATATCTGCAGCTGTGATTGGCATGGGTTTTCTCCTTAATATATATGACTACTTGCGATTGCCTAACCGCGACCAAAGGGTGACCGTACTGAAGCAAAGCGCCCCTGCTGGAGGAGTTCATTGTGGAGTGCACGACGCACTTCCGTCTGACTCACGGCTTTCTTGGACTTCGCCTCGCGTTCAGCATATTTTTTCTTAATCGCAGCAATATTATGACCTTCAGAGATATAATCTTTGATTTCAAGCAGACGATCCATGTCATTCAACGAATACATGCGACGGTTCCCTTCGTTTCGATCAGGTTTGATCAACTCTTGATCTTCATAATAACGAATCTGACGAGCCGAGAGATCGGTCAACTTCATAACACTGCCGATAGGAAAAACAGCCATATTTCGGCGAAATTCTCTTTCCTTCATTTACAATTTCCTTCTTCCTGTCTATTATAGTCTAAAAAAAGACATACGTCAACGAATAATGTCATAAAATGTAACATTATTTTCTTTTTTTCTCCCAAAAGAGTTTCAGTTGCTCAATATCATAATTTACAAGGATTGCGACAAAAACTCCCATAAATGTTTCAAATACACGTGCAAACACGTACAAAAATGTTTCTCCGCTTGGTATTGATAGGGTAATAATCAACATAGCCGCTACACCACCGATAACTCCTGCCTTGTTGTTCATGGCAACGTTTGTCATAATGGTTAACATGGTGCAAATCGGAACAACTAGTAAGGTTACCCAAAAGGCTCCATGAAATAAAGTGTTTAAGAGGAAAAAGACAAGGGCGTAAAAACCGCCAATACTATTTCCTAAGATACGCGAAGTTCCAAAATGGACACTCTTATCAAAGCTCTCTCGTAAACTGAAGACCGCTGTCAACGCTCCAATTTGAAGCCCCTTCCAGCCAAAAAAACCAAAAATCAAGAGAACTATAAATACGGCAATCCCCGTTTTGAAGGTTCGCATACCAAGCTTGAACTGTGACTTATCAAATTTATATTTTTTAAAATAACTCATAATCTCAACTTTCTACTACCATTTTAACATAAATTAGTTGATTTTATGAGCCAAAATCAATAGGAAGCGTTTTTAATTCAAGCTACAAGAAAAAGAGGAAACAAAGTTCCTCTTTTCTATTTAACTTTTAGAGCTTACTTGCTTTCGTCTTCTTTACGTTTCAACTGACCAAGTCCTAAAACCACTACTAAAGCTGCTAGACCAAGATATGGCATGTAGCTTGAATCATTTGTACCTGTTTGAGGTAGAGTAGGGTTACCTTTTGGATTTGGAGTAGGAGTCGTTGGCTCCTCTGGTTTCTTAGGTTCTGGCGTTGTCGTACGAACTGTATTTGAGGCGTAAGCAACTTTGTTCACAGTATTTACATAGGTATTTTCAAAGGTTCCAACAGCAATTCGTTTCATTTGAATATAAGTCTCAGCCTGGAATGGAGAATCCAACTGAATCTCTTGAAGGAATTCTTCCTTGAAGCGAATTGTAAGCATTCCCTTATCTTGATCATGTTCAACCTGTGTTTCAGCCGTTAAGTCTGTTCCTGCCTTAATAACACGACCGTCTTTCAATCGGATATCAACCTTGGCAAGAACTTTATAGTTTCCAGTGTATTGATCACCTTTTTGGTCATAATCATCTACAAAACTATAGTCATTCAAGTCCTCAGAATGATTTTGTGGAATCAAACCACCGATTAAACGATAATTGAAGTACTGGTTCAACGGAATGGTTTGGCCATCAATATTGTCACTGCTTGGATCCATACTGATTGTCACATCTTTTTTAGGTGTGATTTTCGGTACATTGTTGACAACTACTTCTGTAGCATAACCATTTCCAAAATCAATTTGGTAAGCTTTGTTTTCATACTTACCACCCGTTTGACCAAATTCAGGTTTAACTGTCATCGGATCTGTGATGAGCAATGATTTTCCTGCTGCTACATAGTTCTTGTAGAATTCGGCTGGATTATCAGCTGAGAAGAGTTGGAAAGCACCTTTAACAGTGATGTTGGCTTTCTTCAACAGATCTTGAACCTTCTTAGGCGCAGCTTCTAAACTATCAAATTGTTGAACACTGATACCTGATACAAGGTTGCCCTCTAGATCACGGATCTTAACCAATTCTGGTTGAAGGGTTAAGGCTTCTTCTGGATAATCATCCACATAGTAGAAACCATTTTGAATCGCTTCTTTAGAAGATTTATCTCCCTTGTATTGGTCCAAATCCCATGTAAGTTCATAGTAGTTCGTTGAACCAGCTAGAACCTCTTTACCATCAATATTTACACCTTGCTTGTTCTTGTTAACTTTCAAAGGCTTGATGTAGTTGTTATTTGGATTGTCAGGATCATTTGGTTTACCTGGAGTCGTTACACGAACAATGTTTGACTTAACACCGTAGGCGTCGTTGACTGTCAATGTAAAGTTATTTGTATAAGTTGCCCCATCATTCAAGACACGACCAACAACAGTTGGATATAGAGTCTCAAAGGATTTTGTCAAATCCGCATTGAAAGCAGCCAAGGTCTCCTCAGTAGCCTTAAAGGTTACAGTGTGACTAGCTTTATCATAGCTTGTTTCAAAACCTTTGCTTGCAGCCTTGGTTGCTTCCAAATCAAACTGATAGCCAGTTGGAAGTGGATCTACCAATACAAATGAAGTTGTTTTTGGACGACCAGCTGTCAACGCTTCTGTTTTCAACTCAAACTTCACTACAGACTGCTTAGCAACTAGAGTACGATCGATATCTACTCCATCCTCATTTTTAATTTCTTTATTAATCTGAGGTTGTGCAAATAGACGATTGTAATGGAAGTGAACTGTTGGCACCGCTGGTGGTGTTGGCAACTGCTTAGGAGTTGGTGCTACCGGCGGAGTTGGCAATGGATCATAATTTGGCTCTTCTGGTTTTGATGGCTCTGGTTGATCTGGAGTTTTTACCGGTGGAGTTGGCTCATTTTCGTAGCTTGGTGCTACTGGAGCTGGTTCCAATGGTTTCTCTGTCTCATATGTTGGCTCTTCTGGTTTTGATGGCTCCGGTTGATCTGGAGTTTTTACCGGTGGAGTTGGCTCATTTTCGTAGTTTGGTGCTACTGGAGCTGGTTCCAATGGTTTCTCTGTCTCATAATTTGGCTCTTCTGGTTTTGATGGCTCCGGTTGATCTGGAGTTTTTACCGGTGGAGTTGGCTCATTTTCGTAGTTTGGTACTACTGGAGCTGGTTCCAGTGGTTTTTCCACTTCATAAGTTGGAGCTTGTGGTGCAGTTGGTTCTACTGGCGGAGTTGGTTTTTCTTTTGTAATTTTCGGAACGTTAACCGCACGAATCTTACCATTGAGTGAGTACCAGATATTTGGTCTTTTACCTGTATCAACCGCCATAACTGGATCAGAAGGAACTACTAAAGTAGCTGAAATGGCACCGACAGTAACACGGTTAGTTGAACCAGACATGCTAATTGCTCCTGCACCATACCAAGAGTTTGGAGCATCTGATGAATCCCATCCTGAATTAGGCTGGCTATTTTTATACATTGTCCAGCGAGCTCCACCCTGTCCTTGTTTAAAGTTAAGAGTTTCTGTGGCATAAATCTTTCCGTCTTTTTCTCCAACAGATGAACCGGAAATTTTAATAAAGTTACCAGTGTAATCCTTGGCCATCTCAATAGAATTATTTTCTCTATTTAGAGATGCAACTGAAAGAAGGGCATTGTCGAAATTAATTGGTTGGTCATTTTCATCATAGAAGGTAAATTCATTTTTAATGAAAATTGAAGTCCCTTTTTCAACATCACCAGTGTAAGCAGAAGCAAAGACTCCCAAAGTTGGGTCACTAAAGATTCCCAACCAAACTTTTCCACTAGGATTTTTAAATTGAGAAGAAGGATCTACAGTATATTTGTAAACAATCTTCGAAATCTTTTTACCGTTGTAGTATGAATTTTGAAGGTTGGTATAAGTTGCTGTAGCACTTTGTCCACGTTCTAAAAGAACCGATCCCCATTTAACCTCTGTTTTATTCCCTACATTGGTCGTCCAGTCTGATTTGTCTCCAATATTACCATACAATTCCACTGAAGAAGTAGTTGCACCGTTCTCCAAGTTCTTGACATTGAGATTGTCTAACTGAAGATTTTTCTTACCATATTGGTCTGTGTCTTTCTTAAAGGCTTCATCAACTGCTGCTGCAGTGAGAAGTTTTCCTTCTGTTTTGAGGTCAAGTTGGGCATTCGGTTCTAAATCATAAACCAAGCTCTGAGCAGATGGCTTAGATAAGTAACCATCTTGATCTTTATTCTTTTCAAGTTCTACAAGCGCTGCCTTAATTTGGGCCTGCTCATCTTCATAAGCCTGCAACTTAGCCGGATACTCAGCCAACTCTTTCTTATATTTGGCAAGATCAGCTTCATATTTAGCTAATTTTGCTTCATAGTCAGTTTTAGCCGCGGCATTCCGTTGCTTGATTTCTTCGTTTTCAGCTTGGAGCGCTGCATTTTTAGCTGTGTTTTCTTCAACAGCCTTCTCATAAGCTGCTTTAGCATCAGCATTTGCTTTTTGAACGCGAGCTAATTCCGTCTGGTATTCGGCTAGCTTAGCTTGGTAGTCTGCTTCGTTGGTAGCATTTGCTTGCTTAACTGCCGCCAAATCTGCTTCATATTTCTTCATCGCAGCTTCATAATTCGATTTTGCAGTGGCGTTACGCCGCTTAATAGCTTCATTTTCAGCTTGAATGGCTGTATTTTTTGCAGTATTTTCTTTTACTGCTTTATCATATGCCTCTTTAGCTTCAGCATTTGCCTTTTGAACACGTGCCAACTCCGCTTGGTAAGCTGCTAATTTTGCTTGGTAGTCAGCATCATTATCCTCTTTAGCTTTCTTAATAGCTGCAAGGTCTGCTTCATACTGCTTCATCGCTGCTTCATAATTCGCTTTTGCAGTTTCATTACGCTGTTTAATCGCTTCATTTTCAGCTTTAAGCGCTTCGTTTTTAGCTGTATTTTCTTTTACTGCTTTATCATAAGCCTCTTTAGCTTCAGCATTAGCTTTTTGTACTCGAGCTAATTCTGTCTGGTAAGCTGAAAGTTTATTTTGATAATCCTGTTGACTATCTTCATTTGCTTTTTTGACAGTTGCTAAATCTTTTTGATATTGTGCTAGCTTAGCCTCATATTCTGCTTTAGCTGTTGCATTAGCAGTGTTGATTTTTTCAACTTCTTCTTGATGACTTTTTAGATCTTTTTGGTACTTGTCATCCGCTGCTTTGTTTTCAGCATTGATTTTATCTGTTTCAGCCTGATGAGCTGCGACTTCTTTTTTATATGCTTCAGTTGTTGTCTTTACTTCTTCAGCCTGTTTAGCATAGTCGCTTTTAATCTCATCTTGTTTTTGAGCATTCTCTGTAGCAGTTGTGGCTGTTCCTTTGTCTTTTGTTTCATCTTGAACTACCTTAACTCCTGCAGATTTTGCATCAGCAACTGCTTTATCCAAATCAGCTGATGATACTTCTACTGGCAAAGCTGAGTCTTTAGAACCAGCCTTAGCTTGGCTCTCTTTGGCAACTTGGCTCATTTCACCCTGAGCTTCAGGTAGATTTGTGGCTGGGTTCCCTGTAGTAGCTACCTCAACTGTACTTGTACTAGTTGTCTCTGTAACTTCATCAGCAAATACTGCTTTGTCTACAAAAGCAATCAAAGCAGTTCCTAAAACAGCACCACACAAAGTTTTCGCAACTTTGCTTTTACGAAATCCATAGACTTCTTTTTTATTTTTCATTATAAGTCATTTCCTTATCTAAATTTAGTCGTTACTTCTTATACTAGCACTTTACAAGGCAGGATGCAAATATTTACTCTTTTTTCTTTTTATTTATAGAAAAATTTCACCTATTTATAAATTAAATTAAAAAGAAGATGGTCACACCATCTTCTTTTAGTTAAACTATTTATTTTTCAGTCAAAGCTGCCAATCCTGGAAGAACTTTACCTTCAAGGAGTTCCATTGATGCTCCACCACCTGTAGAGATCCATGAGAACTTGTCTGCACGTCCAAGGTTGATGGCTGCAGCAGCTGAGTCACCACCACCGATGATTGATTTAACACCTGGTTGTTTCACGATAGCATCCATGACACCGATTGTACCAGCTTGGAAGTCAGGGTTTTCAAATACACCCATAGGTCCATTCCATACAACTGTTTTCGCACCAGTCAAAGCTTCATCAAACTTAGCGATAGATTTAGGACCGATATCCAAACCAAGGAAACCTGGGTCTACTGCTTCACCTTCAGTGTCTTTCACTTCAGTGTAGTCAGCAAATGCGTTCGCTTCTTTTGAGTCAACTGGCAAGATCAATTTGCCGTTTGCTTTTTCAAGAAGAGCTTTAGCGATATCCAATTTGTCTTCTTCTACAAGTGAGTTACCGATTTCGATACCTTGTGCTTTGTAGAATGTGTAAGTCATCCCACCACCGATAAGAACTTTATCAGCTTTTTCAAGCAAGTTTTCGATAACACCGATCTTGTCTGAAACTTTTGAACCACCAAGGATAGCCACGAATGGACGTTCTGGAGCTTCAACAGCTTCTTGGATATAGGCAATTTCGTTTTCAAGAAGGAAACCAGCAACTGCTTTTTCAACGTTTGCCGAGATACCAACGTTAGATGCGTGTGCACGGTGAGCTGTACCGAATGCATCGTTTACGAAGATACCATCTCCAAGTGATGCCCAGTATTTACCAAGTTCAGGATCGTTTTTAGATTCTTTCTTGCCGTCAACATCTTCGAAACGAGTGTTTTCAACCAAGAGAACTTGTCCATCTTCAAGAGCGTTAACAGCGGCTTCCAATTCAGCACCACGTGTAACACCTGGGATAAATTTAACTTCTTGTCCCAATTTAGCAGCCAAGTCAGCAGCTACAGGAGCAAGTGATTTACCTTCTTTGTCTGCTTCTTCTTTTACACGTCCAAGGTGAGAGAAGAGGATTGCACGTCCACCTTGTTCAAGGATGTACTTGATAGTTGGAAGAGCTGCAGTGATACGGTTGTCATTGGTAATCACGCCATCTTTAACAGGTACGTTGAAGTCAACACGAACGAGAACTTTTTTCCCTTTCAAGTCAACGTCTTTAACAGTCAATTTTGCCATTAGATATGACTCCTTCTTTTTTTATACGTGTTAATTATATCACAAAATCAGCAAAAGAGATAGAAAAACCCTAAACTTTTCTTGTTCTTTCTTCTATTTATTAACCTAAAAACCTAGGATTGCAGTTCGGAAAATAGCAATCTTCACATAATTCGGTTGGAAAAATTTAGGCAAATTTCTTGATTGCTCTGCCTAATTACTTCTATACCATTCTTTTTCCAACATTTTAATCCTTAATATTCTAAACTATACGGTCCTTCTTTTTGAATTGCTAGGTTTCTTATTGTACAATATAACTGAAATAGTTTCTTTTAGTTTGTGCTATTTGAAATTAAAAAAGAGGATTTACTACAATGAAATTAGAAAGACTAATCTATATTTTACTGTCTCTTTTAAATAAGAAGAGAATAACAGCTAAAGAGATTGCAGAGAGGTTTGAAATATCTAGTCGAACAGTATACAGAGACATGGATACGCTTAGTTTAGCGGGGATTCCAATCTATTCGGAACGTGGAGATAAGGGAGGTTTCTATATACCAAGCGACTATAAGATAGACAGAAACTTTTTCACTGAGGAAGAGAGACAGTTTATTATTAATATGAGCCAGAATGTTAGTAAAATCGTTGGTCATTCAAGTCTTGACAGTATCGAACACAAGCTGTCTTCTCAAGAAATTACAAGAGTAAACAGTCCTTTTTACTTTGATCTCAGTTCCTGGACTCTTAATACAAATTATTTACTAGAAATTGAGGAAGCGATACAAACTGAACAGATGATTTCTTTTTCTTACTATTCGAAAAAACAAGAGAAAAGTCAGCGAACAGTTATTCCATACAGATTGATCTATAAACTGAATGCTTGGTATGTTATCGGTTACTGCTTAGAAAAATTAGATTTTCGTATTTTTAAATTAACTCGAATTCGTGAACTAGAACTAGTGGAGATAAAAGATAAACCATTCGATTATCCACGTTTATCTCAAGAAAAGTTAGAGCTTTTTTTAAATCCCCCAAAACATAAAGTGGAGGGGCAAAGAGAAGAAATTGAACTAGTTTTTACAAGATTTGCACTTCCAAAAATCTACGATCACTTCACGGAAGAAGAAATCAGAGTCGAGGACGAAATAATAAAAGTTCAGGCATTTAGAGCTTTAACTCCCTCGTTTTTTGATTTACTATTAAGCTTTGGTTATCAAGTAAAGGTCGTATCTCCAAGTCACTTACAAAATCTACTGGTCAGTACTCTCAAAAAAAATCTTCAGCAATATGACAACCTGTAGTCATATTTCCTTTTGTATACTCTTAAGTGGGCAAAATATTTCGTGATATTCATCATAGCCCAATTATTTTACAGGAGGTTCCAAATGGATACAAAAACACTTGCAGAAAGCTATTTTACGGCAGTAAATGAGGGAGGCTGGGAAGATTTCGTAGCTGAAAACTTTGACTATGGCATGTGCGATAGTATAGAAATTCGACAAGGACGTGATGTTTATTTGCAAGGTGCAGGCCAATTCTATGCTTTAAGCCAGCATCTTGAAGTGAAGCAATTACTTGTTGATGGTCGAACAGTCTCAGCTTTAAACCGCTACCATCTACATTCTCCTCAAGGAAAAGAACTCGAACTGGATGTCGCAGAATTTCTGAAATTCGATGAATTTGATAAATTAGTTGCATCCAATATCTATTTCGACACTTATCGTTTCCAAAAATTTATCCAAGGAATTGAATAACAAAAATCTAGCTTCAAATTTACTCTTCAATTTCAAAACTAAAAACAAGGCCTGACTAATCTACAGTTAAACCTTGTTTTTTTATTTTTATGAGAAAATCCAAGATTCGTAAATCTGATTAGTCTTCTCTCTTCTTTCCAGCAAGCAAGCCGTAGCCACTCATTAGTCCGAGGAGTCCTAGCGCTACTAGACTAGCATCTCTTGTCGCTCCCGTATTTGGGAGCTCTCTATTTGTTTCTTCAACTTTTGCTGGTGTTGCTGAGAGCGCTTGATCCCTTGTTTGTGAGACTTGCTCTTCTTTCGTTCCAACTTCAACAATTTCTGGGATTGATTCCTTGACTACCTCAGTCGAACGAAGAGTGCGTTTGCCTTGGCTATCTACTTCTACAAAGTGGCGAACTTGACCTTCAACGCCTGCTTGAACTAGCTGGTGTTTGCCTTTGAGAAGGGCTGCATTTGGTCGTTCCTGATGTTCGAAGGCAACTGTATCCTCTTCAACTTCCAGTTTCGGAATTTCTAAAACTAGGTCTTTTACTCCCTCAGCCGGTTGGTTGCTGGATAGAACTTTTGTACCTACTTCTGTAATTTCTGGAAGAGCTTCCTTGAGAACTTCTGTTGAACGAAGGGTGCGTTTGCCTTGGACATCTACTTCTACTAGACGACGAACTTGACCTTCAACTCCAGCTTGCACAACACGGCGTTGTCCTTTGAGAAATTCGGAGTTTGGTCGCTCCTGACGTTCATAGGCTATTGTTTCAGTTTCAATAACTAGTTCAGGGAGGGCCTTAACCGTCGGGGCCACTTCATTTGGATCCATGCTACCAACATGATGGCTTTCTTCTGCAGGAGCTAGTTTCTTATTCAGCTTTTCTTTCATGTCCGCAAAAGCCTGTGGAGTTGGCATCTCTGAAGCCAACAAAGTTTCTGCTTGGTCAATCAATTCAGCTTTAGGATCTTTTTCACGGACGGATTCGAGCAAGCCTTCCAACTCTTCTCTAGCAGTCTGATAACGTTGATTTCCATCCAAGGCTGTCCCTGCTTGTTTCAACTCATTCAAAGCCCGATTGACTTCTTCTTGGCTAGTATTATGGTTTTCTGCTACAGCTTTCGCTACATTGAGCTTCTCTACTAGTGCTGCTTGTTTGTCCTCGCTTGAGAAGGTGTAGGCAAGGGTTGACTGACGGCCTTGGGCAGCAGTAATTTCTTGTTTGAGGTACTCGTCGTTGACAGCTGCTTTTGGAGAAACCAAGACATCGAACTCAGCTGTGTGTCCCTTGTAATGAAGAGTCAAGGTCTGACGACCAGTCTTTTGAGCATCGTAGCCCGTAATTTCAACACCTTGATCTGTGAAGGCATGGCTTTCTTCTGTCTCATCATCATAGAGAACGCCGAAGCGACCTTCTGCAAGGTCCAGTTGATCCCCTACTAGATAGTCTGTTTTCGGTTTCTTAGTAATGTACAAACCTGCTACTTCTTTTTGTTTTCCTTCATCTTGACCAGTCACTTGTACGTTTAAATTACCAGTAACTGGAAGTCCAAGGTAGCTGACTGTGAGCTTTTGTTCCCCTTTTTGATGAGCGTTGTAGCCAGATACTATCACACCTGAATGAGTAAGGTTGATCAGCTCGTCGGCTTGTCCCCCTTCGTATTGAACACGGAGAGTGCCGCCTCTAAGGTCCAGTTTTTCTCCCTCTTTATAAACTGTCTTCTTAGGCCCTTTTTCAAGACTAACTGCAGCAATTTTCCTCTCATCCTGTGGAATCGCTACTGCCAAGGTGTTACTGATTTCTTTGCCAGGTAGTTGGGTACGATAGTAGAGGAGAGTTGGTTGCTTGTCAAAGCCCAATGGTGCTGTTGCCAAGTCGCCTCCAGTTTCAGACTTCAAGGTTGCAATCGGTGTTTGTGAATCTGCCTTGTCGTAAACGGTGATGGTTGCACCCGCTGGAACATCAGAGAAGCCTAGTTGAACTTGATGGTTTCCAAGTGAACGGGCAGCTACCTTAGCCATTGGAATATTTTGACTTTCTGTGTCCAAGGTTTCATACATCTTCCAGTTGTAGATACGAATGGCCTTCCAAGGTGTCCCGTTATCTGAAGTGATAACTTTTAGGCGCCAGTCTTGAGCAGTGATTGGTTTGTCAAGAGTGATATCCGTAACGTGCGCTTTGTTGCCACGGACTTCCTTAGCTAGTTTCCATTCACCATCTGCATCTTTATAATAAAGGTCAAAGTCTTTGGTGTTCATCAAACCGTCGTTGACAGACTCACCACCAGCTCCCGCATGATCCATGACCCATCTAACAACGGTACGTGGCTTGGTCAAGCGAATATCCACACTACCGCTCAACTGAGCTGAAGACCACTTGTCTGACAGGCTAGTAATGGTACCGTTCAACATACCTTCAATGCCTTCTCCACCTTCAGTATTTGGGAAAGTACTACCGATAACCTTTGCACCTGGAACAATATTTTCAGCCAAAGGTCTTGGGAGAGTCGTATCCTGAACTGTCATCCCCCAGTTAAAGGATGCCATCGCCGCTTCGGAACGGAGGCCATTTTTACCAACTGCAACGACTTTTAATTCCTGAGTCCTACCAGTCGCATTAGCAGAGCGGCTAACTTTTGGCAAGTAGATGGTTGAAGCAGATGATCCTGTCAACAAACGCCAGTTATCTCCATCTTTTTCGTAGACTTCATAGAAATCTGCATCTTGGTTACCAGCAAATTGGACCACTGCTTCAGCTTCTTGGGCATTCTTGAGAGATTGTTTCACAACAGAGAGTCCTGTTGGGGCTTGTGGTGCTTGGTGATTGTCCGAAATTGTTAATTGTCCTAGGTTGAACTGATAATCTTTTACAGCCCCTTCATGCTCGAAGAAAAGTTTGACTGCATAGATGGTTTTACCTGCTAGTGAGCTAAGGTCAAATTCTTCATTCTTCCAGTCATCAGAGAGAGTCAGTTCTTTCCATGCAGCTGCATCCTCAAATTTGTAGTCTGGAGTCGTAGAGAAGGCCATATAAACTTTAGAGCCTTTTCCTCCCTTGTGGGCAACACGAAGTTTGGTTTTCTCTGTTACTTCTAGTTTGGTAGAATACAAATTCACATCCTGGTCCGTCTTACCAGCTACATCACCTGAGAATTTAAGAGAATTTCCGCCATTGTAGGCATCTGTAAAGTCATATTCTGCACGAAGTTTTTCACCTGTCGAAGTCTGCCACCAGCGCCATGTTGGTAAAACACCTGAAACAGAACGGTAGTTCCACTCAGAATCCTTAGAAACTTTACCGTCAACAAACCATTTTCTACCATGACCTGTATTAAAAGAGGTGGTGAAGGTACGTCCTACTGCTGGTGTACGGTCAGCAACTAAATTGGCAATTCCATACCACTCTTTGTCAGCTGGTTTTTGAGCCGTTGGATCTCCTTGGTAACCTGTAAAGAAGATGTCTTCGTTCTTGTGGTAGTCTTCGCCTGTTTTTCCTAGACTGGTAATCGTATCTGGTGCAAAAAGTCCAAGTGACAAACGCAACTTACCCTTTTCATCCAAGAGAGCATCCCATTTGACTTTGGTCTTATAAGAACCACCTTGTTGCAATTCCAAGCCTGCAAAGACATCATATTGGCTACGTTCTAGCCATTTGGCCATCTCTACGGAGTGGTCATTCTTTTCCTTGTTCCAGTTGAAATTGGCAAAGAATTGGTCCGCAGGAACTTTGTCTCCTTCTTTTTGCATGAACTGGTAGTTGTAATCACCTAGACCATCTTCGTGGTAACGACCGTATTTGTAGGTCATGGCATCGTACCAAGCATACTTGATTGGGTGGTTGACTTTGGCTGCATATTCTTTTGTATAGAGCATGAATTGGCGCATTTTTTCACCAAGAGGTGCTACCAATTCCCCCGTTGTTTCCTGATTAATGAAATAGCCATCAAATCCGTAATACTTAGCAAGATCAACGAGCTTGCGTGCGATAGGGAAGCTGCCATCCTCATCTTGTTTCAAGGCAGCGGCAAATTTCTCTTGGTCAGCAATACTGTTTGACCAGTTGAAAAAGAGTGTTCCATAAACGGGAACTCCGTTGCGGTGACCGGCATCAATGACATCTGGAGTTGGAACTAGACCTTCCCAGAAGACCATTGAATCCAAGTATTGCCAGTAGTCAAAAGCATAGGCCTTGAATTCTTCTCCACCAACAGAAGCGTGGTCTTTAGCCTTTGAGTTGGTATTTGCCAGCGCCTGAACCTTGGCTCTTCTGCTTGCTTTTTCATTGACCAACTGCCCTCTGTGGCGCTTGGCGAGTTCAACTGATGAACGGTTAATAGGATCATCCTCACGCGCACCCGGTTCCCATTTTAACAAATCTTCCCAAGTATCAAATTTGATTTCTTTTGGTCGGAGACTCTTTTCTTCATTTTTAGGAACGTCTGCTAGAGTCGGTTTGTCGGCTTTCTTCTCAGCCACTTGAGGAGCTTCCTCTGGTTTGACTTCTTCTTTTTCAGTTGGTTGAGCAGGTTTTTCAGTTTTATCTGTTGGAGCTGGCTTCGCTTCTTCTTTTTCATTAACCAGATCCGTTATTGTTGGAGTGTTTTCTGAAATTGGTTGCTCAGCTACTTTGTTCTCTGTTTCCTCTAATTGTTTTTCAAGGGCTGCAGTATCTGGATTAGCTGTTTCACTAGTACTTGTCGCTTGGGCGCTCGTATTTGTAGCTGTTTCAGGGACTGCGACTTGTTCGGCAAGAGCTGGACTCGCAAATAGAGCTGAACCAATCATCAAGGAACAAGCTCCGATTGACAGCTTACGAATACTGTAACGGCAACGTTTTTCAAAAAATAGATTTTTCATCTTATCCTCCTAATAAAATATAAAGTAAGCGCTTTACTTTTTGATAAAAAGTAACTGTTCTCAGTGCACACCACCAGAACAGGATTATCTTCATTTTATCCTATATGAAAGCGATGTCAATCTATTTAACATAAAAACTATAACTAGGATAAAAATCAGTAAAATTTGGACACAATCCTATAAATCATCTATCTTAAAGGGAAACTATCTCTCATTTTGAAAGAAAGTTCTTGTTTCTTATGAAAATTTCAGCTAAACACTTGTGAGATTTACTTTTATCCTTTAAAATAGAATAGGAGAAATTCCGTTATTATTTTTCGGAGGAAAAAGAAATGTCCATTAATTGGCAGGAAATTTTATTTCACTTTTTAGGAGGTCTGGGACTGTTTTTATACAGTATCAAGACCATGGGAGACGGTTTGCAACAAGCTGCTGGAGATCGCCTTCGTTTTTACATTGACAAGTACACTAGCAATCCCTTTTTAGGCGTTCTAGTCGGAATCGTCGTGACTGCCCTGATTCAGTCAAGTACAGGGGTTACAGTTATCACGGTTGGGCTAGTCAGCGCTAGTCTTCTAACCCTTAGACAGGCTATCGGAATTATCATGGGAGCCAACATCGGAACCACCGTTACATCCTTTATCATCGGTTTCAAGCTTGGTGAGTATGCTTTACCCTTGATTTTCCTTGGAACCATGTTCCTCTTCTTTACAAAAAACAGAACAGCAAACAATATCGGGCGCATCCTGTTTGGTGTCGGGGGAATCTTCTACGCCCTCAACCTCATCAGTGCCGGTATGAGCCCGCTTAAAGATTTACCACAATTCAAGGAGTATATGGTAACCTTGGGACAAAATCCTATTTTAGGAGTAGTAGCCGGTGCAGTGATTACCGTCCTCATTCAGGCCTCTTCGGCAACTATCGGGATTCTACAAGGTCTCTATGCAGGTGGCTTCCTTGACCTTAAAGGTTCGCTACCGGTTCTCTTCGGGGATAATATCGGGACAACTCTAACCGTTATCATTGCGGCAGCTGGAGCCAATGTCTCAGCGAAACGCGTTGCGGCAACCCACGTTACCTTTAACGTTTTAGGAACTATTCTTTGCTTAATCTTATTAGGCCCTTTCACTGCTATGATCGAGTACTTCCAGGCACTCCTTCACCTCTCACCTGAGATGACAATCGCCTTCTCTCACGGTGCCTTTAACGTAAGTAACACCATTGTACAATTTCCATTCATCGGAGCCTTGGCCTACTTTGTAACCAAGCTCATCCCTGGTGAAGACGAGGTTGTCAAGTACGAGCCCCTCTATCTCGACGAGCAACTTATCCAGCAATCTCCTTCCATCGCTCTAGGAAATGCCAAAAAAGAACTCTTGCACTTGGGGAACTATGCAACCAAAGCTTTTGACCTTTCTTATACCTATATCATCGGTTTGGATGAAAAGGTAGCTGAAAAAGGGCACAAGACAGAGGAAGCCATCAATACCATCGATGAAAAACTCACTCGTTACCTCATCAGACTCTCAAGCGAATCCTTGAGCCAAAAGGAAAGTGAAGTCTTGACCAACATTCTGGATTCATCTCGTGATTTGGAACGGATTGGGGACCACGCAGAAGGCTTGCTCAACCTAACAGACTACCTCCAACGTAAGAATGTTCAATTTTCTGATGCTGCTTTAGAGGAATTAGCTGAGATTTATCAAGCAACAACTGCATTTATCAAGGATGCCCTTGATAGTGTGGAAAATAATGATATTGAAAAAGCTCAAAGTCTGATTGAACGCCATAAAGAAATCAACAATATGGAACGCGTTCTCAGAAAGACCCACATCAAACGCCTTAACAAAGGTGAGTGTTCTACACAAGCTGGAGTCAACTTTATCGACATCATTTCCCACTACACTCGTGTATCTGACCATGCTATGAACCTAGCTGAAAAGGTCATCGCTGAACAAATCTAATACTCTTCGAAAATCTCTTCAAACCACGTCAACGTCGCCTTGCCGTATATATGTTACTGACTTCGTCAGTTCTATCCACAACCTCAAAACCGTGTTTTGAGCAATCTGCGGTTAGTTTCCTAGTTTGCTCTTTGATTTTCATTGAGTATAAGTGCCAAGAAGCTATCCTGAATGGGATGGCTTTTTCGTTTCCTCATCAAAAATGTTTTTTCTGACATATAAAAAATGCTTTGATTCACAATGGAATCAAAGCATTTTAAAGAGTTCTCCAAACATGATAGCAGAAACTGCAGTGCCCCTGTATTTGGCTTCTTCTCTTTTGATAAAGCGCGCCAAGTTGAGCAACTCAGGTGCTGGGTGTTTGGGATTGGTGAGCAATTCACGGGTGACCAGTCCTGAAAGTCGGACTGCTAGTAATTGCTCATTTGTAGTAGGCAGCTTCTTAGCAGTCTCTAGGAGAGCAGCAACTAAATCTTCACTCAAACCCTGACGAGCATGGTTGTAGAGATCTCTTATAAGGCTTTCTAGGTTTGGTTCGGCCATCCTGACCACCTCCCTTATGTTTAATAATGTTTAATCAAATCAACCGTTGAACGATCCATTTTTTTCACCAAGGCTTGCAAGAAGGCTTGGGCTTCTAAGAAGTCATCCATCGCGTAGAGAGTTTGGTGAGAGTGGATATAACGAGCACAGACACCGATAGTTGTAGATGGGACACCACCATTTTTCAGATGAGCTGCTCCAGCGTCCGTTCCGCCTTTTCCACAATAGTATTGATACTTGATACCCGCTTCTTCAGCCGTTGTCAAAAGGAAATCCTTCATACCTGGGAGGAGCAAGTGACCTGGATCATAGAAACGAATCAAGGTTCCATCCCCAATCTTACCTTGGCCACCGTAGACATCACCTGCTGGTGAGCAGTCAACTGCCAGGAAGACTTCTGGATCAAACTTAGTTGTAGAAGTATGAGCGCCACGAAGGCCAACCTCTTCTTGGACGTTAGAGCCAAGATAGAGTTCATTTCCCAGTCTTTGACCTGACAAGGCTTCTGCTAGCTCACTTACCATGAGGACACCGTAGCGATTATCCCAAGCTTTTGAGATGATATTTTTTTCATTGGCTGTCAAGATAGCGGAACTATCAGGGACAATGGTGTCACCAGGACGGATACCAAAGCTTTCTGCCTCAGCCTTGTCTGCAAAACCACCATCAAAAATGATATCAGAGATTGCTGGCATGGTTGGCCCACCTGTTCCACGTGTCAAATGTGGAGGGACAGAACCTGAGATCACTGGAATTTCACGACCGTCACGAGTAAAGAGTTTGAAGCGTTGGCTGCTGACCACCATAGGATTCCAGCCACCGATTTCAACCACACGGAAAGTTCCGTCTGGCTTAATCTCACTGACCATAAAACCAACTTCGTCCATGTGAGATGCGACCAAAACACGCGGGGCATCCGTAGCTTCTGAATGCTTGATACCGAAAATACCACCTAAGCCATCTGTCACTACTTCATCCACATGCGGTGTCAACTTTTCACGAAGATAAGCACGGACAGGCGCTTCGTGACCTGAGATCGCAGCAAGCTCTGTTACTTCTTTGATTTTTGAAAATAATGTTGTCATATCAGTTCCTTCTTTCTGTCCTCCATTTTACCACTTTTTATAGGAGAAGGATAGTGGGAAGGTAAATTGGTTTTTACTCAGTTTTCCAATAAAAGAGAGGGGCAGATATTATTTCAGGAATTTTTCTTTCTTTTTACATTAAATTGTTAGAAAATTTATTGAAAGATTAAAGAAATCATGTTACATTTATATCCGCAGGTATCTTTCGATACCAAATCTACACGAAAGGACGGGGTATGAAACTCTCTCATATTTTAACAGGCTTACTTCTACTCCTAGTCTTTCTCTCCATTAGCATTGGAACCAGTGATTTTTCTTGGGAAAAATTCTTTGCTTTTGACCAACAGACCTGGCTTCTCTTTCAAGAGTCGCGTCTTCCAAGAACCATCAGTATTCTCCTTGCAGCCTCCAGTATGAGCATGGCAGGACTACTCATGCAGACCATTACTCAAAATCAATTCGCTGCTCCAAGTACAGTCGGAACCACAGAAGCCGCTAAACTGGGAATGGTGTTAAGCCTCTTTGTCTTTCCGTCTGCGAGTCTGACCCAAAAGATGCTCTTTGCTTTTGGCTCATCCATTTTATTTACCCTCTTCTTCCTGGCCTTTATGACTATTTTTTCTATAAAGGAAAGGTGGATGCTGCCCTTGATCGGGATCATCTATAGTGGGATTATCGGTTCTGTCACAGAAGTTATCGCCTATCGTTTCAATCTGGTTCAGAGTATGACTGCTTGGACCCAGGGCTCCTTCTCCATGATTCAGACCCATCAGTATGAGTGGCTCTTCTTAGGCCTCATTATCCTGATAGCCGTTTGGAAATTATCCCAAACCTTCACCATCATGAATCTGGGCAAGGAAACCAGTGAAAGTTTGGGGATTTCTTACTCTCTACTTGAAAAACTGGCCCTTTTTCTGGTGGCGCTAACGACAAGTGTCACCATGATTACCGTGGGTGCCTTGCCTTTTCTCGGAGTCATCGTTCCCAATCTTATCCGCAAGCGCTATGGAGATAATTTGAGTCAAACCAAACTCATGGTCGCTCTGGTCGGTGCTAATCTAGTTCTGGCCTGTGACATCCTCTCTCGAGTCTTGATTCGGCCCTATGAGCTGTCTGTCAGTCTCCTACTAGGAATCATTGGTAGTCTCGTCTTTATCCTACTTCTATGGAGAGGGGGACAAAAGGATGCAGTTTAAAAGCAAACATACCAAACTCTTCTGCCTTCTCATTATTCTGGCCATCGGAGCTTGCCTCCTCTACTTTTGGCCCATCACTCAGCTGTCTGCCTTTGCCTGGAAGCTACGTTCCCAAAAAATCATCGTTTATCTCTTGGTAGCTATCGCGACAGGGATTTCGACCATTAGTTTTCAAACCCTGACGGAAAATCGCTTTCTGACGCCAAGTATTTTGGGAATCGAATCCTTCTATGTCTTGCTACAGACCCTGCTACTGATATTTGAAAGCAAATTTCTACAGCTTGGGAAGTCGCCTGTCTTAGAATTTCTAATCTTGCTTCTGCTTCAATCCCTCTTCTTTCTCGCCTTACAAGGTTACTTGAAGACGCTGATGAAGCAAAATTTGGTTTTCATTCTGCTAATCTGCCTAGCCCTCGGAAGTCTCTTTCGAAATATCAGTACCTTCCTCCAAGTCCTGATGGATCCAAATGAATACGATAAACTTCAGAACAGTCTCTTTGCTTCCTTTCAACATCTCAACACTTCCATCCTAGCCATCGGTTCTCTAATCATCCTCGCCTTGACAATCTTTTTCTTTCGAAAAGCAGTCGTTCTGGATGTCTTGCACCTGCAAAGAGAAACGGCTCAGATACTGGGACTCAATGTTGAAAAAGAACAGAGAGAACTCCTCTGGGGTATCGTGCTTTTGACCTCAACAGCCACTGCCTTGGTAGGGCCTATGGCCTTCTTCGGTTTTATGCTGGCCAATCTTACCTACCTAATCGTCAAAGATTATCGGCACAAGTTGCTCTTTATCGTAGCCATTCTGGTCGGGTTTATCAGTTTGACCCTGGGGCAAGCCCTTATTGAACGAGTCTTTGCGCTGGAAATTCGCATCAGCATGATTATTGAGAGTGTGGGTGGCTTCTTATTCTTTATCTTACTATACAGGAGGGCGCGTCAGTGAAACTGGAAAACATTGACAAATCCATTCAAAAACAGGATATTTTGCAAGACATTTCGCTTGAAGTCAGTCCTCAGAAACTGACGGCCTTTATTGGTCCAAACGGTGCTGGAAAATCAACTCTCCTCTCCATTATGAGCAGACTGACCAAGAAAGATCAGGGAATTCTCAGTATCAAAGGTCGTGAAATCGAGAGTTGGAATTCGCAAGAACTAGCCAAAGAACTCACTATCCTAAAGCAGAAAATCAATTACCAAGCCAAATTGACTGTAGAAGAGCTTGTCAGCTTTGGACGTTTTCCCTACAGCCGTGGTCGACTGAGAGCAGAAGACAGGGAAAAAATCCGAGAAACTCTGGACTATCTGGAACTGACCAACTTAAAAGACCGCTACATCGATAGTCTGTCTGGTGGACAGCTCCAACGTGTCTTTATCGCCATGGTACTAGCTCAGGATACAGACTTTATCTTGCTAGACGAACCGCTCAATAATCTCGATATCAAGCAAAGTGTCAGCATGATGCAGATCCTTCGGCGACTGGTGGAGGAACTTGGCAAAACCATTATCATCGTCCTCCACGATATCAACATGGCTAGCCAATATGCGGATGAAATTGTTGCCTTCAAGGACGGTCAAGTCTTTTGCAAGGGAACGACTGCTCAAATCATGCAAGCCGAACTGCTCAGTCAACTTTATGAGATTCCCATCACGCTGGCTGATATCAATGGCAAAAAGATCTGTATCTATAGCTAGCTATTCTGAACTCATGTTAGAAAAGCCTCTGTCTCTTAGCTAACAAGCCTATCTAAGAGCCCCCCTACATCGTTATCACATTTTAAAAAGGAGAAATCATGAAAACATCCCTTAAACTTTATCTCACTGCCCTAGCTGCCAGCTTCTTGCTCTTACTTGGTGCATGTAGTACAAATACAAACTCAAGCACTAGCCAGACAGAGACAAGTAGCTCTGCTCCAACAGAGATAACTATTAAAAGTTCACTAGATGAGGTCAAACTTTCAAAGGTTCCTGAAAAGATTGTGACTTTTGACCTCGGTGCTGCGGATACTATTCGCGCTTTAGGTTTTGAAAAGAATATCGTCGGAATGCCTACAAAAACTGTTCCGACTTACCTAAAAGATCTTGCAGGAAATGTCAACAATGTGGGTTCCATGGTTGAGCCAGACCTAGAAGCCATCGCTGCTCTTGAACCAGACCTAATTATCGCTTCACCACGTACCCAAAAATTCGTAGACAAGTTCAAAGAAATCGCTCCAACAGTCCTCTTCCAAGCAAGCAAGGACGACTACTGGACTTCTACCAAGGCCAACATCGAATCCCTAGCAAGCGCCTTTGGTGAAACTGGTACACAGAAAGCAAAGGAAGAATTAGCCAACCTAGACAAGAGCATTCAGGAAGTCGCTACTAAAAACGAAAGTTCTGATAAAAAAGCCCTTGCTATCCTCCTCAATGAAGGAAAAATGGCTGCCTTTGGTGCCCAATCTCGTTTCTCTTTCTTGTATCAAACCTTGAAATTCAAACCAACTGATACTCAATTTGAAGACTCTCGCCACGGACAGGAAGTCAGCTTTGAAAGTGTCAAAGAAATTAATCCTGACATCCTCTTTGTCATCAACCGTACCCTTGCCATCGGCGGGGACAACTCTAGCAACGATGGCGTCCTAGAAAATGCCCTCATCGCTGAAACTCCTGCTGCTAAAAATGGAAAAATTATCCAACTAACACCAGACCTCTGGTATCTAAGCGGAGGCGGTCTTGAATCAACCAAACTCATGATTGAAGACGCACAAAAAGCTTTGAAATAAACAAGAAAACCCAACATCAGGTGATGTTGGGTTATTTTTTTTCTTGATTTCGTCTGAGAGAAAAGTGGTCTGGGACAGGATCTTTTCCTATTTTCGACCAAGGATGACAACGCAAAATCCGAGCCAAGCCCATCAGAACACCCTTGAAGCCATGTTTTTCAATAGCCTGAATCATGTAGTTGGAACAAGTCGGCTCAAAGCGACAAGAGGGTGGAAAGGCCGGTGAGATAAAACGTTGGTAAAAGCGTACTGGCGCTATTAAGATTCGTTTCATTATTTCTTGGTTACAGCCATGGTGTGTAGTTGGCTGATTTCTTTTTTATTAAGACGACGGGCTTCTCCTGGACGGAGACCAGTTAAGTCTAGATGTCCAAAACGTGTTCGAGACAACTTATCCACTTGAAGACCGACGGCTTCAAACATCTTTTTAACCTGATGGTTACGCCCTTCATGGATAGTCAACTGTACCACAGAGCGGTTTTTGACTGGATCCACTTTGAGAATCTCATAGACAGCTGGCTTGGTTTTCTTACCATCAATCTCAAGACCACGGGTCAAGGGGCGGAGATTTTCTTTGTTGGCCACACCTTTAACACGCGCGACATAGACCTTGTCAATCTCATTACGGGGGTGAATCATTTCATCCGTAAAGTCCCCATCATTGGTCAAAATCAAGACACCTGATGTATCCCAGTCCAAACGTCCCACAGGGTAAATGCGTTCTTTAACATTAGGCAAGAGATCCACAACAGTCTTGCGGCCCTTGTCATCTGTCACACTGGAAATCACTCCACGTGGTTTATTAAGCAGATAGTAAACCTTTTCTTCGTTGTAGATGGGCTGACCTTCCACTTCGACCTTGTCACCAGACTTGATGGTGGTTGCGAGTTCACGCACTACCTGTCCGTTGACCGTTACCAATCCTTGCTTGACCAGCTCTTCTGCTTTTCTCCTACTGGCCACACCTGCGTGGGCAATATATTTATTGATTCTCATCTTCTTCTATCCTTTCACCAAATAATTGGCTTTCTTGGGCTTGAATCTCAAGCTCATCAATCACTGGCAGTTCTTCCAAATGGTTAATTCCCATGTAATCTAGGAAATAATCCGTTGTTACATAGAGGTTGGGGCGGCCCAACACTTCTTTTTTCCCATCTTCTCGTATCAAGTCAAAAGCCTGCAACTTTGCCAAAGCCCCACTCGAATTGACCCCACGAATAGCATCAATCTCAATTCGGGTAATCGGCTGCTTGTAGGCAATGATGGACAAGGTCTCAAGGGCAGCTCGAGACAAGCTCTGGTTGATAGGTGCCTTAGAGTATTCCTTCAAAACCTCTGAAAACTGAGGCTTGGTCACCAATCTGTAAGCCGTCCCTGTCTCAATCAGAGCCAAACTGGAATCAGTGTCCTTTTCATACTTCTGGACTAATTTTTCTAAACTCTGCTGGATGCCTGTCGGAGGAAGCGATAGGAGTTCAGCCAACTGACGGACTCGAATCCCATCTTCACCTGCTACAAACAAGAGCGCTTCTATTTCTGCTAAAGTACTCATCTTTCCTCTCTATCAAGTCTAGCTTTGTGCCTCTTGACTTTCTTCCTTCTTTTCCATGAGATAGATATCTCCGAAACTCTCCTCTTGCACGAGGATCAGTTCCTGGGTTTTGATTAACTCTAGGGTCGCCAAAAAGAGGGTAATAACCTCTTGAACATTCTGAGCTTCCTTGAACAAATCCTGCAAACGCAACTGGTCTCGTCCAGTCAAGGACTCTTTTACGATGACCATCATGTCCTCAATCTTATACTCATCCCGCAAGATAGTCGTGTGATTCTGTGCGAATTCCTCTTTTTTCTTGACTAGGATATTTGAAAAAGCCAAAAAGAGGTCAATGGTCGTCTTGTCATGCACAAGCTCCGCATCCTCGTAAATCAACTCTGTTGGCGCTTTGGAATAGTACTGGGCTCGATCTTGGTGCCTAGCCTCCAAGTGCTCACCCAAGAGCTTGAACTTGCGGTATTCTTCGATTTGAGAGAGAAGATCCTGCTCTAGGTCATCCTCCAAGTCTGTCACTTCTGCTACCTTTGGAAGAAGCTTGCGACTCTTGATCAGCATGAGCTGACTAGCCATGACCATATACTCGCCCGTTACTTCCAGACGCATGGCCTGCAAAGTTGAGACATAGGCTAGATACTGTTCGATGACTTCTGTAATGGGCACATCGTAGATATCCATCTGGTACTTAGAAACCAGGTGCAAAAGCAAGTCCAGCGGCCCTTCAAAATCTTTTAATTTAATATCCATTATCTATATTTTTCTAAGGTCAAGACTGTTTTTAATCCTAGTTTTTTTGCAATTTCGTACAAATCGACCTTGTTTTCTATTTGTCTTAGAATGAACTGTTCCCGCAAGGCTTGGGCTGATAAGGTTGGGAAACCTTTCTCCTTGACAAAGGACTCCAGCTGACGAAAGGCCCACTGACGAGAATAGGCTTTCCCTGCCCTTTCAAAGAGATAGGTCTGCCCCATCAAGGGTTCTAGCTCTGGAATCAAGGTAGTGGGAATGCTAACAATCCTCTGTTGGGAAACCTTGTTAATTCGCAACACCTGAAAATCCAGATTGATATCTGCAACCTTAAGGGATAAAATCTCGCTTGGCAAGAGTCCCATTTCTAGGATTAAGAGCGCTAGCAAGCGTCCCTCTGGATAGTCACTTTCCTGCCAAAAAGACTCTAGGTCTAACAGTTCTGGCTTTTCGGTCTTCTTTTCAGCTTGTTTGGTTAATTCCAGACGGTAAAAACTGTCCACTTCTCCTTTTCGATAGAGAAAGTAGAGAAATTGGTTACAGGCCGAAAGTTTTCGCTTCTGGGCGCTGATTTTTAGGTTGGCTAGTTGGGCTTGGTAAATCTTGAGACTAGTCTCAGAGATTCGCTCACCTACAATGTCTAAAAATTGCTCCAGATCATACTTATAGGACTGCTTGGAATTGGCAGACAAACCCTGCTTTCCCTCTAAAAAGTCTGAAATCCTATCTCTCATTTGCATCGAATCTCATATTCCTTACTAAAGTCATGCAAGAGAGCATTGACGGCCTTGAGGATAGACTTTCGCGTGATGATTCCTTGAAAAATCCCTTCATCATCTACTACTGGCAAGAAGGGTTCATCCACCAGTTTATGGAGGACTTCAGTGATGTTATAGTCTGGAGCTACTACCGCTACATCCGTCTTGGTCATATTGACGATATCTGTCGTTGCCATCTGCTCATCTGTCAAACCTTGCTCCATTTGATAAGCCAAAATGTCTCTCAGACCAATGGTTCCGACAAAGCGTTTGTCAAAGGTCACAACAGGGATACGGGTATAGGTGATTTGGCTCAGCACTAAAATCGCATGGTCAGCATTGTGGGTATCAATCAAAGCTGCTAGATTCTCAGCAGGGGTAAGAAAAGTCTCTTCCTGCTCCAATAAAAATGCTTCAAATTCCTTGGCAATCATCGAGCAAACTCCTTGGACAAGCCTGGATAAACCTCATGGTCACGTGTCAAAAAGTCTACTTTGAAATAGCTGTCATCAATCTCCACACGCGCATAGAGACATTCTCTGATAGTCCCTCGTGGTTGGCTAATGGAGCCTGGATTGAGAAAGAGTGTCTTTCCTTCCATCCAAGCATTTGGCACATGCAAGTGACCATAGAGACAGATGTCGGCATCTTCTTCCTGAGCCCAGTAGTCCAACTTTTGAAAGTTGAAATTGATATCAAATAAGTGTCCATGAGTCTGGATGATCTTGGTCGGACCAAGTTGGGTTACCAAACGTTCTGGGTAGCCAGCATAAAAGTCCATGTTGCCTTTGACGACATGGATACCCTCCCAGAGCGGAGAATCGGGACGGAGTTCAGAGTCACCATCGTGAAAAATGGCATCGACTTTCCCCAGATAGCGGTCACGAATTTCTTCCACAATCAAGCTATCGCCATGGGAATCACTCATTACAATGATGGTTTGCTTTGCCATGCTGGAAATACCTCCAAAAGTTTCTTAACGGCTAAGGCGCGGTGAGATTGGCTATTTTTTTCTTCAAGGGTTAATTCAGCCGCTGACTTGCCTGTCTCTCCCACAAGGAAGAGGGGATCATAACCAAAGCCATTTTCACCCTTGGGTTCAAAGTTAATGTAACCCGGCCAGTCAGCTTCGACAACCAAGCTTTCCTTGTTTGGACTAGCTACAACCAGGGTCGTGTGGAATTGAGCCGAACGGTCCTTAAGGTCAAAGACCATGGCCAATTCGTGCAAGAGCTTGGCATTATTTTCACGATCAGTCGCTCCCACTCCTGCAAAACGGGCTGACCAGACACCTGGCAAGCCACCTAGGACATCGACTTTGAGACCTGAGTCATCTGCTAGAACTATCTTACCTGTTAATTGGGAAATGGTTTCTGCCTTAAGTCGAGCATTTTCTTCAAAAGTCATGCCTGTTTCTGCTACTTCAGGCAGGTCAGGATAGTCATTAAGATTTTCCACATCATAGCCTAGCTTGTCAAAGATAGCTCGGAATTCCTTGGTCTTGCCCTCGTTACGAGTCGCAATCAACAAGGTTTCTCTAACTTTACTAGTTTCAAAGAAGGCATGAACATTGACCCCTTCTTTAGGCAATTCTACATGCAGGAGTTGCCCATTTTCAACCAAGAGTAGGGCTCCCTGACGTTGGATGACTTCCAAGTTACGTCCTGCTTCCGCATTTAAAATCTCAACGATAAAGGAGAGCAGACGGTAGTTAGAAGACCAGCGCATCACCGTTATCGTAATTGGAAAGCCATTTTCCTCATCACGAAAAATCCGCGCCAAATCCATAAAATCAAGCTCGATAGGATCTTTGATAAGGCTATAGATGCCTCCATAGACATCCCAGACACCGACATACCAGTCCTGGTCATCCTTGTATTCATAAATTTTGTTTGTCATAAAGTTACATGCTCCACATGAATCTCTTTTTCCAGCCATTCTGCTCCAATTTGAGCAAAACTTTGGCTGCTGGCTGTTGTGTAAAAACGGTGCTGAAGAGGTCCTGCATCTCGGCTACGATTGATTTCAAAATAGTTAAGCAAAACCGAGATATCCCGTACACACTCTGCCCCACTATCGATGAGCTGAACCTTTGGTCCCATGACATTTTGGATGATAGGGCGAAGGAGTGGGTAATGGGTACAACCCAAAATCAGGCTATCCACCTTTCCAACCAAGGGACGCAGGGTTTCATAGACCACTTTCTTGGTGACACTGGTCGACAGGGCACCAGACTCCACCAAGGGGGCAAACTTGGGACAGGCCAAACTCTCCACCTGTAAATCCGGATCCAGATCATGGATTTTCTGACGATAGATGTCTGATTGGACCGTCATGGGAGTTCCAATCACCCCGATTTTCCCGCCTTGACTGGACTTAATAGCTGCCGAAGCTCCTGGCAAAATCACACCTAGAACGGGAATGTCTAGTTGGGCCTTGATTTCTTCCCAGACGACCGCAGTCGCAGTGTTACAAGCAATGACAATCATTTTGACATCCTTGGTCAAGAGAAAGTTGACCAACTGCCAAGTATATTCACGAATTTGCTCAGCAGGACGGGGACCATAGGGCGCCCGTGCCGAATCTCCAATATAGACGATTTCTTCATGGGGAAGCTGGCGCATGAGCTCACGAACAACCGTCAAGCCCCCGACACCTGAATCCAAAAAACCAATTGGTCGATTATCCATACAGTCTTCTTTCTAGTCTATTTTCTGATTGATAGTTCATTATGATTCCTTGTCCTGAAGGAACTAACCGACAGCTTGATAGAATGGCAACTGCCTCTCTCTTAATCATAATCAAATATCAATAGAATGCAAGGAAAAAGTCTTATACTTGAGAACTATTGAACATAGTGAGAAGTCTGGAACTTTCATCCCAGACTTTTCCTATTTATTTCTTTTTGTTCTTAGCAAGGGCTGCTTTTTGTTGGCGGATGATTTGGTGGTAAACTTGTTGTACCTTGGCTTCGCTTGGTTTTTGACCATTTGCACTCAAGAGAGCACGAACTGCGTCAGCGTTCAAACGGGGGTTGTCAGCATATTTTTTTTCGATTTGCTTACGAGCCAAGTAAATGCCTCCAAGAGCTCCCCCTAGAAAAGCTAGCACAATCAAGACAATTGCTAAAAGTAAATCCATTCTTTTTCTCCTGTTTCTTTTTGAGTCTTCTATATTATACCACAAAGTGACTTTCCTGACTAGTTTAGATTCCCTGTTGATATTAGTTATTTTTCCACCCTGTGTTTTGAAGAAAGCTTCTATTTTACGCGATTTGCTAATGCTATCATCTTATAAAAATAGACAAACACAAAGCTGTGTTTGTCTATCATCCGAAACAGTTATAGGAGATACCGTCTCTTTACTGTCTATCTTTCTTTTCCCAGATTAACAATCTGAAACTAGTGTAAATCAGAACGATTCCGCTCAGCTGAATCCATAAGGAAATTCTTGAACCTGTGCTAGGAAGATGACCTGCATTAGAAATCATTGATAACTCCTTCGTGCTCTTCTCTGTTGATATCTGTTTAATATCTTGCACTTGTTTTGGAGTGTCTAAAAGAATTTGAGAACTTTTTGGAGTAGGTGGCTCGGAATTTGTCTGAAGTCGTTGATCCTGTTTAGCAAGATTCCTATCCGTCTGATCTAGAATTTCTCTATAGTAATCATCCGCCTGCTGCTTTTCTTGCATTTTCAGTTTAGTCACTAAACGGTTGTAGTTCACTTGAGTAGCAGCTTGTGCCGTTTGCAAGTTGCTCAACTGCTCAATTGCCGCAAGTTGCGCTGCTTCCTTGGCTTTCACCTTTTGTTCAGCTGCTTCTAGCACCTCTTCAGCTTTGGAAAGTTGTTCTTCAGCTTGAACCAAATTCGACACTTTACTCTTTGCTTCCATCACTGCTGTTTGAGCTTTGACGAGTTGTTCCTGAGCAGTATCCCTTTTTTCAATAGCATCAGCAAGCGTACTAGTAGCATCTTTAAGCAAAGCTTCTTCTTTGGAAACATCTGCTTGTGCAGCAGTCAAGTTCTTTTGTGCAATAGAAAGGGCATCCCTAGCTTTTGATAAAGCCTTCACTTTATCATCCTTTTCCCTTTCAACGTTATTAGCAGTTGTTTGTGCTAACCTCAAGGCCTCTTTATCAGTTTCTAACTGATTTTTAGCTTCTTCTAAAGCTTGTTTAGCTTGTTCAAGCCCAAGAGGTGTTTGCGCTGCTTCATCAAAGGCTGTTTGAGCTTGAGTGGCTACTAACTGAGCTTGTTCAAAAACTGTTTTTGCATTTTCCTTATCAGCTTGAGCTTGATTATTTGCAGCCTGAGCTACATCAAAGGCTGTCTGAGCTTGTTCAAGCTTTTCTTGATTTGCTTCCCCAGATTTTCCACCAATTGGCGTCGCGTCAAAATTGTTTTTACTAGCATATTTCACCTGATCTTCCGAAACCATCGTGAAATGAGATACTGTAATATCGTTCTCCATTGAGAAATCAACGCCTAGATAATTCTTTTGACCTCCTGTATTCAAACCAGAAATAGATTTAGCATGCACCCACTCATAGCCATTATACATGAATTCAACTAATGAAAAATAAATATCACGTTTCATATCTGCAACACTCATTTGAGAAGTGTTTGCCTTCCAGATATATGCATTTTCGTAATATTGAATCCCTTCTTGTTCTTGTTCAGAACTAGTTGTAACCAGTCCATACTCACGCGCAACTCGGTTAATACCCCATGCGTCATGATGGTAACGATTCATCAAATCCCAAGACCAATTATCATTTTTATATTCACGAGCTACTTTATCCGCAAATTCAAGTGCTGAAGGAGTAACAACTACCTCGCCCGTCCCCATTTGCGAACGAATTTGGTTAATCAATTCTGCTGTAAACTGAGATATTTCCAAACGGACATCATAAGGAATATTATTTGTATCTATCAGCGTTTTACTATCATTTGGGTCTGCTACATAATTGTTAAAAGATTTAGCCTTATCATTTACAGCTGTCAAGGTAGCTTCAATCTGACTAATCTGTGACTGCGGAGTATTTGGATCTGCCAACTGTTTTAAAGCAGCAATATATTCTGGAGTCATATAGAACGTATTCTTAGTATTAGATGTAACTGGAGCACCTGTATTCTTAGCTGCACTCAATGTAGCTTTTGCTGTTTCAAGTGCTGACTGTGTCTTTTCTGCTTTTGCACTAGCATCATCAAATGCTTGCTTACTTGTTAATACTGCATCATCAGCCTTACTCTTATTAGCAGTTGCTTCAGCTAATTTCTTCTGACGTTCTTCATCTGATTGATTGGCCTTTTCTACACCTTGTTGAGCTTTATCAACCGCGGTTTGACTGGCAGCGACTTTCGTTTTTGCTTGTTCAAGGTTTGTATCCGCGTCAGATGTTGACTCTGTCAATGTTGACTGTGCAACATCAACATCTTGTTGAGCTTGGGTTGCTTTTTCAGCTTCCCCTTTTTCCTTCTCTTTTGCAGTGGCTAAGGATTGAGCTTGATGATCCACTTGCGACTGTGCTTCTTCAAGCTCAGTCTTGCTACTTGCCAGATTGGCTTCTGCTTTTTTTTCTTCATCCAACTTGGTCGCTAGGTCTGATTGCGCTTCTTTTAATGCAGTAGGCGCAGATTCTACAGCCTCTTTTGCTACATCAACACTCTGCTGAGCTATCTTCAGTTCATCTTTGGCTGTAGCTGTGGATTGTCTAGCCTCCTCTACATTCCTTTGAGCTTCCGACACTACTCGATTTACACGATCAAAGTCTGCTTTTGCTGCATCTACTTCACCTTGTGTAACGTTAGAAACAGGTGATTGTTTTTCTTCTCTTTGAGAACTCGTGTTCTCTCCTGAAGGCGTTGAGTTTTCACGCACTTGATCCGCTTTAACACCTTTCGTAAAGAAAATCGAAAGAGCAACTGCACTTATTGAAAATGCACTGAGCATTTTTTTAAACATAAAATATTCTCCTTTAATTTTTATCATTAGGAAAAATGACTAAATTATTTTATCATGTTTACCTTTATCAAGAAAGACGTCAAGTATTAAATATAGCGTATTTATTTGAAAATCAAAGAAATTGTCATTAAATTGTCATTTATTTTTTTCTAAAAATCCTCATAAAAACGGGAATCTTTCAAGGAGGACATTTTTATAAATGGTTCTTCTTGACAATCTTTTTACTTTTTTTTACATTTTAAAGACGAGTTTTAAAAAACGGTATATTATTTAATTATTTACTTTTTTAGTTGACAATCATTTTTCTTTATTTGAGTCAGTTAGCTCTATCCTGTTATAAATATTTAATATATACTTCTGCAAAATAAAAAACAAACTTCATCTAGAAGCTTGTTTTTTCTGAACCTTACTCTAAAATCGTTTATTTACTTTTTAAATATAGTGCTAGGCTATGATACGGTTTCAGAAGGATTTTTTCTGATACTTCTACATCTTCATAGTTTGAAATCAGAATCTGTCCATTTTGGTAGACCACTGGCAAGTCGATTTCCACTTCTGTAGCATAAAAGTTATTGAGGACCAGTAACTTTTCATCCTCATACTGACGTTCAAAAGCGTAGACTTGCTTACTGTCTTCAAAGGCTGGTTTGTAGCTTCCTTCTGAAATGATTGGCATTTCTTTACGAAGTCGAATCAAGTTTTGGTAGAAGGTGAAAATTGGGCCTTGGATGTCATTTTCTACGTTGATATCTTTATAGGATTTACCAGTTTTCAACCATGGAGTGCCTGTTGAAAATCCTGCATTTTCTGAAGCATCCCACTGCATGGGAATGCGTGAATTATCTCGTGACTTAGCCTGAATAATCTGGAAGGCTTCTTGCTCACTTTTCCCTTCTTTTAAGAGCGTCTGATAAGCATTGATAGACTCGACATCCACATAGTCAGTCATGGAATCATAGCCTGGGTCAACCATGCCAATTTCCTCACCCATGTAGATATAAGGTGTCCCACGTGACAGGTGAATGCTGGCAGCCAGCATAGTCGCCCCTTCCTTGCGGAAATGTTGAATATCGACAAAACGATTTAAGGCTCGTGGTTGGTCGTGATTGTTCCAGAAAAGAGCGCTCCAGCCGTTTTTGTCACTCATTTCCTTGCCCCAGCTATGGTAAAGACTTTTCAACTCTTCAAAATCAAAGGGAGACAAGGTCCACTTCTGCCCATCCTTGTAGTCCACCTTGAGATGATGGAAATTAAAGGTCATGGATAATTCTTGACGGTCAGGTGACGAATAGAGGACACAGTTTTCCATGGTGGTAGAAGACATTTCTCCAACAGTCATAAAACTATCATCTGATCCAAAAGTGGCTTGGTTCATCATGCGTAAATAGTCATGAACAATAGGCTTGTCTGTGTAAGCTGGCTTCCCTTCATTTTCAGGACAATCCACTAAAACCTCATCCTTACCGATCAAATTGATCACATCAAATCGGAAACCTTTGACTCCCTTGTCTCGCCAGAAATTAACAACCTTGAAAAGCTCCTTGCGGACATTGGGATTGCGCCAGTTAAGGTCAGCCTGGGTCTCATCAAAGAGGTGGAGGTAATATTTTCCCGTATCCCCGAAAGGCGCCCAGGCAGAGCCGCCAAACTTAGACTGCCAATCTGTCGGTTGGTCTTGGATGAAGAAAAAGTCTTGGTAGTACTGGTCGCCAGCTAGGGCTTTCTGAAACCATTCGTGTTCTGTCGAGCAATGATTGAGCACCATGTCCAGCATAAAGTCAATCTTGTGCTCTTTGCCGACACGGACCATCTCCTCAAAATCAGCCATATCACCAAAAAGAGGATCCACTGCCATATAATCTGAAATATCGTAACCATTATCCCGTTGGGGGCTTGGATAGAATGGATTGAGCCAGACCATATCCACTCCCAGTTTGGCTAGATAGGGGATTTTTTCGATAATCCCACGGAAATCCCCAATACCATTTCCAGTGGTGTCTTTGTATGATTTTGGATAGATTTGATAGACTACTTTTCTTTTATCAAGTGCCATCTGTTTCTCCTTTTCTGATAAAAGGGAGGAACTGATGTTCCTTCCCTGTTTGTACTATTTCGATTAGATTCGTGTAGCGACCATGAGAGCTTCCCCAGCTTGGATAGTTGTTGGATAAGTTCCAGTAATAGTCGCTGTATAAGCATCTTGGTTCGTGATGATAACAGGAGTTTCTGTCACGAGACCTGCAGCCTTAATGACATCCATATCAAAACGAATCAATTTCTGACCTACTGTGACGTGGTCTCCTTGGGCTACAAGACTTTCAAAACCTTTGCCATCAAGACCGACTGTATCCATACCGATATGGATGAGCAATTCCACCCCCTCATCAGAGACAATACCGATGGCATGCTTGGTAGGGAAAAGAACCGTCACCGTCCCATTGACTGGAGCAGTCAACTCACCTTGGCTTGGTTCAATGACTAGACCTTGTCCCATGACACCTGATGCAAAAACAGGATCCGTCGCTTGACTCAATTCTTTCACTTGACCAGTAAGGGGGCTGACAATTTCTACTGGGGCAAGGGTTACTGGTTCATGACTGACAAATTCTGCCTCTTCTTGGGCAACGAATTCTGCCTGTAAGGCTGTATCATCCTCTGTCTTTGTAAAGAGGCCTACCTTGCGGAAGAAGAAAGTCAAGAGCATTGGTACAACAATAGCAACTAGCATGGTTCCTGCAAACGGCAGCATGTATTGAGGTTGAATAGAGAGGATACCTGATAAACCTCCGATACCAATAGAAGCCGCAGTTACATTGAATGTAACGGACAACATACCTGCAAGGGCTGAACCAATCATCCCAGCTACAAATGGATAGATGTATTTGACATTGACCCCAAAAAGAGCTGGTTCTGTAACACCGAGATAGGCTGAAATGGTTGCAGGAAGTGAAATCTGAGCCTCACGCTCATCATGACGATGCATGAAATAATAGGCAAATACAGCAGAACCTTGAGCAATATTAGAAAGTGCAATCATTGGCCAGAGGGCAGTTCCACCAGCATCCGCAATCAATTGTGTATCGATGGCATTGGTCATATGGTGCAAACCAGTGATGACAAACGGAGCATAGAGGGCACCAAAAATCGCACCGAAGAGCCATTTAACTGGACCAGTCAAACCTGCCAAGACAATTGCTGAGAGTCCTTGACCAATTGTCCAACCGATTGGTCCCAAGACAGTGTGAGCCAAAATCAAAGCTGGAATTAAAGACAAGAAGGGTACAAAAATCATGGAAATGACTTCTGGTATACGCTTGCGCCAGAAAATTTCAAGATAAGACAGACTCAAACCTGCAAGCAAGGCTGGGATAACTTGAGCCTGATAACCAATACGATTAACAGTAAAGTATCCAAAATTCCATACCCAGTTGGCTGCGATTTCTGATGCAGGTGTTGAAGCTACTGCATAGGCATTGAGCAACTGAGGTGAAACCAAACAGATCCCGAGAACAATTCCCAAGATTTGACTGGTTCCCATCTTACGAGAGACAGACCAGGTAATCCCTACTGGCAAGAACTGGAAGATCGCTTCACCAGGCAACCAGAGGAAGTGATTAACCCCTGCCCAAAACGGAGAGGATTCTGTGATGGTCTTACCATCCAACATAGACCAATGCACACCTTCCAAGACATTACGGAAACCGAGGATCAATCCTCCGACTATCAAGGCTGGAATAATCGGTGTAAAGATTTCTGCTAGAGTGGTCATGATACGTTGAAGCACGTTTTGATTGCTCTTAGCTGCAGATTTGGCTGCTTCTTTGGAAACACCCTCAATGCCTGAAACAGCTGTAAAATCATTATAAAAAATCGGCACGTCATTCCCAATAATCACCTGAAATTGACCCGCGTTGGTAAAGGTCCCTTTGACGGCTGGAATCGACTCGATGACCTTGACATTGGCCTTCTTTTCGTCTCCGAGAACAAAGCGCATCCGTGTCGCACAGTGGGTAACAGCAGTGACATTCTCCTTGCCTCCGATTGCTTGAAGCAGATCTTTGGCTTCTTGTTCAAATTTTCCCATTTGATTCTTCTTATACCTGTCAAAGCAAGCTTGACTTGATAGTTCTATTGTAAACGATACCAAACTTGTATGCAACTTGTTTGCTATAAAAAGAGGATATTTTTGGATATTTTCTAGCACTTGTATGGCAAAATAGATACAAGTGTGTATAGAATAAGATTCAAAACTCATTTAAGGAAGCAATATGAAGAAATACCAACAATTATTTAAGCAAATCCAAAAAACCATTCAAAACGAGACTTACGCTGTCGGAGATTTCCTCCCCAGTGAGCACGAACTCATGGATCAGTATCAGGTGAGCCGTGACACCGTCCGAAAAGCTCTGTCCCTCCTCCAAGAGGAAGGATTGATCAAAAAGATAAGGGGGCAAGGTTCTCAAGTCGTCAAAGAAGAAACGGTAAATTTCCCTGTCTCTAACCTAACCAGCTACCAAGAACTGGTTCAGGAACTTGGGCTGCGCTCGAAAACCAATGTCGTCAGTCTTGACAAGATCATTATCGATAAAAAGTCCTCACTGATAACCGGCTTTCCAGAGTTTCGGATGGTGTGGAAGGTAGTCCGCCAGCGTGTGGTGGATGATTTGGTATCGGTTCTAGATACGGACTATCTGGATATGGAACTGGTCCCAAATCTCACTCGCCAAATCGCTGAGCAGTCTATCTACTCGTATATAGAGGACGACCTCAAACTCCTTATTGATTATGCTCAGAAGGAAATCACCATTGACCACACTAGCGATCGAGACAAGATTCTCATGGATATTGGCAAAGACCCTTATGTCGTTTCAATCAAGTCAAAAGTCTATCTCCAAGACGGGCGCCAGTTCCAATTCACCGAAAGTCGCCATAAATTAGAAAAATTTCACTTTGTTGACTTTGCCAAAAGACATCCGAAATAAACACTTACAGTTGGGGATACTATCAACTGTTTTTTAGTAGTAAATAATCTAGTTGATAGTTGGAAAAGAGGCACTACTTGCTACTTATTCTACTATTTTAAGAAAAAACAACAGCAAATATGTATCTTGCTAAAAAGCTCTTGACAAATGCTAAGCGACCATTAGAATGGGAGGTGAGGAGATAAATAGAAACAAAATAAACGAAACTGCTTCATAAAATGTAAGCGGTTTCGAATACACAAAGGAGGGTTTTATGAAAAAACACTTTTGGGAGAAATCCTGTCGCTATAGCATCCGAAAGCTGACGGTTGGGACTGCTTCTGTTTTACTGGGGGCCGTTTTTCTAGTCAACCACACTGTAGCCGCAGACAGTGTTGAGGTTAAGCAAACTGAACCAACCTCTGTCGAAGCTATCACTAAGCCTGATAGTGAGCCCAAAGCAGCTGAAGCGACTGAAACTACAAATCCGTCTCTAGCCGAAAGTCCAGTAGTTTCCGAAAGCAAGCCAGCTGTGGAGACTCAGACAACAAATAGTCAAGCTAGTGAAGAAGCCATTGTAGAAGCTAAAGAAAATAAGGAACCTGAAAAAACAGATCAGCCGGTGACAAAGCAAGAAAACTATCAACTCAACTACGATCAACCAACAGCTCCCTCCTATGATGGATGGGAAAAACAAGCCCTCCCTGTCGGAAATGGAGAAATGGGAGCCAAGGTTTTCGGACTCATTGGGGAAGAGAGAATCCAGTACAACGAAAAGACCCTCTGGTCAGGAGGACCACAACCCGATAGCACCGACTATAATGGAGGAAACTACAAGGATCGTTACAAGGTCTTAGCAGAGATACGTAAAGCCCTCGAAGCTGGCGACCGCAAAAAAGCAAAACAGCTCGCTGAACAAAATCTAGTTGGACCAAACAACGCCCAGTATGGACGTTACCTAGCCTTTGGAGATATCTTCATGGTCTTTAATAACCAGAAGAAAGGACTAGATACTGTAACTGATTATCACCGTAATCTGGATATCACTGAAGCCACTACGACCACTTCTTACACCCAAGATGGGACCACCTTCAAACGCGAAACCTTCTCCAGCTATCCTGATGATGTCACTGTGACCCACTTGATCAAAAAAGGAAACAAGACACTTGACTTTACCCTTTGGAACAGCTTGACAGAAGACTTGCTTGCTAATGGCAACTACTCTTGGGAATATTCCAACTATAAGAATGGTCATGTCACTACAGATGCAAACGGAATCCTTCTAAAGGGAACTGTCAAAGATAACGGCCTCAAATTTGCATCCTATCTAGGAATTAAAACGGATGGAACAGTTACTGTTCAGAATGAGACACTAACCGTTACAGGCGCAAGTTATGCAACCCTCTACCTCAGCGCCAAAACAAACTTTGCTCAAAATCCTAAAACCAACTATCGAAAAGACATTGACCTCGAAAAAACAGTTAAAGGGATTGTAGAAGCTGCTAAGGCCAAAGACTACGAGACACTTAAAAAGGCCCATATCAAGGACTATCAAAGTCTCTTTAACCGCGTTAAACTAAACCTAGGCGGAAACAAGACTGCTCAAACGACAAAAGAGGCCCTTCAAGGCTATAACCCAGAAAAAGGGCAAAAATTGGAAGAACTCTTCTTCCAATACGGACGTTATTTACTCATCAGTTCGTCTCGTGATCGGACAGATGCTCTTCCTGCCAACCTACAAGGAGTCTGGAATGCTGTAGACAATCCACCTTGGAATGCTGACTACCACCTCAATGTCAATTTGCAAATGAACTACTGGCCTGCCTATATGAGCAATCTAGCTGAAACAGCCAAGCCAATGATTAATTACATTGACGACATGCGCTATTATGGCCGTATCGCTGCCAAGGAATACGCAGGTATCGAATCCAAAGACGGCCAAGAAAATGGTTGGCTGGTCCACACCCAGGCGACACCATTTGGCTGGACTACTCCAGGCTGGAATTACTATTGGGGTTGGTCTCCAGCTGCTAATGCTTGGATGATGCAGAACGTCTATGACTATTATAAATTCACCAAGGATGAAACCTATCTCAAAGAAAAGATTTACCCAATGCTCAAGGAAACCGCTAAGTTCTGGAACTCCTTCTTGCACTATGACAAGGCCAGTGACCGTTGGGTATCTTCTCCATCCTACTCACCAGAACACGGGACCATCACCATCGGAAATACCTTTGACCAATCGCTAGTCTGGCAGCTATTCCACGACTACATGGAAGTCGCCAACCATCTGAATGTCGACAAAGACTTAGTCACAGAGGTCAAGGCTAAATTTGACAAACTGAAACCACTTTACATCAACAAAGAGAGACGCATTAAGGAATGGTACGAGGAGGACAGTCCGCAATTCACAAATGAAGGGATTGAAAATCACCACCGTCACGTTTCCCATCTAGTTGGTCTCTTCCCAGGTACGCTCTTTAGCAAGGATCAGGCTGAATACCTAGAAGCTGCGCGTGCAACCCTCAATCACCGTGGAGATGGTGGGACTGGTTGGTCTAAAGCCAATAAAATCAACCTCTGGGCTCGTCTGCTGGACGGTAACCGTGCCCATCGCTTACTCGCTGAACAGCTCAAGTACTCAACTCTAGAAAACCTTTGGGATACGCACGCGCCTTTCCAAATCGATGGCAACTTCGGAGCAACTAGTGGGATGGCAGAAATGCTCCTCCAATCTCATACAGGCTATATTGCACCATTACCAGCCCTTCCAGATGCCTGGAAAGACGGTCAGGTTTCTGGCTTGGTTGCTCGAGGAAACTTTGAAGTTAGCATGAAGTGGAAAGATAAAAACCTGCAAAGCTTGTCCTTCCTTTCAAATGTCGGTGGAGACCTAATTGTAGACTATCCAAATATCGAAGCCAGCCAAATCAAGGTCAATGGCAAACCAGTCAAGGCAACGATCCTTAAAGATAATCGTATCCAACTGGCAACACAAAAAGGTGACGTCATTACCTTTGAACACTTCCCTGGTCGTGTAACCAGTCTAACAGCCGTTCGACAAAATGGAGTCACTGCCGAACTCACCTTTAACCAAGTAGAAGGCGCTACCCACTATGTCATCCAAAGACAAGTGAAAGACGAAACTGGCCAAACCTCTGCGACCAGAGAATTTGTAACTAATCAAACCCACTTTATTGACCGGTCACTCAATCCTCAACATGCCTACACCTATACTGTCAAGGCTATGCTGGGCGAGCTTGCCACACAAGTCTCTGAACAGGCCATTGTAGAAACCCCTAGTGAATTGATGGATGACCGAGACGTTCGTATCCAGTACGGAGCTGCCTTTGGAAACTGGGCGGACTCAGAATTATTTGGAGGAACTGAGAAATTTGCTGACCTTTCAAAAGGAGACTACACAGACGAAGACCTCACTGCCACCATTCCTTTCACTGGCGTTGGTATCGAAATCTATGGACTGAAATCATCTGAACTAGGTCTTGCCACTGCTAAAATTGATGGCAAAGAGGTCGGCGAACTTGATTTCCATACTGCTGGAGCAACTGAAAAAGGTAGTCTCATCGGTCGCTTCTCAGGATTATCTGACGGACCTCACACATTGACTCTTCGTGTTAAACGTGAGCACAAAGGACGTGGTAGTGAGCGCTCGAAAATTTCCTTAGACTACTTCAAGATCCTAGCAGGAGCAGGAAATACGATTGAAAAAATGGATGATCGTGATTCGCGCATCCAGTATGGTTCCCAGTTTAAGGACTGGTCTGACCCTGAACTCTACGGAGGTACGGAAAAATACGCGGACATCAACAACAGTGACTCTAGTGCAGCTTCAGAAGCTCAGGCAACTATTTCCTTTACAGGGACAGGCATTCGTATTTATGGCTTGAAGAGCCTTGCCCTTGGACGAGCACGTGTTACACTAGATGGCAAAGAAATGCCAAGTCTAGACTTCTACACTTCAGGTGCAACTGAAAAGAGGGCTTTTATTGGCGAATTTACAAACCTTACTGACGGTCCGCACACCCTGACACTACAAGTTGACCCAGATTCGCCAGAAGGTCGCAAGAAAATCTCTCTAGACTCCTTTGATATCATCAAAGCCCCTGCTGTTGGTATAGATAGCCCTAGCATCGCGCCTCTTAAGGAAAATGACAAAACCATTTCCTTAACCCTACCAGCTGGAGACTGGGAAGCCATCGCTGTAACCTTCCCAGGTGTCAAAGATCCTCTCGTTTTGCGTAAGGTAGATGAAACGCATCTGGTTACCAGTGGAGATCAGACTATCCTATCAATCCAAGACAATCAAGTTCAAATCCCAATCCCTGACGAAACCGATCGCAAAGCTGGAAATGCCATTGAAGCTTATACCATTCAAGGAAATACCACAAGCAGCCCTATCGTAGCCGTCTTTACTAAAAAGGATGAAAAGAAAGTCGATGAGAAGCGACCAACTACAAGCAAGGGGGACGAACCAGCTCCTACTGTTGAAATTCCGGAATACACTAAACCTATCGGGACTGCAGGGCAAGAAGTGCCACCCACTATAGATAAGCCTAAATACACTGAGCCTATCGGGACTGCAGGGCAAGAAGTGCCACCTGCTGTAGAAATTCCTGAGTACACTGAACCTATCGGAATGGCCGGACAAGAAGAGTCTCCTACTGTAGAAAAGCCTGAATACACCGAACCGATCGGAACTAGTGGAGATCAGGCTGCTCCAAGCCTTAGCCTTCCTGACTATCCAGTTCGAGTCTTAAAAGATAAGGAGACTGGAGTAGAAATCATCGGTGGAGCCAGCGACTTAGAAGGAATTTCTCACGTTTCTAGCCGACGTGTCCTAGCTCAAGAACTCTTTGGCAAGACCTATGACGCTTATGACCTACAACTTAAAAATCCAACCGATCATAGTGTACAGCCAAAAGGCGCTGTCTTGGTTCGCTTGCCTGTTTCAGCTAGCGTAGAAAACATCTACTACATCACTCCAACTAAGGAGTTGCAAGCCCTTGATTTCACCGTTCGAGACGGAAAGGTAGAATTCATCACTAATCATTTCAGTACCTATGCTGTCGTCTATCAAGCAACTGGAACAAGCTCTAACACTGAGGAAAAACCAAGTACTTCAGATGAAGAAGCCTTGGCACACGAGGCTGAACAACTTTCAGCTAGTCCGAGCCTTACTAAAGCTGGAAATCATTCTCCTAAAGAAGAACTTCCAGCAACAGGAGAAGCGTCCAACCCACTCCTCTTCTTAGCAGGACTCAGCCTAGCCCTTACAGCCACTTTTATGTTAAAAGGAAGAAAGGATGACTCCAACTAACCTTTAAACACACAAAAACAGGATGAAGATCACCTTCATCCTGTTTTATTTTGTAATCAAAAGTTAGTTTTACAGTAGGTATAAAAAGGCTAGGGTCAAGAGACTTGCTAGAAGCCCAACTCCCCAAAAGAAGAAGTCAACCTTCCACTCGCTCCAAGGATTGCCCTTGCCTGAGAATCCTCCAAGCTCAAAATGATGATGGACAGGCGTCATACGGAAAATACGCTTTCCACCACTAAGTTTGAAGTAGGTAACCTGCATCATAACAGAGCTTGTCTCAAAGACATAGATAATCCCAATCAGCAAAAGGGTCCATTCTTGGTGGAGGGCCATAGAGATTGCTGCCAACATCCCACCTAGAGCCAAACTTCCCACATCTCCCATGAAAACCTTAGCAGGCTTGTGGTTAAAGACGAAGAAACCTAGCAAACCACCAATCATGGCAAGAATCACAAGAAGGATATCCAGTTGATTTTGCATATAAGCAATCACACCGTAGGCCGATAAGCTAATCACCACTGAAATACTTGCTAAGCCGTCGATCCCGTCCGTCAAATTCACCGCATTTGAAAAGCCAACTAGCCAGAAAAGGGCAAAGAAAATATAGAAAATGCCTAGATGAACTTGGTAGCCAAAGACTGAAAGCATGTCGCCACCACGCTCATAAAAGAGGTAGAAAATCACTCCTCCAAGGAGCTGGAGAGCAAGTTTTTGCTTGGGATTTAAGCCTTCGTTAATTTTACGAAAGACCTTGAGGAAATCATCCAAAAAACCTACCAAACCATACAAAACCAAGATAAACAAAATCATGCCGACATTGTTGGTCAATTGTTGGGTAAAGAGAGCGACAAGGAAGCTCACCACTACTGCAACAATCAGGAAGACAAGACCTCCCATGGTTGGAGTCCCAGCTTTAGCTTGGTGTTGCTTGACATCCTCGTGCATCTGCTGACCCGTAATCTGTGCTTTTCGATAAAATCGGATAAAGGCTGGAATACCTATCAAGGTCAATAGAAAGGCTAGAACTCCAGCACTAATGGAACTAATCATCTTAATCTCCTAAAGTTATTTTCATTTTTTTAATGTCTTTGAGGGCTGTATTGGCACGGACACTTTGTTTCTTGACCGTTTTGCCACTACCTTCCCACTCGACTTCTATATTCAGCCATTTGGCAAATGTTTGCACATTTTCATCTGTCCAGCCGTACATATCAGGCATTTCTTCGACCTTATCTGACAGGATCAAGATCTGCTGATTGGCTTCCAAATTATCTCCTTCAGAAACCGAGAGTTCCTTGATCTTGGTTCCTGTTCCGATAACGATTGGTTGGACAAGGTTGCGACGCAATTCCTCTGCTAGGTCACCCGGAGTAAAGTCCTTGGTAGCTGGCATGGCATAGCTTGTCGTCTTGCTGACCTGATCCAAGCTCTTGGCAGTTGACTGAAGATTGAGGGATTCTTTCATAGCAGAAGCTCGCTCAAGGATTGGGTTGGCAAACTCTCCCAGCTGAACACCCGAATAATGCTCTGGCTGTTGCACCGTTACATAGAGGATAAAGTCAGGATTTTCTGCAGGATGCATCGACACAACTGAGAAGATATAGTTGGTTTCACCTGTCAGGTAGCCCCCATTCTTCTCATCGGCAATCTGAGCTGTCCCTGATTTCAGGGCAACATTTTGCCCCGGAACATTGACATTTGGTTTTCCTGTGCTGTGGTTATACATGGTACCGTAGACAGGATCTGTCCCGACCATGACCATGTGCTCCCGAGTAGAGGACGCTGCTGCTTTTGACACAGGATTTCCGACAATTTCCTTTTGAGACTTACGGACAGACTGGTCATTTGGATCATAGAGGGCACTGATAAATTTCGGCTCCAACATAACCCCATCATTAGCAATAGCTGTAAAGGCACGAAGCATCTGAGTCTGGGTAACAGAAATCCCTTGTCCAAATGAACTCATGGCGATATTGACAATGTTATCAGCAGGCAATTGACCTGTGTACTCATCCGCCAGACCAAAACGGGTCGGCACCCCAAACTTAAAGCGGTTAAGGTAGTCCAGCCAAGTTGTATCCCCCATCTTTTGCTCAAGCAAGGTCATCCCGATATTACTTGAGTGGGCAAATCCTTGAGAGAAGGTCATGGTGCCACCACTCGTCAATCCTTCATTGACGTCCCAGTCTCGAATGGTCGCATCAGCTATTTTCAATTCACTGCTGTTAAAGTATTCGCCACCAGGGAAGGTATTGTTGTCAATAGCCGAAGCTAACATCATCACCTTCATGGTTGACCCTGGCTCATAGTTACTTTGATAGAGGATATCACGCCAGACAAAGTCTTTTGTGATGCCATCCTTGGTATCAGCATTAAAGGTTGGCCGTTGGGTCGTAGCCAGGATTTCCCCTGTTTTAGCGCTAACCAAGGTAGCCGTCATATACTTGCCTTTTACCTTTTCCTGAAAGGCATCCATCTGGGTTTCCATAAAGGATTGCAAGGGACTAGAAAGGGTTGTGTACACATCCTTTCCATCTACCGTTTGTTGAGAAGCTTGATCTGTACCCGGAACAATATTTCCCAGACGATCTTTCTCATAGGTGATGATCCCATCTGTACCCGCCAGAATGCTATTTAAGGAACTCTCCAGTCCAGATGTCCCAATCAAACGTTTGGTGCCATCCTCATTTTCATGGAGTTGCGCTAAACCGATAAAGGAAGAAGCAAACTGTCCATTGGGATAACTACGGTTAGGGCTAGTTGTAAAGTCAATCCCCTCAACCCCAGCTGTTTTGAGGTCATTTTTAATAGCCATCATATTGGCATAGGTGATCCCATTTCCCTTGGTACCAAAGGATACCTGTTTTAGATCTGGCTGAGAAAGCTGTTCTTTGACATAGGACTCCTCCATATCCAAATACTTATGGAAAATTTCAGCTACCTTATTAAATTGAGAATCCTCTACATAGAGAATTTTTCCTGTTGCTGACTTGTAGGTCTTGTCAATAACGGCATAGATATTATAAGATGTCGCATCTTCTGCAATAGGTGTTCCATTACGATCGTAGATGGTTCCCCGTTTTGCAGGAATCGTCTTGGTTGTTTGATGGACCTTGTTTGCTTCTTGAACCAAGTCCTTACCAAATTTTTTACCCGTTCCGATAATGACCGCAAAGTTGACCAAAAAGACAGCGAAGAGTATGACAGCCAATAAACTCAGGCTTTTCCCTACTCTTCGACGGTTTTCTTCTGGAGATTTACGGTTACGAACGGCATAACGGATGATTTTTTCTTTCCACTGTTTCATTTCTTACTCCGCTGTTCGGATATTTTCGTTATTCAGCTGCAAATCCTTAGAGTTTGCAATTTCTTTCAAACGTTCTGAACGAATCAATTCATTGACCTCTTGCTTGGCATCGTCTAGCTCTGTTTTCTTTTCTTCGATTTGAGCATTAACCTTGGTCAATTCATTCTGAACTTGTAATAGCTTGGTCTGCATAAACACAACGCTAATTGCCAGGATAATCATTGTTGCAGCAATCGAAACATAGAAAGCCTTTTCCACACGTGAAAAACCTTTAAACTTCGTTTGCAATAACTGGCTTGTTTTTTCGATTCTTTCTGCCATGTTCTTCCTCTTACTTGTGAATTTTTCTAGCCACGCGCAACTTGGCTGAATGCGAACGATTGTTGGCTTCTAGCTCTTCAGCACTTGGCAAGATTGGCTTGCGGGAGACCAATTCCATCTTGGGCTTAAGGTCATCTGGAATGAAGGGCAAGCCTTTGGGAACTTCCACTGTTGAAGCTTCTTTGAATAATTGCTTGGTCAAACGATCTTCCAACGAATGGAAGGTAATGACCGAGATTCTACCATCCAAAGCCAGCATGTCCATGGCCTGCTGGATGGATTCATCTGCAGCGCCCAGCTCATCATTGACTTCGATTCGGATAGCCTGGAAAATCTGCTTGGCAGGGTGCCCCTTTTTCTTGAGTTCCTTAGCAGGCTTGGCCGACTTGATAATCTCTGCCAACTCCGTCGTTGTCTCAATGGGTTTCACCTCACGCGCTTGCTCAATCTTACGGGCAATCTGTTTAGAAAATTTATCCTCACCATACTTGAAAAAGATCCGAACCAGGTCATGATAGTCATAATGATTGACCACTTCATAGGCCGTCAAACTAGCTTCCTGATTCATCCGCATATCCAGTGGCGCATCCTTTTTATAAGAAAAGCCACGTTCACGCTGATCTAGCTGAGGACTGGACACTCCCAAGTCATAACAAATTCCATCAATTTCCTGGACACCAGCCTCCTGCAATCGTGCCTGCAAATGACGGAAGTTGTCCTTGATAAAGGTTACTATCCCCTTTTCGATATAGGGTGCCAACCGTTTTTGCGCATTGTCAATGGCATTCTGGTCCTGGTCGAAGGCATAGAGATGCCCTTTTTCGCTCAATTTACTTAATAAATATTCGCTATGGCCTGCTCCACCCAAAGTCGCATCAACGTAGATACCGTCAGGTTTTACGTCAAGCATATCAATCGTTTCATGAAGCAAGACCGTTACATGATGAAATTCTTTTGTCATATCCTATCTATTTTACCACAAATCTGACCAGCTTGCACTTGTCAGACAAGGCTAAGTTTCTTCGAAAATAATTCTCAAAAATATGTCATATATACTTGACATCTCATCCCCAAAAGAATATAATGTAGTCAAATATATACGACATATCAGAAAGGAGCCCCTATGAATCGTGTGAAAGAATTCCGCAAGGAACTGGGCATTTCCCAGCTCGAGCTCGCCAAAGATATCGGTGTCTCGAGACAGACCATCAACATGATTGAAAACGACAAGTACAATCCAACCCTGGAACTCTGTCTCAATCTCGCCCGCAGCCTCCAAACTGACCTCAATAGCCTCTTTTGGGAAGACGATTTTTAAAAAAGGAGCAAACAAATGAAAAAAGAAACTCTCACTGACAAACTCATCAAACGCACATACGGCATTTCTGGCCCCCTTGACGAACACAAACGGCGCGAGGCTGATCGTATCGGGAATCAGGTCTTTATCGTTCTCTTTTATCTCATGATATTTGGCAACCTCATCCCCTTTGTCCTTGCTTATAAATACCCACAAATTGTCGCTATCGGCTATCCTCTCGTAGTGTTTGGCATTTCGATGATGGCTGCCCTCTATGTGGTCTCTCAAACCAAAAAAACGGGCATAACAGCTATTGACCCCGAAATGTTAAGCAAGAAAGAAAGTAAACAGCTACATTTTCCTGGTCTAAAAGCTGGTCTGATCTATGGCATGGGCATGTTCTTTGGAATACCGCTTCTGAATGTCCTAACCAATGATAGCAAGGATTATCTTGGTTCTCTTTTAAATACAGGGCATTTTGTATCAACTATCCTAGCTACCCTCTTCTTCGGAGTGGCCATACAAATTATTGTCTCTCTTCGCATTCAAAAGGCCAAGAAAGACCAAGAAGACGACTAGGAGGTACCTTATGAAAGCACTAGCTAGACTACTGATCAGTCATGTTTTTATCAGTATCTTTGTTACCTTTTTCCTACTTTCTGGACATATTGAGCATCCTTTCTTGATTTTCTTTCTTTTATTCCTTCCTGTATTGAACAAGGGACAGAGATCCCAGAAAATCCAATCAAAAAAAATACGTCTTCTAAACGCATCTCTCTGTTTTATCCTCGTATCCTTTCCACAACTTTTAACAAATCCTATGGATTGGAGATACCTGGTATTTCTAATAATCTGTATCATTTTTAGTTTGGTTTACTTCTATACTCTCTATCAACTCTTTAAAGAAGTCAATCAAAAATCGCTCATTTAGAAGGTTACTCCCATGAAAAAAGAAGATTTCACCACTCGCTTACTTAAACTATTCTTTCACATACAAGGCCCTTTTGATGAATGTCGTCAAGAGATGATTTACAAGGCTTGTGCCCGTGCCTTGATCCAAATCGTATACTCCTCCCTCCTACTCTTCTTGTTCTATCTCCTATTTGGACGCTTCATAGAGTTGGTTCGAGATGCCATGCCCTACCTCTATTTTGGACTTATCTTCGTCCTCGCATCTAGGGCGAGACTAGCAGTTCGCGACTTACATTTAGACAAGGATGACCCGTCCGAAATCCATCACAAAAGCTACAGCAAAAGTCAAATCAACCTTCGTAGTTGGGGTGTATTCATCAGTATTCCAATTGGATTGTTTGTCTTATCAGCCTTTCACAAACTCTTTGTTCAGCATCTCCCCCTCAATACCTTTTGGGACAATCTCTCCCAGTTCGATAAAATGCTCCCTTTACTAGTCTTAGGTTTGGGAATTGGTGCCATCTTTGGAACCATGACCTACACCTTTTTATCGGAACACGTTAAAAAATAGAGCAAGATTCGCTAATTTCTCATTTTATAGGCAAAGAATCCCACCTAGTTCGTTCTAGGTGGGGTTTCCTCTTCAATTCATAGGATATTTTCCAAAATATCTACTGACCCTCGTCACCAATTCTCCCACTGGGTTTCAATCTTGACCTCACCATAGTTACTTGGCGAGTACTTGCTGTCATAAATAGAACACCAGTCTTTCAAGACTTTCTGGTTGATGATTTCGTCGTAGTAAGAATCCAAATCCTTAGCAGTGATACCGTACTGCTCTAGGTAGGATTTCACCTGAGCTTCGTCTTCGATATAACTATCCTCATTTCCTGATATCACAATCTGAATTGACTTTGTGATTGTTTTAGTATTTGGATTATATTTGTTGACCATCCATAGCTTCGTACCATCAGCTATTTTTCTCTCAAATGAAACAAACAGTTTACTATACGCTTTCTCAAAATTAAATCCAACTCTCAGTTCAAGATAATCCTCTGGAGGAGTCTTATACTTTCCTAAAGGGCTATATTTAAAATAATCTCCATCACTTGGCCAGACATCATCGATTTCAAAACCTTCTATATTTCTTAAAATATTATTTGTGCGATAGGTTTTCTCTGTTTCCTGATAGATTTCATCAAAAATGTTTTTAGGTTGTTTAGAAAAAAAGTAAAGACAAACTGATACAAGTAATACTACTATTGTTAAAACACCTAGAATTTTCTTCATAGATTTCCTCCTAGTCCGCCACGGCTTCCAAGCGGTTTAAAAACTTGGACACACCTGAATAGTTACTTTCAATATATGCTTTAATGGCATCTTCACCTTTTTCCATAATCTCTAATGGGAGGATACTAGCATAAATAGTACTTCTGACATGCTTCCAATCTTTATTTTTTAAGAATTCTCTTTCTCTCTGAGAGGAATCTTTTTGAAGATCAGCATAGTAAGAAGAGATAGCTTGGTCATAGGATTGCCCCTTTTGCATACGGCCGATAAGATTGACCGAGTCCAAATCCGCCTTGTAGTCATCTTCCCCGATGCTTGGTTTCATATCATTTGCATTAAATGTCGTGTCTCCCTCCCAGCCTGAAAGGTCCTTGACATGCTCTCTACCACCATAAAAATCAGATAACTGGAAACTACTAGGATTTAGATGAGTAGCCATAGTGATGGACTGGTGAGTGAAGTCTGCATGGCCTGCTCCGTTGTTAGAGTAAGCCTTTAGTTTCTCATCCCAAAACTTATCAAAACCTTCTTCTTTATTATAAACTTCGGAATAACGCTTTTTGAAAGTTTCATATAACTCAGGGTCCTCAGATTTTAACTTATTTGAATAACTAGCTTTCCCACTAGCCAGTTCATGTTGCAATCGAAGGTTATAATAGAGTTCTTTGGCCTTTTCTTCTTTCAACCCCAGTTCTTGGAAGATTTCAAGAAGTGGTTTTTCTACTCTCATTTTTTCAACTGTAGATGGACTGCTAACAACCTCATCAAAAAAATAATTTTTTAAATATCCTGCAGTCTCATCCCACTTTGATTCGTTGTAAGACGTCGCACCGACGACTCGCAAAAAGATATAGTCACGGAACTCTTGGCTAGAGGTTGGGAACTTCTTGTCTATCCCTTGCTTGATGGTCAAAAGCTGTTGGGCTGTCTCTGCGTCAAAGCCGTATTCTGCCATCATGGTCTGGACAAAGGCCTTCTCTTGACGGCTGAGCTTCAAGTCCTTTGTATCAGCATAGGCAGTCAGATAGTTGGCCCAAGTCAGGTCAGAGGGGACTTTAAAGACGCCTTTCTTTGCATCCCAGCTCGTTTCGATCTGGGCCAGTCCGCGACTCAACTGCACGTCGATACTGTCTAGAACATCGAAAAGTCCTCCTGAGTAGCTATCATAGGCACGCAGGTCTTTCAAAATCGTTTCATAGACACGTTTATTCGCATGGTGTCCTCGCATGAGTTCCACATTACTGCGTCTCAATCTCCCCTTTTCTTCACTATCCATGGTCAAGCTAGAAAGGGATTGGTTGACTTCATCTAGATAGGCAATCATTTGCTCTTCCTGACGGATCTTATCAAGCAGATCATCCTCACGCCAACTCTTGCTGTCGACCATCGTTTGGTAGTCTTCTGGTAATTTCTTGATAGCTTGAGAGAAAGTTTCCGCATAGAGCTGTCCCCCTTTGCTCAAGGGAAGCAAGACACTTGCAAAAAAACTTCTAGCCGAATTATAAGCATCGCCCTTTAGACTCTCCGTATCCTCTGAAAACTTTTGAATGGCTGATTGCAAGGCTTGATAAGCCTCCACCTGAGATTGACACATGGTCGCTACACTCGAACTTTGTAGTTGTGATTGTTCCAAATACATATCAATGCCCATGACGTGTCTCCTCCTCTCTTTCTAGTTCCTTGCGTCTTTCATAGTAAACCGCATCCAAGTCTCCCTCTAATCGGAACTTTTCTTTCTTCAAATCATCCATGTGGTAGGTGAGGTCCTCAAAGATTTGGTTTTTGAGTTGGTTTCTTTGCAGGAGCGTTTCTTCCAACTGTCCTGCATATCGGCTCTGATAGGCTGCCTCCCACAAATCACTTTGATAACGGTGGCTGGCTCTATCATATCCTTCAAAGGTTTCTATCAGTTCTTTAGTGCGGTAGTTCTCTTTTCCATTGTCTTCTAGCTGGTACAAGAGTTCTCGCTCTCTTTTCTTCAACTCATCTAACGTGCTCATGTATGACTCCCAAAACCATTGGCCGCAGCCTTATCTAGCGCTTCAAAATCACTCGCTACAGAGTGAAGTCTTTCGGAAGTTAGGGTGACAGCGGCTGTTATCTGACTAGCTAGATTTTGATCCTTTGTCAGACATTGATGAGCCTTGTTATTCCCTTGAAGGGTCGTTAAGTCATCCTGACTAGCCGCAGCGATCGCTGTTAACGATTGACAAGCATTTTTCAGCTGAGTCGCATATGTTTGCGCAATATTTAGATCACTTTTTACTCTTGACATGACTGTTTTATCCTTTTTCTGATTCCCTAGTGATAGGTACACTCCATTTAGCTATATAGGCCTATTATACCATGTTTCATAAAAGGAGCATCATTTTGTCCTGATTTATCTACAATTGTGTATTTTTCAACAACTTCTCTCATCCAACTCGACGAAAAGGGTAAAAACTGTTACAATGTAGAAAAAGAAAAGAGGCCCTCATGACCAGTGTATATGATTTTTCCGTTTTGAACCAAAACAACCAAGCAAATCCCCTGGAGACCTATCGTGGCAAAGTTCTCTTGATTGTCAATACTGCTACTGGATGTGGCTTAACGCCCCAGTACCAGGGGCTCCAAGACCTCTATGAACGCTATCAAGATCAGGGCTTTGAAATCCTAGATTTCCCTTGCAATCAGTTCATGGGACAAGCACCCGGCAGCGCAGAGGAAATCAATAGTTTCTGCAGCCTACACTATCAGACAACTTTCCCTCGCTTTGCCAAGATTAAGGTCAACGGCAAGGAGGCTGATCCTCTTTATGTTTGGCTAAAAGACCAGAAGTCTGGCCCGCTAGGAAAACGAATCGAATGGAATTTTGCTAAGTTTCTCATTGGTCGAGATGGGCAGGTCCTTGAGCGCTTCTCTTCTAAAACAGACCCCCAAACCATCCAAGAGTCTCTTCAAAAAATACTTTAATTTCTTTTTAAAACGTATCCTTTCATTTAGTTTGAGCCCTGAAAGGATGCGTTTTTTCTTTAAAAAGTAACTGATTTTCTTTAATTTATATTTATTTTTTTGCTTTTTGCTATTGCAATTCTTTCATTAATTTAGTATATTTGTTATATTAAAAGTTTTCAGTCATTTTAAGGGAGAAATGACCTTTTAAATTTTTTTATCTTAAAATGAAAGCGCTTTATAAACAGGAGGTAAGGTGGCTTACAAATTATCAGAGAGTTTTTTCATTAAATCAAGTTGCAACCAAGTCAGACTTGGGCTTGGGCAGTAGCTGACTGCCTTTCTAAAAACTAGGAGTATATTATGAATCGATACCTTTTTGAAAAAGGGCAAACATTTAGCATTCGGAAGTTGACTGTAGGTGTGGCATCTGTTATCGTCGGACTGGCATTTTTTGCTTCTGGAACTGTGCGTGCAGACGAAACGTCTCCTACCACGACATCCAATTTAGATCAGCAAATGAAACAAGTCGCAGATATAGAAGAGACCAAGGTTGAACCAGTCAAAGAAGAAGGCCGTGTAGAAGCTGAAAAACAAGAAACACCTATTGCCGATACCAACAGTGCTGACTTGCTCCCTGAAGACATTCAGGACCGCGCCTATCCCGACACACCTGTCAAAGAACTCGATACGACTACTATCGTTGACCAGAAAGCTAGTCCAAAAGTAGAAACTAAGAGCATTCTAAAGGACAAGGAAGAAGCTCCAAAAGAAGCTGAGAACGGAAACCGTGCCATCATTAACGGTGGACAAGACCTCAAACACATCAACTACGAGGGACAACCTGCTACTGCTGCTACTATGGTTTACAGCACTTACAACGCAGGGGAACAACGCTACCTCGTTTCAGGCTCAGGTATCTTCGTAGCCCCTAACCTGATCCTTACCGTTGCTCATAACTTCCTAGAGGCCAATAAAGAAACTGGCGAAGGTCACATTCGTGGTGGAAAATCTGCCCAGTTCTACTATAACGTTGGTTCAAACAGCGAAAAGAAAAACTCACTGCCATCCTCTGGAACTACGGTTTTATTCAGAGAAAAGGACATCCATTTCTGGAACAAGAAGGAGTTTGGAAAAGGCTATAAAAACGACCTTGCTCTTGTAGAAGCTCCTATTCCTCTTCCGATTGCTAGTCCAAACAAAGCAGCAACTTTTGCACCTTTAGCGGAGCACAAGACGCATCAGCCGGGAGAAGCCATCAGTACGATTGGCTATCCAACTGACTCGAGCTCAAAAGAATTGAAACAACCTATCCTAGCTGGTCAGCTTTACAAGGCAGATGGGACCATCCGATCTGTTGAGTCCTATGATGACAAGGGAACAACTGGTATCACCTACAAAACCACTTCTGTATCTGGTTTGTCTGGTGGCGGGATTGTCGATAGCCAAGGAAAAGTTCTGGGTGTCCATCAACACGGAACCGTTGACAATGGTGTAGCTGAAAAGGATCGCTTTGGTGGTGGACTCGTCCTTTCACCTGAACAACTGAAATGGGTTAAGGACATGATTGCCAAATATGGTGTGAAAGGCTGGTACCAAGGAGATAACGGAAATCGTTACTACTTTACTGATGAGGGGCGTATGCTTCGAAACGAAACAGCTGTGATCGGAAGCAACGAATATTCCTTCAACCAAGATGGGATTGCTACCTTGACCAAGGGAGTTGAGTACGGCCGTGTGGTTATCCAACACGAAGACGAAGAAGGAAATCCTGTCAAAGATAATGACACCTTCATCGAACAGACAGCTGTTGATTCGCCATTTGACTACAATTTCAAAAAAGAAATCGAGAAAACGGACTTCTACCAGAAGAATAAAGACAAATACGAAATTGTATCCATTGATGGCGTAGCGGTCAATAAACAACTAAAGGATGCTTGGGCTGAAGATCACAATGTTGTCAGCAAAGCGCCTGCCGGTACACGTATCATCAAGGTAGTCTATAAAGTCAACAAAGGCACCTTCAAAGTTTACTACCGTCAAAAAGGAACCACTACTGAACTAGCGGAAGCGACAGTTGATAACAATGACGGTCAAGAGTATGACGTTTCCTTTGTCAACACCTTCCATGCAAAAGACATTGCTGGCTTCCGTCCAGTCAAGGCTAGCTTGGAAGCAACTATCCAGCAAAAGGGGGTGAATGAAGTCGTCTTTGAATACGAGCCAGTCGCTGATACAGCTAATCCAACGACTCCGACTCCACCAGTGGCTCATCCAGAAGATAAAGAAACCGAAATTGGCAATCATGGACCTCTTCCAAGCAAGGCTCAACTCGATTATCACAAGGAAGAATTGGCAGCCTTCATCCACTACGGAATGAACACCTATACCAATTCTGAATGGGGAAATGGGAAAGAAGACCCTCGATACTTCAATCCAACCAACTTGGATACTGACCAATGGATTCGCACTCTGAAGGAAACTGGCTTCAAACGAACCATTATGGTGGTTAAACACCACGACGGTTTCGTTGCTTATCCATCTAAGTACACCAACCATACCGTAGCTGCTAGCCCATGGAAAGATGGAAAGGGTGACCTTCTCGAAGAAGTTTCCAAGTCTGCTAGCAAGTACGACATGAATATGGGTGTATACTTGTCACCATGGGATGCTAATCATCCAAAATACCATGTCGCAACCGAAAAAGAATACAACCAATACTATCTCAACCAACTGAAAGAAATCCTTGGTAATCCGAAATACGGTAACAAAGGGAAATTTATCGAGGTTTGGATGGACGGTGCGCGTGGTAGCGGTGCCCAAAAAGTAACCTATACCTTTGATGAATGGTTCAAATACATCAAAGAAGCCGAAGGAGATATCGCTATCTTCTCTGCTCAACCAACAAGCGTTCGCTGGATCGGAAATGAACGAGGTATCGCAGGTGACCCTGTCTGGCATAAAGTCAAAAGGGCCAACATCACAGACGATGTGAAAAACGAATACCTCAACCATGGTGACCCTGATGGTGATATGTACTCTGTAGGGGAAGCTGACGTTTCGATCCGTTCGGGCTGGTTCTATCATGACAACCAACAGCCAAAATCACTCAAAGAATTGATGGATATCTACTTCAAGTCTGTTGGCCGTGGAACCCCGCTCCTTCTCAATATTCCACCAAATAAAGAAGGAAAATTCGCCGATGCAGATGTGGCTCGCTTGAAGGAATTCAAGGCAACCCTAGATCAAATGTATGCGACTGACTTTGCCAAAGGTGCGACTGTAACAGCAAGTTCTACTCGTCAAAACCACCTTTACAAGGAAAGCCACCTCACAGACGGTAAAGATGACACCAGCTGGGCGCTCTCAAATGATGCCACAACCGGTAGCTTTACAGTCGATTTGGGGCAAAAGAGACGCTTTGACGTCGTTGAACTCAAGGAAGATATCGCCAAAGGTCAACGTATCTCTGGTTTCAAGATTGAAGTTGAAATCAACGGACGTTGGGTGACATATGGCGAAGGTTCGACCGTTGGTTACCGTCGCTTGGTTCAAGGCAAGCCTGTAGAGGCACAAAAAATTCGTGTAACCATCACTGGTGCTCAAGCAACTCCAATCTTGACCAACTTCTCAGTCTATAAGATACCAAGCAGCATTGAAAAGACAGATGGCTACCCTCTTGGACTGGAATACCACTCAAACACAACGGCAGATACAGCCGGAACAACTTGGTACAATGAATCTGAAGGTGTTCGTGGCACTTCTATGTGGACCAATCAAAAAGATGCCAAAGTAAGCTATACCTTCACAGGAACCAAGGCCTATGTCGTCTCTACAGTCGACCCAGGTCATGGAGAAATGTCCGTCTACGTTGATGGCCAAAAGGTTGCAGATGTGCAAACTAAGAATGCTAGCCGTAAACGAAGCCAAAAAGTCTTTGAGACAGGCGATTTAGCACCAGGTCAACACACTATTACCCTCGTGAACAAAACAGGTGAACCAATTGCTACAGAAGGAATCTACACCCTAAACAATGATAGCAAAGGAATGTTTGAACTCGAGTCTACCAACTACGAAGTCGAAAAAGGAAAACCCGTCACTGTTAAGATTAAACGTGTTGGTGGAAGCAAGGGGGCTGCTACTGTGCGCTTCATCACAGAACCTGGAACTGGAGTTCACGGTAAAGTTTACCAAGATACAACTCAAGATGTGACCTTTAAAGACGGAGAAACAGAAAAGACTGTGATCATCCCAACGATTGACTTTACAGAACAAGCCGACTCTATCTTTGACTTCAAAGCCAAGCTAACTTCAGTCACTGATGGTGCCCTGCTCGGTTTTGCTACCGATGCAACCATCCAAGTGATGAAAGCTGAATTGCTGATCAAGGACCAAACAAGTTATGATGATCAAGCTAGTCAGTTGGATTATAGTCCTGGCTGGCACCATGAAACCAATTCGACAGACAAGTACCAAAAAACGGAGTCTTGGGCATCCTTTGGTCGCTTAACTGATGAGCAAAAGAAAAAGACAACTGTCACAGCCTACTTCTACGGTACTGGACTTGATATCAAGGGCTATGTTGATCCAAATCATGGTATCTACAAAGTCTTCCTAGATGGCAAAGAAGTTCCTTACCAAGATGGCATGGGAAATGCTTCAACTATTGACGGTAAGAAATACTTTAGCGGTCGTGCAGCCCAACGCCAAGGCAATCAAACTCTGGTTAGCTTAAAAGGTCTGGACGAAAACTTGCACGCAGTCACCCTTCAACTAGATCCTAATCGAAATGATTTGTCTCAAAATATCGGTATTCAGGTAGACCAATTCATCACTCGTGGCGAAGGTAGTGAACTCTACAGCAAGGCAGATATCATCCAGTCTATCTCAAAATGGAAAGATGATCTGTCCAACTTTGATCCAGCAGGCTTGAAAAATACGGCTACTGCACGCCAAGCTTTCCAAGCAAATCTAGAAAAATTGAGAAACCAACTCAGTGCTGAAGCAGTGGATGTTCAAGAAGTCATGTTGACAGTCAGTGCCCTACAAGATATCCTATCCAAGGATGAGAACTATCAAAGAGGTCAAGAGGAGCCTAGTCCAGAGCAACCGGAGCAACCGGAACAGCCAGAAGAACCTGAGAAACCTGACCAACCTGAACAACCAGCTGAACCAAAACAACCGGAAATTGAGTACGATAAGGCTATGGACAGCTTGACAAAAGCTATCGAGAAAAAAGTCGCTGAGCTTGGATCCAACAAGGAAGCTAAGAAGAAATTATTAGAAATTGCTGACCAAGCCATTGCTGCAATCCAAGAAGCTAAAACTCAGGAAGCAGTCAATCAAGCGCTAGAAACTGCTCTCGAACAAATCAGCAAGCTCAAAGCAACCCAGCCTGAAAAACCAGCTGAGCCTGAAAATCCAGCTGAACCTGAGAAACCTGCTCAACCTGAAAAACCAGTTCAACCTGAAAAACCAGTTCAACCTGAAAAACCGGCTGAACCTGAGAAACCGGCGCAACCTGAGAAACCAGCGCAACCGGAACAACCAACTCAATCTGAGAAACCAGCTCAGCCTGAAAAACCTGCTGAACCTGAAAAGCCAGCTCAACCGGAACAACCTGCTCAACCGGAAACTCCAGTTCAACCTGAGAAACCTGCTGAGCCTGAGAAGCCAGCTCAACCGGAACAACCTGCTCAACCGGAAAAGCCAGCTCAGCCTGAAAAGCCGACTCAACCTGAGAAACCGGCGCAACCTGAGAAACCTGCTCAACCTGAGAAACCTGCTCAACCTGAGAAACCAATTACTTCTTCAAGTCCTGAAGAAGGGGTTAAAGACCTTGTCTTTACACTTCCAAGCTTGGAAATCGTCAATAAGGTAGTACCGTTCAAGACTATTCGTCGCGAAAATCCACAATTAGACAAAGGAAAAGAGCAAGTTCTATCAGAAGGGAAAGACGGTCTCTTAGTCGAGTATGTTGAAGTGGACGGTGACAATCGCAAGGTTCTCCAAACAGAAGCAACTCCAGCTCAAGATCGAGTGATTGAGGTAGGTAGCAAACAAAGCTCAGTTGGAACAGAAGCGCCACCAGTTGTGACTCTTCCTGAGTATGTTCTACCAAGAGAGACTGAAAAACCTGCTCCAGCCGTAACAGATAATTCATCATCAAAAGATGAAAAAGCTCCTGTTACAGCTACAATCAAAGAAGACAAGGAAAGACTACTCCCTGCAACTGGGGAACAAGAAGCAACTGCCTTCCTCTTCTTGGCAGCCATTACTTCTATCTTGTCTCTCCTCATCTTCCAAAAGAATTTCAAAGACTAGTAATCCTCTTTGATTGATTCTTTCTAATTATTCAGTTCCCCCGTTGAGAAGACCATCTGGTCTTCTCTTTTTCTATCTGTAAAATTAAAAAACATCCACAAATATACATGGATGTTTTGGTATGACTCTATAAAGTAAGATGATCATTGAAGATAGCTGTTCTCAAATCCAACTACGCTTTCAAATAAACGCTCATCTAAAAAAGAGAGTGCACCTTGTCTTACCTCATCCGAACTACCATTATAAGTTTCTGCAAGAACTCCACAGATATAGGATAGTGTTTCGAATTCCAATACCATGAGATTTTCTGACGCTCACAAGCAATCTCCCCTAAGTCAGACTTCCCTCTCCCACATCTAGTCACTGACTACTATTTTTGAGTCCAGCGTATGCATAGGTTCGATTTCTAGGAGACCCTTTTTCCGTCACCACCCTAAAATAAAAGCGATGCTCTCGCCCATCCTTGGCATTTTCCTTGTTTAAGACGAAGTAGTTCTTCTGATTCATTGCCATGGTTCGTAGGATATCATCGATCAAAAAAGTCAAGGGAACATTCAAGGCAGAGTATTTTTGAAAATCCTCTTCAAAGCGGATGTAACTATCTGAAAAATAATCCATCTGCAGTTTGTTTTCATACAACTCTTTTCTAGTCATACACTCCCTCCTCCCACAGTCGAATTTCGAGGACATCTTCTACCTCTACCAGCCTATAGCCCTCATTGGTCCTAATAGATAGAGTTTGAGGTGATAATTCGCTTACCTCGCCTACGATAGTCGTTTTTTGTTTCTTTTCCTTGACTACAAAGCATCCCTTCAGTTGCCCAACATAAAGCTGCGAAAGCAAGAGCAACTTCTCAACTGAATTCAAATTCGTTGAAAAATCAACACGATTTTTTTCTTCACCAAGCGAGCTGGTATGCTCTGAGAGGAAAAAGCCCATCCACTTCTGCATCCCTGGATCTTGATAGTCTCGCGCAGATTGAAAGGGTAAATAAGAACGATCAATCATTTTAAACCATCTAATCCTCCAGCAGAATGACCCCCAATCAGCTTGCTTCTAGCAAGACTCCTAGAGGCTTCTTCCAGTGCATTGGCCTTTAAGAGGGAGGTAAAACCAAATTGTTCCCGAATGGAGTCAATGGCTGTCTGGAGCCTTTCTTCTTTTTCTAACTTGTCAACATCATCAAAGAGGGAGATCAAACCAAAGGACTCGTCCACAAATCCTGAATAGTTGACTCCGACACTTCTGACCGCTCCAGAAGTGTATTTATTATGAAATAGCTTCAAAACATAATCCGTTAAGATAGCTGTATTATTGGTCGGTTCGACCTTCATTTGTGTGTGAATAGACGGCCTGACCTCCTGCTTAGAGAAACCAACATAGATAGAGACAAGGGTTGTTTTCTTGCCCGCCCTTCTCAGCCTAATAGCCACCTGCTCCGCCATTTCTCGGAGAATAATTTCAATATCCCGTAGCTTCACGTAATCTCTCGGCAAGATTTGAGAATTTCCTAATCCCTGAGACTTGGCTTTATAGGGCCTGTGAACATTGCTCTCATCAATCCCGTTAGCATGAAACCACAAACGCAGGCCAGCCTGACCAAGTGTTTTCTGTAGCTGGTCTGGATTACTGGTGGCCAATTCTCTGATGGAAAAAATCCCCAGAGCATGCAAGCGTTTCTCCATCCTCCTGCCAATCCCCCAAAAGTCCGTCATCTTGGGAATGGCCCAAACCTTCTCTTCCACATCCTGGTAAGACCAGTTGGCCCTCATGGTCGGAGTGTGCTTGGCCTCATTATCCAGAGCCAATTTGGCCAGTAAGGGATTGGCATTGGACATACCCACTGTAGAGTAGATCCCTGTCTGCCTCCAAATATCCCTCTGAATACGAGCAGAAAGCAGATCCAGCTTGTCTTTGCGAGAGATACTCTTGTCTGGGATGAAATAGTTGAGCGAACTAGTCAGATCGATAAATCCCTCATCGATAGAGTAGGGATAAATATCATCTGGACTGCCATAATTTTGAAAGATTCGCTGGATTTCCATATTGACCGCTATGTATTCATCCATCCTAGGTGGCACAACCAAAGTCACTTGAGCCCAATCTTCGATGTAGCGAACATAGTCTGAGTCAGTAGGCAAGCCTTGCTTTCGAGCATTGTAATAAGAAAATTTACGCGTTTTGATATCAAAAGGCAGATCATAGGCCCGACCAACATTGGACTTGCCAAAAATCTTCTTAAACATGGGAGAGGAAGCTAAGATAAGACCAGTAGAATTATCCGCGCGACTCATGACACAAAGCGAGGTCTTTAGCGGATGCAACCCCCGTTTCACACACTCAACACTGGCATAAAAGGATTTCATGTCGACAAAGGCAATATCACTTTTGGGCTCTCTGGAATAATCAAAGTAGCCCATAGGCTAACCCTCCATCGGCACAAAATTTCCAACGATAATCCCCACAATCCGAGGATCTTCCTCATAGGAGATGAAAATGTCCTTGTATTTAGGATTTATAGAAACCAGACGCAAACCATCTTCCTCCCGATAGACCCGTTTGATATAGGTCTGGTTGTTGCAGACCACTGCATAAACTGCCCCATCATAGTCAAATCCTGTTTCCCGAATCAGAGCCACTGAACCATTTTGGTATTTAGGTTCCATAGAGTCCCCAGACACCCAGGACGCAAAATCATGGGCCAACTCCTCGTTAAAGTAAACCGTATCAAAATTCTGGTCATCGTAGACCGAAGCCCCGATCCCTGCTGACATACGTTCATAGACACGGTACTCGTAGAGGCGCTCTGGCATGGTCGTCACCTTCTGTGTTTGTTCCTCTTGAGCTAGGTTGCGAGCATAGAGCACAACCTTGTCCTTCCCTTGCTTGGAGAGGCTATTGTAGAGACGAACAATCTCGATCTGAGTGAAATATCCCTTTGCCACCTTTAAAATATTTTCTAGCTGGGCAACCTTCTCCTTGGATGGTTCCTTAATTCCACGTTCCCAAGCCGAGTAAGCCTGAAAACTAATCCCTAATTCCTCTGCAATTTCCTTCTGTGTCAATTTTAACTCTTTTCTCCGAGCCTTGAGTTTTTCTGGTTGGTACATGATTCACCCCCTAGTGTGATGCTTTATTGAGAATATCTCTCTTAGAAAGACAAATCGACGGTTGAGCTTACATCTCTAAAACTCAACCAATTCGGTTTAGTTTTATTATATAAAAAAAGTGGACGATTGTCCACTGGGAAAATCAAATTTTAACAGACATACCTGGAGATTCTGAACAAAAAACTGACCTAGATCTAGCAACTCCTACTCTAATTTTTGCAACAGCTTTACAACTTGACGATTTTCAATCCTCACATAGTATACACCACTATCATTGACAAGTTTATCCTCTTTATACTTAGCAATTTTGACAGCATAAAGACCGCGTGGTAGGGGTTGGTTGGCAAAAAATTCCTTCATGAGCGCTTCAAGCTCTTTAAGATAGTCATCATACAAGAGATCTCTTTTTTCTTTTGGAACGAAATACTGAAATTCAAATGTCGGTATAAAAATCTCTTTTTGGAAAAGATATTGAGAATCCATTGGGTACATTCCTTGCAGAGCTTGGCCCTTGCTTTGATTTTCCTCTAATATTTCATTATAAAGATAGATATTATCAGATTGGTTATTAAATTCAAAACCAATACCTTGATACTTCAAATCCGGCAGTTTAGGATCTTTGATTGAACTGTCCAGTGTTTTTAAAAACTCGCTGGTGCCTGGACTAACTTCAATCCCTAAATAGGCTAATTCTGGGAAAACATCATAAATTTTTTTACCATTTTTGTAATCGACCTCTGCATCTGTCTTTCCATATGTTTCACTTTTCGAAAAGCGAGTATAGTATTTAAATCGAGTTTTAACCTGATAGGTTTTTCCAGCTATATTTTCACTATAGGTACCATGGATTATAAATCCTCCCACACTTGTATAGTTTTTCTCGTATTTTTCTAACTCAAACTGTCCTGTAAGACCGTAATCTTGATAAGAACGATGCACAGCTTGCTCAATCTCAGTTCGACTTGCATGGGCAAATAGCCCCCACATATCCATTAGAGAAAAAATCGGACTGAACACTGTGAAGATTACCATTGGAATCACTATGGATAAGCAACCTATTAATAGCCAATTTCTTTTCTTGGCGTTTCCTTCAGATTTTTTAGCAGTTTTCTGTTTCCTTTTTAAAATTAGAATAAGCAAAACCAAAATCCCTAATACTAATAAAACCAATCTACAATCTCCTTTTATCGTGGATAGCTGTTAACAGGTGTATAGGAGGCTGACAGAAATACTCGTCTCACCTGCTAACTTATCCTGAAATCCATAAACTCGTCTGAAACGAGGAGCAACCCTTGTCTCATTATACCACATGGGCAATGCCGTGAGAATACGAGAAAAGCAAAAGAAAACCACCTGAACATCATTCAGGTGGTTAGCTTCATGATACTAGAAATAGTCCCTATAAACCTTTATCTCTTCTTAGACTTCTTGACATGTTCCTTGTACATTTTTGACTTCTTTCCATACCATTCTTCGATGGTATAGCCATACTCTTCACGGTATTTCTCTTGATTTTTATTGACTGCATTCAAGTTCTCTAGAGTTACTACATTGGATTTAAACAATGATACCAAAAATAGGCCTAGGAAAATAGGTGCAATAGGTAACAAAGCAAGCAACAAATGTGCCAGAAGGTTATTAAGACCATGGGTAAAGAGATTGATTCCAGACATTAATAGCTATAAAAACAAAATAACATTATTCTTTTCTAACATCTGAAAAAGTTAGCTGAACAGGAATTTTTCTTAAAATCCTCCCTTTTTCAAGACAACCTGCAGAGTTTCAGGAGAAATTGGGTCGACCAGAACATACTTGGCATCTAGCATATAGATGCCCTCAGTCAACGACTCTAAGAACTGTCGATAAGGAACCTCGGCTAGTTTCTCCCCATCGGCTGTCATGATGAATAATCGTGCTACTGCAACCTTACTTCCTCGATACTGTTGCAAATATTGAGGTTCTAGCTCTGGTTGAGCCGGCAAAATAGTTCGTCCTTCACTATTTAGATAATTGATAGGGATAATGATGTCCTCTCCATTTTGCTCTACTTTAAAAACTTGCTACTCAGAGTAATAAGCATTCAGCTGTTGGGTAAAGCGCAAACGCTGGTCATAACTATTTAAGAGTTGCTCGTCCGGCACATGGATAATCTGCCCTAGGTAGAGTTCATTGATGTAAATAGGACGTTTCACTCCCATAATTTCCACGATGAGATGAACTTTTACTTCCTTAGTCAATTCTGAAAGAGCTGATAAGAAAATATCTGTGAAATGAAATTCTAGAATAGAATCTTTATCATACGCCACACCATTATGTTCACATACAGTTACGTATAAGAGAATGAGCAAGGTTTTCAAGAACATCAAGGCCCCAGTCCAGTCAGAAGCTGTCGCCAAATCTGGAACAGATACCTGATAAGCTTGACCATCAAAAGATAGACGGAACCCTAAACTAGACTTCTCTTTGACCCCAAACTGAACAGAATGGAAATCCGAAATAAGAGAGTCTGCAGATGGCTTTAAGCCCGCATCCTTAGCGGAAACGCTGTAACATTCAAAGAGTTCTGCTTGAAGCACCTCACCAATTCTTAGTGATTGGTTACTTTTTATTGTAAAAATAACTGATTTCATATTTTTCTCCTTCGGTCTACTGGCAAATCCTTTCTACGACGTAGAATCGTTACTTCGCTGACAGGGATTTTTCCTGATGCATACATTGTCTGGCCATATTTCTCATCCAATAATTCCGCATCATCAGCTAAATTGTTTTCAATTAGAAATTTTTTATCAAAAACCAGGAGTCGCACATAAGAATCGGGTGCTGTAAAATCATCATCCCCATGCTTGTGACCAGCCATTGTAAATTCCTGACCTTTATATAGGACACTATCATAAACCGAATACCTCTGACTAACCTCACTATAAGGCACAAGCTTCCCGTATACGCCTTCTCCGGCATCATCTACATAGAAACTATAGGGAACGTAGCCTTCTTCCAACATCGCTGGATCTTTTGAAAGTAGGATATAGTCATTTATATAATTCACAAAATTAGAGTATACTTTATTTTGGTAAACTAGAAATTCTTTACGCATACTAACCCTCCACATATTCCATTATACCATCTTTATTAACCCTACCAACCAAGACTTCCTCGCCTCCGACATTTAGATATAATTTAGAACCTTCCTTGAGTCTACTTCCATCTGAATGAAGATATTCTGGAACCAAAAACTCGTCTGAATCTGATTTTATGAAGCCATTTCCACTAGCAGGGTCTATTACTTTCTTAGGCTCACCTGTAGATTGATTCTTTATAATATTACCATCGGTATCAATTAAATTCCCTTCCATATCCCCATATGGAATTTGAATATAGCCCGTCTCATCAGTAGTGTACTCTAAGCGAAGGTATGCATCGGTTTTAAGAACTAAATTACCATTCTGATCACGTACTGCAACCCTATTGCCATTTGCATCAATCATAGTTTCAACAAATGGAGATCCTTCATAGTCCAGTCGCAAGCCTTCTACAGCTTCTCTGATATTAGTAATATTTTTCACATCCGAACGTTTGGCTGCATAGCCACCTGCTGTTGCTTTTTTCCTCCTATCGAATAGCCAAACCTCAGCTTCAATAGGCATAATCTTTTGCATGACTGTTGAATCATCTGGATACGGAATTGCATTACGAATATCAATCATCATGTCATATTCAGATTGTGTCATTTTGGTTACATGCGTATTCCTTAGTCGATTAAACTCATCCCAAGAAACACCATACTCTTTTAATTTTTGATCAATGATTGCTCGAGTTCTTGATTGACTTGGTGATGGATTCGCTGTCCCCTTCACCTTCGGCACGTCCACATCACCTGGCTTGACTTCGCTAACAGCCTTGACTGCGCTGTCGCCTGATACTTGCTTGACCTTCGGCCCATCCACGCTGACTGTTGGATGGGTTTTCAGTTTAGCGAGGGTCCCATCAGCTGAACTAGCTTTTAGATGCAGATCTTGCCTACTACTCAAACGTACATTAGCTGGATCCAGCTTGGGTATTTGCTTGCCTTGAAGTGAGATATCCAGATGAGATGTTTTGGTGCTTGGTACATCTACGGCCGGTGCTCCAAATTTTTTACCAATATAATTCCCTGCCGACTTCATCCCAATGCCCATCACTTGACCAAGCACCAAATTCTGAAGCGCTGCGTTCGGATCTTTATCTGTCGCAAAGGAGTAGATCACCTTGGAAACATCGTTTAGATCATCCGCATGTTTCCCTGCCGTTGCTAGACCTTTCAATACCGTAGAGCCGTTCTTTCCACTCTTAGCTAGTTTGGCCAGATAACCTGCCGAACCCATACTCACAAGAGTGACTGCTGCATCAATACCTGCCCATACTCGATCCTCTGTCGATAACTGATTTCCGGTAATCATCGTATGGCCATTAAATGCCGAATAAGCACTATCAGCCGCTAAGTAGGCCATACTAGCATAGGTGACTGTTAGCGAGGTCCCTCCTGTCACAGGAGCTAAGATTGTTCCTCCTGCCATACCTAAAAAGGCTACAACTTTGAGGGCCATATCCACATACTGAAGACTTTCCTTATTCTCTTCGTAGTAGCGACTGGCTTTGAGTCTCTGATAGTCTGGCAGTTGTCCTTGTACAGTAAAAGTTTACCAATAAAACATTGGTAAACTCTTGCTTCATTTATTCTATCATAAAAGAAAATACTTATTTCTTTGTAAAGTCATAGTTTAAACAGGTTTTATAACCAACCCTTAGCTTTTAAGAACTCATCGGGAATGCGTAATTCAATCTCGGCCATGATTTCTTTTAAGTATGTGTCCCAATTTGTTATACTTCCAAAATCATATTTTTCTTTAGGGAGTGAGATTCCAATCCCTTTACTAATCACTATATAAAAATCTGTAAAACTTAATTCATAGCCAAAATGAGCTTCATAATAATCGTAGGCTTTAAATTTAATACTAAACATGTGATGATTGGGTACATCTACCACATCGTAAATGGTCATGTCTGAAGCTCTATCTCCAAACGCTCTTTGAATACGTTCGCTCACTTCTGTCGCTAGCTCTTGCATACTTTTCACCATATTAACACCTCCGGATTCTTTCATCGCCAACCCTTGGCTTTTAAATATTTCTCTGGGATATAGGACTCGATTTCTAATATGATTTCTTTTAGGTAGCTGTCCCAGTCACTTATTTCGCTGTAATGGCTATTGGGCTTAGAAATCACTTTTTCTTTGTTAAGATTAAGAAGTAGGTGAATTTCAAATAAATCGTTTTCGTATATAAATCTTACCCCTGCAAAGTTATAGATGAGAAAATCCAGTTTAAATGTATGACGATTGGGTTCATCAACTATATCATCAAACACTATATCATTAATCTTATCTTTAAATACTCTTTTAACTATATCAAAAAATTCATCTGATAAAATATCCATATTATTTAATTCCATACCAGTATCCCCCTTTGGGTTTTAATCCCTTATATCCATGTTGTTCTTGCAAATAATCCCATTCCCACCGTAAGGCAGATTTTTTATATTCTTCTAACTTAGGATTATGAGAAAATCGAATGGTCTTGCCTTGCGCAACCGCATCATCCAATGCTGGCTTATTAAATGCTTCAAACATTTGTTTTCCTCGGCTGTCTAAGTTATAGGCTTTCGTCAATTTATCCCAATCATCTCCTAAGCTAAAGTAAGTGGTATCTCCAGCCTTGCTGATGTATGAATTTGGACCAGGTGTACTCCAATCTTGAGTCCCGTCAGGTCTAATTGTAGGCTCATATTTACCTAATGTCATTGTATCCGAGTCAGGGTTGATTACACTCTTCGTCCGATACATTTCATACTCTTCCAGTGGCATATTTTTTATTGGAGATGTTGTTGATTGACTTGGTGATGGATTTGCTGTTCCCTTCACCTTCGGTACGTCCACATCACCTGGCTTGACTCCGCCAATAGCCTTAGTTGCGCTGTCGCCTGATACTTGCTTGATCTTTGGCACATCCGCACTAACTGTTGGATGGGTTTTCAGCTTAGCCAGTGTCGTATCAGCTGGGCTGGCTTTCAGATGCAGATCTGGCCTACTACTCAAACGTACATTAGCTGGGTCCAGCTTGGGTATTTGCTTGCCTTGAAGTGAGACATCCAGATGAGATGCTTTAGCGCCTGGTAGATCTACGGCTGGTGTTCCAAATTTTTTACCAATATAATTCCCTGCCGAGTTCATCCCAAGGCCCATCACTTGACCCAGCACCAAATTCTGAAGCGCTGCGTTCGGATCTTGATCTGTCGCAAAGGAGTAGATTACCTTAGAAACATCGTTTACATCATCCGCATGTTTCCCTGCTGTTGCTAGCCCTTTCAATAACGTAGAACCGTTCTTGCCACTCTTAGCTAGTTTGGCCAGATAACCTGCCGAACCCATACTCACAAGAGTGACTGCCGCATCAATACCTGCCCATACTCGATCCTCTGTCGATAACTGATTTCCGGTAATCATCGTATGACCATTAAAGGCCGAATAAGCACTATCAGCTGCTAAGTAGGCCATACTAGCATAGCTGACTGTTAGCGATGTCCCTCCTGTCGCGGGTGCTAAGATTGCTCCTCCTGCCATACCTAAAAAGGCGACAACTTTGAGGGCCATATCCACATACTGAAGACTTTCCTTATTTTCTTCGTAGTAGCGACTGGCTTTGAGTCTCTGATAGTCTGGTAGTTGTCCAGGATAGCGAACAGCTACGATTTCCTCTGCACTCTTACCTTCTAAGGCCTTGATTTGTTCATCTGATAGCTGATCCTTTTTAGCCATCATCTCCTTAACAGCTTTTATACGATCATCATAGACATCCTTGGCGGCTTGAATGGGACTTGCCTTGCCATCTAGGATTTCTGACAGAGTATAGGACTTCTGTTCGGTGGTGTCAATATAGACAGAAGTACCGTCAGCCTTATATCCGGCTAAGACTTTCTTTGGCACTGTTTGTTTCGTATACTTGCTCTTATAGGGTTTATTGGCTCCATTAACATCATTTAATGTCACGAAGGCCGCATCCATCCCCTTGGTGAACTTGCTATCTATATTCTGCATGATGTCTGAATGAATCTTCTTCGTCTTCGAGACCATCTTGAATATCCGATTCAGAGATTTGTCAAATGTTGTACTATCCTTTGTCGTCCCTAATGAAGCTTCCCCATTTTGAACATAGAGATCTTCAACTCCCTCGTCTGTTACAACCTTACCCGCCGCTTCGATATCATCCATGATATCACTCATTGACTTGAAATAACTACTGGACGAAATCAGAGGATAGGCTGGATCACCGGGAAAGTCGGGTTTATTACTATAATACTTCGTCATTGGTCCCCACTTTCTTTTGCATCTGCTTGACGGTTTTTCATGATTTGTTCAACGGAGCCTTTGGAAACTACTTTATTACATTATACCACAAAAAGAGAGCGTCATTCGCTCTCTTTATCACTCTGGTAATTCTACCTTCAAGCTCATATCCGTCGGTTGCAATACCTTCTGAACAGCAGCCAGAAAGGCTAGCCCATTATCAGATGGAGAATACTGGAATGTGATATGGATGACTTTTTTGTCAAAGTTATCGCCATATCTCTCCACATACTGCTTGCTTTCGAGGAAGTAGATATAATTGTTAATTTTTTCCTGCAGAATTTCAAGATGAACTGTTTCTATCTCTTCCTGCCAGCCGACTGAATCCACCAGAAGAACCTCTAAATGATTATCAACTGTACCAATAGCATCAAGTTCAGTTGGCTTGAGTTCTGAAGAGATGGCTTTTTTTACAAGAGCTTTAAACTCTTCAACATCAAACAACTCACGTTGATCTTCTATATTTGATAGCATAGTTTCAGGATGATTACGTATGTAGTTTCTATCAATATCATCTTGCTTACTTAAGGGCCAGCGCCCTGTTTCAGCATAAATCATGACTTCATATGCTCCCCTAGAAGATTCAAATGCTTTATCCATCAGTTCCTTATTGATAGGATAGCAAACTTCTGGACCCATGGCTCCTCCAATTTCTTTAAAGAAGCCAATTTCGTAATAACCATTTGTCTCATATACAACAAATCCATCGCCTTTATGTACAATCGTATCTGAATGATTATAATCATTTAACTCATCTGCCTTTGGCCAACGATGGTGTTCACAATAAAACATTACTTCTAAAGAATCTTGTTCTGATTTTGAAACACGTTCTGCTAATTCTTGGCTAATGGGATAGTTAAGCACTTCTTTCCCTCTACTCCAAAGGATCTGATAATCATTATTGTCTTTTAATATCGTACAATTTTTGTATTGCTGAATTTCTATTGCCATACAAACACCTATTCAAATACCTTTCCTATTGTATAATCACCTGGTTTAAATTGATCTACAACTGCCTCTGGTATACCGCCCTTTGTAAAACCTCCTAGTTCCCAAAGGCCTTGCCAAGCACCTGGTTCATTGCCTGACGGCATACGTAAATTTTTAGGATTTTTAACATTAATAGTAAGAGGTGAATCACCTAAATACCCTCTATCAAAGCCCAATAGTTCCTCTAATACTCTCGGATTCCCATCTGATGCCAATACAGCTTTATCATATATAAATTTTGGCATTACATAATGTCCCTTTTCTGGTCCAATATTCCCACCAAATTTCATCACAGATTTATTATATCCTTCTTTACTGATAACCTTCACAACTCCATCCTTAAACATATTTAGATGTGTCTCTATCTCTTGGTGTGAAATATATCTGGAAGGATCTAAACGTTCACCGTTTTCTGTACTAATCAAACCGTCAATGATTTTTCTAGATATATCTGGCCGCTTTAGTTTTTCCAGCTCCATCTTAAAGTTTTCAATTTTTTGATTGCTACTATTGATTACATCAATCCTAGTTCCCTTCGGAATTTCTACACCGCCAACAAATTTGCCTTTCCCCTTACCAACAATGACTCCGCCATTTCTTTCGATATTATCGAGGATCGCTTGGCGTTTGGAAGAAATATTGCTAGATGCAGTATAGTCTTGAATACGAATCTTACCATTACTATCAAAACCAATGGCGTCGACTTGTACCTTTTTTATCTGCCCGTCAATAATAGTTGCTATTGTAATTCGATTCTCAACATGGCTAGCAATCTGTTTAAAGTTTTCAGTTTGAGCTACCTTAAACTCTTTACCTGCAGTTTGATTCTGCTTCAGGTTATTAACCTTTAGCTTCCAATCTGACATAGAGAGCGGTTGTTCTCCCAAGCTTGTCTTTTGAGCGACATAATTATTATAATCAGCCCTAATTTGCTTCATCTTCGGCCCATCCACGCTGACTGTTGGATGGGTTTTCAGCTTGGCAAGACTCATATCAGCTGGGCTGGCTTTTAGATGCAGGTCTGGCCTACTACTCAAACGTACATTAGCTGGATCCAGCTTGGGTATTTGCTTGCCTTGAAGTGGGATATCCAGATGTGATGCTTTAACGCCTGGCACATCTACGGCCGGTGCTCCAAATTTTTTACCAATATAATTCCCTGCCGACTTCATTCCAAGGCCCATCACTTGACCAAGCACCAAATTCTGAAGCGCTGCGTTCGGATCTTGATCTGTCGCAAAGGAGTAGACTACCTTGGAAACATCGTTTGCATCATCCGCATGTTTCCCTGCCGTTGCTAGCCCTTTCAATACCGTAGAGCCATTCTTTCCACTCTTAGCTAGTTTGGCCAGATAACCTACCGAACCCATACTCACAAGAGTGACTGCCGCATCAATACCTGCCCATACTCGATCCTCTGTCGATAACTGATTTCCGGTAATCATCGTATGACCATTAAAGGCCGAATAAGCACTATCAGCCGCTAAGTAGGCCATACTAGCATAGCTGACTGTTAGCGAGGTTCCTCCTGTCACAGGAGCTAAGATTGTTCCTCCTGCCATACCTAAAAAGGCTACAACTTTGAGGGCCATATCCACATACTGGAGACTTTCCTTATTCTCTTCGTAGTAGCGACTGGCTTTGAGTCGTTGATAATCTGGTAGTTGTCCAGGATAGCGAACAGCTACGATTTCCTCTGCACTCTTACCTTCTAAGGCCTTGATTTGTTCATCGGATAACTGATCCTTTTTAGCCATCATCTCCTTGACAGCCTTTATACGATCATCATAGACATCCTTAGCCGCTTGAATGGGACTTGCCTTGCCATCTAGGATTTCTACTAGATTATAGGACTTCTGTCCGGTGGTGTCTATATTCCAATTATACCACAAAAAGAGAGCGTTTCCGCTCTCTTTATTACTCCGGTAATTCTACCTTCAAACTCATATCTGTGGGTTGTAACACTTTCTGAACCGCCGCAAGAAAGGCCAATCCATTATCAGATGGAGAATATTGGAAGGTAATATGGATGACTTTTTTGTCAAAACTATCGCCATATCGTGCCACATACTGCTTGCTTTCGAGGAAGTAGATATAGTTATTGAGTTTTTCTTGAAGTTTCAAGAGATGCTCTTCTTCGGTATCTGGAAGCCAAAGATTGCCATCTATTAATAAAAGTTCCAAGTCTGTATCACTCGTTCCGATTGCATCAATTTCTGAAACATCTAACTGAATAGGGATACTTTTAATTCTACATCTAAACTTTACAATCTCATATAATTCTTCAATAGCATCCTTTTCTCTTTCAAAACTAGCTTTTTCATATAACTGTTGACGTTCAGTCACCTCATACACTATAAATCTATTTGCACTTAAATCCTGATAATACCCTATTGCAAACTGCTTTAAAACTTTTTTATTTAAGTACACAGTATAATATCTAAGTTTGTTATTATTAAATTTTAAAAAGTCTAATAATTCCTGTTTTGTCATCAAAATTCCTCCATCATCCCTAAATCTAACATTACATCCCCCCTAAAAGGTGTTACAATCTGTTCAGCACCACCTGACATATCTCCCCATTCTGCTGCTTTCCCATGAACTCCATATTTAATGTCTTCGTACGACATATTTAACTCATTTGAAGTCTTTTCTAAATAAGTTCTATAATCAGCAGAATAACCTGCAAAATCTTTCTGTGATACACCTTCAATTCCTTCTTCTCTCAAAATCCTATTAAAAGTCTTGATATCACCTTCACTGATAGCATCAATTTTGTCAAAATAACTATCGGTTTTAAATTCACCGTTATGGTAAGCTTTAAGATTTTCAACATATGGAATTGAACGTTGACTGTACGTATATGGCCCTTCGCTAGGAATATCCGAGAAGTTACCTCCTCCCATATGCCCAAATCTGTCCCATCGCTTTGGTAAACCAGAAGTTCTCGTTATAGGACGTACAGTTCCTTTTTTAAATCCTAATCTTTCTGGCCAATCATATGAAATCCAACCATCTTCAATTGATTTAACATATTGAACATCAGAAGGGACATTGATATCTACTTTATCATCAAGCTCAGAAAAATACTTTTGAAGTTTTTGAACCTTTTCTTCTAAACTTAAGTCAGCTTTGTATAATTCACTGGTATACTGCGTCACCTTGTCAAAGCTTGATACTTTATCAATTGTAAAACTATCTGTTTGTTTGGAAATCACATCAATCCGAGTTCCTGGTTCAATTTTAGTACCACCCGTAAAGCGACCTTTTCCTTCGCCTACGACAGTACCGCCATATTTCGATAGATTATCCAGAATATCTTGGCGTTTAATGGACAAACCATCTTTCGCAGTTGTATAATCTTGAATGCGAATTTTTCCAGTTTCATCTACACCGACTGCTTTTAATTGGATACGCTGAATTTCACCTGCTGCATTACGTGTCTCAACGGTTATCCTAGTCTCGACATCTTTGAAATTTTTCTTGAAGTCATCAATCTTTGTAGTTGAAAACTCTCTGTAGTTAGCAAAATTTTGTTCAGATACGTTATTTTTCAGTTTCCAATCTGACATAGAGAGTGGTTTTTCTCCCACGCTCGTCTTTTGAGCGACATAATTATTATAATCAACCCTAATTTGCTTCATCTTCGGCAAATCCGCACTAACTGTTGGATGGGTTTTCAGCTTAGCCAAGGTTCCATCAGCTGGGCTGGCTTTCAAATGCAGGTCTGGCCTACTACTCAAACGTACATTAGCTGGATCCAGCTTGGGTATTTGCTTGCCTTGAAGTGGGATATCCAGATGAGATGTTTTGGTGCTTGGAACATCTACGGCTGGTACACCAAACTTTTTACCAATATAATTCCCTGCCGACTTCATCCCAATGCCCATCACTTGGCCAAGCACTAAATTCTGAAGTGCTGCGTTCGGATCTTGATTTGTCGCAAAGGAGTAAATCACCTTGGAAACATCGTTTACATCATCCGCATGTTTCCCTGCCGTTGCTAGACCTTTCAATACCGTAGAGCCGTTCTTTCCACTCTTTGCTAGTTTGGCCAGATAACCTACCGAACCCATACTCACAAGAGTGACTGCTGCATCAATACCTGCCCATACTCGATCCTCTGTCGATAACTGATTTCCGGTAATCATCGTATGGCCATTAAAGGCCGAATAAGCACTATCAGCCGCTAAGTAGGCCATACTAGCATAGGTGACTGTTAGCGAGGTCCCTCCTGTCACAGGAGCTAAGATTGTTCCTCCTGCCATACCTAAAAAGGCTACAACTTTGAGGGCCATATCCACATACTGAAGACTTTCCTTATTTTCTTCGTAGTAGCGACTGGCTTTGAGTCTCTGATAGTCTGGCAGTTGTCCAGGATAGCGAACAGCTACAATTTCCTCTGCACTCTTACCTTCTAAGGCCTTGATTTGTTCATCTGATAGCTGATCCTTTTTAGCCATCATCTCCTTAACAGCTTTTATACGATCATCATAGACATCCTTAGCCGCTTGAATGGGACTAGCCTTCCCATCTAGGATTTCTGCTAGACTATAGGACTTTTGTTCGGTGGTATCTATATTACATTATACCACAAAAAGAGAGCGTTTCCGCTCCCTTTATTACTCTGGTAATTCTACCTTTAAGCTCATATCAGTCGGTTGCAATACTTTCTGAACAGCTGCGAGGAATGCTAGGCCGTTATCTGATGGAGAATACTGGAATGTGATATGGATGACTTTTTTATCAAAGTTATCGCCATATCTCTCCACATATTGCTTGCTTTCGAGGAAATAAATATAGTTGTTGAGTTTTTCTTGAAGCTTCAACAGATGTTCTTCTTCTAATGACTCTATCCATTTGTTTTCATCAATCAACAACAACTCTAGATGGTCATCTGAAACACCCATCGCATCAATACTTGTAACGTCTAGTACAATTGGCCATACTTCTGCAACTAATTTAATTTTTCTTCTATTCTTATTTTCCTCTTTCTTTTGCTCATTAACAATATATTCTACTTTGTCTTTATCACAGCTTTTGAAAAGCTCCATAGAATCAATTAAATTACAAATATTACGGTAATAATCAACCTTTTTCTCATTAGGAAGATTATAAATACTTTCAAGAACAATAGGTACTATGTTCTCCACATCAATGATAAAAGGTAAAGCATCATATTCTCCCAGTAAATCTTCTTGTTTTTTGATAAATGATACAACTTGATACAAATGTATAGTATCCTGACTAGAAGCTAACTCCTTTAAAATATCTAAAACTCGATCTGGAATATCAAAATCTCCGCCTACATAAATTGGATAAAGGCAATATTCTATCAAAATATGGGTATCCGTAATATCTTGATAATATGAATCTCGATGACCTATCCTATACTCGGGATCAATACCTAATAAAGCATCTATTTCTCTGTGATTTTCAATTGCTTTTTTATACCTCATAATATCCCACTCGGTATCTGTTTTTAGTCTATATGTCTTCATTTATTTACTCCATTAGTTTATTCTGCCTATTTCTAGGTATTTACTTGCACTATTGTTGAATGATGGTATTAAAACTTTGTCTTATTATAGCATAAAATAAATACAGAAATAATAAAATAGGGAACTTAAGGAAAAAGAAAACCACCTGAAAAACTATCAGATGGTAAACTTTTCAATCTTGAACAGGCTAATAAGTTTCTTTGAATGTTAGTTTTGTGATAACTTCTGCAAAATTTCAGGAGAAATTGGGTCTACAAGAACGTATTTGGCATCCAACATATAGATACCCTCGGTCAACGACTCTAAGAACTGTCGATAAGGAACCTCGGCTAGTTTTTCTCCATCGGCTGTCATGATAAATAGTCGTGCGACTGCAACCTTACTTCCTCGATACTGTTGCAAATATTGAGGTTCTAGCTCTGGATGAGATGGTAAGATTGTTCGTCCTTCACTATTTAGATAGTTGACAGGGATGACGATATCTTCACCATCCTGCTCTACTTTAAAAACTTGTTGCTCAGAGTAATAAGCATTTAGCTGTTGGGTAAAGCGCAAACGCTGGTCATAACTATTTAAGAGTTGATCATCCGGCACATGGATAATCTGCCCTAGATAGAGTTCATTGATGTAAATAGGACGTTTCACTCCCATAATTTCCACGATAGGATGAACTTTTACTTCCTTAGTCAATTCTGAAAGAGCTGGTAAGAAAATATCCGTGAAATGAAAATCAAGAATGGAATCTTTATCATAGTCCACGCCATTATGTTCACACACACTTACATCTAAGATAAGGAGCAATGTTTTCAAGAACATCAAGGCCCCAGTCCAGTCAGAAGCTGTCGCCAAATCTGGAACAGATACCTGATAGGCTTGACCATCAAAAGATAGACGGAACCCTAAACTAGACTTCTCTTTGACTCCAAACTGAACAGAATGGAAATCCGAAATAAGAGAGTCTGCAGATGGCTTTAATCCTGCATCCTTAGCGGAAACGCTGTAACATTCAAAAAGATCTGCTTGAAGAACCTCACCAATTCTTAGAGATTGATTGCTTTTAATTGTAAAAATAACTGATTTCATAACAAACTACTTTCTTACTATCTTGACTATATAGGGAGATTTTTTCGAGTTCGAATTAAAGAAAACTTTTCTGCCTCGATTGGTAAAGAACAGTAATACAAATGTCCATACCTACTTTCAACTAAATTCTCCTTCTTCCATAGCCCATTTCTTTTTAAAAATTGTATATCATCAGAAACGATCGTTACCCATGAATTAGGCTTATCTAAATTATCATCACTTCGTTGAAAGATATCCCATTTCTGTTCATTAAACCAAATATGATCTATAATTTTATATTTTTTTTCAACCTGTTTTTCTGTCAAGTATTTTCTATATTGTTTCAACTCTGAATCAAATAATTTATAGCCATTATTCTCTGACAAAGGATCATAAGAAATCAAATAATATCCTGTACTATCACGATCAAAGTATTGGTGTTCAATTCCATCAACCACTATGTATAATTTATCCATCATCCCTCCACGTAATACATTTTACCATTTTTCACAACTCCAACTAATACTTCCTCTCCTCCAACGTTCAGATACATTTTTGACCCATCAGTTAGTTTGACTGAAGGAAATTGGGTATCCGGATCAACTATTTTATACTCCGGAATCAAATATTCATCAGACTTAATGAATCCATTACCCGATGCTGGATCAGCATCTAGTTTTGTACCATCTCTATTACCTATCGGAATATCTATATAATCAGTGTCGTGTGTTCGAAATTCGATTCTGACAAATGCATCTGTTTTTAGTTTCAAATTACCATTCTGATCACGTACTGCAACCCTTTTGCCATTTGCATCAATCATAGTTTCAACAAATGGAGAATTTTCATAATCAAGGCGCAAGCCATTCACTGCATCTTCAATGGTTTTAATATCAACCACATCTCCTCTTTTTGATATGAATCCACCAACACCCCATCCTTTATCACCAAAATAATTATCTGCATTTTCAACTGGAATAATCTTCTGAAGAACAGTTTGTTCCGTTGGATTTGGTATTGATTTACGAATATCAATCATCATATCATACTCATATTGAGACATTTCAGTGATACGTGTATTCCTTAGCCTATTAAACTCATCCCAAGAAACACCATACTCTTTTAATTTTTGGTCAATGATTGCTTGAGTTGTTGATTGACTTGGTGATGGATTTGCTGTTCCCTTCACCTTCGGTACGTCCACATCACCTGGCTTGACTCCGCCAATAGCCTTAGTTGCGCTGTCGCCTGATACTTGCTTGATCTTTGGCACATCCGCACTAACTGTTGGATGGGTTTTCAGCTTAGCCAGTGTCGTATCAGCTGGGCTGGCTTTCAGATGCAGATCTGGCCTACTACTCAAACGTACATTAGCTGGGTCCAGCTTGGGTATTTGCTTGCCTTGAAGTGAGACATCCAGATGAGATGCTTTAGCGCCTGGTAGATCTACGGCTGGTGTTCCAAATTTTTTACCAATATAATTCCCTGCCGAGTTCATCCCAAGGCCCATCACTTGACCCAGCACCAAATTCTGAAGCGCTGCGTTCGGATCTTGATCTGTCGCAAAGGAGTAGATTACCTTAGAAACATCGTTTACATCATCCGCATGTTTCCCTGCTGTTGCTAGCCCTTTCAATAACGTAGAACCGTTCTTGCCACTCTTAGCTAGTTTGGCCAGATAACCTGCCGAACCCATACTCACAAGAGTGACTGCCGCATCAATACCTGCCCATACTCGATCCTCTGTCGATAACTGATTTCCGGTAATCATCGTATGACCATTAAAGGCCGAATAAGCACTATCAGCTGCTAAGTAGGCCATACTAGCATAGCTGACTGTTAGCGATGTCCCTCCTGTCGCGGGTGCTAAGATTGCTCCTCCTGCCATACCTAAAAAGGCGACAACTTTGAGGGCCATATCCACATACTGAAGACTTTCCTTATTTTCTTCGTAGTAGCGACTGGCTTTGAGTCTCTGATAGTCTGGTAGTTGTCCAGGATAGCGAACAGCTACGATTTCCTCTGCACTCTTACCTTCTAAGGCCTTGATTTGTTCATCTGATAGCTGATCCTTTTTAGCCATCATCTCCTTAACAGCTTTTATACGATCATCATAGACATCCTTAGCGGCTTGAATGGGACTTGCCTTGCCATCTAGGATTTCTGACAGAGTATAGGACTTCTGTTCGGTGGTGTCAATATAGACAGAAGTACCGTCAGCCTTATATCCGGCTAAGACTTTCTTTGGCACTGTTTGTTTCGTATACTTGCTCTTATAGGGTTTATTGGCTCCATTAACATCATTTAATGTCACGAAGGCCGCATCCATCCCCTTGGTGAACTTGCTATCTATATTCTGCATGATGTCTGAATGAATCTTCTTGGCACTCGTTAACATGCTATAAATACGCTTCATTGATTTGTCGAAAATAGCACTGTCTTTGGTCGTCCCTAATGAAGCTTCCCCATTTTGAACATAGAGATCTTCAACTCCCTCGTCTGTTACAACCTTACCCGCCGCTTCGATATCATCCATGATATCACTCATTGACTTGAAATAACTACTGGACGAAATCAGAGGATAGGCTGGATCACCGGGAAAGTCGGGTTTATTACTATAATACTTCGTCATTGGGCCCCACTTTCTTTTGCATCTGCTTGACGGTTTCGCATGATTTGTTCAACTGAGCCTTTGGGGTCTTTTCTAATGGCTTCTTTATCTTCGGCACTTGTGGTTGGTTCTTCTAACAAAAAGTTGGCAATCGATGTAGCTAAAACCTTATCTGTATTTACCATTTGATTATAAGTATTTTGCGCATGTCTATAGAGCACCTCGCTGAGTGTCTCAAACTCCTGTGCTTTCAGATAATACGAACCTAGACCCCCATTCGTCTTACTGTTACTGATCAAATCATGATAGGCTCCCTCAGAGGATAGGTCGGGAAGTGTTGAAATGACATGTTGAATCTTGGTCGAAACTTGATTCGTAAGTGTGACTATATTAAGACAGTGGTAAATGAGTTGTTCTTGATCATTTAAAACGAGTTTGAAATCTACCCCCATATCACATCCTCACTTTCAATTTTTTTATTAGTTGTGTTTTTAGCTGTTCACTATCAATCGAACGGCGCATTTGCTTCGATACATCATATTCATATAAATGATGATCACTTGTTAGATAGATAATGTCTTGTGTATCTTTGGAAAACTCATTGATTCGGATACGAAGGGCCTCTTCATTCCCATGGTGGACTATCAAGCGCATAAATGCTTCCTCTTCCCATTGCGAATGAATATAATCTTTGATAGTATCATCAACTTCTTGTAAGACAGGGTGCATCTCCATCAAAAAGGCTAGGAAAACAGCACTACCTGCTCGGTCTAGTTGAAATTGATTGTCACCGACTTCCATGATAATAACAGCCATTCGTTTGAATTCATCTACTCCAGGCGCATAGGATAGGAGCTGATCAATCTGACAATGATAGTTAGCTTCGTGATACTCCTTCAAATACGCTCCATATTGAACACATTCTTCTGTAGGCCGATTATCAACGATAAGCCCCATCTCCTTTAAATCTTCAAAACCTTTCTCAATTACCCACAAAAGGTTGTCTTTTCTATTTTCATTCCCTTCAATAGCAGTTGGAAGTGGAAGGAATGCCAAATCATCTGAGTAATCATTAAATATATGTAGTGTGTATAAGGCTTCTAATGTAAATATCATGCGTTATCAATCTCCTTTATGACATTTGAAGTGGAGATAGAACCGAGTAATGTTTTTAAACCTGATACCACTTTCCTAAGTTCTTCTACACTCTTTCCATAGTCAGAATGATAGGATTTTAGAAATAGCTTTAGGTCTAAGTATTGATTCTTGCTTTCTCCCTTCCATTCCGTATCATTTGAGTCCAAACCAGATATCTCAGTATCTATACTAGAAAGAAGATTCACGATTTCATTCAATTCATTGATAACTGTGTCAATCTGACTATCATCATATGTTACTACATCACTTGCATAACTACTATCAATAGTATTAATATTTGTATCCATAGACACCTCCTTTTACCACCAAAGTTGTTCCCACCATGGTTTCCCTTTATTATATGCTGCTCTATTACTAGCTATGGCACTATCTAAATCTGATATTTTTTCCCCAAGAGTTGCATATAAATCTTTGAAGGACGAGTTCGCATCCTTGACAAAGTCAATGTACTCCTTAAGTGTCTTTTTATCAGATTCTAATTTTGACTTTAAGTTTGAAAGATAATGATATCCCTCATTACTATCGATTTTCGTAATAGTTTTATCACAAAGTTCAACATAGCCTTCAAAACGACTAAGGTCAACATCTGAATCCAAACCATGTGATTGGATAGAATTTCGTACTCTCTTGTACTTTTCTTTTTGGGCTTTATCACTATCAATTTGCGCTCTTAAACTCGCATCACTCATTTTTATCCTCCGTATCTTCCGTAGACTGTTCCTTAGCATGATTCTCTCTAAAATCTTTTTTGGATCTATCAATGACTCTACGCAATTCCTCATCATCAACTCCGGGAAGATGGAAATCATAGTTATGTGTCTCTTCTTTTGAAGATTCCGTTCCTGAACTTTCTGCCTTCGTGCTCTCTTCAGTAGAAGACGACGCTCCTGAATCTGAGGAGTTAGCTCTTTCAGAACTAGAAGAGCTTGATGTTTTAGGTGTTTTGCGGTCCAATTTTGGTATCTTATTGATTTCTTCAACACTAGGTATTGGCTTATTCACTTTAACTGGTCTGTAGAGCATCGCAAAAGAGAAGAATAAGGCCAAAATAGTTCCAATAGCTGCTAAAGTTCTTTTACTGGATTCTGATGAGGGAATTTTGACACCACTAGTGCTAAGCTCTTTCCATTCAGGATGCTCTTTTTCTATCTCTTTTTTTTGTTCCCATAGCGGAACTAGCAGAAAGTGATTAAAAGGCACAACTGTTCCCATAGCTGTTGCTGCAAGTGGGATAAATCTAGAAAGGTTAAAAATGAGTACTATGCCTAGTATTGCAAATATAGTAAAGAGAAGTATCACTAATCCTAAGCGAATTTTATATTCTTTTTTTATCCGCAGGTATTCTTCTTGGGTCATCTACTTATTACCTCTTTTTCCTATTGTTTTGTAATTTTCAATTTTGTTTGAACATTTTGATAATGAAGATAAATTTGATCATCTAGCAACGGTTCTTCACGTCCTGTAGTAGAACGAGTATAGATTGATTGCTCAGACATCTTCATTGCTATGATAGCAGTATCTAATTGAGTTTTCATGTATTTAGGTATGTCTGTATAACCCGATAGATACGATTTGTGAGTAGCAAAGATTAAATGCAGACCTACTCTCTGCCCTTCTTCCATCAACAGTGCCAGTTCATTTGGTTCAATATTACTTTCCGTCACAAATTGCCCAACATCTGTTATAACAACAAAATGTTCTAACATTCTACGCTGTTTTCTAGCAATAAGAACCTGTTCTTTCAAAGAATCAAGTATAGATCGGTAAGACATACCACTTCCTATGTAATGCTCAACCCTATCTGAAACTGAACGATATTCATCAATAGGATCGAAAATCGTAATAACTTCCTTATCAAATAAATGTAGAAGCAATTTGATTATATGATTTGTCGCAGCGTTCATAGCAGTATCCTTGTCTGACAAGACAAGTAAGTGCTTAAACCTGTCAATCGGTAAACTTGTTGTTTGTACTTCCTCAAACTCCAGACCAATTGGTAATTCATGGTTTTGAATCGCTTCTTGAGTTGTAGGCAGATTGAGAAATACATCCATCGTCAACTCCTCTGGCACCATCGGGATGGCACTTGGGCGCTGTCCGGTCCAGGCTTCTTGGAGGGAAGCGACTGCTTGGCGCAGGTTGTTGAGGACTTGAGTATCATTGGCTCCATAAACTGGGAGAGCCAGCTGGATGACATCCACCTCTTCACGCTTCATAAGGGCACGTCCCTTGATATCTTCCATAGTCATAGCAAGTGGTGTAGAGCCCACGATGGCCCGCACTTCACCTGCCTCATTTTGTGGCAGGCTCAACTGGTGCTTGAAGTTCGAGTAGAGCTGAGCACGAAGGTTGGTCTGGCGACCGGCTGTCACCAAGAGGTGAACCCCGATACTGAGACCTTCACGAGAGATACGCACCAAGAGCTTGAAGAGTTCCGCCTCATAGGCTTCTTCCTTGAAGGCTTCATAGCTATCTAAGAGGATGACAATAGCCGGTTCTTCCTGACCACTGGCCTGACGATAGAGGTCCAAGGTCCCAACTCCATAGTCCGCAAGGAGTTTCTTACGACGGTTGAGTTCTCTCTCCATGATTCGTACAAACTTAGAGATCTTCTCCGTTTGGTCCAAAAGCATGGTATCCGCCACCTGTGGAAGCTTGGACAATGGAGCCAAACCATTGGTACCAAAGTCCATCAAGTACATGGTAAGGGCCTTGGGACTGAATTTGCGAGCCAAGTCCATACCAGCTGTCTGAAGGAAGGTGGTCTTTCCTGTACCCGGACTTCCGTAGAGGAGGATATGACCATCCTTGGAGAGATTGATAGAGACAGCTTCCTGCTTCTGGGCCTGCGGGATATCCGCCATCCCCAAGAGGACAGAGAGTGGTTTCTCTTGTGTCCAGGCTACTGTCGGCTGCACTTCTTCCAGTTCGTCTAGCGTGATTCGCTCTTTGAGCGGTGGCAACCATGGCTGTGGCACTGGAGGAATCTCTTGTTCCTCACACAAGAGCTGGATATGGTGCACTATCGCATCCAACTCTGTTGGAACTTCCTTGATCTCATCCACATCTTCTAAGCCTGACAAGTCTTCATTCAAGATCTCATATTGGCCCAATTCATTGATCAGGTAGATAGTATGGTCCTCAATCCCCATATCGTCCTTGTCCGGCTGGTAATCTGCCCCTGACCAGGCTGACTGGAAGAGCTCATAGACTTCGTTATTCCCGACCTGTAGATAGGCACGTCCCGTCTGAGTGATCTCGGTTGCGTCCGGTGTATGAAGCATTTCATTCGAGTCCGAACGGTCCGCCACCTTAAGGGCGATCTTGAAGCGTGAGTTAGACCAGATCTGGTCATCCACCACACCAGATGGCTTCTGAGTAGCTAGGATCAAGTGGACCCCGAGGGAACGTCCGACCCGAGCGATGGATACCAGCTCCTTGATAAAGTCTGGCTGGTTGACCTTGAGCTCTGCGAACTCATCTGAGATGAGAAAGAGGTGAGGGAGCGGTTCTGTCGCTTCTCCGTTTTTAAATTTTTTCTGGTATTGATTGATATGGTTGACTTCAAACTCTCCAAAGAGTCGTTCACGACGATGGATCTCCGCATTGATCGAAGCCAGAGCCCGCATAGATTGGGCACCATCCAAGTTGGTAATCGTCCCCAAGAGATGGGGCAGATTTTTAAAGAGATTGGCCATCCCACCACCCTTGTAGTCAATCAGCAAGAAAGCCACATCATGAGGGTGGAAGTTAACAGCGAGGGATAGGATATAGGATTGGATGGTTTCTGACTTCCCTGAACCAGTCGTCCCTGCGATCAAACCATGAGGTCCATGGGCTTTTTCATGCAGATTGAGCTGAACCAGGTCATCCTGACCACGCAGACCAATTGGTACAGCCAAACTCTTGTAAGGTGCGTTCTTTTTCCAACGGCTCGATACCTGCAAATCCTCAAAGGTCTCCGCCCCATACATTTCCATAAAGGTCACAGAATCTGGGATGGAACTCTTAAGATTTTGGAGGTGATTGAGAGGTGCCAAGGTACGGGCGATCCGCTCCTTGTCATAATCTGCTGGGAAATGATCCAAACGGAAGTCCGTCTCTTTCAAGACTCCTTCTTCCATGACCAGTTGGCCTGTATTACGGTCCTTGATATTGATCACTGTCTGAATGTTCTCAGACAAGGAACTCATGACATCCTCTACAAAGATGAGAGAACAGCCTAATTCCGTTGGATCTTCAGTAAAGAACTCCATGATGATATGATCCAAAATCAGCTTCTCATCGGTCACTAAAACCACGTAATGAGGATGGAAGAGGGTGCTCTCCTTGTGGGATGCTTCTTCCTTTTGACTACGGCGTAGTTTCAAGATTTGGTTCAAACTATTCAGAACTTGGTCCCGTGTTCGTTGATTGTAGACAAAACCGCGGACATTGAGTTCTTGCAGTTTGGCATGAGGGAGCCAACGCATCCAAGACCATTGCTCTTTTTCCTCTTCAGGCAGGATCGTAATAAACTGCACATCATGATAAGAATGGAAAGTCGCTAGCTGCATCACCAAAAGTTGCAGTTGTTCTAGAACGAGATTTCTAGGTCCAATATAACCCACTGGTCCATGGCTGAGGTTTGCCGGGATTGGCATATCTGGGATCTTTTTGTGACGACTATAGAGAGCGTAACCCTCTTCTTCTAGAGCATCCTTCTTACCACTACGCTCCTGTTGACCGTATTTCAAGTCATAGCTAGTCGGCATTTTCCCGAGTCCCAAACGATAGTATAAAAAGTCAAAATGCAAGGGAGTCTTTTCGTAGATCCGGTGATTGTAACTCTCAACCAAGTCCGTCAATTCTAAAATCGTTGGAAAATGATAGTGCATCCCTTCTTTTTGTTCTCGTTCCAGACGAGTCAATTCCTTGACCTTATCTTTCAGGTAAAGACGATAGAGATCGACCCGTTCCTTCTTATCAGCCTTGTACTTTTTACGATTTTTGATAAAACCACGGATAGAAAAAATCATTGTGGTTATGGACATCCCTACTGTCGCAAGGATATAGATCCCTCGAGGTTGAATTAAGGTGATTAAGACGGTTACTCCGACCATCATCAGAGGAGGAACGATCAGCTTTAACAGTTCATCGCTCGGTTTAACCGGTTCCTGGCCTGGGGGATTGATCAAGATTTTATCTTCGCTGCCACGATAGATGATCCGTGGAGAACGATGATAATCTGGATAATCTTCATAAAAACCATATCGAGATGGTTCTCTCAGAGTCAGTTGTGGCCCAACTTGGGCAGGACCCTGGACCCATACTTCATCAGGATAGAACTTGATCGTCACCGCCCCTAGACTCAACTCATCTCCAAAACCAATCAATTGCTGGTCCATTTGTTCCAGATGATTGTTTCGATAAAATGCGCCTTTTAGTCGAGTTAGCTTCCATTGATTTTGGGATTTTTGGAGTAAGAGTTCAACATCTCCATCTAGTGTGATCAATGCACCTCTTTGAGAGCCAATCTGAAACTCTGATAAATCCAAAAGGTCATAAACCCTTGGCTCCCCTTCTCGGAGATAAAAGACGACCTCACCCAAACGCAGACCATCTTTCAAGAGTCCTGCTTCATCGTCGTACTGATAAAAGACCTCGTCACCATCGACCTTGAGCTGAATCGGTCTTTCCTGTTGAGAAAGGTAGACTTGGGCCTTTTCAGTCGCCCCGATCAAGACCGTCTTATCTGCACTCAGTTCTACTTCATAACGTAGACCTTGGCTGTAGAAAATGATTTGTTTTTTCATAATTTCTCTCCTTGGTCTACTTTAATTGCTAGAGGAGCTACTTGGAACAGGTTTCTTCTCAGATGACGGTTTGCTTTCAGAAGCCTTGTCTTGAGGGTTAGGAGTTGTAGAAGCATTGGAGCTTGATTCACTCGTTAGTAGCTCACTTCGACTATCCCAGTATTTCTTATACTCGCTTTCCAAAGTATTCAACTTACTTTCACGGTCTTTCCCTGACAAGTTACCATCTTCTCGAACCTGCTTGATTTCCTGAGTCAAAGCATAGAGAATCAAGTCACTGTCGTTAATCCGTTTCGCAATATCAAGAGCCTCTTCAAAGCGATTGCGCCCAACCTGGATCCAGTAAGTCAAATAAAGCTCATCTGACTTGAGTGTTACGTTGTTCAAGATGACTTTCTTTTGTTCAGAAGAAAATTCCAATCCCTGAATATAAGAGTAAGCCAACTCATACTTTTGCGTATTCGGCAAGCTAGCTGGATCAATTCTCTCTAATTCTGTAATAACACCACTATAATCCACTTTAATAAAGGCAGTATCTGCCTGCAACATCTTTTCTTTGAAAGGATTTTGCACAAAAATCAGATAGATAAGTGGAACGATTAGCAAGACAACGCTGGCTGTTAACCAAATCGTTGCCAGTTTAAAGACACGATGGCGTCTACTTGGAACCAAGACCAAATCTGCCCGTTCTTTCGCAGCCTTCTCCGTGTAGTACTTCTCCAAAACAGCTACTGCAGCCTCTATATCACCTGCCTGACATAGATCATTTAAGAAATCTGGCAAGGTCTCTAATTCCAAGGAACCATTATAAAGATCCATGAAATCCAAATCGCTAAATAGTGTTACTGTAAAACATTTAGCCTGGCGTAAAAAATCTTCTGAGGATATGGATTGAGGAACCATCAGACCAGGAATTCCACGATAAGCAATCTTAGCCTGAGCATCCTTGGTAATAAAGAGATTTACTGGGTGCAAAAGGAAAGTCACAGGTAACTCCAAGGCGCCCTCTAGACGAAAAACGTTTAGGGCCAAACGGATTCTTTCCGAAATGGTACGTTCCTTTATTTCCTCATAAGTCAGTCCATGAACTTCGACTTGATAGGAGAAGGTGACACTATCCTCATCAGACACCATCGATTGCTCCAAAAAGAATGGATGATGCAAATCCAATAGTAAGAGTTCCCGTAAATCTTGACTCGCAACATCTGAACGTTTGAGTGTTAATTCCCAGTTTGTTTCATTTTTTTCATAGACAAACGACTGTCCACCAAATTCAAATTTTTCTTCAGCCACCTATATCTCCTCAATTTCTACTAAATCTCCTGTCGTCATAGGATAATCAGACAGATGTTTCCCTTCATCAATCAACAAACCTTTATTGACAATTCTTAATTGATATTTTTTTCGCTTGATACCTGGATTAAAAATCGTATCCACTTCTCGCACCAGCCGGCGCACTTCAATTCGCCGTGGAATGCGAATATCCACATCTCTTTCTCTCAAACGTAGGGTAATATTGATATGTTGCTCCACCTTTTACACGCCTCCTATGTCTGGTTTATCCTTTTCTAAGTTACTTAGACAGACTAGTTAAAAACCTAGTCCATCCCTTCTACCATCACACGATAACTCATTACTGCCGTTGCTCCAAAGAGCAAGAAAATCAACACCACATAGAATATCTCTGGAAGAAAGTCATTCAGACCACCTTTTTCTACATGGCCTATATTTGTTTGGAACTTGATTGTTTTTTGAGCATTGGGCTGAAACAACTGTTCTTCAGAAGATTTTTTCACTGGTCTCTGTATAGCAGAAAACAGTTGGCCCCTTTCTGTGATCAACTGTTCCTCTTGATGCTGTTGCATGTCCTGCAACCTCTTTTGAGTCGCTTCATTAAAAAGCTCCTTGATTTGTTCAGACTGTAGACCAAATTTCAATCCCTCTTTCTTTTCAAGTCGGGAATCATCAATCTGCAGACTGTTATCCTTCAAATCATCTGCAGCAGCCCCAGAGACTGCTGCACATGTTACTAAGGTAAGAAGGAAAAGAATGATTTTCTTCATATTTCTAATTTCTATTCTTTCTCAGCTTGTCTTGCTTGAAACCACAAACTACTTTCTCTGATAAAAACATTTATAACAAGTAAAACAGCTATGACAACAATCGTTGCAACAAAAGCGATAATTGCTGCTGGATGTCCATCAAAGTATCCTGAGAGCAAACCTTCTAATATCGATAACGCATTGAGATTTTTGATAAATGCTGGGAAACCAGTTAGACTTGCTGTTGTCCCAATAGCATTTGATAGGTAGACAAAGCTAATCATCATAAAGAAGGAGAGTCCCATACCAATCACTCGGAAATGTTTAAGCAATAGATATTGTCCTTGAATCAGTACAAATGCGGCTAAAACAATTAATAGAACCCAAGATGGTTGGTATTCACGGCCAACCTGTAGCTGAACACTTGATACAACACCAACTACCAATCCGACAACGAGACTTAAAGCAGATAGGATAGTTACCGTCATCAAGTCTGTATCATGTAACTTATCAAGTTTGAACTTATCTTTGACTTTGCGAATAACGTTTTGAGTTGCAAACAGATAGGCTGTAAAGAGGCTAACAATCTCCAATAGTAAAATCCATGTAAATGGACGGTAAACATTGACAGTCGCTTTCACTGAAGTAGCATTTTGGGTAACAGGATTGGATAAGAAGTTCAACAATACTTCGTTTGGCACCCCATTTTGATAGGCATTATTCAGAACCTTCACAAAGGATTCTACAAAGTTTCCATTGTTAGTCAATTCTTCGTTAAACTGCGTCATCAAGGAGTCAGCATCTTGTGACAACTTTTCAGTACTTGTTTGAGCGTTTGACAATTCACGATTGAAATTACCTAAAGTCTCATTCACAGACTCTGCAGCTTTGACATTACTTTGAGAAGATTCCTTCACACCCGTAGTTTCTGACAAGAGAGCTGCATAATCCGAATTTAGGGTAGCCAATTGATTATTAGTCTCTTCAAAAGTAGCATTGCCTCCCCTTTGCTTCTCAACCAAATCATCTAGTTTCTTTTCCAACTGGTCGTACAACTCTAACTGTCCCTTGATTTTGGTAGTCAATTCTTGGTTGGTAGCCAAAACATCCTTCACATTTTGTTCTAGAACAGGCTTGAGAGTAGTCAGTTCTGACAAGGCTTTATCTACTTTTCCTTTAGTACCATCAGTTTCTGTATCGCTAGCAGGTGTAGTTAAGCTGTCTTCATATTTCTTCAGATTTGAACTAATAGCTTCAAACCAAATATCTGACAATGCTTTAGACACATTACTATTTTTTAACTCTTTGACAGTATTATATGCTTGTGTGAGTGCTTGTACCTTTTGGTAGTCAGAAGCTATTTTCTGAACCTTTTGTCCATAAGACACTGCAGCTTGCTGAACACGTAACACATCTACTGGAGCACTAGCTGCTTGAACATCATTCAAGGAAATATTAATTGATTTTAGCTCTGCTTTTGGAGCTGGGCTTGGAGTCCCGGTTGAACCTGTAGTTGGAGTCGGAGCTGCCTCTGCAACACTATAGGCTACTTTAAAAGTCCCACCCGTCTTTAAATCAATTTCTTGACCAAACTCAACTGGTGTACCATCATAAGTGACTGAGTGAACTGTCACTCCTGATTCAGCTTTCCATGATACCTTAGCCTTTGTTCCTGTTCGTCCAACAGCACTCGTACTCGTGATTGCCAGATCTTCCAAATTCTTCAAATCAGTCGAATTGATTTCGTCACTAGGCTCTTTGATTGTTTTTAATTCAGTATAGTCTACAGAAGGAATTGTGATCGGTGTCATACCAAAACCATTAAATTCTTTTCCACTAAAGTTTTCTTTTGGTAATTCTGAGATTGCAGAAGCCAACTGCTCTTTGAGAGATTCTTCAGCCTTCTCTAGGTCCTTGTTTGCAGCTTTATTCAAAAATTGATCAAGAGTGATGTTGCTCTTCTCACTTGTTCCATAGTAAGTAGCTAATTTCTCATCAATAAAGTTATGAATATCCTTTTTATGATTTTCAAACTTGGTTCTTTCGTCTGTTAGATTATTCTGTAAGCTAGCAATCTCTGTGCTGATGTTTTCTGCGACTGTTTTATAGGAAGGTACAACTTCAGATGACGTACCATCAGAGGATGCTGCTGTTCCGTCTATATTAGAAGTCAGACTACCTTGAGCTTTAATTAATTCCTTATAAGTTTTAATTTGTTCCTGAACGTCTTCCCGACTCTGAGAGATGAGCCCAGTGATAACATCCGCATGATTTTTCTTCTCATCTACTCTATTCTTAAGCAGAGTTCCAAACTTCTCACCATAGGCAATCTGCGAAACATCAAAACGACCAAAAATCTGTGAGTAGCCCTCCAAACCTGTCTTTAAAGCAGTGTTGGCGTCAACAGAAGAACTCGACATACTATAGAGAGTTGGGAAAAGATTTTTAGTGTTGATAGCTGTCCCATATAAGTTCGTACGATAGTTTCCGATATTGGTCGCTTGTATCTGTGAACTAGCTTGGACATTCTTTTGTGCAGTGTAAAGATTGTTCAAAATACTAGCCATATACATATCAACTAACTGACCATTCAAATCAGCAACAATGTCTTTTGCTAGTTTATTTGCATCATTTTCTACCTGCAAATTTCCTTGCGCATTCACCTTATAATTGATGGTTGTCTTATCAACATTGATGCTGTTAATATCGAGTATTTTTTCAGAAAAGTCACTAGGAATTGTTAAAACGAGTTGGTATTTCCCACTTTCTAACCCAGAATCAGCTGCTCCACGAGGGACAACAGACCAATTTTGTGAATTATCACGCTCGATATTTTTTACATAACTAGCACCTAGATTGTATTCTTTTGTATCTAAGTAGACAGGCTTATCTTCATTTACGATAGCTACATTTAATTTTGTCTGCTGATTAGCCTTTGCATTATTTTCATTGCTAATCGTTGTATTTTTTTGAACAGATAGATTCAAAAAAATAATCAATGCAAGCAACCCTAATGCCAACAGACTACTTCCTATATATTTAAAAATTCTATTCTTCCTCATATTACTTTAAATCTTCTCCATCATAAAAAATAGGAAGGCTCTCGCCCTCCTAAAGCCACTTATATAACAAATTAAATTTGTGATGCAAGATCTTGGTCGTTTTGCTCAACAATTTCAGCAACCTTGTTCAACTGTGCATTGATCTCATCAAGCAAAGTTGCAAACTCCTCAATTTTTGGAGACAATTCTGTGAATTGGCGATCAAAGCTCTCAAAAGCAGCACCTTTCCAGTTGTCTCGGATAGTATTTTGCTCTTGAGTCAATGTGCGAAGTACTTGTCTTACTTCCTCAGAACCTTGAGTGTACTTTTGAGCAGAGGTGCGCAATTCTTCTGTTGTTAATTGAATTAAAGCCATGTGAAACTCCTTTATATTAATTTAATACCTCATTATATCAATAATTTGCCTCAATTGCAAGTTTAAAATTCATTTTTTATTCTATTTATAAAAAAATAAGAGCTATTTCCATCTAAAAACTAGTAAGAAGGATTAAATTATCTGCTTTTCTTGTATAATTACTTCTTTTTTTATCTATAATAACAAACTATAACAAATTCATATCATCCTTCTTTTATAAGGTATATTTGTCAAACGTTCTTTTCTTCTAACTTTCTATGAAAGTTTTTATTCTCTTGATGGCGAGCTTCCAGCACATTCTCTATACGACTCTTGTAAAGTTGATGATAGTTATCCAAATTGTTCTCTATCTCAAAGATATATGGTTGAATTTCAGCAAAACTACTATCTCTACATGCATAGGAAAGCGCCTCTAGGAGATGATCCGTCTCCCTGCTAAACTTGTGGAAATCATCATCCAAATCCATCTCCAAGCGTTCTAAGTCTCGTAATTTACGATTATGCTCATCCTCTAGTTTCTGAAGTTCCTTTTTATCCATGACCAGTTTTCTCCTAGCTTTTGATCGGACTCTGTAAAGTAGGGGTTTGCATGGTCTGGGTCAAGTAAGTTTCAGCAGCATCAGCGGCCTTGCCCTCAAATCCTCCCTTAATATTGTTTACATAGGTCTTAGAAGCATACTCTTGCATATCTGCGGCTGCTTCCTGCAACTTTTTAGTTAACTCAGTTCCTTTAGCAAGGATTGACAACTCTTTTGCAGTTACCAAGGCTCTGACTGCTTGGCGTTCTTGTTCCTTCATTCTTTCTTTGAAGCCTCTATCGAGTTGCTCTCTTGTAATTAAGGTATCCTCATCCGTTAGGACTAACATTTTTTCCCCTCCATGTTTGTTTTACATCCGCCAATAGATTATTAAAATCTTCAGCACTATCTGTATCTATGGTCTCAAAGGAACCACTAGCTTTAACCAAGCTTTCCCCCAGTTGCTCGATTTGTGTCAGGAAGGATGTTGCTGCAGTCTTCGTGTCACTTGCAACGCCTTCATCCCAAAAGCTTGTTGTATCAAAACCAGAAAGCAGATTCGTAACTTCTGAGCTTGACAAATATCCAACCATGTCAAACGCTGTCTGTCTTGTTTCTTTTATCATATTTTGAATATCTTCCTTAGCATCTGAAAGTAAGGTTTTCACAGATTTAACTTTATCTTCCATGTCAAAATTTGCCAACTGGGCTGCTGTCTGAAGCAACTGAGCTCGGACCAAAATTCTCTTTTCTCCTGTAAGATTACCATTTCTCAGTTGTTCCTGATAACGAGGAATAGCTTCACGATCCCACTTTATAGATTCCTGACGAGCTTCTTCGACAATCTTACTATATTCAGTTGTAAAATTCTCGTAAACGCCATAACCAATAGCTGCCTTTATTTTAAACTCACCTCTCATAATGGAATTTAAAATATTAGCTGCTACATTTTCATCGACTCCTAAAGCCCTGAGAGAATCCAAAGATGTCGCAATCAATCGAGCTAGCTTTTCACCTGCCCTGAGCAATTCTGGGTGAAAATCCTCAGACGCAGTCAATAAATTTCCCTTTCCATCCGATTGGAAAACACCAAAGTCATGGGAGCTTTCCGGATCAGTAATTTGGGTATAATGAAGGGGGACAAGGACATTGACTTTACCGACGGGTTTCTTAAGTGGTTCATCGGAGTCCCCAGGTAATTTAGTAATGGTATGCTCACGATTGAGCATCCCCACGACATCAAAAGGATTGACATAGTACTCGATTTTTTCGCTAATCTTTTTGATTTTCTCATCGCTGAGGCCCATTTTCTTTAAGCTCTTTGTCGTGTCTGGACCGTCAAAGAGAACCACTTTGCCGATTTTCTCCAATTCTTGATCACTGAGGCCAGCTACCCCTTGCGCAGAGACAATGGTTCCTAGGGAATGAGCTGCAATGTCCATCGTCGCATTTGGAGCCTTTTCGCGCATCTCAGCGATTTTCGTTTTCATTCCTACTGTTGCTAACTTGGCTTGCGGCGTATGGATATGGTTGAGCGCAAACTGAGCATCGTTGTCAATCCAGTCGTTCAAATTCTCTATACTGATAGCATCACTTCCGCGGATGGTCATATAGGTTTTCTTGGTATCTTTAGTTAAGGTTGGCGTATCCGTTAAGTAGTAGGCATTAAAACCAGCTCTCTCATCAGTTAAGAGTCCTTTTTGATAGCGTTTGATAGGATACTCTTCTTGGTGAACCCCTCCTCCAGGATCACCAACTTGAAGTTTTATCGTATCTTCCACAGTATGTAAATCAGGATCTGGCTGCAAGTAGACTTTACCATTATGGGGAAGATGTTTCCCGCCGGGAGTGATTTCCCATTCTTTTTTATCCTTGTTATAAATCTTAGTATCTTGAGAGAAATCGAAATAGAGTGATTGACCTGAATTTAACAAAGCCCTATTTTTTTCTCTCTGAGATTCATAAGGAAATTTTATTGGTCTACCAGTATAGGCTGACTGAGCTAAATTCGCATAGAAATTATCAAAATCTTTTAAATTACTATTCGTCAAAACCTCTTCCTCCTACACGTAACGGACCGCTTAATATCATAGAATCAAAAATTACTTTTTCATTTTCAATTTCAAACATGACACTCCAATCCGACTCTTCTATATTATTAAATTCACCAAATATACTCACAACTTCCCCTCCACCTTGTGGAGTTCCATTTCCAACTTTTTCCCACATTGTTTCATCCCAATCAATCTGAACAGATTCTATCTTTGCATTTTGAGATTTTACAAAATCCTTAATCTCCTCTTCATGCTCCTTTAAATAAGCCAACTGCTTGGCTCGCGGACTAAGAAATACTCCTCCAAATAAATTTGTTTTCTGTGCCATCCATGCACCTCCTCCAAATACTACAAGAGCTAAAACTATCCAAAGTAAAGTACGTTTTTTCATTTCTTTCCTCCTATATAGTGGAATCTAAGTATATTATATCATGAATGTAAAAAAATACTTTTAGCAAGTATTGTAAGTCAATAGGGAATGAGTGCTGTTAAATTTGAGTAAAAATTATCAAAGGTTTTTAAATTACTATTAGTCATAATAATACCATCCCCCATCCCTATAAATTCTTATAGGTTGCATTTCATAAATTCCAAATTCCTTTGGTATGCCATTAGCATCATTGTCTAAAGAAAATCCAACCATAAATTTCGTTTTATCATTATTATTTACCTTTCCTCTAAGTGTCAACATATAGCCACCGCCTTGAGGAGTTCCATTCCCTACTTGGCCAACCTCCATACTATCCCAATTAAATTGAACACTTTCCACTTTAGGGCTTAAAGCTTTCACAAAATCAGCCATATCCTCTTCATGCTCCTTTAGATAAGCCAACTGCTTGGCTCGTGGGCTTAGAAATAGATTTGTTTCTTTCGCCATCCATGCTCCGCCTCCAAATACTACAAGGGCTATAACTAGCCAAAGTAAAGTACGTTTTTTCATCTCTTTCCTCCTATATAGTGGAATCTAAGTATATTATATCATGAATGTAAAAAAAAATACTTTTAGCAAGTATTGTAAGTCAATTGGGAATGAATGGTGTTAAATTTGAGTAAAAATTATCAAAGGTTTTTAAATTACTATTCGTCATACTTGTCCCAACCTCCATTTTTTAACACTCTAGGCTGACTATACATACCAATCCTATCTATTGAAGGCACATCATTTTTATTTTTTAATCGAAAATCTATTGTAAAGTCAGAATCCTTTATATGATTAAAAGAACCCTTCACTGATAGATTATAACCTCCACCTTGTGGAGTTCCATTCCCTATCTGTTCAACAGTTAAACTATTCCAATCCATCTGAACAGATTCAATCTTTAAATTTTTAGACTTTACAAATTTTACAATTTCTTCTTCATGCTCCTTCAGATATGCCAACTGCTTTGCTCTCGGACTAAGAAATACTTCTCCAAATAGATTTGTTTTCTGTGCCACCCATGCTCCGCCTCCAAATACTACAAGAGCTAAAACTAGACAAAGTAAAGTACGCTTTTTCATCTCTTTCCTCCTATGTCACGGAATCTAAGTTTATTATATCATGAATGTAAAAAAATACTTTTGGCAAGTATTGTAAGTCAATAGGGAATGAGTGCTGTTAAATTTGAGTAAAAATTATCAAAGGTTTTAGGTTACTGTTAGTCAAAAATCTCCCATATATTATCTTTCAAAACTCTTATCGGTTGCATTTCAGAAATTTTCTTACTATTAGGAATACTATTTCTATTATATTCTAGAGGAAATCCTATTGTAAATTCCGTCTTTTCATTATTATTTACTTTACCATCTAATATTAAAATATATCCTCCGCCTTGAGGGGTGCCGTTCCCTATAACTTCAACTTCCATACTATCCCAATCAAATTGGACACTTTTGACTTTAGGATTTCTAGACTTTATAAAATTCGCCATCTCCTCTTCATGTTCCTTTAGATAAGCCAACTGCTTGGCTCGCGGACTAAGAAATACTCCTCCAAATAGATTTGTTTCCTGTGCCATCCATGCGCCTCCTCCAAATACTACAAGGGCTATAACTAGCCAAAGTAAAGTACGTTTTTTCATCTTTTTCCTCCTATATAGCGGAATCTAAGTTTATTATATCATAATTGTAAAAAAAAATACTTTTAGCAAGTATTGTAAGTCAATAGGGAATGAGTGCTGTTAAATTTGAGTAAAAATTATCAAAGGTTTTTAAATTACTATTAGTCATATAAGAACCAACCTCCATCTCGTAAAATTCTTATAGGTTGCATTTCATAAATAACCAGTTCCTCAGGCACTTCATTTAAATTTCGTTTTAGAGGAATCCCTAATGTAAATTCAGTATCCTTATTATTATTGATTCTACCGTCCAATGTTATAATATACCCGCCACCCTGCGGAGTCCCGTTTCCTATAACTTCGACTTTCATACTATCCCAATCAAACTGAACACTTTCAACTTTAGGACTTAAAGCTTTCGCAAAATCAGCCATATCCTCTTCATGCTCCTTTAAATAAGCCAACTGCTTGGCTCGCGGACTAAGAAATACTCCTCCGAATAGATTTGTTTTCTGCGCCATCCATGCTCCTCCTCCAAATACTACAATGAACAAAACCAGTAAAATCAAGGCACGTTTTTTCATATTGATGCTCCTTCAGATATATCATCTCCCTCTTACAATCCAAAACTCCTTAATTAAAAACAAATTACGGATCTATTGTTGCTTTAGAAATAGAAGATTGTCATTAAAACTAGTATAGCATAAAAGCCTCAAACAGCCTATTTCACCAATCACTCTTCTTGAAGATTTGTTAATAATTTGACCAGAAGGATTTGAGTTGAATGCAAAGAAACAATAGTGTGAATTTTGCTAAAAATCATCAGAAAAGCACCCATGAGGTAAACTCTTGAGTGCTTTGAAATGTTGATATAATCGTATTGATTAACGTTTTGAGGCAACTGACTTTGTCAGATTACACCAATTTAGTATGAAAATATAAAAAAGAACACCTCGGAAGGTGCTCTTTGTAAGTATAGTAATTCTCTCGAATTAACGTTTACTAAATTGTGATGCTTTACGAGCTTTCTTAAGACCTGGTTTTTTCTACATTATGATATTTATGGTAAATTATCACTAAAATCAAGTAATTTTAAGAGATAAATCCTCAATATTTACATATATAATCCTTTTGAAAATCGAGAGGTTATCAAAGGGTTATCACATTTTAGTTTTCGGAGCTTATGTAGTTGAGAAATACGAAATACCGTATCATAAAGATGATGTACAGTTTAGCAACAAATATACAGTTTCTTCGTGCCTGGACAATTTCTTTTTCTATCCTGAAGATATTTAAACAGTTCTATATATTATTTCTTGTGAGTAATTTTCATCAAAAAATTTCGGGTATTCGGATTTTATGGTGGAAAAGGGCTTATAAATCACCCTTCTCCAAATTCTTAATAAGTGTGGAAAAATCGACACCTAAGTTGTCTGTAATGTCGTGATCATTCACTTCATACCAATTGAAAGTATCGTATAACATAGCTTTATTGAAAGCACTTGAATTAAATCGTGGCTTACGCTTTTTATGGAGCTTCTCATTGAAAAGGATTTTGGCTCGTAAGGCATCAAACGAGTAACCTCTACCCATTCGCTCTACCTGCCTAATAATGCTGTTAATTGACTCCGTATAAGCATTAGTGAGCCTTTTATCAAAGTAGTTGAATATTTCAACATGCCAGTTGTCTACGGCTCTCACGAGGTCTTTATATGCGTCTTTAGAGTTGCTGGACATACAACGGTGTCTCCATTGACTATAACGAAGATGACCTTCATCTGGATCAGGAGTATCCCATATCCAGTAAAACTCTTCTTTGAGTTCATAGGCTTCTTTTAAAGCAGGAAGATTACCTAACCAAGTATCTAAGAGGAATGATTCACGTTCATTTAGATCGTGTTTACGCTTTAGAAGGATAAACCTTTCACGCATAAGGTACGTCTTTCTTTTTGGCTCATATGGGCTTTCAAAGACTTTCTGACGTTATCTAAGGCTTGATTAGCCATTCTAACTACATGAAACTTATCTACGACAACTTTAGCGTGTGGAAGGATAGTGTTCACTGCGTCTTTGTAGGGCTTCCACATATCCATTGTGACGTACTCAATGTAAGTCCTGTCACTGATTTCTGAAAGACGTTGGATGACTGTTTCCTTGTTACGGTTAGGCTTGATGTCATAAATAGTCCTGCGTTCAATATTAGTCAATACAAGCCGAGGTCTACGGATAATATGTATCTCGTCTATCCCAAGCCACTTAGGAGTTTCAAACTGGTATTCACGTTCTTTGAGTGCCACATAGTCCTTAAAAACGTTCCTAATGGTTTTTTCGTCAACACCAACGCTTTCTGCGACTTCTACAAAGGTCTTAGACATGGATTGCTCTTGAATGGACTTTAAAAGCCTTTTGGTCATACTACGCTTTTCATCTACAGATATTAGGCGTTCCCAGAAGGTAGATCTGCATTCACGACACTTGTATCGTCTACGGTTCAATTGTAAGCCCACTCGCTTTAAACGAATGGGCAAATCCATAATTAGTTGATTTCTTGAACTGTGTTTGTACAACTTGTCAAAACCACATTCAGGACAACATTCAGGTGGTCCGACTGCTTCAACTTTAAACATCATATCGGTTTCATTTTCTTGTGGCGGTTCTATTGTTTTAATGTCTGGTAAGGATAATAAGTCTGACATATTATTCATCCTTTATTACTCTGCGGTGTTAAGGTATCAATTATAGATTTGATGTCGAAATCATCAGTGTTAAATTATTTTTGTGACCACAAATGCACTTAGAAAATCCCTTAAAGCATTAGCTGGTTCACTTGAATAGGGAGTTGTAAAAAAGTTCCCTTAGCCTGCACAGCAAGATAATTTCGAAACATCTTTATCAAAAGTTAGGACAGCCAGCTTCAATCCTTCTGCCATTGTTAGATATGGAGCCATCGTTTCTCTCAGATCTCCAACAGTTAAACCGAATTTCACAGCTAATGTTGCTGCATAAATTACGTCTCCTGCGTTTTCTGCCACTACATGCGCCCCTAACACTTTCAATGTTTTCGCGTCTGCCACTAATTTGAAAACACCTGTTGTTTCCCTATTAACGAGCGCTCTTGGAACAGCATCCAACGGCAATACCGATGTTTTCACTTCATATCCTTTTTCTTTTGCCTGTTGCTCCGTTAAACCAACCGTTGCAATCGATGGAGAAGTAAACGTAACGCCTGGAACCACTTCTAAATTGACCTTTTGATTTAGTCCTCCGATTGCATTACGAGCAGCAAGTCCACCTTCATAAGCAGCTACATAAACAAATTGGGGACCGAGAGTGACATCTCCAGCTGAATAAATTCGGGAATTGGTCGTTTTAAGATAATCATCAATGACAATTTCACCACGGGAACCAACTTCAACGCCTGCTGCATGTAAGTTTAATGATTCTGTATTTGGTTTTCTTCCAGTGGCAATTAGCAATTGTTCTGCTTCAATAATTCGCTTTTTACCATTTATCTCAACATGAACTTTTTTAATGTCTCCATCTTGCTCAACTCGTTCATAGGTTGCACCTGTTACTAAATTAATTCCCTGTTCTGTTAAGGCCTTAGTAATGGCTTCTGAAATTTCAGGATCGTATTCTTTTAATAGACGCTCGCTTCTTTGAATCAAAGTGACTTCTGACCCGAGGTTATGAAATAGTTGTCCTAATTCCATGCCGATATATCCTGAACCAATTACGGTAAGACGATTTGGAACCTTCTTTAATTCCAATAAGCTAGTGCTTGTTAAATAATCTACTTCATCTAATCCGGGAATATTAGGTGCAGTTGAAGAAGCACCTGTAGCTATTAAAAATCTTTTGGCTGTGATTTGATTGCCATTTACTTCAACTGTATTTTCATTTACGAATTTTGCTTCACCTTTTATTAATTCAAAACCATAATCATCAATTAAATTCACATATTTTTCATTTCGCATCTCGGTTACTAAATCATTCTTTTGTTTTACTAATGGCGCTAAATCAACATTTGAAGCCGAAGTGTGTAATCCCACAAATGGATTATTTTTTGCTAGATGATTGATTTCCCCTGCTCTTAATAAGGTCTTAGAAGGAACGCATCCGACATTAACGCAAGTTCCACCCACCGTTCCACGCTCAATCATAGCCACTTTTGCGTTCAAAGTAACGGCTTCAATGGCAGATGAAAAGGCAGCTCCACCAGAACCGATGATGATGTAATCATAATCATAGTTACCTTCATCATTTAAACTTACATCTGTCCTTTTTTCCGATTGCACTTGTATTTCTTCTGCTTCGCCCGGGTGATATTGTGCGTCAGTAATCGCTGTTTTCGCGATATCAATGTCTACATCATACGGTAGTTCAAACAGTGCTTCTCCGCGACGAAAGTCTACTTCAATCCCTTTTGCACCTGCATTTTCAAGAGCAACCGCAATATGTTCTTCACAACCAGTGCAGGTCATTCCTTCAACGTTTAGCCGATATTTTTTCAATAAATTCGTCTTTTGTTCCGATTGAAATTCTTCTGCTTCGCCCGGGTGATAATTTGCGTCAGCAATCGCCTTTATTGCACTTTCAACCTCAATATCATCGGACAGTTCAAATACTGCTTCACCACGACGATAACTAGACTCAATATTTTTAGCACCTATCTTTTCAAGTGCTGATTCTACGTGTTTTTCACAACCCGTACAAGTCATTCCTGAAATGTTTACCTTAAATTTATTCATAAAAAAGCTCCTTTCGTTAATTAATCTCTCATGTTAATGTTTCTATTATTGGACACGAATGTAATTGCTTTTCATCTGGACATCGTTGTTTTAAGTCGTCTAACATAGTTTCAATTCGTTTTAAATCCTCTATTTGTTTTTGCACTTCCTTTTGTTTTTTAGAAACAAATTCGAACATATCTTGACAACGAACTTCATCTTTATCTACAACACCAAGTAATTTATAAATCTCGCTTAAAGAGAAACCAAGTTCCTGTATTCGTTTAATAAGCCCAACACGCTTAACGTCATCATATGAATATATCCGATAACCAGCTTCCGTTCGGTGAGGTTCTTGTAATAAATTTTTTCGCTCGTAATATCTGATCGTTTCTTTATTAACTCCACATTTATCTGCAAACTCACTAATGCGATAAATCATCTTATTTCACCCCCTGAATATTATAAACCATGTACCATAGTACACGGTCAAGTAAATTGGACTATTTTATTTTTTTCCCAAAGTATCACTCGTATGTGATTGATACTTTTATATAATACTATTGATTATCCTAACATCCCACCAGAAAATCCGATTTAAACACCAGTTGTTTTTAAACTATTAAGAAAGTAATTCCACTATATATTCCGAAGACCCGAAATTTCATAGAGTAGCTCCCTAGAATCATGGAAAAGTAGTAAAAATAGTTGTTATCCTAGTTGATTAAAAAAATCCCTGATTTCCTTATCTTTTATAAAATAATATATAATTTTCCCCTCTCTTCTAGTGCCCAAGATGTTTTGATTGGCTAGTTTACGAAGATGGTGGGAAGTAGATGCCATACTGAGATCTAGTAAACAGGCTATATCACAGACACAGAGTTCTTCAACAGCAAGAAGATAGAAGATGATATTTATCTGTTTATTATCGGTAAATTTTGTTAAAATGCGAAGTGATTTTTGGACTTTTTCCTTTTCAAGGTAGTTCGTTGCGGTTGTAACATTTTGTTGATTTATAATATTCACTTGGCATATACTATCTTTTTTCATAATATTTTCTCCTAGCCTAATATAGTCCATAGTATGTCAAAACTGTTATTTTCAATCAGGATATATATCCCCAATCCTAAATAAACAACGGCAATAAACCATCTGCTATATTTTTCCAAAATTTCTCCAACAGAAGAGACTTGTGCCAATTTTTGGGCAGAAAAAACCAAGAGATAAATCATGACTAGAAAGGTAAGTAAAGCTACTATCAAATTTGCTAAATTTAAGGTAGTAAAATATGGAACAAAGACACCAATATTGTCAGCACCACAACTTGCAAAAGTAATCATAGCGACTAGAAATATCAGGTTTTTATTATCTTTGCGCAAACCTTCTTTGGCAATAGCTTCTCCATCAGAATCTCCTAAAAGCAAAACTTTGAGACCTAGGAAAATTGGAATCAAACCGAGTAAACCTAAAATCTCTTTACTAGGAATATAATTTAAGACAAATGCAAAAAGCAAACTTAGCAATATTAGACTAACAGAGCCTAGAAATTGTCCTAAATAGATGTTAATGATGTCTTTTCTGCTTTTTCTTTTGGCAAAAAATAACATTAGGATAATAAGTAAGTCTACGGCTGTCCCAGAATACAGGATTATTGAAGTAACAACATTTTGAATCATAAAACACCTCATTCAAATATATTTTTGAATGTATTCTAACATTAAACTTTGTAGATGTCAACTTAAAATCCACCAAAATATAGATAAGAAGTTAGTGTACCAAATATTAAAAAGCCCTGCCATCGAAATGATAGCAGGGCTTAACTTCAATATCCAGATAATATATTTATCTAAAAAAGGTACAGTTTTTATTGATTTGTAGTGCGATATAATGAGTTTCCAAAAATCAAAAATCGCTTAAAATCAATATTTTGACATCTATTGGCGTGTACTGAAACCCTTACTTAACCTCTGTAAGGATATAATTACGGTACCAGTATATCATAAATAATAACAAAATCTTGACTTTCCGAAACATAATGATTTTCCCGAAAGAAAGAGATCAACCTAAAAAATTACTTTCTTACTTATGTAATGTTTCTTTAATATAATATAGAAATAAAAAGTATGTAAATGAAAAGATTTATCACATTACTTTTAGTGTCTCTATCTACAATTTTATTAATTGCATGTTCTAACCAATCAAGCAATTCTTTAGATGGCGAATACCGTTGAATAAACGAGAGTAGAAATGAAGTTGCCTTTACCATTTCAGGTAACAAAGGAAATAGCAACAAAGGAGAGGCCGACACCTTTACAATTGATAAAGACAGTGCAACAATCGAACCGACTGGCTCTAATATCATAAACCGAAAAGAGAATTATACCTTCAAGGATGACGTATTCACTGTAGATATTTCAGGAACAAAGCAGGAGTATTACAAAAAGGATAGTGAAGAAATACAGCGACAAGTAAAACCCTCAAACTATTTGATATTCTTTATACAATAAAAACGCTTTTGTACTGACCCCAAAAGTTAGATTTTTTCTGTCTAACTTTTGGGGGTCAGTACACACCCGCATAGCGGGTATTTTTTTGTCTCGTACCTAGCAGAGTGAGACAGGCTAATAGTCACATAATAAAAAATTTACTTAAAGTCAGATTTTAAATACTGTAGAATAGTTCTTTCTAAAACTTACTCCCAAATTTTTTTGCTCGTATAATTCATCAGGGGTTTGGGGATTCCCCAAAATTCAAATCATCCCAAAAAGTACATACACTTTGTGTATACAAATTTTGGGATGATTTTGGGAGTGTGTGTATACAGACTCTGAGCTCGCAAAGTCATATTATGAGAAATCTTTCCTTCTCGATAAAATAATCCCAAAAATCAATTTGACTGTCATTTGTGTGTACAAATATTTTAAGAAGATATATAAAAAACGCTGCAAAATTTTTAACAGCGTTTCCTTATTTTAAAATTCTCATATGTCTTTCTTTTTTATGGTTAGCATCATAGTATTCCAGCATCGCATGATACAAACGAGCCTTCGTTTTATCTTGTTGTTTAATTCCATGAAGAAATAATTCTGCTCGCTTTAATTTCAATATGTATTCGCATATCTGATCAAAATCCTTATCCATATTACTTTTGAAAATAAACATCTTTTTCCTCCATCACATCAACTATTTTTTGCATCAAAATAGACATATCCATTTTGTTTTCATAGCTTATTCTCCCAACTACAGTTGCAAGACGGGCTATAGAATTGATATTCTTTCCGACTTGTTCCAACTCTTCTGTTAAAGGAACTAAACCTTCAAAAGAGACTTTTTGGATGTTCAAATCTGTTCGTATTAATTTTTGTCTAGCAAACTCAGAAAAATTACGAATATTTTCCTTCCTCATACAATCATTTAATTTTTTATTTTCTTCTTCCGTCAAAAAAACCTGTTTCAACACAGATTTTATTCTCATGTCCTATCACCTCGTTTTCTTATTTAGTCGTTTTACAAGTTCTTTCACTTGTTTACTTGTCTTCTTTTCATATTCTATCATCAGCTCAACGCAGTAGTGAAATATCCTTACATTATCCAAATCCTCACTTTGTTCTGCTATTCTTTCTAACTGACGTAAGTTATTGATAATTCTTCTAACTTGAAATATAAAGTCATGATAAGATTCAAAATCAAATTGAAGATAAATAGGCGAGCTCTTAAATAACATTTTTCTGGCATAAGAGGAAAAACTTAGATGATTTGTCATTTCAATCAAGTTATTCACTATTTCATTTTGCTCCTCAGTGATGTAACATTTCTTTAGAACAGTCCTATATCTACTCATTTATCATATACTTCTTTCGGGCATTTTCATGGGCAATAGCTTTGCACTCCAGCATACGTTCCTGCTTTAAATTCTCCATAGACTTAAATAAATACGCCAAAGGAGACGTCGCATCCTCAGGAATCCGTTCAATCATGCTAATGACTTCATCACTAGTTACATACCCACTAGCCAAATACTCGCCTATCTTCATCTTCTGAGCATGTGTTAAAGTGTAATTGTTAGGATACAAAAATCTATCATTGTACTTATAAGAAATGGATTCTAACAAAGAATAATATTTGGGTGGAATATAAGTTTCAGGCTTTCTAGAACTATTATCCAGTATATTCTCAATCTCTTTCTTATTCTTACTCTTGTTCTTAATCTCTTGCGTTACATTATCATTTTCATCCGTTACTGTAACGTTACAGTCTAAAACGAGTTGTGGCTCGCCTGTAATTAGTGCTTTTTGTTTTTGTCTATGACGAGCAACACGTTCCCTAGTTTGTTTTCTAATCTTTTCTAGTCCATCTATATTCTGATGTTTCTCCCATTTTGGAATGGTAATAGCGCCATCTATGATTTCTATCATGCCAAATTCTTCAAACATGCTGAGAGCTAATTTTACAGATGTAGCCTTTCGCCTAAACACTGTTGAAAGCATCTCTTCTGTGTAATAAACCTTGTTCCCTAGACTTAATATGCCACTATTATTTTGCTTTCCTGCAAGCACCAGAATTTTAAACCATATTACAATAAGAGTATCTCCTTCTGGCATTGATTCTATTAGCTGAATTTTTTCATCATCAAATATATCTGTTGTTATCTTGATCCACTGAACACCATTCATACGAGTACCTATCTTTCATATTGCTTCAACCATCGTGTTACTGCTCTTTTATCGTATAAAGTCACTCCATCAATCACCATGGTTGGCATTCCTTCTTTCGTCCATTTTTGGATTGTTGTCGTAGATACATCTAACCACCTAGACAAACCTGACATACGAACCATAGGTTTATAAAGTTCTTTATCTTCAAATACTCTTGCTACAGCATTTGAAATCATCTCATCATAGTGAGCACGTAATTGCTTCTCTAATTCTTTAGGAAGCTGGACAACTAAAGTAGTTTCCGACATAAATTCACACCTCATTTCTAAATTAAATAAGCTCCGAAAACTTAGATACGGAGAAAAAATGTCTATACACAAATACAAAACAAAAAAAGGAATCCTATACTATGTCAGCTTTTACATTGGCTTAGATGCTTATGGAAAGAAAAAAAGGCACTTAAAGAGAGGGTTCAAAACCAAAAAAGAGGCAAAATTGTACGAAGCTCGTTTAGAAGCTGGTGTCGTTGCCCCCACAGTAAGTACCGACAAACCTAACCCCAAAGTCACTTATAAAGAACTTTATCAAGAATGGTTTAATGCCTATGTTGGTACCGTTGAAGAAACAACTTCTTCCCAAACTAAGAATATCTATCGAATACATATTCTACCAATATTTGGCGATAAATTTATTGAGCAAATCAGTCCTTTAGACTGTCAAAACTTTATTACACAAAAATCTCAGACTTTCAAAAATATCAAACAGATAAAATCCTATACCTCAAAAATTTTTGATTTTGCAATCAACATGAACTACATTGATCGAAATCCAATGAAGAATGTTATCATGCCTAAAATCAAAAAAACTAGATCAGATAATTTTTGGTCTCTGGAGGAATTACATCATTTCCTTGATATAGTGAAAGAAACTGAGCCATTTAAACATTTTGCTTTATTTAGACTGCTTGCATTTAGTGGACTACGAAAAGGGGAGTTATACGCTTTAAAATGGGCTGATATTAACTTTGACAGCAATCTATTGAACATAGATAAAAGTCTAGGAAGAATTGACGGTAAAGCGATTGAAAAGAGCACAAAGAATGAATCTTCAGTTCGTATAATCTATCTTGATGATGAGACAATCGATATTATTAAGCAATGGAGAAATTTCTATCTGAAAGAACAATCTCAGCTTCCTCTTACAAAGCTGAATATTAGTGATGAATATATGTTCTCTTACATATCAAGTAATGACAAAATTGAACCTTTGCATGCTGATTACATTAATAACGTACTGAATCGAATTATTAAAAAGCATAAATTAAAACCAATTAGCCCACATGGGTTTAGACATACACATGCAACACTTATGTCTGAAATTGGAATCGATCCTTCTAATACATCAAAACGTCTCGGTCATGCAAGCAGTCAGGTGACATTAGATGTCTATACTCACACCACAAAAACTGGTGAGAAAAACTCTATTGACAAATTTGCAGACTATCTCAATAAAGCAAAATAAATCATGATTTTAAAAATTTAGAAGAGGTTATCAGAAGGTTATCACAAAGCTATTTGAGCTCAAAAATCGACAAAAAAGCACTTTGCAAAATTTTTGCAAAGTGCTTTGAAACGTTGATATAATCGTATTGATTAACGTTTTGAGAATTGTGATGCTTTACGAGCTTTCTTAAGACCTGGTTTCTTACGTTCAACTTTACGTGAGTCACGTGTAAGAAGTCCTGCGCGTTTCAATGAATCGCGGAAGTCTGGGTCTACTTGAAGAAGGGCACGAGCGATACCGTGACGGATAGCTCCTGATTGACCAGCGTATCCACCACCTACAACGTTAACGAAAACGTCGTATGAACCTACAGTTGAAGTAACTGCAAATGGTTGGTTGATAACAAGACGAAGGTCAGCGTGTGGGATGTACTCTTCAACATCTTTTTTGTTAACAGTGATTTTACCAGTTCCTGGAACAAGGCGAACGCGTGCAACAGCGTTTTTACGACGTCCAGTACCTGCATATTGTGCTTGTGACATACTTTATTGTTCCTTTCCTTAGATAAGTCCTGAAATATCAAGAACTTCTGGTTGTTGTGCAGCGTGAGTGTGCTCAGCTCCAACGAATACTTTCAATTTCATACCTTGAGCGCGGCCAAGAGTATTGTGTGGAAGCATACCTTTAACTGATTTTTCGATCAAACGTACTGCATTTTTAGAACGAAGTTCACCAGCAGAGATTTGTTTCAATCCACCTGGGTGGTTTGAGTGGGTGTAGTAGATCTTATCAGTTGCTTTTTTACCAGTCAATTTAACTTTTTCAGCATTGATAACGATTACGAAGTCACCTGTATCAGTGTGTGGTGTGAATGTTGGTTTGTTTTTTCCGCGAAGTACGCTAGCAACAACTGCTGAAAGGCGTCCAAGAGGTACATCAGTTGCGTCAACAACGTACCATTTGCGTTCTACTTGGCCTGGTTTAGCCATGAATGTAGTTTTGTTCATGATTTCTCCTATATGAATATCGTTTTTGTTTACAGGGCGGATGTTCCGGTCCGCGAGGTATTTGAAAGGTTCCGGGGCCTTACAAATGGGGTAAACAATACCGTCTACTATCATACCAAATTTTACTACTAAAAGTCAATAGATATGAAAAATATTTTTGCTGATTTCAGTGTTTAACATCTAGAAAAACCTCGCTTTTGCGAGGCTCTCCTATTTATAAGCTAAGGCACGTTTAAAGGTTTTCCAGATTCCCAAATCATCTGTTTGAAGGACTAGACTAGCATACATGCGCCCGATAAAGGCTGTTGCAGTGATTGCAAAAACAACCGTTATGGCAAGCGAAATCCAAGCTTCTAGACCACTTGCATACCCATTTATAGCTCTAAATGGCATAAAGAAGGTCGAGATGAAAGGAATAAAGGAACCAATTTTCAGAACTAAATTATCCCCAGCAGCACCTAGAGAAGTCACACCGACAAATCCTGCTATAATCAAGATCATCAATGGCGACAAGGCCTTTCCTGAATCCTCAGGGCGAGAAACCATAGAGCCTAGGAAGGCTGCTAAAACAACGTACATAAAGAGGCTAACCAAGACAAACAATAAGGTATTGAGCGAGAAGGCCTCTCCTATATGGTTTAAAATACCAGATTGTGCCAAGATTGGTAGGTCCTTAAAGAGCAGAATGGCAGCCAGCCCACCCACGACGTAAATGCCAATATGAGTCAAAATCACAAGAAGCAAAGCCAGCATGCGAGCGTAGAAATAATGACTAGCTCGGATACTAGAGAAGACCACCTCCATGATTTTGGTTCCTTTCTCGCTAGCTACTTCCTGAGCAGTGACACTAGCATAGGTAATCAAAATCATATAAAGGAAGAAACCAAGCCCTGCGGCCGCAATGGTTTGAACAATTTTTTTGTTTTCCTTAGATTCATCAATCTTCTCAGTAAAATCAACGGTTTGACTCAAGCGTTGTTCCTGTTCTTGAGACAAATTGGCTGCCGAACGATTGAGTTGATATTGCAGTTCGTTTAGCTTATTGGTTACTGCTAGTTTGATGCCTGTTTCAAGAGAAGTTTCACCGTGATAAACGGCCTTGAGGACGCTGTCCTCTTGGTCAATGGTTAGGTATCCCTTGATTTTCTCATCCTTGATAGCAGCTTGAGCACTGGCTTCATCCTTGTAATCAAAGTTGATACCATTGGTACCCTTGAGCCCTTCTTCCACAGATGGCACCGTTGTTACTACTGCTATCTTGCTATTCTTGGCCATAGAAGAGCCTTGGAGATAGCTAATTCCTCCAGTTAGAGCGATAAAAAAGAACGGCGAAATCACCATAAAGAAGAAACTCCACGACTTGACATGTCGAAGATAGGTTTCCTTCATTACAACCCACATATTTCTCATACTTCCACCCCTGATTCTAGTTTAAAGATTTCATCGATTGTTGGAGCTTGTTGGTCAAAGGTCGCGATGTATTGACCTTGAGTGAGGATTGGGAAGAGTTCCCTTCCAGCGCTCTCATCATCGAGGATCAATTTCCAACTGCCTTGCTTGGTCAAGCTCACCTGTTTGACGTGAGGAAGTTTTTCCAATTCTTCCTTGCTTCGTTCACTTGAAACAAAAAGACGTGTTTTCCCGTATTGATTGCGAACATCCTGAACAGGTCCATGCAAGACCACTCGGCCATCTCGAATCATCAGGATATCATCGCAAAGTTCCTCAACGTTGGTCATAACATGGTCAGAAAAGATAATGATTGCACCGCGCTCTTTCTCTTTCAAGATGACTTGTTTGAGTAACTCGGTATTAACTGGATCCAAACCACTAAAAGGCTCATCCAGGATGATCAAGTCTGGCTCATGGATCAGGGTGATGATCAACTGAATTTTCTGTTGATTCCCTTTAGAGAGGCTCTTGATTTTGTCGGTCAATTTGCCCTTCACTTCCAATTTTTCCATCCATTGAGGGAGTTTTTCCTTGACTTCCTTAGCATCCATGCTTTTTAGAGTCGCCAAGTAGCGAACTTGCTCAAGGACTGTCAGCTTGGGCATAAGGCTGCGTTCCTCAGGCAGATAACCAATCCGAGCATAGGTTTCCTGACGAATCTCCTGTCCATCCAGACTGATCTCTCCTTGATACTCTAAAAATTTCAACATACTGTGGAAAATCGTTGTTTTCCCAGCACCATTCTTCCCGACCAAGCCCAGAATCCTTCCTGGACTTGCCTGAAAATCGACACCAAACAAGACTTGCTTGGGACCGAAACTTTTCTCTAGATTTCTTACTTCTAACATTTTCCACCTCCGAGATATGTTGCACTTATTATACTCCTTTTTGATAGCCTTTACAACGATTTATGTCCATTTTATCGGATTATAAGTAGCAAAAGTATCCTATCTCTAATAAATTTAAGTGCTTCAGCGATAGCTTTAGTATAACTCATTAAAGACTTTCTGAGATGGCTTCCTCCTCAACTATCGCTTTTCTCTTCTGAACTGTCCTTTTGAAACTAAAAATCCACCCCGAGGGATGGATTTTAGACTATTAACGCACTTCTGCATTCACTTTTTCTTCGAGTGATGCTTGGATTTTTTCCATATAGCGTGCGACTTCTTCGTCTGTTAAGCTATCTTCTGGATTTTGGAAGGTCAAGCTATAGGCCATTGACTTCATGCCAACTCCCAGTTTTTCGCCTGAGAAGACGTCAAAGAGTTTGATATCTGTCAAACGTTTCACGCCTGCAGCTTGGATAGCGTCTACAACTTCTTGATGAGTGACTTCTGCCTTGAGGAGTAGAGCCATGTCACGACTGACTGCTGGGAATTTAGTGATTTCTACAAATGGAGCAGCTGGTTGAAGGGCAGCTTCGATGCCTGAAAGGTTGAGCTCAGCTACATACGTTTCTGGAATATCGTAGGCCTTGGCAGTGACTGGATGCACTTGGCCAAGGAAACCAAGAACTTGGTCGCCGAGTGAAATCACGGCTGTACGTCCTGGATGGAGACTTGCAATCTCAGCTGTTGCTGTATAAGTCACTTCTAGTCCCAAGCGAGTAAAGAGCGCTTCAAGGATTCCCTTAGCATAGAAGAAATCAACTGGAACTGCTGCCGTTTGGAAATCTTTTTCTGCAACCAAGCCTGTTAAGGCAAAGGCAAAACTGTTGATTTCGTTTGGTAATTCTTCTTTTGGATTGCCTGTTTGTTCAAAGACTTTTCCAATCTCGTAAAGAGCCAAGTTTTTGTTCTTACGAGCCACGTTGTAGGCAACGGTATCAAGGATACCTGAGACCATATTTTGACGGAGGACAGAACGGTCCACAGTCATTGGCCACATGAGTTCTGTAAGGTTACTTGGTTGAGCTGTAAACTCAACTGCTTTTTCAGGAGTTGTCAGAGCGTAGGTGATGATCTCTGTCAAACCTGCTCCTTCAGCGATGGTACGGACTTGACGGCGCAATTTTTGTGTCGCAGTCAATTCGCCAGCTGTACCATCATCTTTTGGAAGACTAGTTGGCAAGCGGTCATATCCATAGATACGAGCGATTTCTTCAAAGAGGTCCGCTTCGATGGTGATATCCCAACGACGACGGGGTACGCTGACTATAAAGCTTTCTGCATTGCCAGAAAGGCCAAAGCCAAGACGACGGAAGACATCTTCCACATCAGCATAGGAAAGTTCTGTACCAAGGACGCGGTTAACATCTGCAAGAGTAGAAGAAACTTCCACATCAGAAGTATCAAGCTCTCCTGCTGAAACGATGCCCTTACGCACTGTCGCACCTGCAAGATCAGCAATCATGCTCGCCGCAGCATCAAGGGCTTCGTTAACAGTTGCCACATTGATGCCTTTTTCAAAGCGAGAAGACGACTCAGAACGAAGGTTGAGGCGTCCGCTAGTCTTGCGGATGGATTTACCATTGAAAACAGCCGCTTCAAGGACCACACGACTAGATTTTTCAGAGATTTCTGTAGCTTGTCCGCCCATAACACCTGCAAGGGCAACTGGTTTGTCAGCAACAGTGATGACTAGGTCAGTTTCTGCAAGTTCACGTTCTTCACCGTCCAAGGTCACTAATTTTTCACCAGCACGCGCTTCACGTACGCGGATATCAGTCCCTTCAAAGGTATCCAAGTCAAAGGCATGCATGGGTTGACCAAAGTAGAGCAGGATATAGTTGGTTACGTCAACTACGTTATTGATCGGACGAATCCCTTCGTTCATAAGAAGGTTTTGCAACCATTGTGGACTTGGTGCGATGGTCACATTGTCCAAGATACGGGCTGCATAGTAAGGCGCCTTGTCGGTATCGATACTTACAGAAAGTGCATCTGCTGCAGCTTCATTTGTTTCTGTTAAACTGAATTCTTTGAAGTTAACTGCCTTGTCATAGATGGCTGCCACTTCATGAGCTACCCCACGCATAGATATAGCATCTGCACGATTTGGCGTGATAGAAAGTTCAATGATTTCATCATCCAAGTCTAGGTAAGAGAAAACTTCATCCCCAGGAACAGCATCTTGAGGCAAGATTTGAATACCATCTGCGAATTCCTTCGGTACAACCGAGTCAGAAATACCTAATTCACCAAGGGAACAGATCATTCCAAGTGACTCTAAGCCACGGATTTTCCCTTTTTTGATTTTGTAGTTGTCAGCGATACGAGCTCCCGGAAGTGCCACCATGACCTTGATACCAGCACGCACATTTGGGGCACCACAAACGATTTGACGAGCTTCTTCTTCGCCAACGTTAACCTGACAGACATGCAAGTGTGTTTCTGGCACATCTTCGCAAGACAAAACCTCACCGACGACAATTTTTGAGAGACCAGCAGCCGGTGATTCGACACCTTCGACCTCAATCCCTGTAGTTGACATTTTCTCAGCCAACTCTTGTGATGGCACATCAATGTCCACCAATTCTTTTAACCATTTATAAGATACAAGCATAATTCTGATTGTAAGATCCCACCAAGTAAGACCTTTTCAATTCCTTTCTTTTTCTTCGAGTCAGTCCTTACTATTCTCATCGAGAGAAAATGACTAGGACTGTATAGGACTGTGTTTCAGGTTTCAATCTTATTTAAACTGTTCTGAGAAGCGGACATCGCCTTGATAGAACCCACGGATATCATTGATTCCGTAGCGGAGCATGGCTACGCGCTCTTGTCCAAGACCAAAGGCAAATCCAGAATAAACAGTCGCATCGATACCACTCATTTCAAGGACACGTGGGTGAACCATACCGGCCCCCATAATCTCAATCCAACCTGTTTTCTTACATACGTTACAGCCTTCTCCACCACACTTGAAGCAGGAAACATCCACTTCAACAGACGGCTCTGTGAATGGGAAATAAGATGGACGCAAACGGATCTGACGTTCTTCACCGAACATCTTTTGGACGATCAACTGAAGGGTTCCTTGAAGGTCTGCCATAGAGATGTTTTTCCCAACAACCAAGCCTTCGATTTGGTGGAACTGGTGACTGTGGGTTGCATCGTCCGTATCACGACGGAACACACGTCCTGGTGAGATCATTTTCAAAGGACCTTTTAAAAAATCATGAGCATCCATAGCACGCGCCTGAACTGGAGACGTATGAGTACGGAGCAAGATTTCTTCAGTGATATAGAAAGTATCCTGCATATCGCGAGCTGGGTGATCTTTTGGAAGATTCATACGCTCAAAGTTGTAGTAGTCTTGCTCCACTTCAAAACCATCCACAACTTGGTACCCCATACCGATGAAAATATCTTCGATTTCTTCACTTGTTTGTGTGAGGACATGACGATGCCCAGTCGCAACTGGGCGACCTGGAAGTGTCACATCAATGCTCTCGCTAGCTAGTTGAGCTGCGACTTTCTTTTCTTCCAAGAGCTTAGCTGTTTCTTCAAAGGCTGCCGTCAAAACATCACGAGCTTCATTAACATGTTTCCCGATGATTGGACGCATCTCAGCAGAGACATCTTTCATCCCTTTAAGGATTTCCGTAAGCGACCCTTTTTTACCAAGGACAGAGACACGCAAGTCTTGCATCTCTTTTTCATTTTCAGCAGTAATCTGCTTCAAGCTAGCCAGCGTTTCTTCGCGAAGTGCTTTTAATTGTTCTTCAATAGTTGACATAATTCCTCCATCAGTCTCTCGTAGATAAAAAGAAAACCACATGCCAAAAACTCCACTCGGAGCGTTGACACGCGGTACCATCCGTTTTCATCTGACAAGTCAGACCTTCATTTCTAAATCCATGCGCAAGTGAATTCACCCAGCTTTCATATAGAGAGCTTGCAGTCACGGCTCTCCTCCCTGATATACTTCCCTTGAGTTACTAGTCTTGCGGATTTCTATTCAATTACTACTTAGTTTATCAGATTTTTACCATTCTTGCAAGACCTATCTCACTTCTGCTTGCCTTTAAATCGCCATTGGAAGCGAAGCTTGTCATAGAAAGGAAATTCGATAAACAAGACCCCCAAACCTACACAGAAACTGGCAAGAACATCTGATGGGTAGTGAACTCCCAGATAGACCCGAGATAGAAGCACACTGACTAGGTAGAAGCCAAGGACGATTTGCACAATTTTTCTCCAAACCGGATCTTTAATCCGTTGACTGAGAATGACAATCAGAGTACCTACCATCAAAGTTACAGCCAGAGAATGGCCACTTGGAAAAGAAAATCCCTTCTCCTCTACCAAGTGTAAAATAGCTGGCCGTGGGCGCTGGTAGATATTTTTAAAGGTCACGATTAAGAGACCGGCTAAGGCTAGATTACCCGCCATGAAGTAGCTTTCTATCTTCCACTGCTTACGATAAAAGATAAAGGCTGCGATGGCAACCCAGGTGATGATTACTGGGATATCAATCAAATGCGTAAGCGCACGGAATAGAACTGTCAAATAATCTGGCAAGTCCCCACGAAGAGCAGTCTGAATCGGTTGATCAAAAACGACCAGCGTTTCAGGATAGAACTTAACCATATAGCCAAGAAGGACGAAAAGTAAAAGGGCAAAACTGCCCTTCATTAAAAATGTTTGTTTATCTCTCATAATGTTTTAAGGTTGGTTTCAAGAGGACGTATAACAACCAGAATGAAACGGCAAAGATTACACCCTCAATCAAGTTAAAAGGTAATACCATAGTCATCAAGTAGTTAGAAAGTCCTATAATTTCTCTAATATCAAAGTTGGCAAACTGCGCGTATAAAGGAACCGCATAGACATAGTTGAGAACCAACATGGCAGAAGTCAATCCAAAAGTTCCCGCTAGAGATGCTAGTAGGAAACGAAGGGTGCTACGTTCCTTTTTCCAAATCAAACCAAAGACGATAACAAAAACTCCCAAAGCTACGATATTCATTGGCAAGCCAATGTAGGTATTCACTCCTTGGCTATTCAGAAGCAACTTCAAGAGTGAGCGCATCAAGAGAATTCCTAGAGCAGCTGGCAAATCCATCACCACCAAGCCTACAAGGACTGGCAAGATACTAAACTCGATCTTGAGGAAGGTTGCCGCTGGCAAGAGCGGAAAGTCAAAGTACATCAGCACAAATGAAATGGCTGATAAAATCGCAATGGTCGAAATTCGACGTGTGTTTGTCATAACAGGTTCCTCCAATTTTCTATAAAATCAGAAGAAGTTGGAAAGGATCCCTCTATCTATTCTCACTTTTTATATCCCAAAAGTTCCCTCTCACTCTTTTGAGCAAGCGGTTGCAATTCATCTATAAACTCATTAGAACAGACAAAGCCATTCTTTCGTCTTCTCCCATCCAGACTATACTGTCGGTTGTGGAATCGCACCACATCAGCTTGCGCTCGCGGACTTCTTTAACTAAGATATTTTGGATTAATCTAGGCGTCGCAGTCGAAGATAATACTTAAGTATATCGAGACAAGACAACGAAGAGAAAGCCAAAATAGCTAGTTAAAGTCACCGCCGGTCGGGAATCTCACCCAGCCCTGAAGACCTTTTAATCATAACAAAAAACGCTTGCAAGTGCAAGCATTTTGATTATTTCAATTTATCTGCTTCATAGGTGTGAACAAGCTCAAGACCTGCAAAATTCTGCTGACGGAGCGCTTCATAGACAATCATGCATACGGTATTGGAAACATTGAGGCTGCGAACATGCTCATCGTTCATAGGAATACGGAGAGCTTTCTCAGGATGTTCTCGCATAAAGTCCTCAGGCAAGCCCTTGTCTTCACGTCCAAAGAGAAAATAATGATCCCAACCACTTGCCAAATCTGCTTCAGAATAGACCTTTTCCGCAAATTTTGAAATCAGATAGAGTTTACCCTTCATCTGAGACATGAAATCTTCCAAACTGTCATAAAAATAAATCTCAAGCTTATCCCAGTAGTCCAAACCAGCCCGCTTCATCTTCCGATCATCAATCGGAAATCCCATCGGTTTGATGATGTGGAGGGGAGAATTGGTCGCAGCGCAAGTACGCGCAATGTTACCTGTATTTTGTGGAATCTGAGGTTCAAATAATACAATGTGATTTGTCATTACGGGTTTCCTTTTATCATTGCAAAAAAATAGCCACACTGCCCGGAGTCAAGCTCAGCAAACAGCGTGGTTAAGGCATCGTTAACTTACCTCACAACAGGTTTGAAGTAAATCAGCGAAACTACTTTCTTAGTATAACACTTTCAGAATCATTGTCAATAGAAATGACTTGATTTTTTTACTTTTTTTGATGATATTTTCATGTTTGGTCATTCCCTTTCTGAAAAGGTATAGTAAAAGAGCCAAATCACTTCAAATCGGAGACATCGTTATAGAAATTAAGCAAATGTATCTTCAAAACGTGAAAAAGGCCTTTCTTCCCTTAAAAATCGCCTTAGCAAGTGCATTTTTTGCTAAAAAAGGGTATGATAGTTACATCATGAAAAAGTAGGTTTTTTATATGAAAATTGTCCTCGTTGGTGGAGGGAAAGTTGGTTTCGCCCTCTGTCGTTCACTGGTTGCAGAAAACCATGACGTTGTCCTCATCGAACAAGATGAGGCTGTCCTCAATCACATTGTCAGTCGCTATGATATCATAGGTCTCCTTGGAAATGGTGCTGACTTTGCCATCTTGGAGCAAGCCGGTGTTCAAGAGTGCGATATCTTTATCGCCCTAACCGAACACGATGAAGTGAATATGATTTCAGCGGTACTTGCTAAAAAAATGGGGGCTAAAGAAACCATCGTTCGGGTTCGAAATCCAGAGTACTCCAACTCCTATTTTAAGGAAAAAAACATTCTTGGATTTTCTCTCATTGTCAATCCTGAGCTTCTAGCTGCCCGTGCTATTGGGAATATTGTCGACTTCCCAAGTGCCCTTTCGGTCGAACGTTTCGCTGGAGGTCGAGTTAGCTTGATGGAGTTTGTTGTCAAAGATGCTAGCGGTCTTTGCCAGATGCCCATTTCAGAATTTCGGAAAAAATTTGATGTGATTGTGTGTGCTTTGGAGCGCAACCATGAGTTGATCATTCCCGGTGGTGAAATGACCCTTCAAGATAAGGATCGCATCTTTGTTACAGGAAATCGGGTCGATATGATGCGCCTGCACAATCATTTTAAAGCTCGGACTGTTAAGAGCTTTCTGATTATCGGAGCAGGAAAAATTGCCTACTATCTTGTCGGTATATTGAAAGACAGCCGCATTGACACCAAGGTTATCGAAATCAATCCTGAAAGAGCCCGTTTCTTTAGTGAAAAATTCCCAAATCTCTATATCGTTCAGGGAGATGGGACAGCCAAAGATATCTTACTAGAAGAAAGTGCTCCTCACTACGATGCGGTCGCAACCTTAACTGGGGTTGACGAGGAAAACATCATCACCTCCATGTTCCTTGACCGTGTTGGCGTCCAGAAAAACATCACCAAGGTCAACCGGACCAGTCTTCTAGAAATTATCCATGCACCTGATTTTTCAAGTATCATCACCCCAAAAATCATTGCAGTGGATACCATTATGCACTTTATCCGAGGTCGGGTTAATGCCCAATATTCAGACCTTCAAGCCATGCACCATCTCGCAAACGGTCAAATTGAAACTCTCCAATTCCAAATCAAGGAAGCTAATAAAATGACTGCCAAACCTCTATCACAGTTGAAATTGAAAAAAGGGGTTCTCATCGCAGCCATTATCCGAAAAGGAAAAACAATCTTCCCTACTGGAGAGGATATGCTTGAGGTGGGAGACAAGTTACTCGTGACGACCTTATTGCCAAACATCACCAAAATCTATGATTTGATTGAGAGGTAAAAAATGAATAAAAGTATGATTCGTTACCTCCTCTCAAAACTTCTCTTGATTGAGGCTGTTCTTCTCCTAGTCCCTGTTAGTGTAGCGATCTATTACCAAGAATCCAATCAAGTATTTATCGCTCTCTTTTCTACGATTGGCATTTTAGTCCTTCTCGGTGGTCTAGGCGTTTTACGGAAACCGAAAAATCAACGGATTTATGCCAAGGAAGGGGTCTTAATTGTTGCCCTCTGTTGGATTTTATGGTCTTTCTTTGGCGGCCTCCCCTTTGTCTTTTCAGGACAAATCCCCAGCGTCATCGATGCCTTCTTTGAAATCAGTTCTGGATTTACGACTACAGGAGCAACTATTCTGAACGATGTTTCCGTTCTCACTCGTTCCCTCCTCTTCTGGCGAAGTTTCACCCACTTGATCGGAGGGATGGGGGTACTCGTCTTTGCACTTGCCATTATGGATAATGCCAAGAATAGTCACTTGGAGGTGATGAAGGCTGAGGTCCCTGGACCTGTCTTTGGCAAGGTCGTATCCAAGCTAAAAAACACTGCCCAGATTCTCTATCTGCTTTATCTGGCTCTCTTCTCCCTTTTTGTGGTTATCTACTATCTAGCAGGCATGCCTCTCTATGATAGTTTTGTCATCGCTATGGGAACGGCAGGAACTGGGGGCTTTACCGTCTATAACGACGGAATTGCCCACTATGGTAGCTCGCTCATCACCTATCTAGTTAGTATCGGAGTTCTGGTTTTTGGAGTTAACTTCAATCTCTACTACTACCTCATGCTCCGTCGGGTTAAGGCTTTCTTGGGAGATGAAGAACTACGAGCATATATCATCATTGTCCTAGTTTCTACAGGCTTGATTACGCTTAATACACTCCACCTCTATCAAGGTGTCTCTAAGAGTGTTGAAATGGCCTTCTTCCAGGTTTCCAATATCATCACGACAACAGGTTTTGGTTACGGAGATATTACCAACTGGCCCCTCTTCTCCCAATTTATCCTCCTCTTCCTCATGGGAATCGGTGGATCAGCTGGCTCAACTGCAGGTGGTCTTAAGGTGATCAGAGGACTTATCCTCTCTAAAATCGCAAAAAATCAGATTTTGTCCACCTTATCCCCTCACCGTGTTTTGACTCTACACGTCAATAAAACTGTGATTGATAAGGATACCCAGCACAAGATTCTTAAATATTTTGCTATCTATATGATGATTATTCTCTCCCTCATCTTTATCGTCAGTCTTGATAGCAATGATTTTCTAGTCGTGACCAGTGCGGTCTTCAGCTGTTTTAACAATATCGGACCTATTCTAGGTACAACCTCGAGTTTTGCCATCTTTAGTCCCATCTCTAAAATCCTACTCTCCTTTGCAATGATTGCAGGTCGTTTAGAGATATACCCAATTTTGCTACTCTTTATGAAACGTACCTGGTCTAAACGTTAATGATAATACAATTCCCCTTTTACAAGCTAGTAGAAGGGGAATTTTTCTATTAAAAATGAGAAGACCTTTCGGCCCTCTCCTAGTCTGTTTATTTTTTAAGAGCTTCTTTGTATCGAGCAACTTCTGCTTGATTGGCCCAAACATAGTGACCTGGACGAATTTCTACCATAGATGGCTTGTCTGTCTCATAGTCATGTTGGTCAGGATCGTAAACTTTCAAGACCTTCTTGCGTTCCAAGATTGGATCTGGAATCGGTACAGCAGATAGAAGCGCTTGAGTGTATGGGTGGACAGGATTGTTAAACAACTCCTCTGTCTCCGCCACTTCGACGATAACTCCCTTATAGATAACCGCGATACGATCTGAGATAAAGCGAACAACTGACAAGTCATGGGCGATAAAGAGATAGGTCAAGCCCAACTCTTTTTGGAACTTCTTGAGCAAGTTCAAGACTTGCGCACGCACTGATACGTCCAAGGCTGAAATTGGCTCATCCGCAATAACGAAATCAGGTTCCATCACAAGAGCACGGGCAATCCCGATACGCTGGCGTTGACCACCAGAAAACTCGTGTGGGTAACGGGTCAAGTGTTCTTTCAAAAGTCCAACTTCATGAATCATCTTTTGAACTTTTTCTTTTCGATCTTCTTCATCTTTAAACAAGTGATAGTTGTAAAGACCTTCAGAGATGATATAGTCAACTGTTGCACGCTCATTCAAGCTGGCTGCAGGGTCCTGGAAAATCATCTGGATGCGACGGATCAAGTCTGATGATTCCTTATGAGATTTTTTCCCATTAATTTTATGACCATCAAAGATGATTTCACCTTTACTAGTATTATTTAGACCAATAATGGCACGACCAATGGTTGTTTTCCCACTACCAGACTCACCAACAAGAGAGAAGGTTTCTCCCTTGTTGATAAAGAAGTTAGCGTTTTTAACTGCGACAAACTTCTTACTTCCTTCACCGAAGGAAATTTCTAAATCTTTAATTTCTACTAATTTTTCAGACATTTCCTTCCTCCTAGTCTTCTAGATGAGCAAAGCCCATTTTATCACGAATCTTGTCATGCAAATCTGCAATGACCCCAGGTTTTTCAACTTTAGGAGCATTCTCATGAAGCAACCAAGTCTTAGCCCAGTGGGTATCCGTGACTGAAAACTGAGGTGCTTTCTGTTCAAAGTCAATTTGCATCGCATAATCTGAACGAAGGGCAAAGGCATCACCTTTCAACTCAGTATAAAGAGACGGTGGTGTTCCTGGGATAGAGTACAATTCCCCTTTATCATCAGCAAGCTGAGGCAAGCTAGACAAGAGACTCCAAGTATATGGATGACGTGGGTCGTAGAAAACTTCCTCAACAGTTCCATATTCTACAATTTCACCAGCATACATAACCGCTACCTTATCGGCAATACTTGCTACCACACCAAGGTCATGGGTGATAAAGATAATGGTAAAGTGGTACTCATTTTGCAAAGTTTTAAGCAAATCAATGATTTGCGCTTGAATGGTTACATCAAGAGCCGTTGTTGGCTCGTCACAGATCAAGATATCTGGACGACAGGCAAGGGCAATCGCAATAACGATACGTTGGCGCATCCCTCCAGAATATTGGAAAGGATACTCTTCAAAACGTTTTTCAGCGTCTGGAATTCCGACCTTGTTCATATAGTCGATTGCCATCTCTTTGGCTTCCTTAGCTGTTTTCCCTTGGTGTTTAACGATCACTTCAGTAATTTGACTACCGATTGTATTGATTGGGTCCAAACTTGTCATTGGGTCTTGGAAGATGGTCGCAATTTTAGCACCACGAATCTTCTCCCATTCCTTGTTAGAAGTAAGAGCAGTCAAGTCTTGTCCACGATAGTCGATGCTTCCTTGGGCAATACGTCCATTGTCTTCTAACATCCCTGTAAAGGTTTTTGTTAAAACAGATTTCCCTGAACCAGATTCTCCAACGAGTGCAAGCACTTCGCCCTCAATCAACTCCAGAGATACTCCACGAATAGCTGTCAAAATTTTGTCACGAACATCAAATTCCACGACAATATCTTGAGCAGTCAAAATTACATTTTTTTCTTTTGTCATGTCTACTCCTATCTATGTGTACGTGGATCACTAGCATCCGCTAGGTTTTGACCAACTACGAAAAGTGACAAGGATACCAAGACCAAAGTTGTCAATGGAATCCAGAAGAGGTATGCATTTGTCGTTACGTTCTGTGAATAATCTGAAATCAATCGTCCTAAACTTGGTACTGTAATTGGCAATCCAAGTCCAAAGAATGACAGAAAGGCTTCATACGAGATAAAGGCTGGAAGCATTTGTGATGTAGTCGTAACAATAACAGATACCAATTGTGGCATGATATTTTTAATGACAATTTTGTATGTTGGAGTTCCGAGTGTGCGTGAAGCAAGGTTGTACTCCAAATCACGGTAACGCATGATTTGAATACGTATCATATAAGCAATACCAATCCATGTAGTCACACTCATGGCAAAAATCAAATTCCAGAAACCTGCACCGATAGAGTAAGTCAAAACAATAACAATCAAAAGTGATGGGATGTTATTGATAACGTTGTAAACTTCCATCATGATGCGGTCAACTGATTTTGAAATACCCCAGATACCCCCGACAATAACACCAATTACAAGGTTGATAAAAGTGGCAATTACAGAGATAAGAATTGAATTACGCGCACCAAACCAAACCCCGTCAAACAAGGATTTACCATTGCTATCTGTACCAAACCAATGTTCGGCATTCGGTTTGATATAACGAGCACTAAAATCATTTACTTTACTTACATCGTTAAAATCAAAATCTGAGAACATTGGGTAGATGAAACTCATCAAAACGATTGAAATCAAAATACCAAGCATGATGATAGTTGATTTCTTTTTCAAAAATTGTCTAAAAACAGAACCCCAATATGAGTAGGCGGGAGCATCAATTGCTTCAGAGGCAAAGTCATCGCGTTTTACAAACTGAAATTTATCATTATTCATTGTAGACATTATTTGCCTCCTTTCTCTGTCAACTTAATACGTGGGTCAATAATTGTCATCCAAATATCCCCAATTAAGTAAGAGAAGATTGAGACGCAAGTAAAGATGAAAACTAGACCAACTACCATGTTATTATTTGACGCTTTTACAGAGTCAATCAACATTTTACCCATACCTGGGAAGGCGAAAACTGTTTCAGTAAGAGTAGCTCCACCAATAACACCGATAATAGAACCTGGAATACCTGAAACAAGCGGTACCATGGCATTTTTAAAGATGTGTTTGTTTGAAATTTCTTTCTCAGAAAGACCTTTTGCACGAGCAAAACGAACAAAGTCTTGTGATTGTAAGTCAATCATGTAACGGCGAATCCAGATAGCTAAACCAGGTGCACCAAGTAAACCAAGAATAACTGCAGGTAGTACATATGAACGCCAGTCTCCAGCACCCAAGATAGGGAATGAATCCGGGAATCCAATTGAAGAACCAATCAAACGAATGATATAGACAAGAGCGATAGTTGGAAGAGCAAGTAAGAATGTTAAAGCTCCTGTAGAGAAACTATCAATCCAAGTATTCTTGTAACGAGCCATTGCAGAACCAAGTGGAACCGCGATTGCATACGAAATTGCAAGGCCAATCAAACCAGCAATAGCAGAACTGGTAATCATAGATGGATACTGATAGTTGCTTTCAGTAGCTGTATATGGATCATCTTTACCGTAGTTCGCTACTTCACGCGCATCAGCTTGACTTGGAGATTTATAAGTTCTTGAGTAGATATTGACTGATGATGTTTTCTTACCAGTTGGGAATTGAACTTCAGAAGTCTTGGTTTGTCCTTGTCCTTGTGTGATAACTTGAAGCACAGGAGTATTGGCATAAGTTGGATAAGAATCTCCTAAGTTTAAGTTCACAAAGTTTTGATGAACAAATGGGAATTGACTGTTGAAGTACAAGAGGTATTTATGTTTAGTCCCTGAACCTACCAAAGACCATCCAATAGCTGGATCGTTTTCAAATCGCAAATAACGCTCTAAATTAGGATTTTCTGGATCTTGAATCTTGTTTGTATGGTCAATATCAAGCAAGTTTGCATAGAATTTGAACACACGCTCAAAAATAGGAATTTCACGAGTCGCATAGAATTGTCCGCTCTCTGTGAATACACCCAACGTCCAACCATTTCCTAGTTGGTTGATGTATTTTTCATAGATCGCCTTATTTGTATCATTGGCATCTACTGTTACAGATGAATCCATCGTGCTAGCTCTTTCTTGCAACTCTTTGGTATCGTAGTACTCGATATAGCCCATCCGCTCATAAACGGTATTTTCATAATTGTCCCGTTTATCTGGCGTCGTTGCAATCTTGTTATAGTTGGTATCCTGCTTGAAAATCAATTTCCGAGGAACCATCGTATAAATAATTGTGTAAGTCAAAGTTGTCACCAAGAAAATAGACAACAATGAACGTAATACACGCATAAAAACATATTTTTTCATATTATTTCCTTTAAAATCCCAAAAGAACCTTCTCCTTTTGGAGAGAAAGTTCTGATGAGCATTATTTATTTCACGTGGCTCGCTAATTCTTTTTGAGCTTTTTCATTTGATTCAGCTTTTTCTTTGAGCCATTTTTCACGAGCTTTTTGGTATTCTTCTTTTGTAAGAGGTTTTTCACCAACTTCAGTGTACTTCAAGTAACCTGAGGTTTCTCCTTTAAGACCCGCAACTGAGTATGAAGAAGTAAATGGAATAACTTTAGATACAAATGATACAGCAGTTTCTTTCGGACCTGCCATTACAGGAATTGTCAAACCGTTGTCTGTTAACCAAGCTTGTGCAAGGGCATATTTTTCATAACGTTTTTGAACGTCTTGATTTTCTTTGTTTGCTTCATCAAGTAATTTTTCATAGTCAGACAAACCAAGTTTTTGGATAACTGATGCATCAGTATCTTTATCGATACCCATAATCAAACGAGTATTACCGCCTTTAATCGTGAACTGGTCTAAGAAAGTTGATGGATCTTGGTAATCAGGATTCCATCCAGTTAAGGTATGAATATCCCAGTCTTGTTCTTTAGCTGTTGGAGCACTAAATGAAAGTGGTAAAGCTTCTGCTTGGGTCATTTGTTGAAGATCGATGACAACATTGTCAGCTCCAAGTACGTTTTCAATAGACTGTTTAAGTGATTGAACACGGTTTACAACTGCTGTAGACTCTTGGATTGTTAGAGCATCCAAGTGAATTGGGAATTCTACCCCTTCTGCTTTCAAGCTTTCTTTTGCTTTTGCAAAGGCAGCTTTAGCTTTTTCTTCGTTGTAGAGACCATTTTGCGAATCAGCAAGCGATACGTTTGACCATGTGCTTGAGTTTGTCTTCGCAAGACTTTCTTCTACAAGTTTACCAAACTGTTTGTCCCCAACTTGAAGATCATATGGTGAGAAAGTATTACGGATTGCAACTGCAGCACCATCTGTACCATTTGTCTGAGCTGAGTAAGAATTACGGTCTACCGCAAAGTTAAGGGCTTGACGGAATTCTTTGTTTAGCAAAGCTTTTCTTGTAGATTCTTTTTGGCTATCTGTTGTTTTTGAGGTATGGTTATAAGTTGTACGACCATAGTTCACACTTACAGTAGCGATAGCTGATCCTGGTTCGTTAAAGAAGATATTATCTTTGAACTCAGACGCATATTTTTCGTATGTTGAGCTAGTAGGATAAATACGAGCTTTACTGTATTGTCCTTCTGAGAATCCTTTGGCAACAACATCTTGGTCTTTCCCATCCCAGTATGTAAATTTAATGTTTTGAATTTTAACAGCGTCTTTATCCCAATAAGCATCGTTCTTAGCCATCTCAATTGATGATTTAGCTGTGATTGATTTCAAAACAAATGGTCCATTATACAAAATAGATGATGGATCTGTAGGTGCACCAAAGCCTTCCCCTTTTGATTTAAGGAAATCTTCGTTGATTGGCATCATCACGCCATTTGTTGTTTTGTCATTCCAGAAAGTCTCTGGCTGATTCAATGTATATTCAAGAGTGTTATCGTCAACTGCTTTTACACCAACCGTTGAAAAATCGTTTGATTCACCGTTAATGTAAGCACTAAGTCCTTTGATTGAAGAACTAATAACAGACAACCCTTTTGATTTTCCTTCTACCGCATGTTTCAACCCTGTGACAAAATCCTGAGCTTTAACTGGAGCGTATTCTTCTCCTTCAGCAGTAACCCACTTAGCATCCTTACGGATTTTATAAGTATAAGTCAAACCGTCTTGTGAAACTGTCCATGACTCAGCAATTGATGGTACAAGGTTGCCATATTTATCGTTAGCAAGCAAACCATCTACCGCATTTGTCGTCACAAAAGAAGTAGAATCAACGTTGTTAACAACGTAATCCAATGTTTCAGGATCAACTGAATAAACGTATTTATAATCTGATGCTAATTTTGTATTGCTTGAGCCTGCATTTGAATTTGTATTTGAACATGCTGCAAGCACTCCTGCTGCAAGCATGGTTACACCTGCTACTGCAAGAATCCGACTTTTTTTCATATTTATAAACTCCTCGTTTTAAATTGTGGATATTGAAGATTATACCATAGTTTTTTTAAAAAGTAAACGAATTTTCAGAATATTTTGTCGCATGTTTTTTTAAACATTTGAATCTTATGTTTTCAGAAAAGAAAACTATTGACGAGAAACAATTTTCAAGGTATAATAATAAAAGTTAAGGCGGTATAGCCAAGTGGTAAGGCACGGCTCTGCAAAAGCTTGATCGTCGGTTCAAATCCGTCTACCGCCTTTCAATACCTGAATGAACAGGAATTAACCAAATGAAAAGCTCGTAAAACCGGGCTTTTTTAGTATTCCTAATAAGTGGGGATAACTGTACCTACCATATAGATTTACAAAAAGCAGTGACTCAAGTCACTGCTTTATTCTGTTTCTTCTTCAGGTTCTAGTTCTGTGATTTGAACTTTTACCTTGGTAACACGTCCATTTTTCACCTTATCATTGGTCAGGACGATTTGTTTGTTTTGACTGACCAGTTCATAACTGATTTTTTCAGTTGTTGGAATCGTACCAACACCCGTCAAATAATAACCAGCGATGGTATCCACATCATCGCTTTCTAGTTCAACACCAAAGTAGCCATTGAAGTCGTTAAGATTCATGGTTCCCTGTGCAATATAGGTGTCCTCACCGATTTGATGAACTTCGATTTCTGCCCTATCCGTCTCGTCATCAATCTCACCGACAATCTCCTCCAGCAGGTCTTCCAGTGTGACCAGTCCAGCCATACCACCATATTCATCGAGCAAAATGGCCATTTGGTTTTGGGTATTTCGAAGCTCTTTAAGGAGGTCGTCCACAAAAATAGTTTCAGGAACAAAGAGTGGATCTTGTAAGATCTTCTTCCAGACAATATTTTCAAAGCCATCTGCATAGGCGGCGTTTAGCAAACGCTTGGTATGAATCAAACCAATCACATTGTCCTTATCCCCATCGTAAACAGGGATACGTGAGAAATTTTGCTTTAGAATACTTTGGATAATCGTTTGACTGTCATCCTGAATATCTACCATAAAGGCATCTGTACGAGGCACCATTAGCTCACGAGCCATTAGTTCATCTAGAGAAAAGATCCCCTGTAGCATTTCAATTTCATCTGCATCCAGTGTTTCTTCGCTCTTAGTCAACATGTACTCAATTTCATCTCGAGTCATTTTTTCATCCGCATCATCAAAGGTCATTGGCGTTAAACGACTCAAGAGATTGGTTGAAGCAGATAACAACCAGACAAAGGGACTGACAATCTTTCCAAGACCAATAATAATTGGTGCTGTTCGAATTGCCAAAGCATCTTTCAGATTGAGGGCAATCCGTTTAGGATAGAGTTCCCCAAAAACAATAGAAATATAGGTCAAAAACGCTAAAGATAGAAAACTTGCAATAGCGTAAGCTGTTTCACTATTTCCTATCCAAGATGCAATTACTTGTCCAAGTGTATCTGCCAATTTTGCCCCTGATAAGATCGTGATTAAGGTGATACCGACTTGAATGGTTGATAAAAAGTGGTTAGGATTTTCAAGTACCTTTAACAAACGAATGTAACGTTTGTCTCCCTCTTCTGCCTTTTGCTCCACTCGGGAACGGTTTAGTGACACCATCGCCATTTCAGTGGCTGAGAAAAAAGCATTTAACAGGGTCAAGATAAATAACAATACAAACTGTAGCAACAAATTCTGACTGCTCGGGTCTTCCATAGTCCTTCTCCTAAAATAGTATCTTGTGTTCCATTATATCATAAATTGGCTTAGGAATCACATTATTTTCTAATTTATACAATCACTCCCTTATCAATGACGGACAAGGGAGCAATTTTTATTCCTTTTTTCTAGTTTGTCACCGTGACCTGACCTGTTCGGTAATCAAGTTGGATACCCTTTTGAACATTTGGAATCAGAACGTTGAATTCCAATTCGCCATCTGAAGACTTGGCTTCGATTTGTGAAGCGGATGGAACTAGATCCTCATTCGTAGCATAGTGGAGAGTTACCCGATAACGGACTCTCTTATTCTGGTCTAAGGCTTTTCTGACCAAACTCTCATAGTAGTTCTGACCTGTCGAATCTTCAGCCTGAGCCTGATTGGCCCAAGCTGTCTGGACTGCAATGTTCTTGGGATTGCTGGTAGAGGCATCAAAACCATCCAAACCACCTATCAAGGCATAGCCCAGCAGGTGCCCTCTATCAACTGCATGTGTATAGGCTCCCTTTAGATTCTTAACCTGATGCCATCCTGGTGGCGTCCAGGAGGTTGAGCCATTGCCTGTTTCTTCACGATTCTTATACTGCCGAGTCGCTTTAGATAAGATGGCATTTGCAACAGTTGGAACTGTTTCTTTTCCCACTGTCTTTGTTTTATTATCCGCATAGGGTTTGCTGGAAACCTTGGCATCTAGATTGGTTTTATTGCCATTGACAACAAAGGCCCCTGCTCCATTCCACTCGAGATTACCCTTGATTTGGTTTTTGATTGACTCAGTTAAGACACTTTCAGCTAGCTCCTGACTGGGAGCTTCTGAAGCTTGTTTTTTCTGACTAACCTTGGTTCTAGGGGTGTTTGGCGCTGTCTGCATCTGCTTGATATAGTAGCTTCCAGCAGCCAAGAGTAAGAATAGAAGTAACCCTATCAGAGCTTGTCTTGTTTTTTTGTCCATTTTTCTCCTTATTTCTTTAGAAAAAGACTGGTCTCCCAGTCTAATTTCCTGTAAATTTGCTAATCAATTCCTGCCACTTTGCTGGAGACAAGATTGCCCATGGATCCTGTCCCTTTCCTAGGATGCCATAACCAACCATCAAGCCGATTCCTAAAGCCAGAAAGCCTAGCAATAGTACGATAAAAATCAACAGTAAACGACGGAGTACATAGCGTAAGTTTTTATTCTTCTTCATCATTTGCCTCGATTCGCTGAATCTTCGCTCCTAGCTGAGCCAATTTCTCATGGAAACGGTAGTAACCTCTATCAAGGTGGACTAACTTACCAACAACTGTTTCTCCCTGCGCCACCAGACCTGTCAAAATCAAAGCAGCACTAGCGCGAAGGTCCGTTGATAAAACTTCTGCCCCCTGTAAAGCCTGTCCCCCAACAATACGAGCTGTGTCACGGATAATCTCTGAGTGCAAGCCCATACGGCGCATTTCTTCCAAGTGTTGGAAGCGATTCTCAAACACCGTTTCCACCATAGTGGATTCCCCTTTTGCGACTGTCATCAGGGCTGTAAATTGTGCCTGCATATCTGTGGGAAATCCTGGGTGCGGTAAAGTTTTTACATGAACAGCCTTGAGATTTTCAAGTCGAGAACGAATACGGATGCCTTCTGATTCCTCTGTCACTTCAACACCCATTTCAAGTAGTTTTGAAATCAAGGGGCGATTGTGTTCCCAGACTGCATCACGAACGAGGACATCTCCACCTGTCATAGCTGCAGCCACCATAAAGGTTCCTGCTTCGATACGGTCCTGTACCACATTATGAGTTGTTCCATGGAGTTCCTCAACACCAGTCACTGTGATTGTTTCGGTACCAGCTCCCTTGACCTTGGCTCCCATTTCATTAAGGAGAATAGCGAGGTCAACAATTTCCGGCTCACGCGCAGCATTTTCTATCACTGTCACACCGTCAGCTAGAGTTGCCGCCATCATGAGGTTTTGTGTTGCACCGACACTAGGGAAGTCCATGTAGATATGAGCGCCATGCAGGCGTTCTGCCTTGGCTTCGATGTAACCAGCTGTCTGGGTGATCTTTGCCCCCATAGCTTCCAAACCTTTGAGGTGGAGGTCAATGGGACGACTCCCGATGGTACATCCCCCTGGCATAGAAACTTTGGCATGGCCTACACGAGCAAGGATTGGTCCCAAGACAACGATGGATGCACGCATCTTGCTGACATACTTGTATGGAGCTTCCTCCGTGATATCACCAGTCGCATCAACCTCAACAACATGAGCTTCCTCATCAAAGTCCACCTTGGCATTCAGACCTCGAACCACTTGATTCATGGTGAAAACATCTGACAAGATCGGGACATTCTGCAAGACTGTCTTACCCTTGCTTGCTAGAATAGTCGCTGCCAACAAGGGCAAGACTGTATTCTTTGCTCCCTCGATTGTCACACTCCCGACCAGACGATTATCTCCGCCTTGAACCACAATTTTTTCCATAGCTGTTTCCTTTACTTTTGATTTTATAATAGTCCTCTAAGTGCTTCTTGCCACAGTTGGTACAAACTGATAAAGAATGAACTCAAGATGTAGCCCATCACAATACTAAAGAAGCCTACCAACAAACGAACCTTTTTTGTGTTAGTAGCGGTCACTTTTAAAACCTTTTCCCATCTCACAAGATCCTTCAAAAGGTAAAAACTCAAATAAATAAAGAGTATATGACTACTTAGAGTGAATAATAATTGAACCATTTGACTATTATACCATCTTATCCGCTTGCGCGCTAGTTTTCGATTTTTCTACGAATTAGGGATTGTTTTTAAGGTAATCAATCGCATCCTGCAAGGTCTTAACCGGAACGATTTTCATCTCTGTTTTGATCGTTTTAGCAGCTTCTAGGGCTGTTTCATAGTTGCTTTTCGCATTGGGATCTGCTTTTTTTGCTTCCTCGGTGACTGGATTATCAGGAGCAAAAAAGATATTGGCTCCCTGACGAGAGGCTGCAACCACTTTTTTGTCAATTCCACCGATATCGCCAACATTTCCGTCTCGATCAATGGTTCCCGTTCCTGCAACAATTCGGCCATTACGAAGACCTGGGTCTGCTATCTGAGTGTAGATGGCTAGACTAAACATGAGACCGGCACTTGGTCCGCCGATACCAGCTGTTGAAAAGCGAATTGGAACATCACTGGTCACTTCCGTACGGTCAATCAAGCCAATCCCAATCCCGTTTTTCCCGTTTTCGAGAGTGATAATTTTACCTTCTGCAGACTTGACTTTTCCGTCTTCCTCATAGGTTACCTTGACCGTGTCTCCTAATTGTTGAGAATTGACATAGTCGACCAAGTCTTTTGAACTGTCAAATGTTTTGTCATTAACAGCCGTCACGGTGTCTGCTATGTTCAGAATGCCCTTAAAAGTTGAATTGTCCGTCACGGTCAAGACATAAACTCCCAGATACTTGAGTTCGATATCCTTTCCAGCCGTCTTCAATCCTTGATACTTGGCCATGTTTTGGGACGTTTGCATGTAGAACTGATTGATCCGCATAAACTCTGCATCCGTAGAGCCACCTGTAGTTTCCTTGGCACTTCTAATATCCGTGAAAGGTGTTAACCAAGCATATACAAGATGCGACAGGGTTGCGTGTCGAATACCGACTGTTACAAACTGGTAAGCTCCTGCTTCTGTGTCTTCTGTTTCATTGACTTTTAAAACTTGACGAATATCTTCCGCTCCACCTGGAACTTCTATGTAGTAGGGTAAAGGTACTACAAAGGCTAAAAAAGTCACTACTAGTGCTAGGATGACATATAAGGGCCATCTAGTTTTTTTCTTCATGTTCTAATTCCTCCACAACACTGTTTGGGACATATTGCTGAATCTCCTGACCAAACTTCAGAAGTTCTCTCATGGCTGAAGAGCTAATATAAAGATGCTCTGGGCGACTATATAGGTAAATGGTTTCGATTTCTGGAGCCAGTTGATGATTGTAGTAGTCAAAGCTAGCCTCGTATTGCAAGTCGGTGGCATTTCGCAAGCCACGGACAAGGGTCTTAGCACCCAGTCTTCTTGCAACATCGACAACCAGTTGGTCATGAGAAGCCAGCACCTCTATATTATCTAAATGCGCCACCGCTTTTTCGACTGCTCGTTTACGGTTTTCAACAGGGAGAAAGCCTTGTTTGTGGGGATTGTAGAACACCCCGACATAGAGCTTATCAAAGAGTTTGCTGGCACGTTCAATGATATCCAGATGTCCATTTGTCATCGGATCAAATGAACCTGTAAATAATCCAATTTTATCTGACATAGACCGTCACCTTACTAATCCCATATATTTTTTCCTTCCAGATGCCTAAGCAGGCGATTTCTTCTGGTAGTTCTACAGACTTATCGGTTTCACAGACAACCATGATCTCTTCGGAGAAAAGGTTTCTTTCTGCCATTTTTTCGATATCTGCAACGATTTGTTCCTTGGCATAGGGAGGATCTAAAAAGACCAGGTCAAAGGGACCATTCACTTGCTCCAAGGCCCGTTCAGCCTCCATCTTTAAGAGCTGAAATTTGGAAACTTCCTTGGTCATTTGGATATTTTCAGCGATGATAGCTTGTGCCTTTCGATCCCGTTCCACTAAGACAGCATGGAACATCCCACGCGAGACTGCCTCAATGGATAAGCCACCACTGCCAGCATAGAGATCCAAGACACGACCACCCTCAAAATAGGGACCTATCATGTTAAAGATAGCTCCACGCACCTTATCCGATGTCGGCCTCGTCGTCTTGCCTTCTAACGTCTTGAGGGGGCGCCCTCCGTAGATTCCTGATACGATTTTCATACCGTTTATTATACCAAATTATAGGCAAAAAGAGAAAGAAAACCGAACCTTGCGGTTCGATTCTCTACAAAATATTTTCGTACGTATCGCGAACTTCTTGAGGCCAAACACTGGTCTGAACCTCTCCGATGTGTTTCTTACGAAGAAGGAACATGGCCATCCGAGACTGTCCGATCCCTCCACCGATTGTCAGTGGGAAAAGGCCGTTAAGCAAGGCTTTATGCCATTCCAATTCTAGACGATCTTCGTCTCCTGTAAGAGCCACTTGGCGACGAAGGGTATCCTCATCTACCCGAATCCCCATTGAGGAAAGTTCAAAGGCACAACCAAGAGATTCGTTCCAAACGAGAATATCGCCATTCAACCCCTTGTAGCCATTTTCAGACTCTGTTGTCCAGTCATCGTAGTCAGGTGCACGGCCATCATGAGGTTTTCCGTCAGGCAACTCGCCACCGATACCAATCAAGAAGACTGCACCGAACTCTTTACAGATTGCATTTTCACGCTCTTTCGGTGTTAAATCTGGATAGCGTTCCACCAACTCTTCTGTATGGATAAAGGTGATTTGTTTTGGCAAGATGGATTCGATATCGTAGCGGGCTTCTACGGCTAGCTCTGTTAGACGAATAGCCTTGTAAATCTTCTCAACGGTTTCTTTGAGATAGGCGATATTGCGTTGACCATTTGGGATAACCTTCTCCCAGTCCCACTGGTCCACATAAACTGAGTGGGTCGCGTCGAGCGAATCTTCGTCTGGACGAAGGGCCTTCATGTGAACAAACAGACCCTCACCTTCACCGAAACCAAAACGAGCCAAGGTGTGACGTTTCCATTTGGCAAGTGAGTGAACGACTTCATAAGTTTCATCTGGAATCTGCAAAACCTTGACAGATACTGGATTTTCGACACCTGACAGGTTGTCCTGCATCCCATCCCCGACCTTGCTCAAGATAGGACCTTGAACTTCAACAACTTCTAACTTATCTTTCAAATACTGGGTAAAAGTGTTTTTGACAAAGGAAATTTCTTCTTGTTGATGAATAAAACTTTTCTTCATAAACAGCTCCTCAAAAATTAGTTAAAAGCATTATACACCTATTTCCAAGAAAAGAAAAGAGTAAATAAGAAAAAGTCAGTGCTCTTTTGAACACTGGCTCTGTCATTCATTAATCGTTTCGACCAAAGATACGTAAGATGCTAAGGAAGAGGTTGATAAAGTCTAGATAGATACTGAGAGCCATTGAAATGACCCAACCTGTCGCTACTTGCCCTCGTGACTGTTCATAAACATAGCGAATCTTTTGGTTATCCCAAGCAATCAAACCTGAGAAAACCAAGACCATGGCAATACTAATCATGTAGTCAAAGAAGCTATTGGCTAAAAATAGATTCACAACCATGGCAATGATGAGACCAACAAGCGCCGCCATCAAAGCTCGGCCCATTCCACTCAAATCTTTCTTGGTGAAAATTCCGATTGCCGCCATGACAAAGAAGAGAAGGGCACTGGATACAAAGGCTGATAAGACGGTCCCAGGTGTATAGAAGGCTACGACAAAACTCAGCGTAAAGCCATTTAAAACAGAATAAACTAAAAATACTGGGAGAGCTGCTGGACTATTTTTGGCAGCCATGCTACTTGCAACAAAGACTAGAGCAAGTTCTGCAAAAGTTGCAATAATCAGCCAGAGACGGCCATGCATTAAAAAGTAGACCAATTGGGACTGAAAGACTGTCAACATCAAAGCTGACACGAGAGCTGATAGACCAATCCCAAGTCCCACAAAAGCATAAACCTTAGCGTAAAATTGATTGAGACCTGAACGTTCTTGAATAATCGTTTGATTCATTCTGATTCTCCTTTTTCTATAAATATGTCTTGATTATAACAAAGTTTTTATAAATTAGCTGAAATAAAACATCAAAATACCTGCGGCAACCGCCACATTGAGACTTTCCGCTCGACCTTTCATGCCTATATGAACCAGCTGATCAGCACTCTCAGCCATGACAGAACTAATCCCCTGCCCTTCATTTCCCATGACTAAAACAAAGTTCTCTAGTGAAGAAAGCTCACGATAATCCTTTGAATCTCTCGATAAGGTCGTTGCTAGAATGGGCAAATCGCTCTTCTTTGCCTCTTCTACAAAGCTGGTAAGAGGCATACGATAGATAGGCAAGTGAAAATGACTTCCTTGCATGGAACGTAGAGTCTTAAGACTGTAGATATCTGCTGACTTGTCTGAAACAATAACCCCTGTAAAACCTGCAGCATCCGCCGTCCGAATCATGGTGCCCACATTACCAGGATCTTGAACATCCTCTAAAAATAGATACTTGCCCTGATGGAGATCAGGCAGTCCCACTTCTTCTTTTTGAATCACTGCAACAATCCCTTGAGGAGTTTGCGTATCTGCCAAATCTAGCAAAATCTCCTCTGAAACCCAGATAGTTTGAGGAAAAGCAGCTAGCTGATCTCGATAACTTTCTAGGGCAAAGACCTTTTCAATCGTCACTCCTGCTTGAACAGCTTCTTCAAACAAGTGCCAGCCCTCAATCAAATAAGCAGACTTTCGATATTTTTTTTGATGCAATTTCTTGGCATTTTTTACCACAGAATTGGCTTTTGAGGTTATAATAGTCATAGAAATATTATAACACAATCAAAGGGGTTTGGTATGCAAAAGGTTAGAATGATTGCCCAAGGCAGGGTGCAGGGTGTTGGTTTTCGCTGGGGTGTTTATACTTTAGCTCTTGAAATCGGTGGCATCACTGGTCGTGTCTGGAATAACGATGATGGCACAGTGGAAATTCTTGCTCAGGCAGACTCCTCTGCAACTATGGCAAAATTTATCCAAGAAATCCGAAAAGGTCCGACACCTTTTTCAAAAGTTACCTATCTAGATGTACAAATGAGCAACTTTTCATCCTATTCGGACTTCAAAGTCGCAAATTAGGTCTCTAGAACTATTGTATATTTTACAAAAAAACAGTAGAATAGAGAGGTATAATTTTTAAAGAAGGAATGAAAACATTGAAATCTATTAAACGTTTTGCCCTCTCTGCTATGGGAGTGGCTATGCTACTCGTCTTGTCAGGCTGTGTCCAAGTAGACAAAGCAACAGGACAACCCACAGGATTGATTTGGAATACCATCGGAGCACCTATGGCTGAAGCCATCAAGTACTTCGCTACTGATAAAGGTCTAGGCTTTGGTGTGGCTATCATTATCGTAACCATTATCGTGCGCTTGATTATCTTGCCACTTGGTATCTACCAATCATGGAAGGCAACACTTCACTCTGAGAAGATGAATGCCCTCAAACACGTGCTTGAACCACATCAAACACGTCTCAAAGAGGCAACAACTCAGGAAGAAAAACTAGAGGCTCAACAAGCTCTCTGGGATGCTCAGAAAGAACACGGCATCAGCATGTTCGGTGGAGTAGGATGTTTCCCTATCCTCATTCAAATGCCTTTCTTCTCTGCTATCTACTTTGCAGCCCAGTACACTGATGGTGTAGCTAGCTCTACCTTCTTGGGTATCAATCTTGGTTCACCAAGTATGATCCTTGTCGCCTTCGCTGGTATCCTCTACTATCTCCAGTCACTTCTCTCACTTCATGGAGTAGAAGACGAGATGCAAAGAGAACAGCTCAAGAAAATGATTTACATGAGCCCACTCATGATTGTCGTCTTCTCCTTCTTCGCACCAGCAAGTGTGACGCTTTACTGGGTTGTCGGTGGTTTCATGATGATTCTCCAACAGTTCATCGTTAACTATGTTGTTCGTCCAAAACTTCGCAAAAAAGTTCGTGAAGAATTTGCCAAAAATCCACCAAAAGCAAGTTCATTTTCAACTGGAGGCGGACGCAAAGATGTCACTCCAAACCAAGCAACTGCGATCATGACCAATAAGAAACATAAAAAACGCAATGCTGGTAAACAACATTCTAGAAAATAAGAAAAAGGCTTAGCTGAAAGGCTAGGCTTTTTATGCATCACAAAAGCCCGATGTCTCCATCAGGCTTCTTTTTTATCCATGAACACGTTTCATGTAATCTTGGTAACTTTCTGTATCCATCAATTCCTTGGCATTCTTGACACGGTCTGCTGTTGGAGGTTTGACCCCTTCAAGCGAATAAGGAATCCCAAGTTCACGCCACTTGAATTCTCCCATCGTATGATAAGGTAGGATTTCAAACTTGTCAACGTTTTTGAGGGTTTTTACGAACTTCCCAAGTTCGATCAAATCTTCATCACGGTCTGTCAATCCTGGTACGAGAACGTGGCGAATCCAAACAGGCTTCCCGATATCTGATAGGTACTGGGCACAGGCCAAGATGTTTTTATTGGTTTGGCTTGTGACAATCTTATGCTGTTCTTCGTTGATTTCCTTGATATCCAGGAGAACCAAGTCTGTCACCGCCATGAGTTTATTAAACTTTTCGAGATAACGTGGTTTGTTACGGAATGGAAGGGCACAGGTGTCCAAGGTACAGTGGATTCCTTTTTCCTTGGCCTTGGTAAAGAGGGCAATTAGGAAATCAATCTGTAAGAGAGCTTCTCCTCCACTAACAGTGATTCCTCCTTTGTCTCCCCAGAATCCACGGTAGCGAAGGGCTTCTGACAAAACATCGTCTACTGTCCGTCTTCGTGATTTATTGGTCTCCATAGCCCATGTATCGGGGTTATGGCAGTACTGGCAACGCATCTGACAACCTTGCAAAAAGACAATAAACCGAATCCCAGGGCCATCTACTGCCCCAAAACTCTCTGTCGAATGCACCATTCCTGTCACTTGTCCATAGTCAATTGTTTCTTCAGACATATCGTCACCTTCCTTGAAACCGTTTTATAGTTTTATTATATCACGAGTAAGGTGAAAAACAAGGTTTTTTTGTCTATTTTTTAGAAAGCAATCTGTTTTTCACTTTCATTTTCAATTTCTTTTACTGATCCGATTCAAAATCAAAACCATACAAGGTTGCGAAATAGTCCTCAGGACGCTCTGCACGGCGGATTTGACGGGCTTTGCCTTCTTCGGTATAGAGGATTTCTGCCGATCGTAGTTTAGCATTGTACTGGTAACCCATGGAGAATCCATGTGCACCTGTATCATGAATCACTAGCAAATCACCGATTTCTGTATGAGGTAGTTCGCGATTCACTGCAAATTTATCATTGTTTTCACAGAGTGAACCAACCACATCTACCACCTCCACTGGTCCATCTGTATGAGTCAGATTGGTGATATGGTGGTAGGCTCCATACATGGCTGGGCGCATGAGGTTGACTGCTGATGCATCCACACCCAGATAGGTACGATAGGTTTTTTTCTTATGAGTGACTCTTGTGACGAGAGCTCCGTGAGGGGCTAACATAAAGCGGCCCAATTCGGTGAAAATCTTAACCTGACCAAGACCTGCTGGCGTAAGGACTTCCTCATAAACCTTACGCACCCCTTCACCAATCACAGCGATATCATTTGGCTCCTGGTCTGGGCGATAGTTGACACCAATACCGCCGGAAAGATTGATAAAGTCTAGTGAAATGCCCAACTTTTCCTTGATTTCAACAGCCAATTCAAAAAGCTGACGAGCCAACTCTGGGTAGTAGAGATGGGTGACAGTATTGGATGCTAGGAAAGAGTGAATCCCAAAAGTCTTGGCTCCTTTTTCCTTCAAAATCGCAAAGGCTTCAAAAAGCTGGTCCTTGGTCATCCCAAACTTGGCTTCTCCTGGATTGTCCATAATGTCGGTACCCAGTTCAAAAACACCTCCAGGATTGTAACGACAAGAGATAATTTCTGGAATGCCTGCCGCTCGCTCTAGATGTTCAATGTCTTCAAAAGCATCCAAGTTAATGGTCGCACCTAACTCACGCGCATAGGCATATTCCTTGTCAGGCGCGTTGTTAGAAGAGAACATGATCTCAGAACCGGGGAAATCCAGTTTATGGCTCATCAAGAGCTCTACATAACTAGAGCAGTCCACACCGCACCCTTCCTCTTGGAGGATTTTCAAGATGGCTGGGGTTGGAGTGGCCTTGACTGCAAAATATTCCTTAAAGCCCTTGTTCCAGGAAAAGGCCTTGTTGACGGCTCTTGCTTTTTCACGAATCCCCTTCTCGTCATATAAGTGAAAGGGAGTCGGGAACTCTGCAACAATTGTTTCTAAATCTTCACGGCTGATAAATGGTGTTTTCATAAGCATCCTTCTATTCTGTTTGCAAAGAAAGGCTGGGACAAGCGTTCCAACCTTTAGTTCTATCTCTTATTTGTCTTCGTCAAAGATATTTCCAATCTCGACATCGATGGATTGGTTCTTAACATCAATATTAGTTACTTTCAAGAGTGACTTGTAATCAAACTGCTTTTCACGTTCTTCTTGGGCATTGTCTGCAAAGACTGCGACACCAGCTAGTTCAGAATCGAATTCACGCAAGAGACTAATCATCCCGTTGACAGTTCCGCCGCCTTTCAAGAAGTCATCCACAATCAAGACACGACTGCCTGCCTTGAGACTGCGTTTTGAAAGGAACATTTTCTCAATGCGGTCACCACTGGAACCTGAAACATAGTTGACGCTGACCGTTGAACCTTCGGTAATTTTCAAGTCACGACGCACAATGACAAATGGAACGTTGAGGACATTGGCAACTGCATTTGCGAGTGGAACCCCTTTAGTTGCTACTGTCATAACGGCATCGATTTTTTGGTCCATAAAGCTCTTGGCAATGATACGCCCAATATTTTTCAAAATGGCAGGCGTACTAAGCAAATCAGACAGGTAAATGTAGCCACCTGGCAAGATACGGTCGCTTTCTGAAAGTTTGTCACGCAAGTCTGCGATCATTTCTTTGGCTTCATGACTAGAAATTGATGGTGTAAAGATAACGCCACCACCTGCTCCAGTCACAGTCTGAATATGGCCGATTTCGATTTCCTCAAAGGCACGCTTGATAATCACGATGTCCTCTGAAATCGATGATTTAGCAGATTCGTACTTTTCTGCAAAGGTATTGAGACTTGTTAGTTTGTATGGATTATTAATCAAATAGTTGGAAATGACAACCATCCGATCACTTCTTCTTAATTTCATTTTTATTTACCATTCCATTTAATTTTGATATTTTATCCATTATACCACATTCACATAAAAAAACGAACATTATTGCGTAAAAAATGCTCGTTTTTCTTAAATTATTAATCTAAATCTGGTTTATAGAAGGAACGATTGTCCATGGCGAAGATTTTGTTGGTCATCTCTCCTTTATCCACCAAAGCTAGAGCTGTTGACATCATCATCATGCTGGCATCTAGATTGTCAATCATATGGATAATCTCTGCCTCCATGATACGTGGACGGACTGGACTTCCATACTCCAGCAAGCCATGGTGACTGAGGATGACATGGCGCAGTAGCACCACTTCTTCTCTAGTATCATCGATACCTAGTTCCATGACTGTCTTGGTAATTTCACTATCGATGAGAGCGATATGCCCAAGGAGATTGCCTCGAACTGTGTACTCCGTCTGGTCTGGTCCCGTCAACTCAATAACCTTGGCCAAGTCGTGTAGCATAATCCCAGCATAGAGCAGGCTCTTGTTGAGCTGAGGATAGATATCGCTAATGGCATCTGCCAAACGCACCATGGTTGCCGTGTGAAAAGCCAAACCCGTTTCAAAGGCATGGTGGTTGGTCTTGGCAGCCGGATAGGAGTAGAATTCCTTATCATACTTGGTGTAGAGACTACGAACGATACGCTGCCAGACAGGATTTTCAATCTTGAAAATCATTTGCGACATGTAGTCACGAATTTCCTTGACATCAACCGGCGACTTGACCTTGAAATCAGCTGGATCATTGGGTTCCCCAGGCTGAGGCAAGCGGAGAGTGATTTGATTGACTTGAGGTGTATTATTATAAACTTCTCGACGTCCCTGCATGTGGACGACTTTCCCTGCGGTAAAGGCCTCAACGTTATGAGGTTGGGCATCCCAGAGCTTCCCTTCAATCTCGCCGCTATCGTCTTGGAAGGTAAAGGCTAAGTAGTTTTTCCCAGCACGCGTCTGTCTCAGGTCAGCTGACTTGATCAGGTAAAAGCCTTCAAACAGCTCATCTTTTTTCATGTGACTAATCTTCATATTCTTCCTCATTTTCTTGGAAATGGAGTAGATCAAGCGCAGGCTCATCTTCTGATAACTCAATGTGACGGAGCGTCCGCTCGATAGCTGTGGTACGACGGTTTAATAATTCATCAATATTGCCAGAGGCATGTTGGAGATGCTTTTGTGCTTTGACCAGAATGCCACCAAACTTGCCAAACTCGGTCTTGACGCTGGCAAGAGTCTTGCTGATATGGTCGGCACTCTTTTGGATATTGAGAGTTTTGAAGCCAACCGATAGGGAGTTGAGCAGGGCTGATAGGGTACTTGGTCCTGCAACGATAATCTGCTCTTCCCGTCTCAAATCATCAAAGAAGACAGGATTGCGGACGATTTCTGAGTAAAGTCCTTCTGTTGGAACAAACAAGACTCCAAAATTGGTCGTCCGAGGCGGCGCTATATACTTGCTCTTGATATCCTTGGCGAAACGCTTAACACTTGCTAGGAGAGATTTACGACAGCGTTCAATCTCGTCCTTATCACCTGCTTCATAGGCTTCTTCTAAGCGGTAATAATCTGCCAGTGGAAACTTGGAGTCAATCGGCAAATAGACATATTCCTGGTCGCCTTGGCCAGGTAACTTGATGGCGTACTCTACTCGCTCGCTAGAGTTTTCAACCGTTGCATATTCTCGTTCGTACTGGGCTGGTGTCATGATGTCTTCGATGATTTGCCCCAGTTGCAATTCTCCTAGAATCCCTCGCGTCTTGGTTCCAGAGAGAACCTTATTAAGTGCACCAACATCACGGGCAACTGTCTGCATCTCTCCAAGACCACGATTGACAGACTCCAGTTGCTTGGAAACTGTCTCGAAGGAAGCCTGCAAACGCGTTTGCAAGGTCTTTTCCAACTTTTCCTCGACAGTTTGACGCATTTGTTCCAAACGTTGCTCATTTGATTCCTGCAAAGCTTGGAGACGTTGGTCGGTCTTGTCTCTGGTTTGGAGGAGATTATCTGTCATTTCTTGACGGACTTGCGTCAGGCCTTGGTGCAACTCCATTCGCACTTCTTGCAAACGGTCGCTGACAACCACTTCCAAATCTTTTTGATCCAGCTGACTGGCTTGTCTGGCTTGTTCAAAACGATAATCCAGTTGATCTGAAAGATTGTCTGCTTGATCCTCCAAGCTCTTTGCTAGGTACTTATCTTGCTTATCCTGCCTTTGCCAAATCAGAAAGAGTCCAGCTAGGTTGGCAATTAATAATAGTAATAATACAGTCTCCATCCTACCTCCTGTCCTTGCTATGCAACACGACGACATAGCCATCTGGGCAAGTTACCGCAACTTCCCTATCTATATATTCGTTAGAAGCGTACACTTTTTTAAAGAAAAAATTTTCCTCAGTCAATTCGTACTTGGCACCAAGAATAGTCAGCTGGCTATCCCGAACTGGCATAAAAGCAAGATAGTCATAGTCCGAACGGGGCTCTAGCTGACTGGTCCCTTCTGGACAATAGGCAATCAAGTTTTGCCCATCCTCAATCGCTATCTGGCGCATATAGGGTGCCAACTTGGGATTGCTAGGCAGAAAGACATTGGCCAGCATGTGGTCGATCCGACCACCAAGAGCACCGAAAATAGTGACCTGAGCCTGGGGATTTTGCTCAAAGATGGTTAAAAGAGCCAATTCCAGATCCGTATCATCCTTTTCTGGCTGGGCTTGAACAAAATGTTGGGCACATTTTTGAATCAACTGACGTTCGTCTGCGGTTACCGAATCAAAATCCCCAACTGCTAGAGTGAGAGGCAGATCTTCTTCCAAGACCCAGAGTGAGCCTCGATCCACACCGACAAAGCAATCAAAATCCGTCCGATAATGACCACGGTCTCCGCCTGCAAAAACGGCAACCCTAGTCCAGTTGTTTTCTGAGAGTTTGCACTCGTTCATTGACATCTCCCTTAAAGACATAGGACCCTGCTACAAAGACTGTAGCACCAGCTTCTTTGGCTTGAGCAATGGTCTGGTCAGCAATACCGCCATCGACTTCAATTTCAAAGTTCAAACCTTTTTCCTGACGAAGGGCAACCAACTCACGAACCTTGTCCATGGTTTCAGGCAGAAAAGCTTGACCACCAAAGCCAGGATTAACCGTCATGACCAAGACTTGATCAACTAGATGAAGGACGTGCTTAATCGCCTCGACAGGCGTACCAGGATTGATAACAACCGAAGGTTTGACACCAAGAGAGCGAATCTTTTGAAGAGCACCATGGATATGAGGTGTTGCTTCAACATGAATGCTGATGATATCTGCACCTGCACGCGCAAAGTCTTCTAGATGATGCTCTGGATTAGCTACCATCAAGTGGCAGTCAAAGACCATCTTGCTATGAGGACGAAGAGCCTCTACCACACCTGCACCAAAGCTGATCTGAGGTACAAAGTGACCATCCATGATATCGATATGGGCGTATTCTGCCCCAGTTGCTTCAAGGCGTTTAATTTCACGTTCAAAGTTGGCATAATCTGCTGCCAGAATTGACGGAGCAATCTTGTATTGAGACATAGGTTTCTCCTTATTTTGGTATTTTTTTGCTGACTTTTTTATAGGTTTCTCTGCGATTTTCAATTTCACTGAGAAATTGCAGGTAGTTGTCAAAACGGAAGCTTGCAATGATACCCTCTTCGACAGCTGGTTTGACCGCACAAGACGGCTCATGGGTATGGGTACAGCTACGGAATTTACAGTCTCGACTGACACTAGCAATCTCTGGAAAGGCCTGATTGAGGTCTTCAGCCGTTGACACTTCATAATCCAGTGATGAAAATCCTGGTGTGTCCGCGATTTTACCCCCATTGAGGTTGTAAAAACTAACCGCTCGAGTGGTGTGACGACCACGACCCAGACTGTCTGAGATTTCTCCTGTTTCAAGATTGAGGTCCGGTGCGATTTTATTGAGGAGGGTTGATTTTCCAACACCAGTCTGCCCCATAAAGACCGTCACTTTCCCTGTCAACAGAGGTAAGAGCTCTTCCTTACTGGTCACAAAGTCATAACCAATAGTACGATAGGTCTGCTCGTAAAAATCCAGTTCTCCCCTATCCTCCAGCAAGTCCATTTTGGAAATATAGACGATAGGATGGATGCCCTTGTGTTCCAGAAGAACCAAGAACCGATCCAGCAAATTGCTATTAAAATCAGGTTCCTTGACGGACATGATCACCACGGCTTGGTCAATATTGACAATAGGCGGACGGACCAGACTGTTTTTCCGTTCATGAATCTTAAGGATATAACCTTCAGAATTTTCCTCGGCAGAAAAGTCTACCCAATCCCCAACATAGGGCGTGTGGCCTTTTTTACGAAAATTCCCGCGCGCACGTGTCTGATAGACTTGGCCATCACTCTCCACATAATAGAAGCCCGCCAAGGCTTTAATGATTTGTCCCTGCATCTTAGAGTCCTTGCCCTTTAAGCGCATCAGCTAGACCGGCAAACTCTTCCAAGCTAAGTGCTTCCCCACGCACACTTGGTGACAAACCTGCCTGATCCAAAGCCTTGGTCAGCTTATCCTTGACTTCCTCAGTCTTTCCAAAGTAGCCTGTTAAGTTATTCCATAAGGTCTTGCGACGATGAGTGAAGCTAGCCTTGGAAACCTTAAAGAAGAAGTTCTCATCTTTTACTGCTACAGCAGGCCCTGGACGGCGCACCATTTTTAAAATGGCTGAGTCCACGTTTGGGGCTGGCACAAAGACCGTACGAGGCACGATGAAGGCAACCTTAGCAGTCATATAATATTGCACCGCAATCGACAAACTACCGTAAGCCTTAGTATTTGGCTGTGCGGAGATACGGTCCGCCACTTCTTTTTGCATCATGACGACAAACTCGCTAAAAGGAATGCCACTCTCGATCAAGTGCATGAGAATAGGCGTCGTAATGTAGTAAGGCAAGTTGGCTACTACTTTAATCGGCAATTCAGGATTTTTGAAATTCTGGATATGTTGCGCCAAATCGACCTTAAGAATGTCCTCATTGACTACAGTAACATTGTCAAAATCACGTAAAGTATCTGCTAGGATTGGTACTAAACGGTGGTCAATCTCAAAGGCCATGACTTGAGCCGCACGCTCAGCCAAAAACTCCGTCAAAGCACCAATACCTGGCCCGATTTCGATAACATTAACCTGGTCATCAATTTCAGCCGTATCCACGATTTTTTGAAGGATATTGGTATCCGTCAAGAAATTTTGCCCGAAGGACTTTTTAAAGGTAAAGCCGTGACGCTCCAGCACTGCCTTGGTCACGCTGTAATCTGCAATTCTCATTTATTCTCTTTTCTAATATAATATGCTTCCGGAGTATAATGATAGAGCAAAACAAATAAGGGAGTCTCAGTAATTCCTTCCAACATCTCTTTTAAGACCGCATCTGGATGGATAATCTCTCGTGTTTTGGTAAAATAAACACCTTGTTCCCTATTTCGATTACGGAGTTCCCAAGCGACATTATTTCCTTGAACAGACGGCAAATAACGTTCCTTTTCTAGAAAGTCAAAAAATTCTTTCACCGTCATATCTTCAGGAATCTCAAATTCTGTCTCATGAGGCAATACATCGTCCCCCATACACACAGACTCTCTATCAACTCGTATTTTCATCTTGCTCTTTCCTTATAAATTTCCATTTAAATATTATCAAAATGAATCTCTTGAAATAAATCTAGGTACCTCTATTGTAACACATTCCCTTTGTATTTTTGGGCTATCTAACTATTATCATAACTTTCCATAGTCTCTTCCACTTCTGCCAAGGTTATCCCAAATAACTCTAAGCGCTTGAGGAGTTGCTTGCCGTTGGAATAGCCGATGCGGAGCTGTTCGCCTAGATACTCTCTGCGCCTACGACTGTCTGCTCCCGCCAAGAAACCTAGGCGAATCAAGTCACCACGACTGATGTCAAACTCGTTCTCGTTTTCAAATTGCTCTGTCACCTGAGCCAGCGCTGTTTTCATATCTTCATAGCTGGCGTGTTCGATTCCCAGAGAACGTCCCTTGGTCTTGGATTTGGGAACAGCCTCATCTCGTTTGAGAAAGGCATGTTGTACCGTTGGAATGGCCGTCATAATCATGCGCCGAATGCGTTCCCCATTAAAATCTGGATCTGTAAAGACAATGACTCCATGCAATTCATGCAGACGCTGAATCCGCTCTATATCTTGGCCATTTATTGCGGAACCTCGTGTTTCATAGGTCTCTACATCAAAATAACGTTTGAGATTAGCTGTATCATCCCGTCCTTCGACTACGATGACTTGGGAAATTTTTTCTTTCATCACTTGCTGTCCAATCCAAAGATACGCTCTGCATTTGCAGTTGTTACTGCGGCTAACTCCTCAGTCGTCATACCACGCAAATCCGCGATAAAATCTACCACATAGCGTGTGTAGGCTGTTTTGTTTTCACGGCCACGTTTAGGAACAGGAGCCAGGTAAGGGGCATCTGTTTCTACCAAAATCTTTTCCAAGGGAAGTTCTCTGGCAGCTTCTTGGATATCCGTCGCTTTCTTAAAGGTCACCACTCCTGAGAAGGAAATGGTCATGCCAAGCTCCACAAACTTTTCAGCCCACTCCAAAGAGCCTGAAAATGAATGCATAATCCCACCACGAGGACCAACTCCCTCGCTCTTGATGATCTCATAAGTATCTTCTAGCGCATCACGAGTGTGGACCACAAAGGGCAAATTCAAGTCCTTAGACAGCTGAATCTGACGACGAAAAACCTGCTCCTGCACTTTCTTAGATGCTGTCATCCAATGGTAGTCCAGACCAATCTCCCCCAAGGCAACAACCTTGGGATGTTTTAGTTTTTCAAGCAAGTAAGCTTCGACCTCGTCTGTGTAAGTCCCTGCTTCCGTCGGATGCCATCCAATAGTTGCGTAGAGTTGCTCATACTCATCTGCTAACTCTAGGGCACGTTCAATGGTCGGCTTGTCAAAACCAACAATGTTCATCCGAGTCACACCCATCTCAGCAGCCAAGGCAAGTTCTTCCTCCTCACGTCCTGCAAATTCCTCTACATTTAAATGTGTATGCGTATCAAAAATCATCTCTTCTAACCTCATTTTCTTCCATCTATTATACCAAAAATAGCATCCCTCGGCTTGTAAAAATATTCTAATACCAATCATTCTCCCTTGACTGCCTTTTTTCAAAGCAGTATAATAACACTTATTGAAATTTTCATCAAAGGAAAAGAAAATGTTTAGAAAATTAAAATATACCTTTATCGGTCGACCACTCAAGTCTCTCACAGATGGTGAAGGGGGATTACTTGGAAAAATGCAGGCACTTGCAATGTTATCCAGTGATGCCCTGTCTTCTATTGCCTATGGACCTGAACAAGTCATTCTCGTTTTAGTCAGTCTCTCTCCTCTCGCCATTTGGTGGAGCCTCCCTATCGGTATTTTTGTCCTCTTACTCCTCGCTAGTTTGACCGTTTCCTATCGTCAAATTATTCACGCCTATCCTCAAGGTGGTGGGGCTTATATGGTCACTCGGGAAAATCTCTCTCCTGAACTAGGCTTGATTTCAGGGGGCAGCCTCCTTGTTGACTATATGCTGACAGTAGCCGTATCCGTTGCGTCTGGAGCTGATGCTATTACTGCAGCCATCCCTGCCCTCCATCCCTATAATCTTCATATCTCTATTTTCCTAGTCTGTCTGCTCATGCTCTTGAATTTAAGAGGTTTGAAAGAATCTGCCAGCTCTCTGATGATTCCCGTCTACCTCTTTATCTTCAGTACCGTCTTTCTCTTGCTTTATGGGTTCTTTCAACTATTTACAGGGTCCCTAAACTACCAGGCGACTTCAACCATTGGGCAAACCGTTCCGAGCCTTTCCATCGTTCTCCTATTGAGAGCCTTTACCAGTGGCTCTGCCTCTCTGACAGGGGTTGAGGCTATTTCAAATGCGGTACCATTTTTCAAAACTCCGAAAGAAAAGAATGCTGCTCAGACCCTGACCATCATGTCGCTCATTTTAGGATTTCTTTTTGCGGGCATTACCTTCCTAAACTACTGGATGGGTATCACTCCTCAAAATGGAGAAACCATCCTCTCGCAAATGGCCAAGGGCATTCTTGGTGATTCATTCTTTGGTCATGCTAGCTACTATCTCTTCCAGTTCTCAACAGCCTTGATTCTAGCTGTAGCTGCAAATACTGGCTTTTCAGCCTTCCCTATGCTGGCTTACAATATGGCTAAAAACAAGTACATGCCCCATCTCTTTATGGAAAAGGGGGATCGCCTTGGCTACTCCAACGGTATCTTAACTCTGGCTTTTGGAGCTATGATCCTTCTTCTCATTTTTAACGGGAATACTGAACGCTTGATTCCTCTTTATACTATCGGGGTCTTCGTTCCCTTTGCCCTTTCTCAGACTGGGATGATTCGTCATTGGAAAAAGGAAAAAGGAGCAAACTTCTTAAAACCTGCCTTTGCTAATATCCTTGGGGCCATCATTTGTTATGCTATCGTTCTCATTTTACTCCTCTTCAGACTGGGTGATATCTGGCCATTCTTCCCAATTATCCTAGTCTTAACCTTCCTCTTTTTGTCCATTCACAGCCATTACCAAAAAGTGGCAAAACAACTGCGACTCTACGAAGGAATTGAAAAACGTACCTACGATGGCAATCTGGTTCTTGTCCTAGTAGGAAATGTTACTCGAGTAAGTGTCGGAGCCATTAGCTACGCTCAAAGTATCGGTGACGAAGTGTTGGCCATGCACATTTCTACTAAAGAAACGGCCGAAAAAGACCAAGAAATCCTTCAGGAATTTGCCGATTACTTCCCAAATATCACTCTGAAGAATATCAATACCAGCTACCGCGACATCATCACTCCTAGCGTTAAGTATGTCAAACGAATCGCCCAAGAAGCTAAGCAAAAAAACTACACCGTTACAGTCCTTGTCCCACAGTTTATCCCTAACAAGCCTTGGCAAAATATCCTGCACAATCAAATGAGCCTCAAACTAAAATACGCTCTCAGATGGCATGAAGACGTCGTTGTCGCTAGCTACTCTTATCACTTAAAAGAATAAACAAAAACTCAAAATCAGTAACTTATATCTGGTTTTGAGTTTTTTGTATGTGACCTTTTAAACGAGTCCTCCATGAATTTCATCTGAAATGACCGATTTCAAGGACAATGCACCCTTTAAGATAAAAAGAAAAGCCAGTAGACTCGAGTTCCTACTGACTTCTTTGTTGAATTCGTTTGGATTAAGCAGCCAAAACTTTGCGTCCTTTACGACGACGAGCTGCCAATACGCGACGACCGTTTTTAGTTGACATACGGTTACGGAATCCGTGTTTGCGCGCACGACGAAGTTTACTTGGTTGATAAGTACGTTTCACGATGAATACCTCCTCATAGATTTTGTATTCGTTTAGCCGGCTATAAAGTGATCAGTTACTAAACATACTTTACTATTCTATCTGATTCTTACCTATTTGTCAATAGCTCTAAGGAAATGTTTCCTGCTTTTCCCTATGAAACCCTTATCTACGATACTGGCTCAAGAAACGTGTCATCTTTTCTTGGATTTGCGCCAATTCGTCCACACGAGGAAGGTAAACGATACGGAAATGGTCAGGTTCCTTCCAGTTAAAACCACGACCATGAACCAAGAGAACCTTTTCCTGCTTCAAGAAATCAAGAACGAACTGTTCATCATCATCGATGCGGTACATATTGCGGTCAATTTTAGGGAAGATATAAAGACCCGCCTTCGGCTTAACCGCAGACAAACCTGGGATATCTTGGATAGCATTGTAAATGAAGTTTCTTTGCTCGTAAATCCGTCCACCAGGAAGGAGCAATTCATCCACTGACTGGTGCCCACCTAGTGAAGTTTGTACGACTTGCTGGGCCAAAACGTTAGAGCAAAGACGCATATTGGATAGCATATTGAGCCCTTCGATATAGCCCTTGACATGGTGCTTAGGACCAGACAAGACCATCCATCCTACACGGAAACCAGCGATACGGTGAGATTTTGACAAACCATTCATACTGACACAGAAAACATCAGGTGCCAAGCTCGCCACAGGCGTATGCACATGCCCATCCATCACCATGCGATCATAAATCTCATCTGCAAAGATGATCAAATCGTTCTGACGAGCAATCTCAATAATCTCCAACAAGAGTTCCTTAGGATAAAGGGCTCCAGTTGGGTTATTTGGATTGATAAGGACGATTGCCTTGGTATTGGAAGTAATTTTTGACTTAATATCGTCAATATCTGGGTACCATTCTGCAGCTTCATCACAGATATAGTGAACGGCATTTCCCCCAGCTAGGCTGACCGCGGCTGTCCAGAGAGGATAGTCTGGCATAGGCACCAAGACCTCATCGCCATTATCCAAAAGCCCTTGCATGGACATAACAATCAGCTCACTGACACCATTTCCGAGGTAGATATCATCAATGTCTACATTAGGGAATTTCTTCAATTGGCAATACTGCATGATGGCCTTGCGGGCTGAGAAAATCCCTTTGGAGTCAGAATATCCCTCACTATCACGCGCATTCATAATCAAGTCATGAATGACCTCATCCGGCGCTGTAAAGCCAAATTCTGCTGGATTCCCTGTATTCAGACGTAAAATCTTTTCTCCGTTTGCTCGCATCCGCATAGCTTCTTCCAAAACAGGACCACGGATATCATAGGCAACGTGCTCTAACTTACTAGACTTGTTATATTCTTTCATCTTGTTTCCTCAATTCATAGAGATAGTAACATTATACCACTAGAAAGGGATTGCGACAAGTTTCCTGAAATGAGCAAGCAAAGAAAAAAACTCACAACGACTAGGTTCTCACCGTCTAAACAACTAGAATACAGAAGTATTTTCTCACATACCAAAAGACAAACCTAGAAAGATCAGCGCTAAAAAGGAGTCATACAAGAGATTAAACATGAGAAAGAGCCCCCACGTGACCAAATAGTCCAAACGACCACTTCTCTTTGCAATCACCAATAAAATGATGTGGTAGACCAAGTGAAAGAGAAGAAATCCAATAAAACCTGGATAGAGAACGGGCATGACTCTTTCCAGCCGCCAAAGCATCACTACTTCACCTACAAGTGACGCAAGGATAATTCCATGATAAAGAAAACTTATTTTTTTAAAAGTCTGAACAAAATCTTTCATACTTTCTCATCCCCTTTACTGTGTTTCCTACTAGCTCGTTTTCTTTTATTTTAACATATCTCCACCAAATTGAATCTCCAATAATATTTATTGAAATATGATTTTTACTTTACTTCTTTAGTGAAAAGGATTACAATAACAGTAAGAAAATTTCAGGAGGTTTCATTATGGCACAACGTTACCAAAATGTTATGGTCGCAATTGATGGTTCTAAAGAAGCGGACTTGGCTTTCGTCAAAGGTGTTTACACTGCTCTACGCAACGAATCCAAGCTCACCATTGCCCATGTTATCGACACACGCGCTCTTCAAAGCGTGTCTACCTTTGATGCTGAAGTTTACGAAGAGCTCCAAGTCGATGCTGAAAGTCTGATGAAGGAGTACGAAAAGCGCGCAAGAGATGCTGGTGTGACCGATATTCACATCGTCATCGAAATGGGAAATCCAAAAACCCTCCTTGCCCGTACTATTCCAGACGCAGAAAATGTCGACCTGATTCTCGTTGGTGCAACAGGGCTCAATGCCTTTGAACGCCTCTTGGTTGGCTCTTCATCTGAGTATATTCTTCGCCATGCAAAAGTCGATTTGCTGGTCGTGAGAGAAAGTGAAAAAACATTGTAATCATTAAAAAAGGAGCCTCTGGCTCCTTTTTGTTTGTCCTGGTTGGGTCAGAAAAAGGCTTTAAACAATTGTTTAAAGCCTCTATCTTATTTAGAAAGTAGTCAATCTCAAAAGATTGAATTATTTGTAACTGTATGCCCAGTAGTATACACCGTTTCCATCAACTACTGCTGCTACAGCTCCTTCAGTGACATTCGGATCGAGAAGCAAGTCTCTCAAACCACTGTTTGCCCATTTCTTAACGACAACAGCAGCATCTTCATCACGACGTCCTACAAAGCCTGTGCTATCGTATTGACGTGAAATTTCATTTACTTTCGGAAGTGCTTGATTTTGATAAATGTCTTCAGACCAAGTCAATTCTTTCAATCCTTGAGCTTTACGAGTCTCATTGATTTTAGCGAAAGCTTCTTTCGCTTTTGAAACATAGTCATAGTTTGTATCATTTGTTGCTTCAACACGGTAAACAAACTTCACATAACCAAATTCTACATCACTGTATTTCTTGTCTTCGACACCACTCTTGAGATTTGCAATCAAGACATAGTCCTTAGCGTATGGGTTTTCTTTAGTCTTCTCAAAGATTTCTGGATCTTCGATTTCCCACTCAACTTTAGCATCCCAACCAGAGTTATCAAGGAACTTAGGATTCATTTTTTCGATGACATAGTTTTTGAACTCTTCAACATTCTTGAATGGCAATGCTTGACCTGCTTTAGCAGTCGTTACCAAGTTAGTTGAGTAAAGTTTCACGCTTGAGTTCTTGTCACTGTACATGTACTCGTCATCAGCAGTGTTTTCGTGAAGTTTTGGATCACGAGCTGGATCGTTTGGATCAGTCATCCCTTGAAGTTTCCATTTTCCTCCAAGCCACTTCCAGTATGCTGAGTAACCTGTACGCTCTGAATTAGATGATACATAATAGTAATGTGCACTACCGTCGAAGTAGTAGTTTTTATCATTCTTGAGGACTGCATCACCTGGTTTACCTGGTGGGTAAACCAATTTTGGAGTTTGTCCATTTGGTGCCCAAGCCAAGTGTTCCAATCCTTCAGCTGGTTTTTCAACATAATCAGGGATTTGGTTTTCACTTGGTTCATCAGTCGTTACCAAACCTGGTGTTGTTGGGATAGCTGGAGTTGCTGGTGTTTCTGGTTTTGGTTCTGCTGGTGTTTCTGTTGATGGCTTGAATGGATCAAATTCACTATCAGCACCATTAATTGGTGGGTTTTCTGGTAGGTCAACACTTGGAGTTGCTGGTTGCTCTGGTTTTGGCTCAGCTGGTGTTGTTGGCTCTTCAGGTTTATCACTAGGAGCTGGTGTTGGAGCCTCTGGTTCTGCTGGTGTTGGAGCAGGAACTTCAGGTTGACTTGGTTGTGCTGGCTCAACCGGAGTTGTTGGTTGTTCTGGTTTTGGTTCAGCAGGAGTTGCTGGTTGTGCTGGTGTTGGCTCAGCTGGTTGTGCTGGTTGTGCTGGTGTTGTATCAGCAGAATCTTTCACCAATACCCACTTACCATTTTGGTAGTAGTAATAATCACCATTGTCCAATACATAGTAATGGTATCCATTTTCGTAACGATAGTGCGGATCGTTTTCCAAGTTGTTAGTAGATGAGTTGTTGTTACTATTGTTTGTCAAAGGTTTCCACTGACCGTTACGATAAATACGGTAGCTACCGTCGTTCATGCGGTAGTAGTGATTGCCATTCCAGTAAATATAGTTTTCATCGCTAGCAAGGTTGTTGTAACTATTCCAATAGTTATAACCATAGTAGTTGCTACTGTTGTCATAGCCATAGTAGTTATTCCAATTATTGTAACCGTAGTTGTAACTTGGGTAATAGCTACCATATCCATAATTATAGCTTGGGTAGTAGCTATTGTAGCCATAGTTATAGCTTGGGTAATAACTGTTGTAGCCATAACTTCTTACAGTATAGTTTGATGTGCGGCTACGATTTGCAGTAGTACGGTTAGAAGTACGATTGCTTGAACGGCGGCTAGTTCTTGTATAGTAGCTATTATTCCCATTCCAGTTGTAAGCAGCGTGAGCTTCACTTGGTGCAAAAGTTGGAAGCATTGTTACAGCTGTTAAAACAGAAGCTGTCAAATAGGTATATTTTTTCTTCATTTCAACCTCTTAATTCTTTAATTTCTAAACTTGAAAATTAAAATAATAAAAATAATAATAAAAATTTGGAAAGCAATTGTGCACAATTTTATAACTAACCCTCAAAACTAGAGTGAATTCTTCACATCAACTTGTTAACAGGCCTGAAATAAACAAGTTGACTTTCTGTCTTTAAAAAGAGCATATTATAGCAGCGTGAGGATTTTATATTTATTCGCTTTCTGAATTCATTCTAACACATCAACTTTCAAATATCAAATAATTTGACTCATCTTTTTTTGATATTTTTTTAAAAGGAAAGCTAGATAAATTGGGGTAAAATGCCACTCTGCATTATTTTTTGTAAACTAAAATATTTTTCTTTTCTTTTTCAAAAAAAATTTCAAACGTTTTCTAATTCAAAATAAGTATAAATATGCTAATAATAATTAGTGATATATATGTAATTGTTCGGATTTCGGTTCAAAAAATCCCCGAATTTTTCATCCAGGGAAAAGAATTTTCTCTTATTTTTTATTTTTTCTTTCTTTATGTCGCTCATAAGCTTTAAACTGACGTTGTAGTTCCTGTCGGATGACAGGTTCTGGAGCATATTTTTCTTCCCAGTCATCTGGTTTTAAAATCTTGTGTGTAACTGGGTCAAAATGAGCTTTTCCGTCTGGGAAAACCTTCCCCATATTTGCTTCATGAACAATATCAAAAATGCGTTCTGGGTCTACTCCCATCAAAACAAAACTACCGTATGTAAAATACAGTGTGTCAATCAAAGCATCCACTTGACCGACCAAGTTTTGCTTAGCAGGCGTCTTTTTCTCCACTTTCTCTGCCGCCTTATCAAGTGCCTCATGCATGCTTGCAAGGGAGTTTTGGAATTCTTCCTCCGAAGAACTTGCTGCACGAACAAACTCCACTAATTCTTCAATTTTAAAGTCTGCGCGGTGGGTTGCACCTTCAGCATCCCATGCCTGTGGCTCTTCTTGAGTTCGTTCATCCATCATGTGGTGGAAGGTTTTGACCTTATTAAAGTGGTAGTCTCGACTGACAAACACTTTTTCTGAAGCCAAAACACCAAAGTGCTCGAGCGCCTTGTGGATACCATCTTGTTGATTACTTGCCGTAATATGCTTGGCAACTTCTTTGACACTGCTACTGCCATTTCCCATAGCAACCGACATACCAACACCCGCTAACATTTCCAGATCGTTGTCTGAATCACCAAAGGCCATGACTTGGTTGAGATCAAAGCCATATTCTTTCCCGACTCGGCGAATGCCTTCTAGTTTGGAATTTCCTTGGTTAATGATATCTGCTGCAAAAGGATTGCTTCGAGTTAATTTCAAATCTTCAAAATCACTTGCTGCCTTCTCAGATTCTTCTGGCGTCATCAGCATCAAAACTTGATAAATGGGTTGATTAATCAAGTTAAGCAAGTCGTCTTCCTTTTGAGGAACTGCCTTGCTGACCATTCGATTAAAGGAACGGCTAACGGTTCTTGTCAGAACAGTCGGAATAAAACGACTAACCAGTTGGGAAAAGGAGCCGAGACCAAATGACATAATCTTCGAACCAACAACGGCATGCTCGGTTCCAAGAGCGATTTCTTTACGCTCCTTTTTAGCATAAGCAATCAGTTGACGTAGGCTTGACTTAGCGATTGGGCTTGCAAAGAGTACCTTTTCTTTATTAAAAATGTATTGGCCATTGTAGGTCACCGCAAAGTCTAGGTCCAAGTCTTCCATCAATTCCTTGACAAAAAACGGCCCTCGTCCTGTCGCTACTCCAACAAGCACTCCTTGCTCTTTGACAATCTTAATCGCGTCCTTAGTGGATTTCAAAACACTCTTGCGATCGTTGACTAGCGTTCCATCGATATCAAAAAAAACAGCCTTGACTTCCATCCTGTCCCATTCTCCCCTTTTGTGTTACAATGATTATACCACATTTCAGAAAGAGTGACTAAATCATGCCTAAGAAAATCCTTGTTTTACATACAGGTGGGACTATTTCCATGCAAGCAGACGCCACTGGTGCCGTTGTAACTAGTCAGGACAATCCCATGAACCATGTTTCCAATCCACTTGAAGGAATTGAGGTTCATACCCTAGACTTTTTTAATCTGCCAAGCCCTCATATCAAACCCAATCATATGCTTGCACTCTATCATAAGATTAAAGAGGAAGCTGATAACTATGATGGAGTTGTCATCACACATGGTACAGATACCTTAGAAGAAACAGCTTACTTCCTTGATACCATGAAAATTCCGCCCATCCCCATCGTTCTAACAGGGGCCATGCGTAGTTCAAACGAACTTGGTAGCGACGGTGTATATAACTATCTGAGCGCTTTGCGAGTTGCCAGCGATGACAAAGCAGCCGACAAGGGTGTACTGGTCGTCATGAACGACGAGATCCACGCAGCCAAGTATGTTACCAAAACTCATACGACCAACGTCAGCACCTTTCAAACCCCAACACATGGACCACTTGGCCTCATCATGAAGCAAGAAATCCTCTACTTCAAAACGGCTGAGCCTCGTGTCCGGTTTAATCTTGAGCATATTCAAGGTCTGGTTCCCATCATCTCAGCCTATGCCGGTATGACAGACGAGCTGATTGATATGTTAGACTTAGAACAGCTGGATGGCTTAGTCATTCAGGCCTTTGGAGCAGGCAATATTCCCAAAGAAACAGCTCAAAAGTTGGAAAATCTCCTCCAAAAAGGAATCCCAGTCGCCTTGGTCTCACGTTGTTTTAATGGTATTGCTGAACCTGTCTACGCCTACCAAGGTGGAGGGGTGCAGTTGCAACGAGCTGGTGTTTTCTTTGTCAAAGAACTCAACGCTCAAAAAGCGCGCCTCAAATTATTAATTGCCCTTAATGCTGGACTAAAAGGACAAGCTTTGAAAGACTATATGGAAGGATAAACCTCTTCTCTAGAAAGCAAATCAGGAAATCTTCACGATTCCCTGATTTTTTCTATTTACGTTTTCGTGTAGAGCGGCGTTCTGTCAAACCATGAGGTAGGAGAACTTCACGTTCTTCCAACTCTTCCTTATGCATAATCTTAGTCAACATACGCATGCTGATAGCACCTAGGTCATAAAGAGGTTGGGCAATAGTCGTCAAGTTTGGACGAGTGAATCGTGCAATCTGAGAGTCATCTGTCGTAATGATTTCAAACTCTTCCGGCACAGATACGCCATGGTCAGCCAAACCATTCAACACACCTGCTGCCAATTCATCACCTGTTACAACTGCGGCTGTAGCTTGTGATGAAATCAAGCGTTCTGCCAAGGCATAACCATCGTCATAGCTGTATTTTGATTCAAAGACCAATCCCTCGCTATAAGAATGTCCTGCTTTTTTCAAGGCTTCCTTGTAACCAATCAAACGAACCTTGCCATTGATATCATCGACGAGTGGTCCACTCACAAAAGCAATCTTTTCGTTTTCTTTTAGAAGGTAGCTTACAGCATCAATCGTTGCTTGTTTGTAGTCGATATTTACACTTGGAAGTTGGTGTTCTACATCCACAGTACCAGCAAGAACAACCGGTGTCCGTGAACGAGAAAACTCTGAACGAATCTTTTCAGTCAAGTGATAGCCCATAAAGATAATCCCATCGACTTGTTTTGAAAAGAGAGTGTTGACTACTGAAACTTCCTTTTCATCATCCTCATCACTATTTGCAAGGACAATGTTATACTTGTACATTTCAGCAATGTCGTCAATTCCCTTAGCAAGCGTTGAGAAATAACCATTGGTAATGTTAGGAATCACAACTCCGACTGTCGTTGTTTTCTTGCTAGCCAAACCACGTGCTACCGCATTTGGACGATAGTCCAAGCGATCAATCACTTCTAGGACTTTTTTTCGAGTGTTCTCTTTAACATTCTTGTTGCCATTAACGACACGGCTAACTGTTGCCATCGAAACTCCTGCTTCACGGGCGACGTCATAAATCGTTACTGTATCATCTGTGTTCATTCCGTTTCCTTTCTATAATGAAAATTTCGCTTTCACGCATCTACTTACTCCATTTTATCACTTATTGTAAACACTTTCAAGTATTTTTTAGAGAAACTTTGAAAAAATTTCACAGTTTATTCCCATTTTGAAAAAGCAAGTAGGATTTCTTGATTTTTAAGACATTTTGCTGTATGATAAGGAAAATAAAGGGGGGAGGAAAACATGGCTTTTACAAATACACAGAGACGTTCCGCTAGTTTTGGTGTCGTGACCAGCTTACCTGATGATGTCATTGACTCTTTATGGTATATTATCGATCATTTCCTGAAAAATGTCTTTGAATTAGAAGAAGAACTTGAGTTTCAACTGCTCAACAATAAGGGGACCATCACCTTCCATTTTTCTAGCCAGCACCTTCCGACTAGCATTGATTTTGATTTCAATCATCCTTTCGATCCCCTTTACCCTCCTAGGGTCCTTGTTTTAGATACGGACGGTAAAGAAACCATCCTCCTTCCAGAAGAAAATGACCTATTTTAAAAACTCTAGCTTCTCGGCGCAAACTGCTGAGGAACTAGAGTTTTCTTTTTCTAATAAATGGATCGACTGACAACTAGACCGTTTGGTTTTGTATACTCTAAGTCAAGATAATCCTGATAAGTCCCTGGCACAATGAAACCTTGAGGACTCAATATATCAGTCCCAGCTTTTCCTACGATAGAGTCTGCCAGCAAGACACAATTGGTACTAAGAACAAAGTAGGTCTTAAACTCGGATGAACTGAATTTATAGAGGATCGCATCTGCTTCCTGTTTCAGTTGGTAGGAGTAGGTATGCTTTACCTCGCCCTCTCTTCTTTTCATCAACTGTGAACTTGGTTCCCAAGGAATTAACAGGTCTTCTATCTCTTCTAGACGAGCTTGGATGGCTGCTTTCTGTTGGTCTGTCAAACTCAGACCATAAGCAAACAAGGTCTTCTGACTTTCCCTCTTACAGAGCTCGATGTATTTTTCCCGATTGGCCTTAAACAAAACACCATCTCCAACCATGCCGAACAAACGCTCCGAGTGGGGATCATACGAGCCATAGGAAATAACCTTCCCTTGGTAACAAATATCCACATGTCCCATAGCGAGGAAGAAAGAGGTTTCTGAGGTATGGATAAAAATTTCCAGATCAACTACCTGATCGTTTTTTCTTTCTGAATGAACTTCCCCTTCTTGGCTTTCATGATTTGCCAGCCACTCATTTAGTTTTCGCAAGGTGCTGATAGGGATCAAAGCCGTCACAAAGATCGGCAAGGTCATTCGCATTCGTCGTTTCAGCTTGGGATTGTTTTCTATCTTTTCAAAAAAGAAACCGTCCCGGAGGCTACTAGCTCCTAGCATGAGCAAGTAAAACCCAAGCAAGAGCAATTCAAAATTCGCTGCATCGTGAAAAGGAGAGATGCTATAAAGACCGAATCCTATCATCCATACAGCATCGAAGAGATGATGGAGCCGAGGATGAATGGCATTTTTTCGATAGAGAGACCAGGTCACAAGACTAATGATGCCCGTAAACAGCTGGTAGCTCGCAATGATAAAAACCAGGAGATAGAGGGCAAGGTCTTGCAAGATGATAGAGTCAAACACCAGAGCCGCAACCGCCAGCTTTCCCAAGGTTACAAAGATATTTTCCCGACGTTTTTTATCCTGAAACCAGCGAGTCAACAAGTGCCAAACTGCTGACAAGGAAAAGTAACCCATCAGCAACTGGTATCCCATTCTCGGAATAACTTGTCCAAATCGAATCAAGAGAAGCCCTAAAACAATAGCAAGTAGTCCCTCCCCAATACTCTTCCACTTACTATAGGTCTCGGAAAGCTTAGGCATTTCCTTGCTCCAACTGGTCAACCAAGTATCGAATTGGTTGCTTTAGGATCGGATGGATAAAATGGGGAGCTATTTCCACTAACGGCTCAAGAACAAAGAGGCGTTCTGCTATATAAGGATGAGGCAATATGAGCTCGTCTGTGTAAATAATCTGGTCCTCCATAAAGAGTAGGTCCAAATCAATCAAACGAGGCCCCCAATGCACCTCTCGAACCCGTCCCATTTCTAACTCAATGGCTAACAATGTTTCTAACAAGACTGGTGCTGGTAGCCAGGTTTCTACTTCAATCACCTGATTGGCAAAGCTATCCTGATCCACACCACCCCAAGGCTCCGTCGTCAAAACACTGGACTCTTTGAGAATATGGATACCTCGAGTTCGCAGTTTGTCAATGGCTTGCTCCAAGTTTGCTTGCTTATCTCCCATATTACTTCCTAGAGCGATAAAGGCCCGTTGTTTGCGACGGCGAATGGTCACCGAGCAGGTATCCAATGGTAAATGCACTGGAGCCCACGGTTTTTTTAGTTCCAACTCAATCTCTTGGACAAGAGGATAGGTCTCAAAGGTACGTTCAACTAATTTGTAGGCTACCGTTTCAATCAAGTCCTCAGTGCTTTCCTGAAACCAAGTCGTCCACTGCTGACACAGTTCTCCGTAATGGACAGAAGCTGTTAAATCCAATTCTGTAGCCGCCTTGGTCATATCATAGGATAAGCTTGCGGAAATAACAAACTTCTGCCCTAATTCTTTCTCACTAGGGAAAAGACCATGATAGGCAAAAATTTCCAAATCTTTAATCTGCAGTTGATCCATAATTAGTCCTTTCTAGAAAAATCCGCATGAAGCGGATTCTTTTTATACTCAATGAAAATCAAAGTGCAAACTAGGAAGCTAGCCGCAGGTTGCTCAAAGCACTGCTTTGAGGTTGTAGATAAAACTGACGAAATCAGCTAAAAACACTGTTTTGAGGTTGTGGATAGAACTGACGAAGTCAGTAACCGCACCTACGGCAAGGTGAAGCTGACGTGGTTTGAATTTGATTTTCGAAGGGTATTATAGTCCCATTAAACGATAAGCTTGGTCTCGGAGGTCCTTATCTGTTTCAAATACACCTCGCGCTACTGTCGTCAAGGTTGCCGTGCCTGGCTTTCTGACACCACGCATGCTCATACACATATGTTCCGCCTCAATGACAACAAAGGCTCCTTTAGCACCCAGATAGTCCATCAAGGCATCGGCCACCTCAATATTCAAACGCTCTTGAATTTGTGGTTTTTTAGAATAAACTTCAACCGTACGGGCTAGCTTAGACAAGCCTGCCACCCGACCATCTGGAATGTAGGCAATGTGCGCTCTCCCATAAAAGGGCAAAAAGTGGTGCTCACACATAGTGTGGAAAAAGATATCCTTTTCTACAACCATATTATCGTCGATAATCTCAAAGGATTTTGACAGGTGTTCCTCAGCAGTTTGGCCAAGACCTGAAAAAATCTCTTGGTACATACGAGCTACACGAGCAGGTGTTTCCTGCAAGCCCTCGCGGTTAGCGTCCTCACCAACAGCCTCAATAATCATTTTTACAGCCGTTTCAATCTTTTGTGTATCCATTCTCGTTCTTCCTCTCCATCAGATAGGCTCTCACTTGGCTCAAGAAATACAAGGAACCTGTGACAATCCTAACTGTTTGTTTCTCTTCATTTTTATCTGTCAATTTCTGCTCTAGAAAATCCTGCCAAATTTGGTAATTGAGATTTCTAGACTTGGCTGTCTCTTTCAGCACGCTTTCATCCGTCGCCCGACTATCGTCAAAATGGGTTAAAGTCAATTGACTATCTGGCACCGTCTCTAGCAAATCCAGCATATCCTCCAAGGCCTTGGTCTTGATACAAGTAAAGAGGATTTCCTTATGATAATCCGCAAAGCGTTCTTGCAAGGTTGCTAATAAAGCCTTGATAGCATGGGGATTGTGGGCCCCATCCAAAATCATCAAGGGGTCGCTAGACACGACCTCCAAACGCCCTGGCCATCTGGTCTCTTTCAAAGCTTGAGCAACCAAGTCATTACTTGCCAACTCCCGCCTATCTTCTTGACAAAAAGTATCAAGTAAAGCTATGGCCATCCCCGCATTCTCTATCTGGTGCAAACCAAGCAGACCTGTTTGAAAGCTCCCTTGTCTGACAGAACTGGTATAATCAAAGATTTCGCCTGTCACCACACTCTTTTGGTGACTGACCTGATAATCTTTTCCATAGGTAAGTCTAGGCGCATTTTTAGCTTCTGCAATAGAGTCTATCACAGTCAAGGCTTCAGGAACAATATGACCTGTCACTAATGGAATGCCTTGTTTGATAATACCAGCCTTCTGCTCTGCTATGGCTTCCAAGGTGTCACCAAGTAGGGCTACATGATCCAGTCCAATGGTCGTAATTCCTGTTAAAATTGGCTGGCAGACATTAGTACTATCCAAAAGACCACCCATGCCGACTTCCATGATAGCCACATCTACTTGTTCTGAGGCAAAGTAATCATAGGCTAGAGCTGTGATAATCTCAAACTCGGTTGTTCCCTGCAAATTGTCAGCAGATTCTCTCTCAAGCAAAGACTGATAGTCTGCCATGAGAGCTTCTAGTTTCGCTTCAGGAATGGATTCCCCATTAATGCTAATCTGGTCTGTATAATGAATGAGATAGGGCGAGCTGAACACCCCAACTCTCAGGTCTAGCCCTTCCAGCATCTTTTTCAAAAAAGCAATGGTCGACCCCTTGCCATTGGTCCCCCCGATATGGATGACCTTAAGTTTGAGATGGGGATTGCCTCGCAGAGCTAGGAGTTCCACCATTCGCTCCAAACCAAAATGCGGTTGGTCCGTCCGGTAGTGGGCAATCCACTGATTGTTTTGAATTTCGTTCATCTTACTTATATTGTTTTAAATCTAGATTTTCTGCATCATCGGCCAAACGGATAGCAGAGGCAATTTCAACTGCCATCCTGTGACTGGCAACATCATGCACGCGCACCACTTCTACACCCTGTCTCGCAGCGATAGTCGTTACATGAGCCGAAGCGGTGTCCCGATTTCGGAAACCGACTTCCGTCTCAGGATTGACTTCAAAGCCATTTTCTTCTAGGATATTGATGACAAATCGCTTACGCGAAACTCCAAGAAAAATCGGATAGCCTTGCTGGTGTAGTTTATCTAGATCCCGTAGAAGGAGTAGATTTTCCTTCTTGGTCAGACCAAAGCCAATCCCTGGATCCAGCAGAATATTTTCTCTTGCAATTCCAGCTTGGTTCGCTCTCGCTAGAGCATGTTCAAAGAAAGCCTCCATCAAGTTTTCGATTGGCACTTTTTCAAAGTCAGCTAACTCTTCTTCTGTAAAAGCTTGTCTAAAACCAAAATGAGGAAATATGAGTGAACTAGGGTGCTGAGGACGAACCATAACTGGATTAAACATGATAACCACTTTTGCTCCAGCCTTCGCAACCACATTCGCCATTTTCTCATCTCCCATGAGACCCGTGATGTCATTTACCAGATTGGCACCAGCAGCCAAGGCGGCCTCTGCCACCTGACTTTTCCAAGTATCGATAGAAATGAGGACATCACTTTCCTCACGGATAGCTTTAATCACTGGAACAACACGCTGGATTTCCTCTTCTATCTCAACATAGCTACTGCCCGGCCGAGTCGATTCTCCACCGATATCTAGCATGCTCGCTCCTTCTGCTATCAATTTACGAGCCTGCTGGAGTGCCTGCTCAAGAGCAAAAAACTGCCCACCATCCGAAAAAGAATCTGGGGTTACGTTGATAATTCCGCAAATAGCTGTCTTTGCATGATTAGCTTTACTTGACATATCGGTCACTCCCTCAAGGTTTTTCACCATATTATCTTTCTATTTTACCATAAAAAGAAAAAGATGAACACGCTAGTGTTCATCTTTTCCAAGCGGGCCAATGGTTTAGAATGATAGACCTAGATTTCTACTAATCAATACCAATAAGGCCAACAAACAAAATGCAATACCATTGAGAATCATATGAAGCAAAATGGACATCTCCAAACGCTCAGTCTTATAGGCTGTCCAAGTCAAAACCGTTGACATTCCTCCATAAATAATTACAGAAGGTAAATTGGTTGGCATATGGAGCAAGGCAAAGACGATTGCACCAACAACAAAACCTAGTTTTTCTTTTCCACGGAAGATCTTTTTAGGAATAATTCCACGACACAAAATTTCTTCACAAATCGGCGCAATCAAGACTAGTAGGAAGAAAGTTGAAATCAAGGAACTATTCTGAACCAAACCATTCAGTATTGATTGGTTATTGGTTGTTGCCTCATTTGTTAGTCGAAGCAGGAGTGAACCCAAGAGATTTGTCGCAAAAATCACCAGATAACTCAGTACCAAGCGAGCCAAGTCTTTTGCCTTAAAAAAGGATAGATTAAAAGTAGCAAGTTGTGTTTTTCGTGCACCAATAATAAATACAATCAAAACGACTATGGATAGGGCACCAACTAAGAGCCCTGACTGTAAAATCGGAAACTGTTTGTTTGCTAAAAACAAAGCAAGTCCTATGGGAAATTGAGATAGAACAAAAGCTACCAAAAGGATGAGCACCCATTTCCCTCTGTTCAAAACCTCTTGCCAAATCGTCTTATCTTTCATGATGTACCTCCTTATAATTAAAAAGGGGAGACTCCCCTTTTTCTATTATACCATTTATAGCGCCATACTGATATAGTTAAGGATAAACAAGGCATCCAAAATCCAAATCATCACGTGCACATCCTTGGCTTGACCTTTGACAACTTTTGTCAAGGTATATGTCAAGAAACCAACAGCAATCCCTTGTGTGATAGAGTAGCTGAATCCCATAAAGATAGATGTGAAGAAGGCAGGAACCGCTTCAGCCATATCATCCCAAGGGATATTTTTCAAGTTAGAAAGCATCATGATTCCGACGATGATCAAAATTGGTGCTGTTGCAGCTGTCGGAACAATCGCTAGAAGTGGGCTAAAGAAGCTAGATAGAGCAAAACAGATCGCAACCACTAGGGCTGTCAACCCAGTACGTCCACCAGCACCGATACCCGCCGCAGACTCAACATAGGTTGTAACGTTTGATGTACCTGCAATGGCACCTACTGAAGTTGCCACCAAGTCAGAGTAAAGAGCCTTGTCCAATTTAACTGACTCATGGTTTTCCCCACTTGTCGCAACGATACCAACTTTTTCACCAGTACCGATAAGAGTACCGATTGTATCAAAAATATCCGTTAGTGAGAAGGCAAGAATAGCCATCAAGGTTTCTGGTAAACGCGAAGTGTTTGAAATCAAAGATCCTAAACCTTCTGAACCAAGAGCAGCACCAAACAAAGTTCCTAAATCATTAACCGCTGATGAAAGATTATTGCTAGCAAAGTCGATCCCTGACAATTTGACAACACCAACAGCAATAGCAAGGACAGTCGTTGTTAAAATAGAAAGAATAATTCCACCCTTGATGCCTTTAACAACAAAGAAGATGGTAATAGCCAGACCTGCAAGAGCCACCAATACGGCTGGAGTATTGAAGTCTACCAAGCCTGGAACAGCTGCTGAGTTTGCTGTAAGTGCAGCTTGAGCCTTGTCCGCTCCTTCACCTGCTACAGTATAAGTACCTGGATCGATTGAGAATTTCAAGAGACCAGCATTCTTAATCCCAACATAGGCAAGGAAAACACCAATACCAGCCGAAATAGCTGAACGAAGTGTTGTGGGAATAGATTCGATGATCATTTTACGAACATTTGTCAAGGTAATAATCAGTGAAATAATTCCACAAATGAAGACCATACCAAGAGCTTCTTTCCAAGTATAGCCCATCCCAAATACAACTGTAAATGTAAAGAAGGCATTCAATCCCATACCTGGTGCTTGTGCGTAGGGCAAATTAGCATAGAAAGCCATCATCAAGGTACCGACTACAGAACCGATAATCGTTGCCAAGAACACACCTTGAACAGGCATACCCGTTTGGGAAAGCATTTGAGGGTTTACAAAGAGAATATAACTCATTGCAAAGAATGTTGTTAAACCAGCAAGCACCTCTGTACGAACATCTGTCCCGTGCTCTTTTAGTTTAAATAGTTTGTCCATCTTTAATCTCCTTTTGTTTTTTACGAACAATATTAGTATTATATCATTTATCATTCACCTTTTAAATATGTTTGTTTGATTTGTTTAATAAATCAAAGCAACTGTAGTTTTTGTTCTTATCTGCTTTTCTTCCTTCTTTTTGATATAATAGAAGACATCTTATCTGGAAACGACTAGGAAGGTTTATATGACTAAAAAAATTATCGCAGTCGATTTGGACGGAACCCTGCTGAATAGTGAAAGCAAGCTCTCCGATTTCACCAAAGAGACAATCAAAAAAATTTCAGAAAAAGGACACCATGTTATCATCACGACGGGACGTCCGTATCGTATGGCAAAAGATTTCTACCGTGAGCTAGAATTGCATACTCCCATGATTAACTTTAATGGTTCTCTTACCCATCTACCAGGACAGGCTTGGGAGCATGAAAAGTGCTTGACCTTGGACAAAAAATACCTCCTAGACATGGTCAAGCGCACGGAGGACATCCAGGCTGATTTTATTGCAGGAGAATATCGAAAAAAATTCTATATCACGACTCCGAATGAAGAAATTGCGGATCCTAAACTATTTGGCGTAGAGAACTTCCGGCCGGAAAATCAATTCAAACCTGAACGAGTAACCAAAGATCCCAACTGCATCCTTTTGCAAACAAGGGCTGAAGACAAATACGCTTTAGCGGACGAAATGAATCGTTTTTATCAGCACCAACTAGCTATCAATACCTGGGGCGGTCCCCTCAACATCCTCGAGTGTACTCCCAAAGGTGTAAACAAGGCATTTGCTCTAGAGTACTTGCTCAATGTGATGAATCGTGATAAAAAAGACTTAATCGCCTTTGGTGATGAGCATAATGACACTGAAATGTTGGCATTTGCAGGCAAGGGATATGCTATGAAAAACGCCAATCCTGCTCTTCTTCCATATGCAGACGAACAACTTCCTCTGACCAACGAAGAAGATGGAGTTGCCCACGCTTTACAAAATTTATTCCTATAAAAGGGAAGATTGCACGGTCGCAATCTTTCCTTTTTGTTTTCATTCCATTTTCACAAAAGCGGCTCATTTTCTGTATTTTTATATTAAATTTTCTATTACCATTTTCATTTATCTCTCAAAAGCATTTATATATTAATATTTTTAAAAAGTCATTCTATGAAAACTTTTACATCTTTTTAGAAAAAGTAGTTGATTTTTATATGAAAACGGTTTATACTTAAAGTTAGGCTTAAAGTTTTCTTAAACATATAGTCAAACATTTTATAAGGAGGAATGACAATAATGAGTATCGGAATCATTATTGCGAGCCACGGCGAATTTGCTGCGGGTATTCATCAGTCAGGATCTATGATCTTTGGTGAACAAGAAAAGGTTCAAGTTGTAACCTTTATGCCAAATGAAGGTCCAGATGACCTTTACGCTAAATTCAACAACGCTGTGGCTGCATTTGACGCAGAAGATGAGGTTCTAGTATTGGCTGACCTTTGGAGTGGATCTCCATTCAACCAAGCTAGCCGCGTAATGGGAGAAAATCCAGAACGTAAGTTTGCCATCATCACAGGACTGAACTTGCCGATGTTGATCCAAGCCTACACAGAGCGCCTTATGGACGCGAATGCAGGTGTGGATAAAGTCGCTGCGAATATCATTAAAGAAGCCAAAGATGGCATCAAGGCTCTTCCAGAAGAGCTTAACCCAGTTGAGGAAGTTGCAAGTGCTGCAGCTGCTCCAGTTGCACAAGCTGCTATTCCAGAAGGAACAGTTATCGGTGACGGTAAACTGAAAATCAACCTTGCTCGTCTAGACACTCGTCTCCTTCACGGTCAGGTTGCCACTGCTTGGACTCCAGATTCAAAAGCAGATCGTATCATCGTTGCTTCAGACAACGTTGCAAACGACGATTTGCGTAAAGAATTGATCAAACAAGCAGCTCCAAACGGAGTAAAAGCTAACGTTGTCCCAATCCAGAAATTGATCGACGTTGCAAAAGACCCACGTTTCGGCGAAACTCATGCCCTTATCTTGTTTGAAACACCTCAAGATGCACTTCGTGCTATCGAAGGTGGCGTGCCAATCAAGACCCTTAACGTTGGTTCTATGGCTCACTCAACAGGTAAAACAATGATTAACAACGTTTTGTCTATGGACAAAGAAGACGTTGCAACCTTTGAAAAAATGCGTGACCTCGGTGTTGAATTTGACGTACGTAAAGTACCAAACGACACGAAAAAAGATTTGTTTGACTTGATTAAGAAAGCAAACGTTCAATAATGTTAATCTGTTTCGATCATTTTTGAAAACAGGATTAAATACTTTATTAAAACTAAATAGAAAAGGAATAAAACCATGTCAGATATTTCAATCATTTCTGCTATCTTGGTTGTAGTTGTTGCCTTCCTTGCAGGTCTTGAAGGTATCCTCGACCAATTCCAATTCCATCAACCAATCGTCGCATGTACCCTTATCGGACTTGCAACTGGTAACCTCGAAGCAGGTGTTATGCTTGGTGGATCTCTTCAAATGATCGCCCTTGGTTGGGCAAACATCGGAGCTGCCGTAGCTCCTGACGCTGCTCTTGCATCTGTTGCTGCAGCAATCATCTTGATCAAAGGTGGTAACTTTACTACTGATGGTATCGCCGTTGCAACGGCAACAGCTATCCCTCTTGCTGTAGCTGGACTTTTCTTGACAATGATTGTTCGTACAATCTCAGTTGCCTTAGTTCACTCAGCTGATGCTGCTGCTAAAGACGGAAACATTGCAGCTGTTGAGCGTGCTCACTTTGTTGCACTTCTTCTTCAAGGTCTTCGTATTGCAATCCCTGCTGCCTTCCTTATCGCTATCCCAGCTTCTGCTGTTCAAGACGCTCTTGGTTTGATGCCAGACTGGTTGAACGGTGGTATGGCTGTCGGTGGTGCTATGGTCGTTGCCGTTGGTTACGCTATGGTTATCAACATGATGGCAACTCGTGAAGTATGGCCATTCTTCGCTATCGGTTTTGCTCTTGCAGCAATCTCTCAATTGACTTTGATTGCCCTTGGTGTCATCGGTGTTGCCCTTGCCTTCATCTACCTTAACCTTACAAAACAAGGTGGAAACGGTGGCGGCGGAGCTGCGACTTCTAACGACCCAATCGGTGATATCCTAGAAGACTACTAGAAAGGGGAACAATCATGGCTGAAAAAATTCAATTATCAAAATCAGATCGTCAAAAAGTTTGGTGGCGTTCACAATTCCTTCAAGGTTCTTGGAACTATGAACGTATGCAAAACTTGGGTTGGGCTTACTCATTGATCCCAGCTATCAAAAAATTGTACACTAAAAAAGAAGACCAAGCGGCTGCTCTTGAGCGTCACCTTGAGTTCTTCAACACTCACCCATACGTAGCTGCTCCTATCATGGGGGTTACTCTTGCACTTGAAGAAGAGCGCGCTAACGGTGTAGAAATCGATGACGCGGCTATCCAAGGGGTTAAAATCGGTATGATGGGACCTCTTGCTGGTATCGGTGACCCAGTATTCTGGTTTACAGTTCGTCCTATCCTTGGAGCCCTTGGTGCATCACTTGCTGCATCCGGTAACATTGTTGGTCCCCTTCTCTTCTTCTTTGGATGGAATGCTATCCGTATGGCCTTCCTATGGTATACACAAGAGTTCGGTTACAAAGCTGGATCTGAGATCACTAAAGACATGTCTGGTGGTATCTTGAAAGACATCACTAAAGGTGCTTCTATCCTTGGTATGTTCATCCTTGCCGTTCTTGTACAACGTTGGGTATCCATCAACTTCACTATCAACCTTCCAGGCAAACAATTGTCAGAAGGTGCCTACATCAACTTCCCAGAAGGTCCTGTTACAGGAGCTGAGTTGAAGGGCATTCTTGGTCAAGCGCTTAGTGGTATGAGCCTAGATAGAGTTCAACCACAAACGCTTCAAGGTCAGTTGGACTCATTGATTCCAGGATTGATGGGACTTCTCCTTACTTTCCTTTGCATGTGGTTGCTTAAGAAAAAAGTATCTCCAATCACAATCATCCTTGCCCTCTTTGCAGTTGGTATCGCAGCTCGTTTCTTCGGTATCATGTAATCTCGGTGAGAATATATAAACAAAAAAGAATCAGGATTAAACCTGATTCTTTTTATGTATCAACTTTTTCTCCTAGTAAGATAATGAAAGCACCCAATCACCACTGCTAGTATGGCAACATAGAGTAGCTGTTTGGCTTCTAAAGGCACAAAAGCTCCCTGTAGGATAAAAGTATTGGCAAGTACACCAACAAGGGCTGCAAGGCTCAAAAACGTGAGCAAAAGCATCTTGTATCGATTAAAAGGCAAGCTGACCTTGGCAACTAGACACAGACCATTGATCAGGGCAAGGAGGAAGCAAATAAATTTGACCTGACCTGGGACAGTGATAAAGAAATTGGTCAAAAGAACACTAGCAACCAGAACGCCACCACCAATCGCCGCGTTGGTTAGGATATCTCTCATAAAGTGAGTGCTAACCTTTTCTTTATTGGACTCAAAAGTCAGGAAGAAGGATGGAATCCCAATCGTAATGGCTGAAATGATTGTAAACTGAATGGGGATAAAGGCAAATTCCAAACCAAATACCACACTCAAAATGGCAAAAACGATGGAGAAGAAGGTCTTTGTTAGAAAAAGAGAGGCTACCTTTTGGATGTTGTTAATGACCCGGCGTCCTTCCATCAAGATATCATAAAATACTGCAAAGTCATCTGTGAGAAAAACAATATTGGATACACTTTTGGCTGCACTCGTAGCCCCCTTCATGGCAAAACTAATATCTGCTTTCTTGAGAGCCAGAACATCATTGACTCCATCACCACTCATGGCAACTGTTTTACCAGCATTTTGCAAAATAGATACCATCTTTTGCTTCTGTTCAGGTGTCACACGTCCAAATATTTCGTGTTCCAAGACCACTCTTTCAAAGTCATCATCGCTCACCTTGGTCATATCAATAGCCCGCGCTTCTTCCTTAAAACCTGCCTTACGAGCCACCCCATATACAGCCACATGATTATCACCACTGATAATCTTCACTTCAACACCTTGAGATTCGAAATAGTCAAAGGTTTCCTTGGTATTGTCCTTAATCTCATCTGACAAAACGACGTGGCCTAGTAGTTCCACATTAGCTGGACTCGTAATCTGGTCCCTGCTATGAGCGAGTGTTAAGATTCGAAAACCTTGCTGTTTTAGATGTTCATAGTAGGCATCCATCGGCTGGGTAAAGCCTAGAAACTCATAGGCTCCGAAGAAATAGGTCCCACCCTCTTTTACTTGGACAAAGGAATACTTATTTTTACTTGAAAATGCACCGACTTCTTGAACTTCCCACTTTTTCTCACAGGTTAAGTAAGTCTTCAGAGCTCGGGAAGTTGCATTTTCATCTTCGAAATAAGCCAAATAAGAAGATAGTTTCTCTGCTACATTAGCATCCATTTCTTGGACCTTCATATTCCCCGTCGTGATAGTTCCCGTCTTATCAAAACAAAGAATATCTACTCGCGCCAAGGTCTCTACACAGTATAGCTCCTGTACCAGAACCTTCTTTTTAGCCAGCTTCATGGCTGCTACTGCTAGGGACACACTAACCAAGAGAATCAAACCCTCTGGAATCATGCCGACCAAGGCACCTGAACTTCCTAAAACAATCTCAACATAAGACCGTCCTAGACTAAAACCTCTGATATAGAGCAGAATGGCAACTGGCACCAGCAAGATCGAGACGATTTTTAAAATCTTATCCATGTAATCGCGTAGTTGAGAAGGGTATTTTTTGAATTCCTTGCTGGATTTTGCGAGTTTGTTAATATAGCTATCTGGACCCACAGCCGTTGCCATAACCAGACAAGTACCGCTGACGACATTGCTTCCGCTCATCAGCTTGTCACCAACTGTTTTAAAGACCGAATCACTCTCACCAGTCAGCAAGGACTCATCAACTTCAATATTCCCTTCAAGGACTTCTGCATCTACAGGCACCTGATCACCTATATTGAGATGCAGGTACTCACCCAGTACGATGTCCTCTGGATCAATCTCAATCGTTTGACCATCTCGATTGACCTTGTACTTACTTTTACCAAGCAAACTTAGCTTTTCTAAGGCATTTTTTGAACGCACTTCTTGGAAAATCCCGATGGCTGTATTGATAGCAATCACACCTAAAAAGAGCATATTTTCAAATCGCAAGGTTGTGGCTACCAGAACTGCCAGAGCCAAGTTCATGGCATTAAAGAAGGTAAAGATATTTGAAACGACGATTTCCTTGGTTGTTTTATAAGGTTTAATGTCACTGATATTTCGTTGACGATCCTTGATGTCTTGGCTACTTAAATACTTCATTTCTACTCCGATATCCTTTTGTACTACTATAATAACACATATCCTTTCCTCTGTCACTTAAAGACTCAAACTAAGAAAGACTTACTTGTCAAGCATCATCTATCCCCACTTTAAGAAGAACTTAAAAAGAGGCTAGGATTCCCCTAACCTCTTTTCTATAGCTTTATTCTGCCAAGGCACCCATTGGATCCCATGGTGCAAGTACGATTGGTTCTGCTTCATAGGCAGCTTGTTCTTCTGCTGTCAGCAATTCTTTACGGACAACGATTTGATAGGTGTATTCATCCATCCAAGCGTCTGAGGCAACGAAGTAACCATCTGTACCGACCTTGTCTCCCCATGAGTTTTCAACCTTCCACTTGGTTGACTTACCATTTTCGTCCAAGTCCACACCTGTCAAGACCATGGCGTGGGTCATCAAGCTTTCGCTGTAGTCCAAACGTCCAGCTTTGTCTTGAGTGAGTTGAATGTCCATGCTTGATTCAAAATCATAAACATCTGTTGCAAGAATTCCAGCTTTGCGGTTGCTAAGTTGGCCGACATCTGAACCAAACCAAACAGTTTCTCCTGTTTGCATTTGGGCAATCGCCAATTCTTTCAAGCGCTCCATTGGAACGTTGATGTAGCGAACTGCACGGCTACCAACCACATTTCCCAACATCTCAACTGTGTAAGATTTGCCGTATGGTTTGTCAGCAGTCGGAGCATTGATAACAGAAACATAATCTTCTAGAGGAAGGTCGATATATTTCTTGTAAAATTCTTGTGGTGTAATCCCCTTTTCGCTTTGGTAATTGTTATCCTTATCGCGATAAGCAAAGTCAAATTTACGTGGTGGAAGTCCTAGTGACATAGCAAGGAAGTTAAAGATCTCTTGCAAGAGGTCTTCTTTCTTAGCTTGAACAGTCGCTTGGTCCGCACCAGAAGCAAGCAAGTCACGCAAGATTTGGGCATCTTGACGGAGCAATTTATTGAGGATGGCATTGAGCTCACGGCTGCTGCTAGATGAAACAGACTCAGGGTAAACTGACTTAGGAACGACACCGTATTTCTCAAAGAGGGCCACGACCATATCCCATTGACCACCGTCTTGTTGAGGGGTTTGGAGTAGGAAGCTAACCTTGCGGCTCGTCAATTCTTGGTCTGCAGTCGCAATGACTTGCTCCAAGAACCAGTTGGATTTCTCGTACTTGTCCCAGAAGAAAGTGTGGGCTTGTGACAACTCAAAGTTTTCCAGTTTGTATTGAGAGATGAGTTTGTGGCGGAAGGTGTTGAGAGCTGCAAACATCCAGCAACGACCAGAGGCTTTCTGGTTAGTAACCTTGTCCTTGGTCAAATCCAATGAGAAAACAGGTGTATTGTCTACATGGCTTTGGCGACGTTCTAGGGCTGCAAAAATTCCGTTGTGGCTGGCAGCATTTTCAATCGCTTGGTATTTGACATTTGCTTCATAGTTAGCAAATAGTTTATCTGTAAATGATTCTTGAATCGCGTTCATAGATTCCTCCTTTTATTCTACTGTCTATTATAACTCTTTTCACAAAGGAAGCAACTGAAAAACGAAAAAGGCAAGGACATTCTCCTCACCTTTTCTAACATAATCCAAACTAAGCAATACTAGCAAGGAGATTCTCTAACTCCTCCCTGGTCAGGCGACGCCATTCTCCTCGTTCTAAGTTCTCATCCAAAACTAGAGTCCCCATCGTCAAACGTTGTAGGTCCACCACTTCCTTGCCACAGTATGCCACCATGCGTTTGACCTGATGAAACTTACCTTCAGCAATGGTCACACGAACCAGACTTTGATTTTTTACTGAATCTACCGACACAATCTCCAGCTTAGCTGGCTGGCAGGTAAAATCCTTGAGCGGAATGCCCTTGACAAATGTCTCCACATCTTCTTGGGTCATAATTCCCTCGACGTGTGCCAGATAGGTCTTATCCACATGACGTTTTGGTGAAAGAAGAGCATGGGCAAGCTGACCGTCATTGGTCAAAAGCAGGAGGCCATGCGTGTCAATATCCAAACGCCCTACTGGAAAAACTTCCTTGGTCCGAGCAATATCATCCAACAAGTCCAACACTGTTCTGTGTTTAGAATCCTCAGTCGCTGAAATGACTCCTTGGGGCTTGTTCATCATGTAGTAGACAAACTCTTCATACTCCAGCACTTGGCCATCAAAGCGAATCTCATCTCTTTCCTCATTGATCTGCAGTTTAGCTGACTTTTCTTTTTTACCATTTACCGTCACCCGCCCAGCCTTGAGCAAGTTTTTGACTTCTGTCCGACTCCCCACAGCACAGGCAACTAAAAATTTATCTAATCTCATAGAACTATTATATCATACTCAAAAGGAGGCTGGTACAATGACCAACCTCCTTTTCGTTTCATACTCTTCAAAAATCAGATTCAAACCGCGTCAACGTCCATCTGCAACCTCAAAACAGTGTTTTGAGCTGACTTCGTCAGTTCTATACACAACCTCAAAGCAGTGCTTTGAGCAGTCTGCGGCTAGTTTCCTAGTTTGCTCTTTGATTTTCATTGAGTATCAGATTTAAGAAATTAACTTCCTCGTCTCCAGAAAATAGCTAAGACAACCATAGCACCTAAAACAGCTGGAACAATGGCTATCCCCGCTAGGTTTGGACCCCAAGTTCCAAAGAGCAGGTGCCCCAAAGAAGCACCAATCCAGCCGAGAAACATTTTCCCAAAGCATCCCATACTTTCTCCACGATTGGTCAAAGCACCTGCCAAGAGTCCCACTAGGAGACCAACAAACATACTTCCAAGCATAGCTTCTCCTTAAATTGCCCAGTCTCCATTGCGGAAGAGTGGTACGCGTGTTCCATCCTCACGGATACCATCGATATCCATTTGATTCGAACCAATCATAAAGTCCACGTGAACATCTGAACGGTTCAGTCCTGCAGCTTCAAGCTCTTCTTCGCTCATCTCTGCCCCACCAACAACGCTGGTCGCATAGGCTGCACCGATAGCCAAGTGGTTTGAAGCATTCTCATCGAAAAGGGTGTTGAAGAAGGTAATGCCTGACTGAGAAATTGGGCTTGGATCTGGTACCAAGGCACATTCACCCAAGGCACGCGCACCCGCATTTTCAAAGACAAGATCTTTCATGACCTGATCACCCTTTTCAGCAGTAATGTCTACGATTTGACCATCCTTGAAGGTCACCTTAATCCCTTCGATGATATTTCCGTTATAGCTAAGTGGTTTTGTAGAGGTTACATAGCCATCTGCACGACGGAAATCAGGGGCCGTAAAGACTTCTTCTGTCGGCATATTTGGCAAGAATCCTTCGCCCTGTGCATTGATAGCACCAGCTGATTCCCAAACGTGGTTCTTAGGTAAACCAAGTGTCAAATCAGTTCCCGGTGCTGTGTAGTGAAGGGCTGAGAATTGTTCTTTATTGAGCATTTCTGCCTTGCTCTTAAGGATAGCAGCATGCTCTTCCCAAGCTTTAACAGGATCTTCTTCGTAGACACGGCAAGTTTTGAAGATTTGATCCCAAAGAAGATCAACTGCTTCTTCATCGCTCGTAGCATTTGGAAAGACTTTCTTAGCCCATTCAAGTCCAGCAGCGGCTGCTACAGTCCAGCTAACCTTGTTGGATTGAGTTGCGATGCGCATTGGCTTCATCGCGAGTCCCATAGCTTTGGCAGAAGCTGAAAGCTTGTCCGCATCCACTCCGTTCAAGGCACCTGGATCAGATGAACGAACTCCTAGACGGCTAGCCTTGTTTCCCAAGAGGTAGTTCATCTCAGCAATCTTGTATTCTGGTACATTGTCCAGACGCTCCATCGGCGCGTGGAGGAATTTCTCACGGTTAATCACATCATCTGTCCACTGAACGATAACCTCATGTGCACCCAGTGCATAGGCTTCTTTGACAATCAAGTGAGCCAACTCGCGTTGCTCCACATCGATAGAGAGAGCCAAGGTGTGACCCGGTTGCACATTCACACCGTTTGCAACCAAAAGCTTAGCGTATTTTTCTAGATTTTCTTTAAAATTTGGTAAAACCATTTGTGTTTCCCTTTTCTATTTTTATTTTTCTTTCAAAGCAGAAAATAATCCTGCCAAAGCAATAGCACCTGAAAGGAGTGCTGTCGATAGAATAATTGTTTCATCTGCCAGCTCTAGCTGATAGTCAAAAATCTTTTCAGCAGGTTTATCTTCCGCAAAGATTCTAAGTTTCATCTTGAACTCCTTAAAATATCTTAAAATAAATCACTATGACTACCTGTCCTAAGCAAGTTTAAAATCAATTCTTCCTTGTCTACTTTATAGACCAGGAGCCAATCCGCCTGGATATGACACTCACGAACTCCTTGAAAATGCTTAGATGCCGTTAATTGATGATCACGATATCTAGCAGGAAGTTCTTTTTCTTGAACCAGAAAATTCAAAACTTCTTCTAATAATTCTGCCCTCAAACCACGCTTCATAGCCAACTTAAAATCTTTTTTAAACTGTTTATGATAACGAATCTTAAGCACGCAAGTCCTCCATCAAGTCAGAGACTGATTCAAAGGATTGGCTCATATTACGATTTTGGTCTAAATCCGTTAATACTTGAAGCAACTTCCGATTCTCGTCTAGTCTAACATCAAAAGGCAAACCCTGATATTGAATTGCCTGACGAAGGAAAATATTGATTGCTGTTGTCATATCCATTCCTAAATGATTAAAAACCTGTTGGGCCTGCTCCTTAACCTCACTATCCAAACGAATACTCATGCTCGTCTTTGACATATTCCCACCTTCTTTCTATTTATTATTTTAACAAAAAAGAAGGCTTATGTAAATCTATTAGATATACATTAGCTTTCTTAACATTGATTATTAGGATAGTCTAAAATATTCACATAGAAAACAAGACAAAGAATAAGAGTTTTACATATTATACTTGCAAGTCACTAACCTTTTCATATTTTATATTTACTTCCGAATTTGAATTTGCAAATTTATAACCCATAAACAAAGCATTTAAATCGCTATAAGTTGATAAAATGATCTGATACTTATCTATAATTCCATGACGTAAAATTTCAATAAAAGATAGTACATTCATAGCATCCATGTCTTGAACTGGATCATCTATCATTAAGAAATTCAAATTATCAGATAGTTTGAACATCGTATTCAGTGAAAGAGTAAATGCTAGTGAAACAACCGCTAACTGACCAGTGCTTAGTTGATTAATTGCATCATGATCATTATTAGAATCCGACTTGAACCTAATAATTGTCTTTGTTATCTTTTTAATCGTTTTTACTTGATTACCTGTTGCCTCATCAGTCGTCGTTTCTTCTTTATCAATTGTTGTTTTGTTATACGTTAGAAAAATTCCCAAACCTTGTTGATAATTTTGTAACATTTTTGCTGAGTATATAAAGAATGGGATACGTAGCTTTTTAACAATATCTATTTTGAACTGTTTTACCTCTTCTTTATATATAGTATTAATTTCTTCTAATCGTTCCACAGTTATTCTCAATGTTTCTATCTGACTTGATAAATCTTGAAGTTGCTGATTTTGAACTAGTTTATGCTGTCTATCAAGATAAAGTTTCTTATTCTCTAAATCTCCAATACGAATATCCTCTAATACTTCCACTTTACTTTGAAAATATGTAGGAAATATGTTCTCAGTGTCTGCTATCAGATTCTCATTAATAGCATATTTATTATCAACTGCCGAGTGAATAGCATTTTTTAATTCAAGCAATCGACTATCAATCATCGCAATATTTATTTTCGAATATGAACTTGATTCTAATTGGTATGTTTCAAACTGCAGTTCAGGAAATTCTTCCCTTAAGACCTCCAGTTCTTCCTTTATATTTCTCAAACTATTATTATCTAGCAAACTGTAAACATCATCATCAACTACTAATTTAGATTGAAATTCTTGCCAGTTTAACTGGTGCTGCTGGTTATAGTCTTTAAATTCTAACCTTCCCAACTCATATGGCACCATAATTGTGTACGACTGAATAAAAGTTTTAAAACCTTCGACATTTTGAGAATAACTTTGATACGAATTTTTTAATTTTTGTAATCTATCTAATAAATTTTTATCTACATCTATTGAAAGGCTATTTATTTCATCAATGATTTTCTGCTTCAGTTGCTGGATCCGTTCATTCAGCAATAATTGAGCTTCTTGCAATTGCAGACTACTTTGAGACGAAATTTCAGTTAGATAATTTTTATAACTATCATAAGCTTGCTTCAATTCTTCAAATGTTTGGAACTGTGAATTACAGAATGGACATTTGTTTTCATCAATATGTCGATGTCTCAACTCGTCAAACTTATTGCCTAAGTTACTCCTTAATTGTCGTAGTTCACTTAAATTTTTGTCTACCTGGCTAGCATTATTCCTCAGACTTTGGAATTTAACCACTTGTATTTTAAGCAATTCAAAATCACCTGACAATCTATCATTTTGAGTATAAGTAATGGACTGTTCTGTCATCTCAGTAATATCCGATGATAAATTAGTCAAGTAGGTATTTAGTTGCTTTCTTCGATTGCAATCATGAACAACTCTCTCATATGATTGTAGGTAATTCTCTAAAAGCACATATTCAAATAATTTTGGATTGTCTAATGAATACTTTTCCCAAAGCCATTGAGAATTTGATTTAAGAATATTTGGAGATAACATTGAAAAATATAATGCTTGTTTAATAGCCCTATCACCAGCAATATCTTTTTTTCTTTTATCTCTTTCCGTCTTTCTATTATACTCCCCTATTGAGAAATTCTTCTTAAAATCAATAATATTTTGTAAAGTATTTTGATAAGTTAATAATTTGTCAAGATTAGCAATAGAAAAAGGAGTTTCACGATCAAATACAAATTCCCTATGATTAAATAATCTATGATAAGAGACATCTGATAGTTCTTGCTGTTTTAAGTTTTGTAATTGCCCCTTGAAATCACTAATCTTTTTTCTAATAACGTTTGTTACTGTATTAATCTTTTCTATTTTCTTCTCTATTTTATCCGTTTTTACTAAAAAAGATAAACTATCGCCTCTTTCATATTCCGTTTGCTTTAGAAAGAAAGTTGTTTCTTCCTGTTGAATATAATTAAATAGATTGAAAATTTTTTCTATCTCATATTTCCCATTAATACCTAAAAATGTATCAATAGAACTTTGAGTAATGTCTTCAAGCTTAATATTATCTGTAGATCTAAAATTTGACTCGCTCACTTCCACTTGTCTAAATAACTTAAACTGACTAGCAGACTTTAAAGGTGCAAATATGTTTTTACTTTCAGTAAAACTATTTACTAATTTTCTTACAATTACAAGTTGGTCACCATTCATTTTTTCTAGCCACAATTTTATAATTACCGGCTGACCAATCTCATTCTGAAAGAAGGGCTTATTATATACAATATTTTCAGCAGTAACTTTATTAATGCGAGAAAGATTACCAGTCAATCCTAACTCAATTGCATCAAAAATCGTTGTTTTACCATAACCATTTGGTCCCACTAAAAATGTTATCCCATCACTAAAGTCAATAACTGTTTCATTTCTAAAGTTTTTGAAATTATAAAGTAAAATTTTCCTAATCTTCACAAGTTCAGTCTCCTAAAATTTGATTTAAACTATCCAGCAAAAAACTAGCTTCATTTTCAAGTTGTTTCCTAATATCAACTCCATTAAAAATTTCTAAAATATCATCTACCTGCTTTTTATGATCATTTAAACCTTCCATTTCAATTCGTGATTGGATTTTATTTTCAACTATTTCAAAATGATTATCAGAATGAGGATGAGAAGCAAATGGTAATTTAATAATTAGTTGTATAGCAATGAAGTAAGCAGTATCAAAAAACATATCACTCTCAAATTTATCAAATAAAGACTCACCCTCAGGAGATGTAGACTGAATATAATTTAGTAAATCTTCAATATTCGAGTTCAGTCTACTCAATCCTTCCTCGGTATATAAGATGACATATTTTCTAAAATAATATTCATCTTCCTCAACTTTCATAATCATATTTCTAAGACTTTCATATGATTGCTTCAGTTCATCAACTTTAATAGTTACAAATAAAGAGGTATTTTTCTTAATTTTTTCATCATTAAGTTCTTCAAAGCAAGATATCAACTTATTTGTTTGCTCACAAGTAAAAAAATCTACCCCTCCTTCGCTGCTAGATTTAAAATCCTCCCTATTATATTCTTGAATAAGGAAAAATTCATTTCCGTCCCCTCCCCACAATTCTAAATGTTCATCACATTTATGAAAATTATGTTGTCCTAAGATTTGTTGCAAAAAACTATTCATTTCAATCCTCTTTCAATTTTTCAACAGTATTCACATAATCAATATATTCTAAATTATTTGAAAATATTCTATTTTTTTCCTCTCCAAGGGCTTCTGCAAGCAACTTTTCTTTTCCATCTTCATGAATTGGCTTCTCTTCAAAAAACTTTTGTCCATTGATACACAGATTAATCAAATAGTCAGTATCAAAGCTAGCTCTTATAAAGCTTTCATTAGTCATAATTTTATCTCGAACTCTACTCTCTGTGCCCTTAGGAGCATGAATCATGCTAAGTCTGAGCGACTCATGATTTAAATTATACCGTAAACTGTCTAACGAAAGCCTTTCTTGTTTACAAGTTTTAAGAAAATTATATAAAATATATTCAATGCTAATTTCATCAATTAATCTACCAATATCGTTCAGCCTTTTTGAACCAGAAATATCGCCATCTGGATGCAAGTCAATCAGCAATTGTTCAAATTTGTCATCAGGTAAATTTAATATCTGATTTATAACAGTCGTATCAACATCATCTTCAACAATGTTATTCCAATACACTTCAAGACTTAACTTTGCTCTCCTAATAGATTGTCTCTGGCGCTTCGCTTGCGAAGTAATAATGTTGAAAATCTCTTGAAAAGATATTACCGAATAGGCACCATTCCCATTACTATGTGATTGCACAATCTGTCTAGAAATTAAATCTTTAATCTCAGACAGTGTCTCCTCTATATGTTCAATATCATCTACTAAAGAACTTTTAGAAAATTTCAAAATCTCCTTAATTTCATTTTTGCAAAAATTATCAATAGGCGATTGATTCTCTACTACTAAATCACAATATTTTTTACCATCAGGATAGGTATATAGTTGAACTTGACTCTGATTAGGGACATAAGCTGCTCTTTTATATGTTTGCTGAAATGTTTGCTTATCCATATCCCAGCCTCGAACTTCACAAATTACATGTAAAAATCTATTATTTCTGTTCGTACCCGAGGTTTGATATCCTGTAGGATGAAGTCTAGAATTTATTGTTCTAACATTAGCATAATCATTCGGATACTTTCCAGCTTTTTTGGCTTTTACTTGATGTCTTGATACTACTGTTTGAGCTTGAAAAATCTCAACATCTTCACCGCCATTTTTTTCAAGGATTAATTCATATGAGCTATAGTCTTCCTCTTTTTCTACAAGTTTTCTAAGTTCAGTTAGTGCCAAAAATATCCCAACTTTTCCTTGATGGTTATACCCACTCCAACTTGAAGTGGCATTTCGCCTATCATAATTCATTACTTTATCCTTCAACTCTATTAATTTCTCTTGTATCTTACTCCACTTTTAAAATAATAGCCTTTAGAAAACAACCACTACAAATATATCAATATTCCTAAAGTCATCAAGCTAGTTAACAAATTCTGATTCTATCACACACTCCAAAGTCCTCAATTCCCATCATTTTCAAGCCCCCTCAATCAAGATAGTTAATCTTACCAGCTTTAACTTTTTAAAAGCATTGCTATTTTTCTAATTTTATTTAAAACAAATCATCAAACAAACTCAACTGGTTATCCTCTGGCATATTGCCGAGAATCCCCATTTCATCCATCTTTTCAACCAAGGTTGATGACAGTCCACCACGCTTGCGCAGTTCTGTCTTAGAGAGGAACTCACCCTCTTCACGCGCACGCACCAACTGCTTAGCAACGTTCTCTCCCAGACCATCCATTGCTACAAATGGTGGGATAAGAGTGTCTCCATCAATGATGAATTCAGTCGCATCACTACGATAGAGGTCTAACTTGCCAAACTTAAAGCCACGTTCCCACATTTCATTGACAATCTCAAGAGTTGTATAGAGGTCAATCTCCACATTAGAGGCTTCATTATTCTTCCGTTTTTCAGCGATTTCTTCCATTCTACGCTTGATGGCATCCAAGCCTGCTCCCATGGTTTTGATATCAAAAGCCTTAGCACGGATGGAGAAGTAAGCACAGTAATAATAAATGGGATGGTGAACCTTGAAGTAGGCTACACGCAAGGCCATCATAACGTAGGCTGCCGCGTGGGCTTTGGGGAACATATATTTGATTTTCCCACAGGATTCGATATACCACTCTGGTACCTTATTAGCCTTCATAGCCTCGATGTAGCCATTTCGCTCCTCTTCGGAAATCTTCAGCCACAAACCCTTACGCACCCGTTCCATGATGGTAAAGGCCATCTTAGGTTCGAGACCCGCATGCATGAGGTAAACCATGATGTCGTCCCGACAACCGATAACGGTTGATAGGTCCGCAATCCCTTGCTTGATCAAATCCTGGGCATTTCCCAACCACACATCGGTACCGTGGGACAGACCTGAGAGCTGAAGCAATTCCGCAAAAGTCGTCGGATGCGTCTCGTCTACCATCCCACGTACAAAGTTGGTTCCAAACTCTGGGATTCCCAGCATGCCCGTCGGCGTTCCGATTTGCTCCGGCGTCACCCCAAGTACATCCGTCCCTGAAAAGAGGGCCATGACACCTTCATCATCCATAGGAATTTCATTAGGGTCAATCCCAGACAAGTCCTGCAATTTTCGAATCATGGTCGGATCATCATGCCCCAGTACATCGAGTTTGAGGACATTCTCATCGATATCATGGAAGTTAAAGTGAGTCGTCTGCCATTCAGCCGTCACATCATCTGCTGGATACTGGACAGGCGTAAAGTCGTAGACATCCATGTAGTTAGGAATAACAACGATTCCTCCCGGGTGTTGTCCTGTTGTCCGCTTGACACCAGCCGCACCCTGAGCGAGGCGTTCCACCTCTGCATCACGATAAAACTTCCCGTAGTCTCTCTCGTAGCCCTTGACAAAGCCATAGGCAGTCTTGGCAGCCACCGTACCAACCGTGCCTGCACGGAAGGCATATTCCTCACCAAAGATATCACGTACATCCAAGTGGGCGCTAGGCTGGTCTTCTCCCGAGAAGTTCAAGTCAATATCGGGAACCTTGTCCCCATCAAAACCGAGGAAGGTCTCAAAGGGAATATCCTGCCCATTTTTGCTAAGTTTATGACCACAGTTTGGACAATCCTTATTGGGCATATCAAACCCTGAACCGTAAGAACCATCCGTGATAAACTCACTATACTGACACTGACCACAAACATAATGAGGAGAGAGAGGATTGACCTCCGTAATCCCAATCATGGTCGCAACAAAACTGGACCCAACAGACCCACGAGAGCCAACCAAGTAGCCCCGTTCATTGGAACGTTGCACCAGCATCTGCGATGCCAGATAAATCACGGCAAATCCATTCCCCAGAATGGAAGTTAATTCTTTTTCAATCCGCAAATCAACAATATCTGGCAGCGGATTTCCATAAATCTCAAAAGCTTTCTTATAGGTCAACTCAGCGACCGTTTCTTCAGCCTTGTCGATGAAAGGTGTATACAAGTCACCTTTAACAACCTCAACAGGCTCAAAAATTTCTGCCAAGGCACTGGTATTTTCAATAACCAATTTGCGTGCTAGATCTTCGCCCAAGAAGGCAAATTCATCCAACATCTCATTAGTCGTTCGAAAATGAGCTTTCGGAAGAGGAGCTGGTTGGGCATGTTCACCATGACCGATGGTTCGGTTAATCATAGCTCCTTGCCCCAAACTACGTACGATAATTTCACGGTAAATCTCTTCTTCCGGTTCGATATAGTGGACATTTCCCGTAGCTAGAACAGGCTTGCCAAGACGATCCCCAACCTCTATCAAACTCTTGATAATAGTCTGGAGTTCCTCCATATCCTTAACCTGCTCCTTGGCAATCAAGGGAGCATAGATAGCTGGTGGCATGACCTCAATAAAGTCATAATACTTGGCCACCTCAACCGCCGCATCCACACCTTGGGAAACGACCGCATCGAAAACTTCACCTTCCGAGCAAGCCGACCCCAAAATCAAGCCCTCCCGATGGGCATCTAGAACCGTTCTCGGAATTCGTGGTACTCCTTCAAAGTACTTGGTATTGGACAAAGAAACCAGCTTAAAAATATTTTTTAAACCAACTTGATTCTTGACATAGATAGTCGCATGCTTAATCCGAGCTTTTTTATAAGAGTCTGGACTAATCAAATCAATGTTTAGTCTAGCTAGATCGGTCACACCATGTTTTTCTGCTACCTCTTTGATAAAGATGAAAAGCAAACGACCAGTAGCTTCCGCATCGTAGTTGGCCATGTGGTGGTGTTCAAGTGCTACACCAAAACGCTTAGTCAAAGGCCCCAAACCATGACGTTTATACTCAGGATAGAGATTTCTAGCAAACTCCAGCGTATCGATAACTGGCTGGCTAATCTTAGGCAGACCATGACGCTCATAGTTGGCATTCATAAAGCCAACGTCAAAGGTAGCATTGTGAGCAACTAAGACTGTATCCTTGCAAAATTCTTGGAATTCTTGCAAAACTTGTTCCAGTGGTTTAGCATTTTTGACATGATCATCTGTAATTCCTGTCAACTCAGTAGTAAAGGCTGATAATGGATGCCCGGGATTGATAAATTCATCAAATTCGGCAATAACATTCCCCTTGTACATCTTAGAGGCCGCAACCTGAATCAAATCATTATAGATAGCTGAAAGTCCCGTCGTTTCCACGTCAAAGACCACATAGGTCGCTTCTGACAAGCCCATCTCCACTTCGTTGTAAACGATAGGGACACGGTCCTCCACGATATTGGCTTCCATTCCATAGATCAGCTGAATTCCAGCTTTCTTAGCTGCCTTGTAGCCATGTGGGAAGGACTGGACATTCCCATGGTCCGTGATGGCAACCGCCTTGTGTCCCCACTTAGCAGCTATCGCAACGATTTCTTCAACCTCTGGTAAAGCATCCATGGTCGACATATTTGTATGAGCATGAAACTCAACCCGACGCTCACCTTCTGGCATCAAATCCTTCCGCTCATAGTGAACCACTTCCTGCACATCCTGGACGTTCATGGTCAAATCACGTGTGAAGTTATTCATCTCCACATTCCCACGAACTCGAAGCCAAGAATTCTTCTTAATGATGTCAAACTTCTGAGCCTCTTCTTCATTCTTAACCCATTTTTGCATTGAAAAACTTGAAGTGTAGTCTGTCATTTTAAAGTTGATCAAAACACGACCAGTTCTGGTCACCTTATGCTCCACATCAAAAACGACCCCTTCAAAGACCAGGCGATTTTCCTCAGTCGTCACGTCGATCATCTGGGTAACTTCAGCCTTATCTAGTTTAGGCTTGGCCGCAGCCTTTTTAGCCTGAAAATCAAAGGCTGGCTTCTCTTCTACTGGAGGAGGAGCCATTTGTTCCAGTTGCTCCATAGCCCGGAGCGCTTCCTCATTGGCAGCTTGCACAATCTGTTCATTCTCCGTATGGAAGGCTTCCTCCTGCTCTTGTGTAAGAGCATCGTTCTTTTCTATTTGGCATACAAAAGCTGGAAAACCAAACTTTTCGAGTTGCTTTGCCAAATTAGGAAGATGATTCTTCTTAAAGTGCTCCTTATCAATCGCCTCTGAACCTTCAATAATGAGTTGATTTCCTTCCGAACGAACGTTTAAATTCTGGTAAAGAGATTTAAACCCCTGACTTGCACATGGACCTTCAGAAAAAGCCTCTCTATAGTAGGCCTGCAAGAGTTCATTTGAAAATTCTTGAGAGAGAACCTTGATTTCGAAAACAGCTCGATTGCCTGTTTTAGAAAATTCTTCACTAAGCCCATTCTTTAACTCTAAAAAGATTTCAATCGGTAAAATATTAGAAAATACAAAATGAAATTCCCAAATCTTACTAATTTTATGAACCACAACACGCTCAATTTTTGCATCAACAAGAGCAGGATCCCGTCTCAATTGATCAGAGATTCCTAGTTGATTCATTAAAATTTCAAACTTACTTGACATTCATTTTCCTCACATTATTCTTTTACTATTTTACCATAATTAAAGAAAATATATGACTAGTACCATTCCTTAAGCACTGCTAGTTTACACAAATTTATTCCGTAAACAAAAAAGAAGACTCTCAGAATCTCCTTAGTAAATAAAAAAAAGATACCCTAAAGTATCCTCGTAATCGATCGGGAAGACAGGATTCGAACCTGCGACACCTTGGTCCCAAACCAAGTACTCTACCAAGCTGAGCTACTTCCCGCGTTAAATAAAAAAATGCACCCTAGAGGAGTCGAACCTCTAACCGCCTGATTCGTAGTCAGGTACTCTATCCAGTTGAGCTAAGGGTGCTCATCATTATATGCCGAGGACCGGAATCGAACCGGTACGATCGTTACCAATCGCAGGATTTTAAGTCCTGTGCGTCTGCCAGTTCCGCCACCCCGGCCTCTCTAAGCGAACGACGGGATTCGAACCCGCGACCCCCACCTTGGCAAGGTGGTGTTCTACCACTGAACTACGTTCGCATCGACCTCTTATTCTATATAAAAAAATGCCGGCTACATGACTTGAACACGCGACCCTCTGATTACAAATCAGATGCTCTACCAACTGAGCTAAGCCGGCTACTTTCTATTATGCGGGTTAAGGGACTTGAACCCCCACGCCGTTAAGCGCCAGATCCTAAATCTGGTGCGTCTGCCAATTCCGCCAAACCCGCAAATATGACCCGTACTGGGCTCGAACCAGTGACCCATTGATTAAAAGTCAATTGCTCTACCAACTGAGCTAACGAGTCTAAAATAACTTCCGTTATCTTAAACGGTCCCGACGGGAATCGAACCCGCGATCTTCGCCGTGACAGGGCGACGTGATAACCGCTACACTACGGGACCTATGGGAGTTAACGGGATCGAACCGCTGACCCTCTGCTTGTAAGGCAGATGCTCTCCCAGCTGAGCTAAACTCCCAAAGGGCGGAGTCTAGCTCAGCCAACGGTAAGAAACTTCGTTTCTCTCATCCGCCGATTGTAATTTCGATTTCCTCTCAATTACAACTAAGCTAAACTCCCTCAAGCTAAGCGACTTCCATATCTCACAGGGGGCAACCCCCAACTACTTCCGGCGTTCTAGGGCTTAACTGCTGTGTTCGGCATGGGTACAGGTGTATCTCCTAGGCTATCGTCACTTAACTCTGAGTAATACCTACTCAAAATTGAATATCTATCAAATACCAAGAAAACCTCACACTTCGTATTCTCAGTTACTTTGGATAAGTCCTCGAGCTATTAGTATTAGTCCGCTACATGTGTCGCCACACTTCCACTTCTAACCTATCTACCTGATCATCTCTCAGGGCTCTTACTGATATAAAATCATGGGAAATCTCATCTTGAGGTGGGTTTCACACTTAGATGCTTTCAGCGTTTATCCCTTCCCTACATAGCTACCCAGCGATGCCTTTGGCAAGACAACTGGTACACCAGCGGTAAGTCCACTCTGGTCCTCTCGTACTAGGAGCAGATCCTCTCAAATTTCCTACGCCCGCGACGGATAGGGACCGAACTGTCTCACGACGTTCTGAACCCAGCTCGCGTGCCGCTTTAATGGGCGAACAGCCCAACCCTTGGGACCGACTACAGCCCCAGGATGCGACGAGCCGACATCGAGGTGCCAAACCTCCCCGTCGATGTGAACTCTTGGGGGAGATAAGCCTGTTATCCCCAGGGTAGCTTTTATCCGTTGAGCGATGGCCCTTCCATACGGAACCACCGGATCACTAAGCCCGACTTTCGTCCCTGCTCGAGTTGTAGCTCTCGCAGTCAAGCTCCCTTATACCTTTACACTCTGCGAATGATTTCCAACCATTCTGAGGGAACCTTTGGGCGCCTCCGTTACCTTTTAGGAGGCGACCGCCCCAGTCAAACTGCCCGTCAGACACTGTCTCCGATAGGGATAACCTATCCGGGTTAGAGTGGCCATAACACAAGGGTAGTATCCCAACAACGTCTCCTTCGAAACTGGCGTCCCGATCTCATAGACTCCTACCTATCCTGTACATGTGGTACAGACACTCAATATCAAACTGCAGTAAAGCTCCATGGGGTCTTTCCGTCCTGTCGCGGGTAACCTGCATCTTCACAGGTACTAAAATTTCACCGAGTCTCTCGTTGAGACAGTGCCCAAATCATTACGCCTTTCGTGCGGGTCGGAACTTACCCGACAAGGAATTTCGCTACCTTAGGACCGTTATAGTTACGGCCGCCGTTTACTGGGGCTTCAATTCATACCTTCGCTTACGCTAAGCACTCCTCTTAACCTTCCAGCACCGGGCAGGCGTCACCCCCTATACATCATCTTACGATTTAGCAGAGAGCTGTGTTTTTGATAAACAGTTGCTTGGGCCTATTCACTGCGGCTGACGTAAAGTCAGCACCCCTTCTCCCGAAGTTACGGGGTCATTTTGCCGAGTTCCTTAACGAGAGTTCTCTCGCTCACCTGAGGCTACTCGCCTCGACTACCTGTGTCGGTTTGCGGTACGGGTAGAGTATGTTTAAACGCTAGAAGCTTTTCTTGGCAGTGTGACGTCACTAACTTCGCTACTAAACTTCGCTCCCCATCACAGCTCAATGTTATAGAACTAAGCATTTGACTCAATTCACACCTCACTGCTTAGACAGACTCTTCCATTCGTCTGCTTTAGTTAGCCTACTGCGTCCCTCCATCACTACATACTCTAGTACAGGAATATCAACCTGTTGTCCATCGGATACACCTTTCGGTCTCTCCTTAGGTCCCGACTAACCCAGGGCGGACGAGCCTTCCCCTGGAAACCTTAGTCTTACGGTGGACAGGATTCTCACCTGTCTTTCGCTACTCATACCGGCATTCTCACTTCTATGCGTTCCAGCACTCCTCACGGTATACCTTCTTCACACATAGAACGCTCTCCTACCATACCTATAAAGGTATCCACAGCTTCGGTAAATTGTTTTAGCCCCGGTACATTTTCGGCGCAGGGTCACTCGACTAGTGAGCTATTACGCACTCTTTGAATGAATAGCTGCTTCTAAGCTAACATCCTAGTTGTCTGTGCAACCCCACATCCTTTTCCACTTAACAATTATTTTGGGACCTTAGCTGGTGGTCTGGGCTGTTTCCCTTTCGACTACGGATCTTAGCACTCGCAGTCTGACTGCCGACCATAATTCATTGGCATTCGGAGTTTATCTGAGATTGGTAATCCGGGATGGACCCCTCACCCAAACAGTGCTCTACCTCCAAGAATCTTTATGTCGACGCTAGCCCTAAAGCTATTTCGGAGAGAACCAGCTATCTCCAAGTTCGTTTGGAATTTCTCCGCTACCCACAAGTCATCCAAGCACTTTTCAACGTGCCCTGGTTCGGTCCTCCAGTGCGTCTTACCGCACCTTCAACCTGCTCATGGGTAGGTCACATGGTTTCGGGTCTACGACATGATACTAATTCGCCCTATTCAGACTCGGTTTCCCTGCGGCTCCGTCTCTTCAACTTAACCTCGCATCATATCGTAACTCGCCGGTTCATTCTACAAAAGGCACGCTCTCACCCATTAACGGGCTCGAACTTGTTGTAGGCACACGGTTTCAGGTTCTATTTCACTCCCCTCCCGGGGTGCTTTTCACCTTTCCCTCACGGTACTGGTTCACTATCGGTCACTAGGGAGTATTTAGGGTTGGGAGATGGTCCTCCCAGATTCCGACGGGATTTCACGTGTCCCGCCGTACTCAGGATACTGCTAGGTACAAAGACTATTTTAAATACGAGGCTATTACTCTCTTTGGCTGATCTTCCCAAATCATTCTTCTATAATCTTTGAGTCCACATTGCAGTCCTACAACCCCGAAGAGTAAACTCTTCGGTTTGCCCTCCTGCCGTTTCGCTCGCCGCTACTAAGGCAATCGCTTTTGCTTTCTCTTCCTGCAGCTACTTAGATGTTTCAGTTCACTGCGTCTTCCTCCTCACATCCTTAACAGATGCGGGTAACAGGTAGTACCTGTTGGGTTCCCCCATTCGGAAATCCCTGGATCATCGCTTACTTACAGCTACCCAAGGCATATCGTCGTTTGTCACGTCCTTCTTCGGCTCCTAGTGCCAAGGCATCCACCGTGCGCCCTTATTAACTTAACCTTATTTTTTGACCTTTCAGTCATAAACTCTTTTAATACTACAGCGTTTCGGTTTATTTTCTTGTTACTATTTGATATAGATATTCAATTTTCAATGTGCATTACTTGGTGATCTCTCACCAATGGAGCCTAGCGGGATCGAACCGCTGACCTCCTGCGTGCAAAGCAGGCGCTCTCCCAGCTGAGCTAAGGCCCCACAAGACCTCTCAAGACTAAACAAGACCAATGTGCAGTTCCTTATCCTTAGAAAGGAGGTGATCCAGCCGCACCTTCCGATACGGCTACCTTGTTACGACTTCACCCCAATCATCTATCCCACCTTAGGCGGCTGGCTCCTAAAAGGTTACCTCACCGACTTCGGGTGTTACAAACTCTCGTGGTGTGACGGGCGGTGTGTACAAGGCCCGGGAACGTATTCACCGCGGCGTGCTGATCCGCGATTACTAGCGATTCCGACTTCATGTAGGCGAGTTGCAGCCTACAATCCGAACTGAGACTGGCTTTAAGAGATTAGCTTGCCGTCACCGGCTTGCGACTCGTTGTACCAGCCATTGTAGCACGTGTGTAGCCCAGGTCATAAGGGGCATGATGATTTGACGTCATCCCCACCTTCCTCCGGTTTATTACCGGCAGTCTCGCTAGAGTGCCCAACTGAATGATGGCAACTAACAATAGGGGTTGCGCTCGTTGCGGGACTTAACCCAACATCTCACGACACGAGCTGACGACAACCATGCACCACCTGTCACCTCTGTCCCGAAGGAAAGCTCTATCTCTAGAGCGGTCAGAGGGATGTCAAGACCTGGTAAGGTTCTTCGCGTTGCTTCGAATTAAACCACATGCTCCACCGCTTGTGCGGGCCCCCGTCAATTCCTTTGAGTTTCAACCTTGCGGTCGTACTCCCCAGGCGGAGTGCTTAATGCGTTAGCTGCGGCACTAAACCCCGGAAAGGGTCTAACACCTAGCACTCATCGTTTACGGCGTGGACTACCAGGGTATCTAATCCTGTTTGCTCCCCACGCTTTCGAGCCTCAGCGTCAGTTACAAGCCAGAGAGCCGCTTTCGCCACCGGTGTTCCTCCATATATCTACGCATTTCACCGCTACACATGGAATTCCACTCTCCCCTCTTGCACTCAAGTTAAACAGTTTCCAAAGCGTACTATGGTTAAGCCACAGCCTTTAACTTCAGACTTATCTAACCGCCTGCGCTCGCTTTACGCCCAATAAATCCGGACAACGCTCGGGACCTACGTATTACCGCGGCTGCTGGCACGTAGTTAGCCGTCCCTTTCTGGTAAGATACCGTCACAGTGTGAACTTTCCACTCTCACACTCGTTCTTCTCTTACAACAGAGCTTTACGATCCGAAAACCTTCTTCACTCACGCGGCGTTGCTCGGTCAGACTTCCGTCCATTGCCGAAGATTCCCTACTGCTGCCTCCCGTAGGAGTCTGGGCCGTGTCTCAGTCCCAGTGTGGCCGATCACCCTCTCAGGTCGGCTATGTATCGTTGCCTTGGTGAGCCGTTACCTCACCAACTAGCTAATACAACGCAGGTCCATCTGGTAGTGATGCAATTGCACCTTTTAAGCAAATGTCATGCAACATCTACTATTATGCGGTATTAGCTATCGTTTCCAATAGTTATCCCCCGCTACCAGGCAGGTTACCTACGCGTTACTCACCCGTTCGCAACTCATCCAAGAAGAGCAAGCTCCTCTCTTCAGCGTTCTACTTGCATGTATTAGGCACGCCGCCAGCGTTCGTCCTGAGCCAGGATCAAACTCTCATTAAAAGTTTGAGTTCTTACTCATTTCTGTCACTGACAGATTTATTGTTTTTTTCATTGTTCAGTACTATAACCTTAGTTATAGTGCCCTGCACATTGGTTCGTCTTGTTCAGTTTTCAAAGGTCTTTGTCACTCATTCTCTCTCAAGCGACAACTATATTAGTATATCACAGCCATCTGTCTCTGTCAACAGATTTTTTAAACTTTTTTCAAGTTTTTTTAACCGCAATACACCATAGTCCGTACGGGATTCGAACCCGTGTTACCGCCGTGAAAAGGCGGTGTCTTAACCCCTTGACCAACGGACCTTGAGCTTTTCAACTCTTTCTATTATACCTACTTTTTTACCTTTGTCAAGGACTTTTTTCCTCTTTATCGAAATTCTGAAAAGATAAAGGAAAGTTCTCTCAGGAGAGCTTTACGTCCTCTAAAGACTTCCCCTCCCATGAGACGATCTATTAACTCTTGTTTTTCCATACTCTGCTTTGATTTATAATTCTTTAGAAGTTCGTGAAAGAGATAATAATCGTCCAGTCTGAGTCCTTTTTCTCCTAGACGATGGCTAATCTCACTCACCTCTTCATAGGGTTCTTTGTCAAAACGGCGCTTGTGGCTTTCCTGTTTACGGATGTAATCTAGGATGCGATTTCTAAACTTTGTTTTAAAGCAAACATATAGTTGATGGCGGTCGCCCTCTAGTAACTCTGGGTTGCGACTCACCAGCTCATACAGACATAACATGCCTTCCTGATCCCAGTCCTCTTTCTCCCACAGATGCAAATGATAATCTTTGCGACACTTATGGACGATTCCCTTACTTTCTTCATATAAATCTTTTAGATTCATAGACCTCTCCTTTCTGCATTTAGTTTAGCAAAATGCGCGAGCCACTGGGTCTACTTCCTCTATTCTATACTTCTTCCTCCCTCAACAGCACATAAAAAGAGAGGCAAAGCCTCTCTGGGGTTATAATTCTGCAATTTGGTTGAGATTCACTTCTGCAATCGTATCATTACCAAACATAGAGATAATCATCTTCACTTTGTTGTTATCAATTTCAGTAATTTTTCCTGTGTAGTCTGCAAAAGCGCCATCAATGATACGGACTGTCTGGCCAACTTCAACATCAATATCGAACTCTTGAACAGTTTGTCCCATTGAAACCAGAATATCACGGATTTCTTGCTCCAAAAGTGGAGTTGGTTTTGATCTGTTACCGTGTGAGCCAACGAATCCTGTTACGTTAGGTGTGTTTCGAACGACGAACCATGCTTCATCGGTCATGACCATTTCTACAAGGACATAACCTGGAAAGCGATTCTCTTCAATTTCCTTTTTCTTTCCATTTTTCTCAACTTGCACGGTTTGTGTTGGAATCTCAACACGTAGAATATTATCCAACATGTTATATGTTTGCGCACGTTGCAATAGATTTTCTTTTACCTTATTTTCATAGCCAGAATAAGTTTGTAGAACAAACCATCCCTTGTCAAAACTATCCATGATATTTCCTTTCATACATATATAGAAGAAAGTTAGCAGAACTTCTCCACTTTTCTTCTAAAAAATGTTAATAAATCGAATCAAACCTGATACAATCAACTGGTCAAAAATGTAAATGATGACCACAAAGAAGGCTGTGTATTCCATAATAGAGCGAAAATCTCTCCAGCTTTCTTTGCGAGTTGGCCAAGTTGTTTCTTTAAGAAGTTTAAAAATATCCTTAATAAAACCCATCGTTCTCTCCTATCTCGTTTCTCTATGTGTCGTATATTTTCCACAATGTTTACAAAATTTATTTACTTCTAGTCGTGTTGGCTTGGGGTTCCCACTAATTTTGATTGAGTAATTCCTTGAACCACAAACTGCACAAGCTAGGCTTGCATTTTTTAGTGCCATAACGCCTCCATCTTATCTATTATAACAAGAAACCGAGGCTTTGACAAGCCTCTTAACGAAATAGATTAAGGATTGAGTCCCATATTGTCTGGGCTTTTTCTTTTATCTTAGCTTCTGAAATCGCACGGCCTGCTTCATCTACAAGATTTTGTGCACGACTACGAATATCTCCTATCGGGTCCTCAGACTGGTTTGTCTCATCTTCAACAACTTGCTTTTTCGTATTTTCTGGTTCAATCCCATTTTGTTTATAAGCATTTTCAACTGTAAAAGTGCTACCTGGAGTGTAAGGTAAAATGGTATTAGCCATACTTCTAAAGACATGGGCTGCTCCATTGGAGGTCGAACCTGCTAGATAATGGTTCTCATCTGTTGTTGGGAAACCGAGCCAGTGGCTGATGACCACATCCGGAGTATAGCCGATCACCCACTGATCACTGGTATATTCTGGGTTGAAAACAGCTTCAGTCGTACCTGTTTTACCAGCCATAACGTAATCCGCTGGTGACGAACTAATTCCTGTACCATTGGTAAATGTTCCTAGCATCATGCTGGTCATTTTATCGGCTACCGACTTATCAATCACTCGTTTTTGGGAATTTTTATGACTCTTGATGACCTGACCGCTGGCATTTTCAATACGAGTGATGAAATGCGCTTCAGGCATCAGACCTCCATTAGCAAAGGCTGCATAGGCTTGCGCCATCTGGAGAGGATTCGTCTCCACACCTCCACCAAGAGCAACTCCAAGAACTCGGTCAACTTTTTCCATATTCAGACCAAATCTCTCCCCAGCGTCAAAAGCTTTGTCAATACCTAATTCATTTACAGTCGCAACAGCTGGCAGGTTGAGTGATTCCGCCAAGGCCTGATACATAGGTACTTCTGGAGATGTCTTAATACCCGCATAGTTGTCTACTTGATAACTGTTGTACTGCATCGTATGATTATCCAGTTGCTTGTTCAAGGCCCATCCTGCTTCTACTGCGGGTGTATAAACGACTAAAGGTTTAATGGTTGAGCCTGGGCTACGCTTAGACTGAGTGGCATAGTTAAAATTGCGGAAGCCTGGTTTGTCATCACCAGCTACACGACCAACAACTCCACGCACTCCACCAGTCTTGGGTTCCAGAGCGACACTACCTGATTCGGCATGCGTTCCGTCTTCTGCTGTTGGAAATAGCGAAGTGTTTTCGTAAATAACCTGCATGTTTGCTTGGTAGTTTTGGTCAAGCTCTGTGTAGATGCGATAGCCGTTGTTGACAATCTCTTCTTCTGTGAGATTGTACTTGGAAACCGCTTCGTTGACAACAGCATCAAAATAGGACGGGTAACGATAATCCGAAACTTTGCCTTCATATTTATCTTGCAGTTGAGAAGCCATATCTACTCCAGCCGCTTCGGTCTCTTGGTTTTTATCAATATAACCTGCTGCAACCATATTTTGCAAAACAGTATCCCTACGGTTGGTCGAAGTCTCAACAGAATTTAATGGATTATACAATTCTGGTCCCTTGAGCATCCCTGCTAGAGTCGCCGCCTGATCAAGCGTTAGTTGTGAAGCCGATACACCGAAATATTTCTTACTTGCATCTTCAACACCCCATACCCCATTTCCGAAGTAGGCGTTATTGAGGTACATAGTAAGGATTTGCTCCTTGCTGTATTTCTTTGTCAACTCTAAGGCAAGGAAAAACTCCTTGGCTTTCCGTTCAACGGTTTGGTCCTGAGACAGATAAGCATTTTTCGCCAACTGTTGAGTGATGGTGGACCCCCCTCCAGAACGACCCGCTGTAAGGATGGCTAGAAAGAAACGACCGTAGTTAATCCCATCATTTTTATAAAAAGAACGGTCCTCTGTCGCGACAACAGCATCTTGCAAGTCTTTGCTGATATCTGCCAGCTCAACATAGGTTCCCTTTTGACCTGATAGAGCCCCTGCCTCTTTTTCTTCGCGGTCAAAAATCAGAGTTCGCGTTTTCAAGGCATTTTGCAAATCATTAACATTGGTAGACTTGGCTATGGCAAATAGGTAGGTTCCTACTAGCAAACCAGAACTTAACCCTAAAATGATGACAATCTTGGTCAGATGATAACGACGCCAAAATTTCCGTATCGAACCTACATGGCCTAGTTTTTTTCTATCGCTCCGTGAACGACGCATGCTAGTCGAATCAGACTCCGCGGATTCATTCGTTTCTTTTTTAAAGAGAGAAAGAAACTTCTCAAATAATTTATCTAATTTCATGCGTTTATTTTATCATCTTCACCATAGGAACTCAAGAATTTAGCTGTTCCCTATCCAAACAGGGCTTTTTTTGTTACAATATCTGTATGCAATTCACATTTACATTACCATCATCCCTGCCTCAAATGACGGTCAAGGAACTCCTAGAGGAACAACTCCTCATTCCTAGAAAGATTCGCCATTTTCTAAGAACCAAGAAGAATATCTTAATCAATCAAAAACAAGTTCACTGGAACGAGATAGTCAAACCAGGTGACATTTGTCAGTTGACTTTTGACGAGGAAGATTATCCCCCAAAAGAAATCCTTTGGGGCAATCTAGACCTCGTTCAAGAGATTTACCAAGACCAACATCTCATTATCGTCAACAAGCCAGAGGGAATGAAAACTCACGGAAATCAACCTGGTGAAATCGCCCTTCTCAATCACGTCTCTGCCTACGTTGGCCAAAACTGCTATGTCGTTCATCGCCTGGATATGGAAACAAGCGGTTTAGTGCTTTTTGCTAAAAATCCTTTTATCTTACCCATCCTCAATCGTTTGTTGGAGAAAAAGGACATTGCTCGTGAGTACTGGGCACTCGTAGAGGGGCAAGTAGGGAGTAAAGAACTTGTCTTTCGAGATAAAATTGGTCGTGATCGACACGATCGTAGAAAAAGAATAGTTGATGAAAAAAATGGACAATATGCTGAAACACATATCAGTCGATTAAAACAATTCCCAAACAAGACTACCCTTGTCCGTTGCAAACTAAAGACCGGTCGAACGCATCAAATCCGTGTTCACCTCTCTCACCATAAGCACCCTATCCTGGGCGATCCTCTCTATAACTCTAAATCAAGAACGAGCCGGCTCATGCTCCACGCTTTTCGACTCTCCTTTACTCATCCACTCACCTTAGAAAAATTGAGTTTCACTGCCCTCTCGGATACTTTCGAAATAGAATTAAAACAAAATGGATGACACTATCATCCATTTTTCTATACAAAAAAGCAAGACCAGAAGGCCTTGCTTTTATCGACTCAAGAATTATTTAGCGATTTTTGCGAAGTATTCAAGAGTACGAACAAGTTGTGAAGTGTAAGACATTTCGTTGTCATACCATGAAACAACTTTAACCAATTGTTTGCCGTCAACGTCAAGAACTTTAGTTTGAGTTGCATCGAACAATGAACCGTAAGACATACCTAAGATATCTGAAGATACGATTGGATCTTCTGTGTAACCGTATGATTCGTTTGAAGCTGCTTTCATAGCTGCGTTTACTTCATCAACAGTAACATTCTTTTCAAGAACTGCTACCAATTCAGTTACTGAACCAGCTGGAACAGGAACACGTTGAGCAGCTCCATCCAATTTGCCGTTCAATTCAGGAATAACCAAACCGATTGCTTTAGCAGCACCAGTTGAGTTAGGAACGATGTTAACTGCACCAGCGCGAGCACGGCGAAGGTCACCACCACGGTGTGGTCCGTCAAGGATCATTTGGTCACCAGTGTAAGCGTGGATAGTAGTCATCAATCCTTCTACAACACCGAAGTTGTCTTGAAGAGCTTTAGCCATTGGAGCCAAGCAGTTTGTAGTACATGAAGCACCTGAGATAACTGTTTCAGTACCGTCAAGAATGTCGTGGTTAGTGTTAAATACAACTGTTTTAACATCGTTTCCACCAGGAGCAGTGATAACAACTTTTTTAGCTCCTCCAGCGTGCAAGTGTTTTTCAGCCGCTGCTTTCTTAGCAAAGAAACCAGTTGCTTCAAGAACAATTTCTACACCGTCAGTAGCCCAGTCGATTTGTTCTGGATCACGTTCAGCAGAAACTTTAACGAATTTACCGTTAACTTCAAATCCACCTTCTTTAACTTCTACAGTACCGTCGAAACGACCTTGAGTTGTGTCGTATTTCAACAAGTGTGCAAGCATAACTGGATCTGTAAGGTCGTTGATGCGAGTAACTTCAACACCTTCTACGTTTTGGATACGGCGGAAAGCAAGACGACCGATACGTCCGAAACCGTTAATACCAACTTTAACTACCATTAGTGATTTCCTCCTTATGAAAATCATGAAAATTTTATTGTGAAAAGAGTAACTTGAATCACTACAAATCACCTTTCAACAAACCTATTATATAACTATTTGAGTTGAATTGCAAGTACGGGCGTTGATTTTCTCTCCCGCTTTTCTACTTTTTCTCCCCCTTTTTATTCATCCATTCTTTTATTCTCAAAGCATATCTCTAGAATTTTTATAATATCTGCATATTCTCTTCATTTCATGGTGAAACTTCAATTTCAACTCTTTCAGAGTTTACAAAAAAGAGACAGGATTTCTCCTGCCTCTAGGCTGATAAACGATTATTTACGGCGTCCTGGTCGTTCTGCATAACCATAGTATGCATCTGCCATGATTTCTTCCATGTCGGCTACCATTGGCAAGCGTGGGTTTGCAGGTGAACATTGGTCTTCATAAGCAAGCAAGGCAATTTCATGCAAGCTGTCTTTCCAAGCTTTTTCATCAATTCCTTGATCCTTGAAGTTCATCTTGATACCTACTGCAACACCAAGTTCGTAAACAGCTTTAGCGTATGCTTCAACCGCTTCTTCTGGAGTTGAGTGAGGCAATCCAAGCATTCTAGCAATATCTTGGAATTTTTCGTCAGCTTTCCAGTAGTTATACTTAGGCCATGTAGTCGTCTTAGATGGGCGAGTTCCATTGTAACGGATAACGTATGGAAGCAAGATTGCGTTTGTACGTCCGTGAACAGTATGGTGAACCGCACCGATCTTGTGGGCCATTGAGTGGCTCATACCAAGGAAGGCATTGGCAAAGGCCATACCAGCCATTGTAGATGCATTGTGCATTTTTTCGCGAGCTTCTGGATCAGCTGTCTTAACAGATTTTTCCAACCATTCAAAGACAAGTTTGATTGTTTGAAGGGCGATACCGTCTGTGTAGTCGTTAGCAAAGTTTGAAGTGTAGGCTTCAGTCGCGTGAGTCAAGACGTCCATACCAGTGTCAGCTGCGATGAAGTCTGGAACTGATTCAACCAAAGCAGGGTCAACAATGGCAATAGTTGGTGTCAATGAGTAGTCAGCCAATGGGTATTTGCGGTTGTTTTTCTTATCAGAGATAACGGCAAATGGTGTTACTTCTGAACCTGTACCTGAAGTTGTTGGGATACCGATGTACTTCGCTTTCTTACCAAGTGATGGGAAGCGGAAGGCACGTTTACGGATATCCATGAATTTTTGAACCAAGTCACGGAAGTCGATTTCTGGTTGTTCGTAGAAGAGCCACATTACTTTGGCCGCGTCCATTGGAGAACCACCACCAAGAGCGATAATTGTATCTGGTTCAAATGCTTTCATCACTTCAGTACCACGTTCTACAGTTGTGATATCTGGGTCTGGTTCAACGTCTGAGAAGACTTGGACAGTTACACGGTTGCTGCGTTTGTTCAATTGGTCAATAATGCGTTGAACAAAACCAAGTTTTTCGATCGATTTGTCTGTAACAATCATAACGCGTTCAATATCTTCACATGTTTGAAGGTATTGGATAGAATTGCGTTCGAAGTAAATTTTTGAAGGAACTTTAAACCACTGCATATTATTTCTACGTTTCCCTACTTTCTTGATGTTAAGAAGGTTGATAGCGGATACGTTATCACCAACTGAGTTGTGTCCATATGAACCACATCCAAGTGTTAATGATGGAATGAAGGCATTGTATACGTCACCGATACCACCGAAAGTAGATGGAGAGTTCCAGATAATACGCATTGCTTTGATTTCTGTACCAAAGCGTTTAGCAAGAGCTTCGTCTTTTGTATGGATAGCAGCTGAGTGTCCTAGACCATTAAATTCAACCATTTGACGAGCTTTTTTAAGTCCATCTTCAGTATCTTCGGCTTTTAGGACAGCGATAACTGGTGACAATTTTTCACGAGTCAATGGTTCTTTCGGTCCTACTTCTGCACATTCCGCAGCCAAGATGTTTGTTCCTTCTGGAACGCTGAATCCTGCTTGTTCTGCAATCCATGTTGCTGGTTTACCAACGATGTCAGCGTTCAATTTTGCTCCAGCACAGTTCTTGCTATTTGATTTTGCTCCAAAACAGAATTCTTCAAGAAGTGCTTTTTCTTTCTTGTTTACAAAGTAAGTGTGATATGATTTGAATTCTTCTACAAATTCGTCATACACTTCTTTATCAATGATAACCGCTTGTTCTGATGCACAGACCATCCCATTATCAAATGATTTAGACATAACGATGTCATGAGCAGCTTGACGAAGGTCAGCAGATTTTTCTACATAGGCAGGAACGTTTCCGGCACCTACCCCAAGTGCTGGTTTTCCACATGAGTATGCAGCTTTAACCATGGCATTCCCACCAGTTGCAAGAATAGTTGCAACACCTTCGTGGTTCATTAGCGCTCCAGTTGCTTCCATAGATGGCTTTGTAATCCATTGAACACAGTTTTCAGGAGCGCCAGCTGCAATCGCTGCATCGCGAACGATTTGTGCTGCGTGAGCTGATGATTCTTGAGCAGATGGGTGGAAGGCAAAAACGATTGGGTTACGTGTTTTCAAAGCAATGAGTGATTTGAAAATCGCTGTTGAAGTTGGGTTTGTTGTCGGAGTGACACCACAGATTACACCGACAGGCTCCGCAATCTTTGTCAAACCTGTAATTGGATCATCTTCAATAACTCCAACTGTCTTAACTCCACGCATATTGTTCACTACGTGTTCGCAGGCAAATAGGTTTTTTGTCGCCTTGTCTTCAAATACCCCACGACCAGTTTCTTCAACTGCGTGTTGTGCAAGGATACCGTGCGCGTCAAGTGCTGCAACCGAAGCTTTTGCCACGATATAGTCAACTTGCTCTTGGTTCAACTTGCGCATTTCATCAAGCGCAACCAAGGCTTTTTTCACGAGACCATCGACATGCTTTTCAGCAGCAAGTTGTTTTTCCTCTGGTGTTACTGTTTTTTTATCAGCCATATTATCCTCCATAGCCTTTAAAGATTTTATCCTTTGTTAATTTTTTCACAAGTTTATTATAACTCTTTTTTTATGCTTTGTAAACAGTTTCATAAGTATTTCACAAAGAATTTTTCTGAGATTGTGATTTTTTTCTCAATACGGCTACACAATAGAGTTTTGTCTGGACGATTGTGAAATTATGGAAAAAATTTTTTTATTTCACAAAGTTTTTCTAGTTAATAGTTAGTTATCGAATTCAAGCCAAGAAAGCCCTTTCTTTTTAGGCTTTGAAAATAGTCTCCTAACTTGGAGACTACTGTTTTTGTTGAAAAACGCCTTGTTTAAAGGTCCCTTCATAAACAACTTCTTGCTCTGTCGTCAACTTCCCTTGACCTTCAGCTTGACCATTTACAAAATCACCTTCGTATTTCCAGCCATCTTTTGATTGGAAAGTTCCTTTCCCATTAAAGGCTCCATTATTGAAATCACCTGTATATTGGTCTCCGTTTTCAAAGGTCAGGGTTCCCTGACCATTCATTTTTCCTCGTACCAAGGTGCCATCATAAACAAGAGCTCCACCATCAAGTGTCAGGACACCCTTTTTAGGCGTATTTAGCAGAAATACCGAAAGAGCACAGAGTACCATTACAACTACTGCAATGAGCTCTAACCTAGGACGAGTTAGGTAAACTCTACCCTTCTCATAAAATTGTTTAAGCTTTTCCATTGTCACTCTCTTTTTCTAATCGATCTAGCCAGCTTTGACATCCACTTGTGATACGAGCATAGGTTTCCTCAAAATCTCCTGTATACCAAGGATCTGGAACACTTCCAGATGCAAAAGGGTAGATCTTATACTGCAATTCCTGAGGACACATTTGACGCAGATCTGAAACGTTTGAAGCATCCATACCGATAATGTAATCAAACGATTCAAAGTCTTCCCTGCCAATCTGAAGCGATGTTTTATCTTTGTCATACGGGATCTGATATTGCTGGAAAATTCCTTGCGTTCCCCTATGAATCGGATTGCCATGTTCCCATGATGACGTCGCCCGGCTTTCGACGTGGTAATCGCTCGTCATGGACTTCATCACAAACTCTGCCATGGGGCTTCGGCAGATATTTCCTAGGCAAACAAATACTATTTTTTTCATCCCTTTTCCTCTCATATCATAGAAAAACGGGAGTGACAGATCCCGTTTTATTCTTCGATTGCTCCGCCTTCGTCAACAACTGTTCCTTCTGGTGTCACAGCTTCTTTGAGTGGCAAAACGGTCTTGATAGCAGCCAATTCAAAGGTCAAATAAACACCATCTACATCCAGTACGATTGTACCTTTCTCAGTATCTACTTCATCCACTGTTCCGTAAAGCCCACCAATCGTAATGACTTCATAGCCTTTTTGAAGCTTGTTCAAGCTTTCCATACGCTTTTGTGCTTGTTTCTTTTGAGAACGTTGCATAAAGAACATCAAGCCCATCATTGCTACTAACATGATTAAAAATGTATATTGCGATTCCATTATATTCTCCTTTGTATTTTACATAGGACTACTATATCAAATTTCAGCTACTTTTACAAGGTTGTACCTTGTTTTTATGGTTATAAAAAATCAGAGCTTTCACTCTGATTTCTGCAATTATTTCAAGTTTTGAACGACTTTGACTAGATTTTCTACCGTAAATCCGTACTCTGCCAAGACTTTTGGTGCTGGGGCAGATGCTCCAAAGGTATCAATACCGAGAACTGCACCATCAAGACCAACATACTTGTACCAGTTTTGAGTTGCTCCCATTTCGACTGCAACACGGCGACGAACTGCATTTGGAAGGATTTCTTCCTTGTATGCTGCATCTTGTGCGTCAAAGACATCTGTTGATGGCATGCTGACTACACGGACTTTTGCTCCTTGGCTAGCCAATTCTTTGGCAGCTACGACCGCCAAATTCACCTCTGAACCTGTTGCAATCAAGATTGTATCAAAGTCTGCTGCAGTTTCATAGACAACATAGGCACCTTTCGCAACTTTGTCAAAGTCTGTTCCCTCTTCGACAGTCAAGTTTTGACGTGTCAATACAAGGGCAGTTGGTGTTTTTTCGCTTGTCACGGCAAGGTACCAAGCCGCTTGAGTTTCACGCGCATCTGCTGGGCGGAAAACATTCAGATTTGGCATAGCACGGAGACCTGCTAAGTGTTCAACTGGTTCGTGCGTTGGACCATCTTCACCAACTGCGATTGAATCGTGGGTAAAGACATAAGTCACAGGAAGTCCTTGCAATGCTGATAAGCGGACAGCTGCTTTCACATAGTCAGAGAAGACAAAGAAAGTACCACCATAAACACGAAGTCCACCGTGAAGGGCCATTCCGTTCAAGATCGTTCCCATTGCAAATTCACGAACACCAAACTGAATATTGCGGTTCAAGCGATTAGCATCATCTTGAAGTCCATCCGTTTTGATGTAAGTCATGTTTGAGTGAGCGAGGTCAGCTGATCCACCTAGGAAAGTTGGCAACTTGGCAGCGACAACGTTCAAAGCATCTTGACTTGAGTTACGAGTTGCTTGGGAAAATCCATTTTCTAAGGTTGGGAAGTCTGCTGGAGTCACCTCAACTGGATCACGGCCGTCGATGATGGCTTCTACTTCTGCAGCCAGTTCTGGATGAGCTTCTTTATAATCAGCAACTAATTTAGTCCAAGCTTGATAAGCTGATGCGCCACGGTCTGCAACATTTTCCTTGAAATCAGCATAAACTTCAGCTGGGATTTCAAATGATTCATAGTCCCAACCAAGGGCTTGACGAGTAGCCGCAGTTTCATCTGCTCCAAGAGGAGCACCGTGTACAGCATTGGTTCCTTGTTTGTTTGGAGAACCGTATCCAATAACAGTCTTCACTTCAATCAAAGATGGTTTGCCTGAAGCTTTAGCTGTTTCGATAGCCGCATGGATAGCTTCCAAGTCTGTTCCGTCTTCAACTAAGGCTGTATGCCAGCCGTAGGCATTGTAGCGATCACGAACACTTTCTGTAAAGGAATCTTTTGTCTCACCATCCAAGTTAATGTCATTTGAATCATAAAGAACCACCAACTTGTCAAGTTTTTGCAAGCCTGCATATGAAGCCGCCTCACTTGAGACACCTTCCATCAAATCTCCGTCTCCACAGATCACATAAGTATAGTGGTCAAAGATATTGAAACCTTCGCGGTTATATTTGGCTGCAAGGAAACGTTCTGCTTGGGCAAAACCAGTAGCAGTAGAAATCCCTTGACCTAGAGGACCAGTTGTCGCGTCAACCCCTGCTGTATGACCAAATTCTGGGTGACCTGGCGTTTTTGAACCCCATTGGCGGAAGTTCTTGACTTCATCCATGCTAACATCTTCAAAACCAGAAAGGTGAAGAAGGGCATAAAGAAGCATAGAGCCGTGTCCTGCTGAAAGAATAAAGCGATCGCGGTTGATCCAGTTTGGTTGAGCTGGATTGATACGAAGTTGCTTTGTAAAGAGGCTATAGGCCATAGGAGCAGCCCCCATAACCACCCCTGGGTGACCTGAGTTTGCTTTGTTGATGGCGTCAATACCTAGAAAACGAATTGCATTAACAGATAGATTTGACATAGAATTTCCTTTCTCTTTGAGGTGATTAATAAATCACACATCCTATTTTACTATTATATGAAAATTATCCGTATAGTGCAACATACGGATAACCTCCAGATAATAATTTACATCATTTGAACAGTTTTTATAGCAAAGCTTTGAATTGGATATTCGAATCTTGCTCGAAGCAATCATCAAATCCACGTGGGTGATGGTATTCTACTAGGTGCTGATCTTGAGGATAAGTGTACTTACCTCCTACTTCCCAGATAAATGGATGGAAGTTGTACTGCAAACGGTCTTTTCTCATCTTCCATAGTTCTAAAATTTCATTGGTTGAAGCCATAAAGTTTGACCAGATGTCATAGTGAACTGGGATAATGACTTTAGCACGCAGATTTTCTGCCATACGAAGAAGATCAATTGAAGTCATCTTGTCTTGGATACCAACTGGGTTTTCACCATAGTTGTTCAAAGCAACATCAATCTTAAAGTCTTTTCCGTGTTTCGCAAAGTAGTTTGAGAAGTGAGAGTCTGCACCGTGATAAATAGTACCACCTGGTGTTTCAAAAATATAGTTAACAGCTTTTTGAGCCATCTCTTCATCAGTAACAGTCAAACCTGCCAATTCTCCACCTGTTTCATCAGCACCGTTGACTGGCAAAGTTACCAAGCAAGTACGGTCAAAAGATTCCACAGCATGAATCTTCATGTCTTTGAGTTCAATGGTGTCACCTGGTTTAACTACAATAATGCGTTCTTTTGGCACTCCCCAGCCTTCCCAGATAAGTCCGCAATGGTAAGGTCCGATGAATTTAACATGTTCCAATTTTGGATTATTCAAAATAGCTGCGGCTGTATAAGGATCAATATGATCGCTATGGAAGTGGGAAACCAAGTAGTAGTCTAACTCATTGATTGCAAATGGGTCAATGACCATCGGTTGAACACGCAAGTTTGGTTGCAATTTACGTACACCTGCCATGTTAGCCATTTGGTGCCCACGGACCATATCTTTAACTTTTTTAGTAGATTTTCCGCGATTTGACCAAAGGTCCATCACAACGTTAGCACCACCAGGTGTCTTAATCCAAGTTCCACAGTTGCCTAGCCACCACATAGCAAAATTGCCTTCAGGAACGACTTCTTCTTCAATTTCTTCGTTGAGCCATGTTCCCCATTCTGGGAAAGTCGCTAGAATCCATGATTCTCTTGTAATTTCTTTTACGTTTGGCATTATGACATCCTCCATTTTTTGTTCAAGTTTTCATTTCATACTTAGTATAACACCCGCCCGAAAATTAAAAAAGACCAAGAAAAACACAGGTTTGTGTTCATCATTGGACTGTCATGTTATAACTCTTCAAAAAAGGACTGGATAAGTAATTCTTGATTTATCAGACTTTGAATCTCCTGCTGCAGTTTCGTTGCGGCACGCTTATCCGGTATATAAGTTGAAATAATGGTTGATAAATTTTCGCTGAAACTTCTGCCGTCTTTTCGAAAAACCTTGTTTTTCAGATAATCAACTATACGCAAGATATCCTCTGCCTCCAAGATAGGATTGACCTTTAAGACAGGGAAGCGACTCTCTAGTTCATCATTTGTTGTAATCACCAAATCCACCAAGGCAATATCCTCAACACTTTTAAACTGTTCTGTTGTGAAAACTGCCCCGATTTGTTCGTTGGGAAGATAGAAACGACATTGTTTGAGCAACAGTTTAGAAACCCCTACTCCTTCGTCACAAACCAGATAAATTTTTTTGGTGGCATTCTGCGAGGATGGAGTGTATTTCAAAAATCCACCAACGTGAATCGTCAGATAAGCAATCTCATCGTCCGTCAAGCGTACAAGCCAGGCTTCCTCCAAAATCTCGGCACATTTTTTGGTGATGATAAAGAGCTCGCTGTACTTGGAACGGATTTGCTTAGTAAGAGGATTTTTAGAAAAGATGCCATAGGTCTTTCTAAACAACAAAGCCTTACAGTGAATCAGCAGGTTACGTAACAAGTCTTCCTTGTTTTCGATTTCCATCTTGGTTTGTGATTCAAAATGCCAAATAAATTCCTCTAAAGTGACTTTCAGCTGGTGAAAGTCTTCGCTTTCCGCATGGACGTCTCTATCCTTTCTATAGGATAAAAGGAGAATGGCCAACAGAGAAATTTCGAGTTCCGATAAAGAAATTTCAAATGTCTCAAAAAGGCGCTCACTCAGCCTTTCAGATACTCTGTACTCTATTCTCTTACGAATCAAGGAAAAATCTTGATCAATATCCTGATGCTTTTCTTGATGACGCGTGATATTATCACAACTTAAAAGCAGATAAGGAAGCACTCGCAACATAAAGGTCACTTCATGATGATTTATTTTTTTCCCTAAATCCTGTTCAACCAGAGGGACTTGCTCCTTGAGAAATTGATGCATTTGTCTAGACAAAAGCAACTCTCCTTGGAATCTATCCTTTATCTTATCTTCAAGAATGGTAACAAAAGCTCCATTTCCTTCCATAAAGATATGGTATAAGAGCGATTGAAGATGCTGAATTTTATTTAAGGGGTGGGCGCTAAGATAATAACCTTGTGATTTACTTACTTGCAGGGTTACCTGATACTGTTCTAGGCTTAACTGGTAACGGATGGTATTGAGATCATTCAAAACGGTGTTCCGCGAAACTTCTGTTAATTCCATCAGTTTTTCGACAGTGATGCGTTCTTTGGAAATTCCAATCCAAAATAACATCATCTGCATGCGTTCTTCCCCGCTCATCACATAATCGTAGGAGTCAACTTCGGATAAAAGTTGCTGACAAGCAAGTCTCTGCTCCTCCGTTAAGTAGATACCAATACGAGGAAGGCTAACAAGGTGGTGTTCAGGATTGCCCAATGCATCATTAATTTTATCAACGTGATAATAGACCTTTCTCCTTGATTGACCCAAATCTTTGGAAATGGTCATAATCGTTTTGGGAGATTCTTGATCCAGGAGGTACATCAATAGCTCACAACTCGTTTTATCTAATACCATCTTATCCTCCTATTATTCGGGACCAATCAATCAAACAGTCTCCCTATCATAGCACTTTAATAAAAATATTTCAATGATAATATTTATCATTGGGCTCGTTTGCTTTTCAGGTTTATTGCAAAAGCGAGGCCTAGATACCTCCAAGCCTCTTTTCAATTGCCCGTTTTTTATTTTTGACCATAGTAGGCATTTGGTCCATGCTTTCTTTGGTAATGTTTTTCCAATATGTGCTGTGGTGCAGGTTCAACTCTTGGATTGATTTGCTCTGTGAAACGGTTCATCTTGGAAACTTCTTCGAGAACCACTGAATGGTAAACTGCATTTTCAGGGTTCTTGCCCCATGTGAATGGACCGTGGTTGCGAACGACAATCCCTGGTACTTCAACCGGATTGAGACCGCGACGTTCAAATTCTTCCAGAATGACCAAACCTGTATCCTTTTCATACGCTACTTCAACTTCATCCTGAGTCAAGCTACGAGCACAAGGAATTGGTCCATAAAAATAGTCGGCATGTGTGGTCCCATAAAATGGAATATCACGTCCCGCCTGTGCCCAACCCACTGCTTCTGTCGAGTGAGTATGAACCACACTACCAATGGTAGGCCAAGCTTTATATAATTCCACGTGAGTTGGTAGGTCGGAAGATGGTCTCAAATCACCTTCAAGTACCTTCCCATCCAAATCTGTCACCACCATGTTTTCAGGAGTCAATTTATCATAATCTACTCCCGATGGCTTGATAACAATCACGCCTAGCTCACGATTCACTTCTGAGACATTGCCCCATGTGAATTTAACCAAGCCGTGTTTAGGAAGAGATTGATTAGCTTCGCAGACACGCTTTCTCATATCATTGATTACTTGATTCATCTTACATCAAACCCGCTTTCTTTATTAATGGGTAGAGGAAATCTTGTGCTTCTTTGATAGCCACTTTGGTTTCTTCTACTGTTTCACAGTTTTCAGACCACATCTCGATTAGGAAAGGACCATTATAGTTGGTCTTTTTCAAAATATCAAAAGCTGCTTCCCAGTTGACGCAGCCAGTTCCAAAAGGAACATCTCGGAATTGTCCTTTTGAAGTTTCGGTCACGGGATAGGTATCCTTGAGGTGGAGGGCTGCAAGGGCATGGTGCCCGATATAAAATTCACTGTAAACGTCATTATGCCAAGCTGAGACATTACCAATATCTGGATAAACAAAAAGATAAGGTGAATCAATCTCTTTTTCAACAGCCAAGTACTTTTCAATGCTATTAATAAAAGGATCATCCATAATTTCAATAGCTAAGATGACCTGAGCTTCCTCCGCCCAGACACAAGCTTGTCTGAGGTTTTTGATGAAACGTTCACGTGTTTGAGGGGACTTTTCCTCATAATAAACGTCATAACCAGCTAACTGAATCGTACGAACTCCCAAATCCTGAGCTAGTTCGATACATTTTTTCATCAGTTCCAGCGATTTTTCTTCTAGAACTGGATCGTTTGAACCCATTGGATAGCGACGATGACCTGAAAAACAGATGGACGGAATTCGGATTCCTGTTTCATAGATGGCTTTCACGATTTCCAATCGTTCTTCCTTGCTCCAATCAAGACGAGCCAAACGTTCATCACGCTCGTCAATCGACATTTCAACAAAGTCGAAGCTCAATTCTTTTGCAAAATTCAAGCGTTCCAACCAAGTAAAATGCTTGGGTGTAGCTTTTTCATAGATTCCAATTGGACGTGCCATAGATTACCCCCAAATTCGTTTGATTTCGTCCTTAAAGGCACGTGCTGCGCCTGCTGGATCTGCTGCCTCGGTAATTCCGCGACCTGCGATAAAGGTAAAGACATCCACTCCTTCAAAGAGTTTGAGTGTGTCCACATCCAGTCCTCCCGTAACAGACACACGGAAGCCCATATCAATCAATTTTTTGACCTTGTTTAGATCTTTTTCGCCCCAAGTTTCCCCAGCAAGCAGGGCATCACGAGATTGGTGATAGATTGCTTGGGAAATTCCCGCATCAAGCCAGAGTTGAGCCTGTTCAAAAGTCCAGTCTCCATAAAGTTCGATTTGGATTTCACCTCTATCTCCACGTTCAGCTGTGATGGCTTTAAGAGCAGCTTCCATAGTCGGAATGGTTGCACAGCAGATACAAGTCATCCAGTCCGCTCCACGTACAGCATTATTCTTGGCAACCGTTCCACCAGCATCCGCACACTTGGTGTCTGCAACGATGATCTTATCTGGGAAAAGGCTACGCAAGACTTCTACTAATTCGCTCCCTACTTGAAGTAGGCAAACAGTACCAGCTTCGATGATATCCACTTCATGACCAACAGCTACAGCAGCCTTAATGGCGCCTTGCAAATCTGAATGGTCTAGTGCAACTTGTAAATTTGGTATTCTTTTTGTCATCTTCCTACTCCTTTTTAGCTTTCCAAGTCCAAGCCTTCGAGGTATGGACTATTTTTTGATTCTTCAATCATATCCAAAACTTCTTCTTTGCTCTGGCATCCTTGTAAGCGGGCAATGGAATCTTCCAACTCAAACAAGGCAATAATTTGTGGAATCGCTACACTTGTATGAATCTTTGAGCTTGTCGCAGCCAAAGCTAGTAAGACGGATACTTCTTTTCCATCTGAAAAAACAACTGATTTTTGCAAGGTAATCAGTGAAAAAGCATCCCGCTGAACACCTGCCTCTGGCCTAGCATGGGGCATAGCCATCCCTGGCATTAAAATATAGTAGGGACCATATTCTTCTGTTGACTCAATAATCGCATCATAGTACTCTGGTAAAATTGCGCCACTTTCAATCAAGGGTTCCACCGCTAACTTAACTGCTTCTTTCCAATCAGCCGCCTCAAGTCCCAATCGAATTGAATTATTTTCAATCAAAGCCTGTTTTAAATTCATAGTTGCCTCCTTTATGTAAAGAGGGACTAGGACAGAACCCAGTCTTCACAGTTTCTGTCCAGCCCCCTCCAACCTTCTATAGTGCCTGACTGAGTTTTTCAGTGATTTCTTTATCATCCATCAAGTTGTCAAGCCCAATTAACTTCCCATTTGTTCTCCCTTCCAATTCTTGGATCAGGTGAAGAGAGGCGATAACGATATCATAGCCAGCTGCCAAACTTTTAGCTTCGCCGACACTGCATGAGTTTACTGTAAAGTCTGTTTGGTTTAGCTTGCGGAGCGCATTTTCCACCTTCATCTTGATAACCATTGATGAACCCATACCATTTCCACATGCTGCTAATACTTTAACCATTTTATTTCTCCTTTTCTAAATTCTAAGCTTCTTCTTGTACTTCGCCGTTATAGTATTTTTCTTTATCTTTAGCTTTGGCAAATTGAATTTGAGGAATGACAAGCAAGAAGAGGCAAACAAGCACATAACCAATAATACCAAGGTATTTGAAGATGTAGCCAAATCCAAGCCATGGGAATTCAAAGTCGATATTTCCATGGTAACCACCATAAGCCGCCAAGTCGAGAAGGGCTACGCAAAGAGCACCAAGGGCAACTTGAAGTACACCTGAGATAAAGGACAAGATAACTGCCGCTTTCCAACCACCACGTTTATCAGCGTAAACGGCGATAGCTGCATTATCAAAGAATACCGGTACAAATCCTGTGATGATAAGGATAGGATTTTTGAAGACGATGAGTAGAACGATTGTAATCAATTGACCAATCAAACCAAAGGCAAAACCTGACAAAACAGCGTTTGGAGAGCCAAATCCATAAGAAGCTGCAACGTCCACCGCTGGGAATGAACCTGGCAAAAGCTTACTTGAGATACCTTGGAAGGCATTTGTCAACTCAGATACGAACATGCGGACACCTTGCATCAAGATAAACAAGTAAACTGAGAAGGTGAAGGCTGTTTGGATAATATACATGAAGAAGTCTTGCTTAGCAGGATTGAACAAGGTTCCTGAAGTGATTACTTCTTTATTTGACATGATTTCTGGTCCCAAGATCAAGAGAATAGCACCAAAGAAGACCAGCATCAAGGTCGCAGAGGCAACTACTGTATCATGAAAGATAGAGAGGAATTTAGGCAATTTAATATTGTCTAGACTTTCTTCCTTCTTACCAAAACGTCCTGCGATTTTATCTACAAACCAAATAGCAAATTGTTGTTGGTGACCAATCGCAAAGCCACCCCCACCAGTCAAACGTTGAGTTGCTTCAACAGTCATGTTTGAGCTAATTGCCCAGTAAAGTCCACAGATAATTCCGATAGCCGCTGTACCGTAAGCATTGCGCAATTGTGGAACCAAGAAGAGAACCATAAGAGAAACAGTTGCTGCTTGTTGCACCATGATATGCCCTGTGATAAAGAGAGTTCTCACTTTGGTGAGTTTACGGAAAGCCACTAGCAGAATATTGACCCCGAAACCGATCAAAAGGGCTGTTGTTGCAGTTCCGACAAAATCAGGAAACTCAGCTGCAATTTTGTTATTTGCGGCTGCTAGTCCAAAGTAAGGGTCGATAACTGCCGCACCAATTTGAAATTTAAAGTTGAGCGCTGCCAAGATCGGACGGAAAGTGGTAACCAAGCCTCCCGCACCAACGTTCAGCAACATATAACCAACTGTCGCTTTTACAAATCCTGAAAAGACTTCATGAGCTGGCTTTTTCAAAAGCGCATACCCAATTAGTACCAAGAGACCCACGAAAAATGCGGGATTCTGCAAAATATTGCTAGAAAACCAATTTAGAACACTTGAAATGACTTCCATAACTGTTCTCCTTTATTTGAATTGTTTTTGTAACTTTATTATATATTTTGAAAACACAAACAAAAAGACCAAGAATTACACAGCGGACTGTTCACTCTTGGACTGAACGATTTATGATATTTTTGAGAAATTTTACTTCCTCGTCACCTCATAGTAAGGAAGTAGGCGAGTATAAGTTTCTTCTAATTTTTCTAAAATCTCTGCTAATGTTTGATTTTCAATAAAAGAAACATCCGACTTTACCAAAACTTTACGGATTTCCTGATTGCGTACCTTCTCGCGTAAAGTGCGACGGTTCTCCTCAGTAGCCTCCACCTTATGACTTTCCCCATTTGAGTAGACTAGATAATAAATTCCTTCTACCACTGGAAGTTCTAAAACCTTGGCTTGCTTGTCTAAAGTCTGTTCATCTTTCTTGCGCTCAATGAAGCTGACTTCTAAGGAAATCCCAAAATCTGAGGGTTTCCCATACAAACGCAGCGCCAACATGGGTTCTGTTACCTGCCCCTCTCTCTGTAGATAGGCCCAGAAATGCGGTCGCAAGCGCTGCGCTTGATTCATCCACTGACTAGTCTGTTGAAGTTGCCATTCTGGATGACTTGCTTGGAAGTCCTTGGCCAGATTTGTAAAAGCCTTACGAGCCTCCTGGCCTTTGTGGCGCAATTCCAGCATCTTCTCTCGCTCATCTCCAGACTTATCTGGATTACGATACTGGATCCCCGCGTAAGATAGATAGTTTCTGATGGTTTCCATCATCGGTCTTTTCTCCTTTTTTCTAGCAAAAAATCAGGTCAAGCCTGATTTTGTTTATTCTGTATCTACGACAACATAGCGATTTGGCTCATCACCCTCAGAATAACTGGTCACTCCATCCATGCGTGAAATAATGCGATGGATAATCTTGCGTTCGCTATTCGACATTGGATCTGTTTGCTGGCTACGACCTTCCTCCAAAACGCGATTCGCTAATTTTTGAGCGTAGGTTTGCAAGACTTCTGCACGGTGTTCAACATAATCATTGACGTTAATCGTAATGTAGAAAGTTCTTGAATAGCGATTATAAAGGTAATTTTGCGCCAATAGTTGAAGAGCTTTCAAGACTTTTCCGTGATAGCCGATAATACGGCCTGGTTCATTCGTGTCAATTTGAAGATTGATGGTGCGGCGATTGTAGTCACTTGAAATCGTCCCTTCAACATCCATATCATCTACAATGGTTTGAACGTAGTTAGCTACTTCAGTTGCCACTTGTTCGATGTCATAACTTGGTTCTACTTTCAAGCCTAAATCTTTCAAAGATTGGCTTGTTGCTTCCTGCGTTTCAGTTTCTTTTTCTGGAGCAGATTCCACTTCCTCGGCAGTATCCTCTGGTTCCAAATCATTTAAAATTGAAATATGACCTGTTTCTTCCAAAATCGTGCTGGCATGTTTTTCATTTTTCAGGATTTCAGCCTTGACCTCTTCAGAAACACCTTGACCTTCTTCTTCAATCTTCTTAATCGCTTCAACTACATGCCCCAAATCAACAGTTGCTTCACTTACTGTTTTCACGGGTTCATTTTTTTCATTGACTTCTTTTGGAACCCCTTTAATGGCCTGCTGATTGGCTTTGATCACTGTCGTTTCACTAATCGCTTCGATATCAACTTGAGCCGGCTTCTTACCAAACAAGCCTAAGAATCCTTTTTTCTCTTTTGAAACGACCTTGATGTGGGCCTTCATTCTTGGAATGTCTAATTCTTTCAATCCTTTTTGGATTGCTTCTTCAACCGTTGAACCTGTAAATAATACCATTACCAGATTCCTCCTTATTTTTTCTTTTTCTGTGCTTTTTTCAAAGCTCTTCTCTTCTTGCCTTCTAAATCTTTTTCTGCTTGCGCCACTGCTTCTCTTTCAGCAATAATCTTGAAAGGATTGTTCAAAAAATAGGTTTGCAGAACTTGGTAAGCATTGGATACGGCCCAGTACAAGGCTACACCACTTGGGGCGGAGATGGCAAAAACAAAGATCAATACAGGCATACCATACATCATCCCTGTCGTAGCTCCACTTTTTTCGGACAAAGCTTTATTCGATAACCAGCTACTCAAGAAGGTAAAGACTGCCGCCAAAATCGGAAGGACAAAACTTGTATCTACTCCTCCCAAATTAATCCATAAAAAGTGACCTGTTTTCAAAAAGTCTACTCGACTCAAGGCTTGAAAGAGCGCCAAGAGAACCGGCATTTGTATTAAAATTGGCCAGAGAGAGGATGAATGTTTGATTCCTAACTCTTTATAAACCTTACGCATCTCCTGGTCTAGCTTGGTTCTACTTTCCATATCACGACCTGGGTATTGCTCTCGCAAAGCCTTGATGCGCGGTTGAGCCTCTTGCATTTTTCTAGAGGCAACCATCTGTGTCTGAAAGACCGGCAATAAAATCGTCCGGATCAAAATCGTGAAGAGAATAATCCCCACTCCGATACTAATATCAAAGGACAAAAAGCGGATAATTTCAGCAAAAAAATAGACGAATTTGCTCCAAAAGTCTGTCGAATCTGCTGTTATATCGCTAGCTGTACCATTTGTTGCACAGGCTGTCATGATAAACAAGGACAGGCCCAACAAACTAGTCAACTGTAGTTTCTTTTTCACTCCCATTTCCTTCCTGGTAAATCTTTGATAACTTTAATACGTGGAGTAGGTTTTTCTCCATCTCTGCATATTCCAAGGTTTCCACCCCTTTTCGGGCAATCACGACAAAATCAACATGCTCTACTAAACTCCCTTTTACACTTTGTAGAATGTGCCGGATTCGTCTCTTGATTTGATTTCTGGTAACTGCATTCCCCAGCTTTTTGCTGACGGACAGTCCTACTCGAAAATGGTTTTGCTGGTTTTCCAATTGGTAGACAACAAATTTTCGATTGGCAAAACTTGTTCCGTCCTTGAAAATCGCCTTAAAATCTTTCTCTCTTTTTACACGAAAGCTTTTCTTCAAAACTCAACTCCATCTATTAAATTACTACTATTATACCATATTTTTTGAAAAAGCCAATAACAGCAAGGTTTTAGACATTTTCTACATAAAAAAAGCTGGAAAATCTCTTTCCCAACTTCTTTTTACAATCAAATTTTACGTGTATTTACTTATTTTTTCAAGCGCTCAACATCGCGTGCAATCACCAATTCTTCATCTGTTGGAATAACCAAGACA